>UQKD01000001.1 GCA_900541585.1 uncultured Alistipes sp.
TTCCGCCGGCACGGCGTTCGGCTCGGTATCGCTATGCTGCCCGGCGACGAGGGTGACCGCCCTGATCTGTTCGAGCAACTCCTTTTTCTTCAACATTACGTTCCCGACTCCCAAGGCCCTGCCAATCTCGCGTAATTCGGCGAGGCTCTTGCCTTCGAGTGCATTAAAATCCTGCATAAATTGTCTGATAATAAAATCTAAAATGGTAAAAAATCCGGTCGGATGACCGGTTTCGCGAATCAACAGTGCAAATATAGTGCTTTCTTGCAGAATATGAAAAAATATCGGAACAATTTCACCGATTTCCCGTCGTCGGACACGCTTTCATTCCCTGTTCGAGGCAAAACGAAAAGGGGCATCCGATTTTGCGGACACCCCTCTTCGTCTCTCGTGCGGATTCCGGACGATCCCCTACTCGGTTACGATGCTGACATCGGGACGATTCTTGAACAGCGTCGTCACCAGCTCGAACTCGTAGCCCGGATCGACGATCACTTTCTTCAATGCAGGATCGGCCGGGTTCGAAAGGTCCGTGTTCGTGATCCGATTCTCGCCGAAATCAAGCGACGCGAGGCTTTCGATCGGTGCAAAGAGATGGTCGTGTCGCCGTACGGCCGGCAAATTGCGGAACCGTCGAGACGAGGGAGATTTCATATAATAAAGAACAGGCCGTCGACGATGTCGACGGCCTGTTTCGTACTCGGAGCCGGGATCGAACCGGCACGGCCATTACTGGCCACAGGATTTTAAGTCCGGCGTGTCTACCGATTCCACCATCCGGGCGCAGTCTTTCGCCGAAAGACGCCGGCAAAAGTACGAAAATATTTACGATTTGCCAAAATCTATGTAATTTATCATCGCCGCATCGTCGTCGGGACGGAACCAACGGATTTCCGGATCGCGGCGGAACCAGGTGAGCTGCCGTTTGGCATAGCGGCGCGAATTGCGCTTGATCAGTTCCACGGCCTCGTCATAGCCGATACGCCCGTCGAAGTAATCGAAAAACTCGCGGTAGCCGACCGTCTGCAACGCATTCAGCTCCCGGTAGGGGTACAGCGCCCGCGCCTCGGCTTCCAGACCGTCGGCAAGCATGCGGTCCACCCGGCGGTTGATGCGGTCGTAAAGCTCCTCGCGCGGCAGGTCGACACCGATTTTCACGATCTCGAACGGACGCGCACGCCGTATGCCGGTACGCTGCCGGGAGTAGGGCATGCCGGTTTGAAGGCAGACCTCCAGCGCACGCATGACACGCGCCGGATTGTCGAGGTCGACAACCCGGTAATACTCCGGGTCCAGTTCCCGGAGCTTCTCGGCAAGCGCCCCGAGTCCCTCCTCCGCCAGCTGGCGGTCCAACTCCCCGCGCAGCGATTCGTCGGCCTGCGGCAGGTCGTCCATACCTTCGCACAACGCCCGGACGTAAAGCCCCGAACCGCCGACGGCAACGACGTAATCGTGGCAGGCAAAAAGTCTTTCGAGCCGCGCAAGGGCCTGGACCTCGTATTCCCCGCAGTTCAAGCGATCCTTTATATCATGCGAGGCAATAAAATGATGTTCAACGGCTTGAAGCTGATCGGCAGTGGGCTGCGCCGTGCCGATCGGCATTCCCCGGTAAACCTGCCGGGAATCGGTCGAAAGGATCGGTGCCGCGTAATGGCCGGCCAGACGGATGCTCAAATCCGTTTTGCCCGAACCCGTCGGCCCGACGACGACCAGCAGCCGTTTAGTACTCATCGTCGTAATTATCGTCGCCCTCGAAATCGCTGAATTCGCTCATCACGTCGCCGAAAATCGACCCCTCGTCGTCCACGCGCGTTTTCGACGGGTCGTACTGGTCGGGAGCGGCGGCCTGTGCATAGATTTCACGCGGATAGGAAGCCCCTTTATCGGCCTCGAAGGTTCCGGTAAGTTCCAGAAAATAAGCCCGGTCGCCGAACATGTCGAAGAGATAGATCAGACGGTCGCGGCGGTTGTGGATGATCTGGCCGAGCGTCACGCTCTCCATCGCCGCGGGAGCATCCCCGGAGCCGTCGCCCATGTCCACGATCGTGAATTCGCGCTGTTTCTCCCAGCGGTCGTCGGCCGTGAAGAACGAAGCCATACAAGGCTCGTACTCAAGCGACTGAAGGATGAAATTATGGAAATCGAGCAGCGTCATGTCGTACAGCGCCTCGTAATCGCGCACGAAATTGTCGTTCTCGTCGCTCAACATCCGGAATCGGAAAACCATCGACATTGCAGTAGTATTTTTAGAATATTGTTACGTTACAACACCAAATATAACACTTTTTGTCAATCCAACGCCGCAAGCCACGCAAGAACGTCGCGGTCGTCGGGATAATCGGTCAGGGCCGGGGACTGTGCGCAGCCGAAACCGGCGCGGCGGCTGTGGGGGAGACACCCGGTGACGACGCATTGCAGTTCGCCGTCGTGCCCGGCAAGCCATGCGGCCACTTCGTCCAACGCCGTGTAGTGCGCATAGGCGATCCGGCTCAACGCCGCCGGAAAGGCGCATTGTTCGACGGCCACGGCACATCCCAGATCGACAAACGGCCGTCCCTGCATCTCCAGCAAGGCTCGCTGCTGTCTGTAATTGTTTATATACTTATTGTTTACGGGCGGCATTTGAAGCGCAGGTTCATATCCTTCCGGCATGAAAATCAGCGACACGCTGCGACACCCCAGCCCGGAATAGGCCCAGATGTCGTCGGCCAGTCCGGCAAGCTGTTCCGGCGTCTCACGTCCCGAAAGCACGGCTACCGACTGGCGGCTGCCCCGCAGCAAGGAGGGAATGCCGGCGTAATGCGCCCGGAAATAGCGGTTGGCGTTGTCGCTGCCGGTGGCGATCACAGCGTCGACGGGCGACGTTCCGTCGTACAGCCCGACCGGCACGGAAGGGTCGATTTCGCGCAGCAGCCCCACGACATATTCCATCAGCACGGAATCCTTGGCGGAGGGCTTCACGAGGCAGCCGTGGCCGCTCACAAGCACGCACAGCAGGTCGAAAAAACCGACGAGCGGGATATTTCCGGCCATGACGACCAGCACGCGCCGCGGCGCCGCAACCGGAAGGGCAGGGTAGTTCGCCAGCCAGGCTTCGAGCTTTTCGCGTTGCAGCATGTCGCAGGCGACCGCGCGCACCGCACGGCGGACATCGGCGGGCGCAAACCAGCCGTTGGCACGACAGGCGGCGTCCATAACCGCGCGCGTCGCATCGTCATCGCCGAAACCGAGCAGGCGCGCGCCCAATGCGGAAAATGTTTCGATCGTGTTCTTCATGGCTACAAAGATACTATTTCGCGTTGTAATCCGCACATTTTTCCCAAAGTTGTGTTATTTTTGCAAAAGGGCATACAATAACATGCCAACGACTATGGAGAGAAATCTGAAAGAGGCGCTGCAACACCGGCGCAGTTATTATGAACTGACCCCCGAATCCCCGATCGACGACGCACGGATCGAGGAAATCGTGCGTTTCGCGATACAGCACATCCCGTCGGCCTTCAACTCGCAGTCGACGCGGCTAGTGCTCCTGATGCACGAACAGCACAAGGCGTTCTGGGAGATCGTGAAACGGACCCTGCAAGCCATCGTTCCCGCGGAGGCGTTCGTAGCCACGGAGCAGAAGATCGACCGCAGTTTCGCATCGGGGTACGGCACGGTGCTTTATTACGAGGACACGACCGTCGTGCGGAAACTGCAGGAACAGTTCCCGCGCTATGCGGACAATTTCCCGATCTGGTCGGAGCACACCTCGGCCATGCACCAGCTGGCAGTATGGACGATGCTCGAAGACGCAGGGTTCGGCGCATCGCTCCAGCATTACAACCCGCTCATCGACCGCGAGGTGCGTGAACGCTGGAACCTGCCCGGAGCGTGGCGGCTGATCGCCCAGATGCCGTTCGGACAGCCGGGCGGAGAACCGCAGGAAAAGAGTTTCGAGCCTTGGGAAGAGCGCATACGGATATTCAAGTAAAGCACCCGGAGGCCAGCATATCGTAAAAAAATTGCAGAATGCGTTTGAAAAATTTGGAGTTTCGGATTTTTTAGCTACCTTTGCACTCGCAATTACGAAACATGCTTTTGCGGAAATAGCTCAGTTGGTAGAGCGCAACCTTGCCAAGGTTGAGGTCGCGGGTCCGAGTCCCGTTTTCCGCTCCAAAGAGGTCATTTTGACCTCTTTTTTTGTTGCGCAAAGCGACGCAAATAGAAGCAAAAAAATCCTGTATATCAACGATATGCGGGATTATTTCGTTTCTGGCCAGAGCAAAGGAACGCATACGAAAGCAGGTCACTAAAGTGCTTAATCGTGGTACATGGGTACGAGCTGTCGAAATGCACCACGCGAATGGTGATAATGCGCTGAACGACATCGGTTTGCTCCAAACATTCAAGGCTTTTCAATCGTAAGGATTGTTAAACTAAACTGAATTTTGGACGATGGAGAGAAAACGATTTTGCGTGACCTTTTTTCTGCGCAGGGCACGAACCAACAAGGCGGGACTGGCCCCGATTCTCGCCCGGATCACCACGAACGTAGGGTTGAATTTTTCAAAATTAATTGATTCCCTCAAAAATAAGGATGATAAAAATTCGTAAATAATAATATATAAAGCACTTATGATCTATTTGTCCTTTCTGTCTTTTAGTTCTATATCATGAAAGAATTCCTCAAAAGAAATATCATAGAATTTGCATAATGCCGATAAGGTACTAACTGTAATATTAGAGTTGCCAGATTCGATGCGCCCCAAATGTATACCTGAAAGTCGATAAGCCTCGGCTTGAGTAATACCTTTTGACTCCCGTAAGCTTTTCAATTTTATAGCGACAAGGTGCATTAATACTTCGTTATGTCTTTGATTTTTCATACAATACACGTTATGGATTAGGCATACCTTTGAAAAATTCTTTCAAAGACACATTGTAATAGGTGCAAAGTTCCGCGAGCGTACTCAACGTTATATTGTACTCTCCGCGTTCGATCCGTCCCATATGTAGTTCTGTATCAATATAAACAATTTGCTGGGATAATCCTCTGTCTTCCCTTAACTGTACTAATTTTTCAGCTATAGCCTTAATTAATACATCATTACGCCTTTGTCTTTTCATAATACAAAGGAGCCTATTAATGACATAAACATCTGGGATGTATTTGTCATTAAAGCCAATAAAAATTACTATCTTTGTTCCCGAATTATAAAGGCAGAAAACGGGCCATCATTTGAAAAAAGATGAAAAGATGTTATCTTTGTATTTGAATAGTACGGCATAGCCGACAGACATAACATTATAGAGGGTAAACAACTCTTTATATCTTTAGTGTGAACTTGGGAGCCTCTTCGGAGGTTGTTTAGCTGGGTATAAAAGTTGTCAGTCCTTGTTATGTCCTGCCCTTTAGGGGTAGGACAAGCAAGGGCGCAGGACAGCTACCAGCAACGGGTTCCCAAGACCTACACTAAAGGGCTGCAAATGCGCCCCTTTTTTATTTTCCTCCGGGGCGCACTCACACAATCTCAACCCCGGTATTATGTCACGGCAAATCAATCGAAAAGAGGCGTTTTTGGCGTCCGTCGGCCCTTGGTCGGCGGGCATTGCCGTGTCTGCCGGGGGCTTCACAAGGACGGCGGACATGGCCCTGAAATCTGGTAGTAACACGCAAGTAATCCCGTGCCTGGCCGTCCTTTTTTATTTTGCGGATGCGGGCGGCCGAAACGAATTCTTCAATCTGTGAAGTTGCGTCACTTGATTGTTTCGGCCCCGCATCCGCTTTTTAATCCGACAACCACAAACTATGGAACCAGCCTTTACCCTCGGCATCCTGTACGGCTGCGGCCGCGGTTTCCGCACGGCGCAGTATTTCGAACAACTCGCCGCATACTATCTGAAATCCATGTCGCGCGTCCGGGTGCTGATCGCCCTGACGGGCAAAGCTGAGCGGTCGGTTGCGGCCTGCCTTTTGGAACAACGGGCGAAGCACTCCGGGTTGGAGGTCGCCGTCGTGCTGACGGCCCGGCAATGGCGGGAATATCTGCAAAACGTTTCGCACGGCAAAGCCGCCGAATGCAACCCGATTATCGACGCGGCGGATCGTCGGGAGGTAATGGAACGGTGCGCGGAGCGTTTTTCGCCCCCGGAGCTGTTCCGGCTGTTTATCGAGCGTTGCGACCTGCTTGTTTTTCAAGAACACCATGCCGGGGCGCAGATGGTCGGACTGCTGCGCGAACTGCTGACGGATATGGCCGTACCGCTGCCCGTGCAATACGAACTGCTCCATCCCGGCTATGCGAGCCTGCATTATCCGGCCGACCGGAAGCAGTACCGAATATACGAAAGCCCCTATTACGATCCCTGTCAGGAGATTCGGCAAAGCATCGCCTACCTGCGGCGCAATAATTTCGTGATCCGGGCGGAACACCTGCCGATGATCTTCATGCGCAAATGGCGGTCCGAGCCGCCGCCGGGGTGGTATCATTACCTGACGACCCCGGACGATACGGACACGATATTCCGCCTGCGGGAAACGCCGCGCCACGATCATCTTTCGCTCAAGGTGTTCGCATACGCCTATGCCGTAAGGCATGATATGTGGGCGGGAGGCCGGGCAACCCCGTCGGGAGCCGACGCGATAAGGCGGTTCCGGCAATTCCGGCAACTGTTGGAGATCATAGCCGCACGGCGGGAAGCGGGGGAGCGGGTGGAAGCGTTCGACCTGATGGATTTCGACGGGTACGATAAAATACTCTGCCAAAATAGATAGAATAAAAGATTTGTTTTTGTCTAAAAGATTGTGTATCTTTGTATTGACGCATAGAAATGCAGCAAGGCGCAAAAGGTGAACTGCTTATCGGTGACCTGAAAAACCAAAGAACACCGTAACATATTGATACATAACGGAAAGAAACCCAAGGTTTGGCTTCCGTTTTATGCCCTGAAAATCAGCAACTTACAAAAAGAGGTTGCTGATTTTTTCATTTACAGACAGCAGAATTGCAATGCATTTAAGGGTATTCAGAACAAAACCGCAATCATCAATACGGCAAAGCGATCTGGGGGATGCTGCATGCGATTCTGCATGGGGCGCCTGATTGCCGGGCGCCGGGAGGCGCCAACGGCTTATCTGTCGATTTCCAGAATGACGCCTGTATTCCGGAAGGTTTTCAGTTTCAGACGTTTGTCGACGGACAATATGCGCCGCAAGGTGCAGATCGACTGGTTGAGGTAGATGTCGGCGTTGATCAGGTTGTCGCCCCATATTTTCGTGGTCAGGAAATCCCGTTCACAGATGTGGTTTTTCCGTTGCAGGAGCAATTTGAGCAGTTGGATATGCCGGCCTCCGACTTTGTACGCTTTATCCTGCACGACGATCGTCATTTTCCGGCTATCGACATAACAAGCGTCCGTGATGCGCACGACGTTGTTGTATCCGGTGCGGGCCAGGATCGCTTTGAGGCGCATTTCTATTTCCGGCAGGTCGGTGTCTTTGCGGATGTAATCGTAGGCCCCCGATTGAAGCCCCTTGATTGCGTTCCGGCTGTCGGACAGCGATGTCAGGAAAATAACCGGTACATCTTCATCGATCTCCTGCATGCGTTTGCAGACCTCGAAGCCCGTCGTGTCGGGAAGCATGATATCCAGCAGGACGATGTCCGGAGCCACTTTCTCGAATGCTCCGATCGCCTCGGCCCCGGTTCGGGCATATACCATTTCATACCCCTGCTCATCGAACCATCGGATGTTGAGTTCGGCGATATCTTCGTCGTCTTCAACATATAAAATGATACAGTCATTCGTTGTCATAAGGAATTCCTATCGTAAATTCGCTGCCTTGTTTATAAATGCTCGTGAAAGAGACCGTTCCACCATGCGCCCGGGCGACCATCTTTACATAGCTCAATCCCAGACCGAATCCGGAGACATTGACTGATTTTTTGTGCGGAACCCGGAAATAGCGGTCGTAAACCAATATCTGAAACTCCAGCGGGATTCCTATTCCCCAGTCCTTGACCGAGACGCATACGTGATTCTTTTCCAGGTAGCAGCGGATGGCGATCCGCTTTTCGGCGGGAGAGTACTTGATGGCATTGTCCGCCAGATTCAGCAGCGCATTGCCGTAATGGGCAGGGTCGGCCTTAAACGTCGGGACGTCCGGAGCGATTTCCAGGGTTATAGCGGCATCCGGGTAGGATTCACGGATATTTTCCAGAATTTCCCGGATGTCGATCTCCTGTTTCTGAATTTCCAGTTTGTTCGAAGTCGTCGAAAGGAGTTTCTCGATCAGCAGATTGATCTGGCTGATTTTCCTCGATGCCGTTTGCAGGTTTCTGTCATCGTCCGTTCGTGCGGATAGTTCCAAAACCCGTTTCAGGTATCCGACCGGATTTCTTATTTCGTGAATCATGTGCCGGACAAAATTCTCGCGGAAATCCGACAGTTTTTGCTGTTGAATGACAATCTGGATGATGCCGAACAGAATCACCGCCACCAGCAACGTGATGGCAAACGACGACAGGAGAATATAGCGGATCTGTGCGAACATTCCCGAATAGGAGCCGTCGAATTTCACGACAATGCCGTCTGTTCCGGTTATGCCCAGTTGCAGGGTATCACAGACAACCGTATAAATGCCGTCAGCCAACTCGCTGTTCGTGCTTTTCTCGACCCGCCCCGTCTGGGTATTCACCTTTTCGATTATATAGGGAATATAAATATTATTCTTTTCAAATAAACTATCTAGACTTCTATCCAATTGTTCAAAATCTAATCCACAAATATGATATAATATGTACATGCCCGATTCACGTTTAATTAAATCAGAGCTGTTATTACATTTTTTCTCAATTTTATTATAAAGTCCTGTTTTGGGATTAAGAACTTCTATTATTATAGAATTAGTACTATAATTTGCACCTGCAATATATGGTTTTAAGTTTTCTCCATAATATAATCGTATAGAATCAGCCCAAACTGTAGAATTTTTTTGGATGATTTCATGAGTTGTACTTTCGATTAATGGTCTAACTCTTTGTACTAATTTCTTCTGTTCCTGCTTATACGAAGTCGATACCCATAGCACCTGCAAAGCCAAAATGGAAATTACTCCTATAAGGGCTATCAGAATCGCTATTTTGACTCGTTTGTTCATATCGCACAAAAAACGCCTTCAAAAGTAGCAAAAAAACGACTAAAAAAAATATTTATAACCTATAAATAACATAACTCTCGTATGGAGCAGATAATTTTGAAACCAATAAATCAAAAGTATATGATATTATGAAAAAGATTAAAATTCTGTTTTATGTATTATCATCGGTAGGGTTATCCATATCAAGTTATTTGATCACAAACAAAAAAAGTTCTGCATCGGAATTGTTTCTCTTAAATGTAGAAGCATTAAGCCAAGATGAGACCACAGTTCCTGAATGCAAAAATATTTCAGGAAGTTGTTGGACAAGTGAAGGTGTAATTTTCGGGATGACATTGGAAAATTAAATTTCATGAAACCCGTCTTATTTATAGCACTTTTGCTTTTTGTCGCTTGCAAGGGCGGTCCTGCACGGGAAAATCCGCTGGCTGACTTGGATAAATCCCCGGAAGCCATTATGGAGGAGTTTCTGTGTCTGGATTCGATCGAGGCCTTCGGCGTGAACGATTTTGCCGTGACGGACAGTGTCTTATGGTTTCTTTTTCAGCGGCCCGGCAGTGAAGATGTCCTTGCTCAATATAGATTAGGCGATAATTCCTGCAAGAGTGTTATAAAGCGGGGCCGGGGTCCCGGAGAGATGATCACCACAACGTCTTTGGATGCAAACGGACATATCGTAATCGCAGACTGTAACACGAATGCGATGGCCTCGGTCGTCTGGAACGATGCTACGTTCCGGCAACTTCCTTCCGGAGGTTTGGTCTCGTGCATTACCGACGGGAATCGGGTTATCTCCACCGGACTTTATCCCGAGGGGCGTTACCGGCTTATAAACCTGGAATCCGGACAGGTCGGCTATTTCGGGGAATATCCCCAGGGGGAACGCAAGATCGGCGACGAGTTGCTGCCGACAGCCTATATCAACAGCAAGCTCGCCATGAAACCGGACTGCTCCCGCTTTGTCTGCGTGAACAGCAACTGCGGCATTATTGAGATCAACGCGATAGCAGGGGATTCTATATCGAGCGTTGCAAGAATTGCTCTTCATTATCCAGATATTGCAATTTCAAAAGTTGGAACAAGGCATGCCGCGGCGATCCGGAAATCGAATGTCAACGGTTTTTTCGACGTGACGTGCAGCGATGAATACATATATACCATATATTCGGGAAAAACATATAACGAGGCGGGGTTAGGGCTGGAAAGCTGTGACCATCTGGTCACTTTCGATTGGTCGGGCAACTTAATCGAAGCTTTCCATGTTTCGCAAGCCCTTGGTGCGATCCAGTACGACAACAGCCAAGGTCTGTTGTACGGGCTGGCGCACACCCCGACTCGTTCTTTAATTTACAGGTTGAATTTGGACCGGTGAAGACGGTTCGGGATAGAGAAGCCATAATTTTATGGCCTTATCAAATTATTAACCTAATTTTTACAATTATGAAGAAAAAACTTCTTCTTGCAGGGGCTGTCGCATTGATGGCCGCTGCTGCTGTAACCGGGTATTCCGTTTACAACAAAACAAATGTATCGGATTTGCTCAACGCAAATGTTGAGGCTTTGGCGCATGACGAAAGTGACTGCAATTACCGAAACGGTTATCGAAGTTTTACCAGTAGAAACGGAGGAGCGTATGATTGTTGCAAAATTTGGAGATCACACAGACCGGTAGAAGATGATCATTGCATTTAATTTACATTTTATGGGCCTTCCTTTTGGATAGGCCCATATAAAATATACGAACATGAAAAGAATTGTCATTAGTGTAGTGTGTATTATTCTTGTGATAGCATGTACCAAGCGACAAAACACTTATTACACTACAATAATCAAAACGGATGCGATAAGGACTGAATTATGCAGTGATATTGTTTCTCCCGACTCCACGATTACACTATTCAATTGGTGTCTGGTTGATGATAATTTAGTTATAAACAGTTCTCAAACAGAGGGAATTATCCAGTTATGGAGTTGGCCAGAACTTCATTATAAGAATAAAGTCCTTAAAATTGGCAGGGGACCGGATGAATTTATTTCTGCAAATTGGGCAGAATGCGCTTTAAACAATAAAATCGCATTGTACGACATCCCAAGTAGAAGGATAAGGAGCTATGTGATTCAAAGAGATTCTTTATTTTTATGTCTAGATTATGATTTAATCGGAACAAATGCAGAGGAGAAGTCATTGCTGAAACCTTATGTAAATATTCTGCAAATAAACGATTCAATTTATGTAATGAGGGCATCGGATCGCAGTAAAGATGAACTTTCTGTGGTCGATTTATCAAATAAAAATATTTTATCGTTTTATAGGGATATTTTAAAACGAGATCGGACTAAAGATCAATATCTAGGATATGATTATTTGCTTAAAACCAATGGAAAATATATTATCAAAGCATATGAATCTTTTAATCGAATCGAAATACTGGAGTTATCGGATAACAAAGACCTCGTGCCCCGATATGTGATTACAGATCCACTTGAATCTCAAAATTCCACTTTGATATATTATAACGACATTATCTGTACCGATAATTGGTTTGCTTGTTTGTTTGCTGGGAATTCTTCAGGTAACGCAGTCGTTTTAGAGTTATACAATTACAAGGGGGAACAGCTAGATCGTATTAAGTTGAATCATTCATTAACACATATTTTATATGATAAAGAAAGACATGCTTTTTGTGGATATGATGCAAATTCGGAAGAAAATTATTTTTATTTATTTTCATATGCAATGCGATAATCGGCTTCTACAAAATGAAAAAAATAGTTAGTTTTTCAATCATTGTTGCCGTTTTTTGTAATCAATGCAGCCGACAATCTGCGATTACATACGAAGGAACAATAACAGCCGGACAAACAGAGCGCCTTTTATCGACTGTATTGAATAAATCCTTTTTATTTAGTTCTCCGGAAGATATGATGATTTCAGACTCGCTATTAATTGTCCATGACTCTTATCAACAAGCTGAATGTTTCCACATTTTCCGGAAAAGTGATGGCGCATTTATCAAAAGTTTCGGTCGGAAAGGCCGTGGTCCCGGAGAATTTATGGATATTAATTCCGCGAATACAAATTATAATGGTTCGATAACAGCATACGATCCCAATTACAAAAAAATAGTTGTTTTCGACATTATCGACATATTACAAGATCGGAAACCGTATTTTAAAGAGTATACGGTTACGAATGCTCCCAATTTTATAACGCAAATGCTTCTATATAAAGATGAATTTATCGCAAAAGGCAATGATGATAAACTGCGTTATGGATTCTGGGATCCTACAAACGAAACGTTTCATAATATTTATACTGACTATCCTCAACTCTCCAATGAAGACGAAGATAATTGGGCGTTGACCGAATATGCCGTAAAAGCCAAATTGAGTCCGGATGGCAAGACGCTTGTCTCGGCGACCTACATAGGCGGCATATTGGAGTTATTCGATATCGACGATAATGGATTGAAATTGAGAACAGCGCGTTTCTTTTTTGAGCCTCGGTACAATTATGCTCAAGGCGCAAAACCGCGTTGGGTAACTACATCTTCGGAATCTATCATTGGTTTTGAAGATCTTTTCCTTACCAACGACGCTATATATGGACTTGTGTGGGGCGTTGAAAGACCCCAAATGGAGAATAGCATGCCGCAACTGTTCTGTTTCGATTTTGACGGAAATCCGGTTAAATCCTATATTCTGAACGATGCGCTTGAATCGGTGGCAGTAGATGACGACGGTACAATATACGGAGTAGGATGTGATTCCGTCGGCCAATATAAATTATGCAAATATATTACATCTAAAAGATAAGTCTAAAATGAAATATCTACTTATTCCCATCAGCGTTATCCTGCTCTTATCCTGCACGGAACACCACCGGAAGAAACAGATCGGACAACTTTTTTCGACTGAAATCATACTGCCGGACACATCTTCATTATTCAATAAAGCATTGGATTCCATAAATTTGAATATCCCGGCAAAAATGGTGGTTTATTTCGATGCTGAAACTTGTGCGTCTTGTGCCCTTTCCCGCATATGGGAGTGGGACGAGGTGTCGCATATTACACAAGCCAGCAACGGTAAGTATCAGACTTTATTCATTTTCACACCGAAACAAAAGGATCTCTCGACTGTCAAACGTGTCTTCCAAGGAATGCACATGGAGAACAAGCTGGTATATATTGATGACCGGCAGGATTTTATCACCAATAATCCGACTATTCCGGAAGACGCGATGTTTCATACATTTCTTTTAGATCGGAAAAACAAGATTGTTCTTGTCGGAAACCCTGTCCATAATGAAAAACTGTGGGAACTGTATAAAAACACGATTGATCAATTGATTAAAAACGAAGGAGTACTAAACAGAGAATAGGAAGCCCCCGATAATATTATGAATTTCCGCCATTTATCATTCTTTTTGACGCTTATTTCCGCCGTTTCCTGCCGGACCGCGCCGAAACCGTCGGATACGCTGGCAGCGGCCAATATGGCTGCGTTGGAGCAAAGCGTCGATATGGAGAACAACACGGTCGAGACGGACGAGGTGCTGAAATTCGCGCGGGCGGTCCTCGACCTCGGAGAAATCCCTCTCGGTGAAAGCCGGGAGCTGACGCTGGAGGCCGCGAACCGGTCGGAGAAGCCGCTCGTACTGCTCGACGCCTACACGTCGTGCCACTGCACTAAAGTCACATGGGACAAAAAGCCCGTTCCACCGGGCGGGCAGACCCTATTCAAAATCCACTTTACCGCCGAACAGCCGGGAACTTTCTTCAAGAAGATCGCCGTACGGCACAGCGCCAATCCCGGCCCCGTAACCTTTGCCATCCAGGGCACCGTAACGAAAGGAATATAGAACCGTCCTTTCACCCATCATAACGGAAATACAATGTGGTTGTAAAATAGGGATAAAACCATGGAATTCAGAGCACAGAAACTGTTTTCAGCCGTCGCGGCCGGACTGCTCGGCCTCGCGCCTGCCGCGGCGCAACCGCCGGCAACGCCGCCCCGTCAGCCCGTCAGCCGGGCCGAACGGACTTCGCAGCCGGAGACGATCCACGTCCGGCTGACGCTCGACGACGCCATCTATGCGGCCCAGAACCAGTCCATCGCGGCGATGGTGGCCAAATATACGTTCCTTTCGGCCTACTGGTCGTTCCGGTCGTTCCAGGCCAGCCGGCTGCCGTCGCTCAACCTGACGGGCGAGGTGTTGAGTTTCGACCGTTCGCTGCGCCTGCTGCAGGACTACGACACGGGGGAAATGCGCTATCTGGACAACTACAACCTGCAAAATACGCTGGGCTTGTCGATCAAGCAGGACATCGCGCTGACGGGCGGAACCCTGCGGCTCTATTCGTCGCTCAACCGACTGGACCAGTTCGCCCCGAAGGATTCGAAATCCTACTATTCGCAGCCCGTTACGCTCTCGTACACCCAACCGCTGTTCGCCTACAACAAACTGCGCTGGAACAAGAAAATCGCCCCGAAGGAGTACGAACTCGCCAAGCGCACCTACATCGAGTCGATGGAGGCGGTCACGACGCAGGCCGTCAGCTATTATTTCAAACTGCTGTTGAGCAAGACCAGACACTCCATCGCCGTCAAGAACTACGCCAACACCACGGCGCTGCACGCCATTGCGGAGCAGCGGCTCCGGCTGGGCAGCATCACGCAGGACGAACTGCTGCAACTCCAGCTGCGCATGCTCAACGACAGCCTGTCGATCAACGACACGGGCCTCGCCGTCCGCGAGCAGCAGATGAAACTCAATTCCTACCTCCGTTACAACGAAAACGTCGACATCGACCCCGTGCTCGACGACCGGATTCCGGCCATCGACGTCGATTATGTCCTCGTCCTGGACAAGGCGCTGGAAAATTCGTCGTTCAACGTCGACAACCAGATCCGCACGCTCAACGCCGATGCCGGCATCGCCCAGGCCAAAGCCGAGCGGGGCGCGTCGGCTACGATAAACGCCCGTTTCGGATTGTCGCAGACCGGGGAGACGTTCCGGTCGGCCTATTCGAACCTGCTGGACCAGGAGGTCGTAGGCCTGCAATTCTCGATCCCGATTTTCGACTGGGGCATGGGCCGGGGTCGCGTCCGCATGGCCAAAGCCAAGGCGGAGATGGTCCGCAACCAGATCGAGCAGGACGAGATCGACTTCCGGCATGCGGTCTATACGCTGATCGAGCAGTTCCACAACCAGCGCAACCAGTGCGCCGTGGCAGCCCGGGCCCGGGAGGTCGCCGAACGCCGCTATGCGATCGCGATGGAGAATTTCCGGCGCGGAACGGTTTCGGTCACGGAGATGAACACGGCGCAGACCGAGAAGGACCAGGCGAACCAGACCTACGTTTCGGCGCTGGCCGATTTCTGGAACTACTACTATTCGCTGCGGCGCAAGACACTCTACGACTTCCTGTCGCACACCGACATCAACGCAGAATTCGACAAACTCATCAAAGAATAACCTCTCCATGAAACAATACACGCTGTGGATGTTCTGCGCCGCGCTTCTCGGGGGCTGCGGCAAAGCGAAAAAGGACAAAACGGACGCTTCGTCCGACCGGATGCAGCACCGCATCGAATACAATCAGGTGACGGTCGACACCCTCCGGCGTCGCGATTTCCAGCGCGAACTGATCAGCAACGGCCGTCTGATCGCCTCCAGGCGCAGCACGCTGTCGTTCCCGGTCGCGGGAATCATCGCCGCCATCGGCGCGAAAAACGGTACCCGGGTGGGGCAGGGCGGCCTGATCGCCCGTCTCGACACGGCGGAATACGCTCTGCAGGTGCACAGGGCGCAGCTGGCCCTCGACAAGGCGCGGTTGAGCTTCTTCGACGTACTGGTGGGGCAGGGCTACCCGCTCGGCGACACGGTCGCCCCTCCGCCTGAAGTCGTACAGCTGGCGCGTATCCGTTCGGGTTACGCCGACGCCGTAGCGTCGCTGTGCAGTGCGCTCCGGAGTCTGGAGCAGTGCTCGCTGCGCGCGCCTTTCGCGGGAAAGGTCGCCGACGTGGAACAGCAGGTCTACGAGAAATCGAAAGGGGAGTTCTGCACCCTGCTCGACGACAGCCGTTTCAACGTCCGGTTCACGGCCCTCGAATCCGAATACGGCCTTCTGCGCCCGGGTATGGAGGTTGCCGTGAGTCCGTTCGCCGACCTGCGGAAAGAGGTGAAGGGCCGTATCACGGCCGTCAACCCCTCGATCGACGAGCACGGGCAGGTGCAGGTCGACGCCGAAGTCGTCAACGACGGCACGCTGGCCGACGGCATGAACGTGCGTGTGGCCGTGCGGCAGCGTGTCCCCGGCCGGCTGGTCGTACCGAAGAACGCCGTGGTCATCCGCGACAACTTGGAGGTACTGTTCCGCTACAAAGACGGCAGGGCGCAGTGGACCTACGTCCACACCTCGCTGGCCAACAGCCGGGAATACGTCGTCGAGGCGAATACCGACCGGGGCGCCGAACTCAACCCGGGCGACCTGGTGATCGTCTCGGGGAACCTGAACCTGGCCGACGGCTCGGAAGTCACGCTCGGCGAAAACCGCTAAACGCGAACGGCCCATGCTACGCAAATTACTCGACCGGCCCATTGCCGTGACGATGATCGCCGTGGTCCTGATCATCCTGGGCATCGTCAGCAGCCGTCTGCTGCCGGTTTCGCTCGTTCCGGACGTCGACGCGCCGTATATCACCATCCAGATTCCGGCGCAGGGACTCTCGGCGCGGCAGCTGGACGAAACGGTCGTCACGCCACTGCGCCAGCAGCTGATCCAGCTGTCGCAGCTCACGGACCTCCGCAGCGAAGCCCGGGAAGGCAGCGGCATCATCCGCCTGACCTTCGAGCAGGGTTCGGACATCGACTACCTGTTCATCGAGGTCAACGAAAAGATCGACCGCTCGGTCTCCTCCCTGCCGCGCGACCTGGAACGTCCGAAGGTGATCAAGGCCAGCGCCACGGACATCCCGGCTTTCTACATCAACCTGACCGTGCGCAGCGAACGGCCCGCCGGTCCCCGGGACGAATTGCACCCGGTGTCGGACGACTTTTCGGCCTTGAGCCGCTTCGCCTCGCAGGTGATCACCAAGCGCATCGAGCAGCTGCCCGAAGTGGCGATGGCGGACCTGAGCGGCACGGTGGCCCCCGAACTGCTGGTCATCCCCGACGAAGCGAAACTGCGGCAGGCGGGGATTACGATGAACACCGTCGAGAGCGCCCTCAAAAAGGCCGACGTGACGCTGGGCAGCCTGACCATCCGGGACGGGGAATACCAGTACAGCGTCAAATTCCGCTCGGTGGTGAGCGGCCGGAGCGACATCGAGAACATCTTCCTGAAAATCAACGGACGGCTGTTCCGTCTGAAGGAGTTCGCCCGGGTCGTCGAACACCCCCGCAAACGGCAGGGGATGGTCCTCTCGGACGGCCGCGACGCCGTGTCGCTGGCCGTCGTGAAACAGGCCGACGCCCGGATGTCGAAACTCAAAGAGGAGCTTGACAAACAGCTGCGCCAGTTCCGCCGGGACTATCCGGACGTGGAGTTCACGGTCACGCGCGACCAGACCGAACTGCTCGACTATTCGATCAGCAACCTGGTGAACAACATCATCACGGGAGCCTTGCTGGCCTGCGTCATCATTTTCTTCTTCATGCGCGACCTGAAGTCGCCGATGCTCGTGATCCTGACCATTCCGGTAACGCTGATCATCTCGGTGCTGGTCTTCTTCCTGATGCACATTTCGATCAACATCATCTCGCTGTCGGGACTGGTGCTGGGCATCGGCATGATGGTCGACAATTCGATCATCGTCGTGGACAACATCACGGCGCGCTGGTCGCGCGGCGAGCCGCTGACCGAGGCCGTCGTCCGGGGCACGCAGGAGGTGATCGCCCCGATGCTTTCGTCGGTGCTCACGACCTGTGCGGTTTTCGTGCCGCTGATCTTCATCAACGGCATGGCCGGGGCGCTGTTCTACGATCAGGCGATGGCCGTCACGATCACACTCTTCGTGGCCTACGGCGTCGCCATTACGCTGCTGCCGGTCTACTACCGCTGGTGGTACGGCCGCCAGGAGGCCTTCCGTCCCACGCCGTGGCTCGAACGTTTTTCGTTCGGCCGCATCACCGACCGCTACGACGCCGTTCTGAAATGGTTTTTCCGCCGCCGGTGGCTGATGTGGGGCATCTACACCGTTTCGGCGCTGGGGCTGGCCGTGCTGTTCCTCGACATCGACAAGCAGCGCCTTCCGGCCATGACTTACAGCGACATGCTGGTGCGCATCGACTGGAACGACCGCATCTCCGCCGGGGAGAACGGCCGCCGCACGCAGGCGCTCGTCGCGTCGCTCGGGGAGCGGATTTCGCAGTCCACGGTCATGGCGGGCGTCCAGCAGTTCATCCTCTCGCATACCGAGGAGAACGGGGTGGCGGAAGCCACCGTCTACCTGAAATGCCGCGACGCCTCCGACGTGAAACCCGTACAGCAGTCCGTACGCGACTACCTGGCGGCCCATGCGCCCGATGCCCGCTGCTCGTTCGGGGTTTCGGGCAATGTCTTCGACATGATCTTCGCCGACCGGGAAGCCGCGCTGACGGCCCGGCTGCGCTCGACGTCGGGACGCAGCGCCGACCCGGACGAACTGCAACGGCTGATCGACCGCATCCGGGAGGCGCTTCCCGACCT
Source organism: uncultured Alistipes sp. (assembly GCA_900541585.1). GTDB lineage: Bacteria > Bacteroidota > Bacteroidia > Bacteroidales > Rikenellaceae > Alistipes. The sequence continues at coordinate 18,838 of UQKD01000001.1, forward strand.
GGAGATACCGCCCGTTTCGATGCAGGAGGACATCCTCTACGTCGCACAGCCCGAACAGATGGCGCTCTACGGCGTTTCGTTCGGCGACCTGATCGCCACGCTGCGCAATGCGCTGAACGAAAACACGCTCTTCACGGTCACCACCGGCGACGAGTCGCTTCCGGTCGTGATCGGCAACAACCTGCGCAGTCTCGACGACCTGCTCGGCAGCACCTTCATCCGCACCTCGAAAGCCGAAATTCCGGTGAGCGTCCTGATGCGCCAGACCATGAGCCGCGACCTGAAAAACGTCGTCGCCGGCGCCGAGGGCAACTACTATCCGCTCGATCTGGCGCCCCGCTCCGGGGAGGTTCCGGAGGTCATCTCGGCGATCCGCAGCTGCGTGTCCGCCGACGACCGCTTCGAGGTGAGTTTCAGCGGCAGCTATTTCTCGAACCGCGGCATGGTCGGGCAGCTCATCGGCGTACTGGCCGTGGCCCTGCTGCTGCTCTTCTTCATCCTGGCCGCGCAGTTCGAGTCGCTGCTCCAGCCGTGGATCATCCTCTCGGAAATCGTCATAGACCTGTTCGGGGCGCTGGTCGTGCTCCGGCTGTTCGGACAGACGCTCAACCTGATGTCGATGATCGGACTTATCGTGGTGTGCGGCATCGTGATCAACGACTCGATTCTCAAGATCGACACGATCAACTCGCTGCGGCGGCAGGGCATGGCCCTCCGGCACGCCATCATGGAGGCGGGACGACGACGCCTGAAAGCCATCGTGATGACCTCGCTCACGACGATTCTCGCCGTAGCACCCTTCCTGATGCGGGGCGACATGGGTTCCGACCTGCAATTCCCGATGTCGCTGACCATCATCAGCGGCATGATCGTCGGTACGCTGGTCAGCGTCTTCTTCATTCCGCTGGCCTACTACGAAATTTACAGACCCCGCCGATGAACGACCCGCGGAACATACCCACCCCGCGGCGCGGTATTCCCGCCTTTTCGGTGCTGCTGATCATGGCGGCGCTGACGGTTATCGGCGTGGCGATGCTTCCGATGCTCAACATCCAGTACACGCCGACGGTCCCCGAGCGGAAGATCGACGTCTCCTTCTCCTGGCCCGACGCATCGGCACGCCTGGTCGAGCAGGGCGCCACGTCGCGCATCGAAGGCACGCTTTCGACCGTCGCGGGCTGCGAAAGCGTCTCGTCGCGTTCGTCGAAGGGGCGGGGCAGCGTCACGGTGTGGTTCCGCAAGGGCACGGACATGGCGGCGGCGCGCTTCGAGGTGGCCTCGGCGATCCGCAACCTCTACGCAAAACTGCCCGAGGAGGTCAGCTATCCCAACATCTCGCTCGCCACATCGGGCAGCCGGGAATCCGAGACGCTGGTCTACACCATCAAGGCCGACCTTCCGTCCGAACGCATCGAGGAGTATGTCTCGAACTACGTTTCGGCGCCGCTTTCGCGGATCAAAGGGGTCGGCAAGGTCTCCCTTTCGGGCGTCACGCCTTTCGAATGGGTGATCACGTTCGACCCCAAGGCCATGGAGCCGGTCGGAATCGCGGCTTCGGACCTCGCCGCCGCCTTCCGGGATTACTTCCGCAGCGAAGTGATCGGACTCACGACGCTCCCGCAGGCCGACGGCTCCGGGCGCAGCATCGTGCTGAAACTGCGCAACCGGGCGTCGCCCGACTTCGGGGAGATCCCCGTGGCGCACCGGAACGGCCGGATCTATTACCTGCGCGATTTCGCATCGGTGCGCTGGAGCGAGGCTCTGCCGACAAGCTATTTCCGGATCAACGGGCTGAACACCATCAACCTCTCGGTCTCCTGCGAAGGCCATACGAACATGCTGCGCGTCGCCGCGGCGGTCCGCGCGGAGATGGAGCGCCTGCAAGCGGGTTTTCCGCCCGAAATCTCCGCGACGCTCAACTACGACGCCTCCCGCTACGTCTCCGGAGAGTTGGAGAAAATATACGTCCGGACGCTGTTGTGCGTGGCGATCCTGCTGCTGTTCGTCTTCCTGGTCAGCCGCGACCTGCGCTACCTGTTCATCATCCTGGTGACGCTCGTGGTGAACATCCTGGTCGCCGTGGTCTTCTACAACCTGCTCCGGCTGGACATTCACATCTACACGCTGGCGGGCATCACGGTCTCGCTCGGCATCATCATCGACACGTCGATCATCATGGTCGACCATTACAGCTATTACCGCGACCGCCGGGTTTTCGTCTCGATCCTCGGGGCGCTGCTCACCACGATCGGGGCGCTGGGCATCGTCTGGCTGCTTCCCGAGAAACAGCAGGCCAACCTGACCGACTTTTCGCTGGTAATCGTCATCAACCTCGCCGTCTCGCTGCTCGTGGCGCTGCTGTTCGTCCCGGCGCTGCTCGACAAATTTCCGCTGGGGCGCAGCATGACGGCCTCCTCCGTCCGGCGCAGACGGTTCGCCGTACGGTTTTCACGGCTCTACGGACGCTTCATCGCCTGGGGACGCCGCCACCGCTGGATTTTCATCGTGGCCCTGGTCTGGGGCTTCGGCATCCCGACGTTCCTGCTGCCCGACAAGATCGAACCGAAAGGCGGGAAACCGCTCCCGCGACGCTCCGAATGGTACAACGGCATCATGCAGAGCCGGTTCATATCCGAACACCGCGCGACCATCGACAAGGTTTTCGGGTCGTCGCTCCACCTGTTCAACACCGCGACGGGGCGTTACAGCAACTTCCGCGAACCCGAGCAGAAGGTGCTCTACGTCAACGCCGGCATGGCCGAAGGGTGCACCGTCCAGCAACTCAACGAGGTCGTGCGGCACATGGAGAACTACATCAGCCGTTTCGATGAAGTGGAGATGTTCCGCACGCGCATCTATTCCTACGACAACGCCCGGATCGAGATCACGTTCCGCCCCGAATTCGTCTACACGGCCTTCCCCACGATGCTCAAGCAGGAACTTACGGCTGCGGCGATCAATTTCGGCGGTGCGACGTGGCGCGTCTGGGGCATCGACGACAACTCGTTCAACAACAACGTCGTAAGCAGCTACCGCCCGAACCAGATCCGGCTCCGGGGCTACAATTACGACCAGTTGTCGGCCTATGCCGACGCCCTGATCGACTCGCTGTCGCGGAACCGCCGCGTCGCGGAACCCGAGATCATGGACGGCAACGCCTGGACGCTGCCCCATAACGAATTCAGCATCCGCTACGACGACGAACGGATCGCCGCGGCGGGTCTCGACGTGACGGACTACTACCGCCTGCTCAGCACGATGCTCTACAAATCGCGTCTGACGCCGGTCTACGACGGCCGCAAGTTGCAGCAGGTCGTGCTCGAATCGGGCGACCGCGGTCGTTTCGACCGCTGGCACATCGCCAACGCGCAGGTGCGGATCGACTCGCTGCACACGAAGCTCTCGGCCGTGGGGTCGATTGAAAAACAGCGCACGGGCGTCTCCATCCGCCGTTACAAACAGTCCTACGAAATTCTCGTCGGGTTCGACTTCATCGGCTCCTACGAACTCGGGAAGCGGCTGATCGAGCGCACGGTGAAACAGCTCAACGAAGAGATCCTGCCGATCGGATTCCGGGCCGACTCCCCCTCGCACAACTTCGGCCGGAAGGAAAAACAGCAGCAGGTATGGCTGATCCTGCTGGTCATCGCCATCATCTACACGATGTGCGCCGTCATCTTCGAGTCGCTGCGCAAACCCGTCGTCATCGTCCTGATGATTCCGATTTCGTTCATCGGGGTCTTCCTGACGTTCGGATGGTCCGACTTCATCTTCGACCAAGGCGGCTTCGCGGCCTTCGTCCTGCTGTGCGGCATCGTCGTCAACGCCGGCATCTACCTGATCAACGAGGAGGACAATTGGGCCGCAAATACCCGGAAACGGGGAATCCCGCTCTACCTGAAAGCCTACAACCACAAAATCGTGCCCATTCTCCTGACCATCGTCTCGACCGTTCTGGGACTGGTTCCCTTCCTCTACGACGGTCCCGAGGAGGTCTTTTGGTTCGCGTTCGCCGTGGCCGCCATCAGCGGCACGCTGTTTTCAATCCTGGCGCTGGTCGTCTATCTGCCTATTTTCCTGCCGATGCGCCGCAAAACCCGCAAAACAGTATGACAAAGTATGTAAAACCGTCGACCCGCTATCTCTCGCTGCTCGTTTTCGGGGCCGTTTGCTGGTACATGCTCTCCGCGGCGCTCGACGTGCCGACCCGGGAACTGCAGGCCAACACGCTCTCGACCCTGTACGCGACAGCCGCCCTGCTGGTGCTGGCCGTCGTTTTCTGCCCGCTGTTCCGCCCTTCGCTGCAAATAAACCGCACGGACCTGCTCGCCGCGATTCTCTTCGCCGGTGTCACCCTCGCCCGGTTCTGCCACGCGGGACCGGCCGGAGCCGTGCGCTACGACGAAGTGTTGCAGGCCGCGATGCTCTACGCCGCCCTGCGGATCATCTACACGGCCGAACGGCGGACGATGACGGTGCTGCTGATGCTGCTGTGCGGCTTCGGCATCTGCGAGGCCTGGACCGGCATACGCCAGATCTACGGCTTCGCCTGTTCGAACCACAGCCTGTTCCGGGTCACCGGGACGTTCTTCAATCCGGGACCTTATGCCGGATTCGTCGCCGTCGCCGGCATCTGCGGCGTCGCCTGCATCGTCCGCCGGCAAAACCTCGCGGCGCGCGTATTCCGTTCGTGGAGCGTCTTGCGGCGGCAGCGCCCGGCCGTGCTGATACTGGGCGTCGCACCTTACCTGCTGGGGTGGGGCGCGGCGATCCTCGCCGCGGTGGTGCTGCCGTCGACGATGAGCCGCGCGGGACTGATCGCCGCCATCGCCGGGTGTGTGGCGCTGCTTCTCCGCGAATTCGGTTTCGGCCGCCGCCTGCGCCGGGCCTGCCGGGTGAACCCGCTGCGGACGGTTCTCTTTTCCGCCATCGCACTGTTCCTGCTGGGCGGAGCCGCCACGGGTGCCTATTTTCTGAAACGCCCTTCGGCGGACGGGCGTTTGCTGATGTGGAAGATCGACGCCCGCATCATGCTGCGCCACCCGCTCTGCGGAGTCGGACCCGGAAATTTCGCCGGAGCGTTCGGCAAGGAGCAGGCCGCCTACTTCGCCGCAAAGGAACGCCCGGAGAAGGAGACGCAGGTCGCGGGATGTCCCGAATCGGGTTTCAACGAATACCTCCAGTTCGGGGCCGAGACCGGAATCGGCGGATTCGTCCTGCTGCTCCTGATGACGGGCACGGCGCTCCTGAACCTGATCCGCCGGGGAAACCCGCTCGGGTACGGCCTGCTGGCGGCCGCGGTTTTCGCGTGTTTCTCCTATCCGTGGAGCGTGCTGCCCCTGCGCCTGCTCTTCGTGCTGCTGCTCGCGGCTACGCAGGCCCGGCCGGCGGTCCGTATCCGCAAAGGGCGTCTCATCACGCTCGTGGCCCTGCTGCTGACGGGATGCTTCGCGGCCTGGCCCGGATTGTACAGACGTTCCGAGCTGCGGGTAAACGCCAGCCGGCAATGGAACGACGTGCGTATCTGGGTCTCCGCCGAACGGTACGACTACGCCGCGGAGGACGGCGGACGCTACTTGAACGCCATGCGCTGGGATTTCCGGTTTCTCTACGACTACGGCTATTCGCTCCACAAAACCGGCGATTACCGGCGGAGCAACGAAATCCTCGCTCTCGGAATGCAGATCAGCAGCGACCCGATGTTCTGGAACATAACGGGCCGAAACTGCGAAGCGCTGGGGGACTTCGAAGCGGCGGAACGAGCCTACCTGCATGCCCACGACATGGTTCCGGACCGCATCTACCCGCTGTACCTGCTTGCGAAACTGTACTTCTCGACCGGGCAAACGGCAAAGGCCCGGGCAGCCGCAGACCGGGTCATCGCCCATCGGCCCAAGATCGAATCGGTTCAGACCCGTGAGATGCAGGCCGAACTGCATGAACTGACAAACACCCCGAACAATCCCGACCGATCATGCGACGAATCCTGAAATACCTGACGTGGACCCTCGGCGGAGGCTGTCTGCTGTTCGCCGGCTGGCTGTTGCTGCGGATTTTCGTCTGCGACCAGTTCGTCGTACCCTCCGATTCGATGAACCCGACGCTGATCGCCGGAGACCGCATTCTGGTCAACAAGCTGATTGCCGGAGCGCGCATCTACAAAAAGCTCGAATTCGGGAAGGACATTCCGCTGCGCTCATTCCGGACGCCCGGCATCCGGAAGGTCGGCGTAAACGACGTGGTCGTTTTCAACGCCCCGCGCGGCTACGACCGGAACCGCATCGAATTCCGGATCAACTACGTCTATTCCAAGCGGTGCATCGGAACTCCCGGTGACAGCGTTTCGGTCCGGGACGGCTATTTCCGGAACAACCGTCATCCGGGGCCCATCGGCGACACCGGACAGCAGCGCCGCCTGCACGAAACCCCCGATTCGCTGATTCCGCGCAAGGTGCTCCGCGCGATGCCTTTCGACGACAGGCTGTTCGGATGGACGATCCGGAATTTCGGACCGCTCTGCGTTCCGCAGGCGGGAACCCGCATCGCACTCGACCTGCGCAACTACAAACTATACAGGCAGGCGATCGAATACGAAACGGGCGGAAAGCTGACTTACAGCGGCGGACAGGCGCTGCTCGACAAACAGCCCCTCCCGGAATATACGTTCCGCTGCGACTATTACTTTTTCTGCGGCGACAACGTCTCCGATTCGAAAGACAGCCGTTACCTGGGCTTCGTCCCCGAGGAGTTCATCATCGGGGTGGTCCGGCGCATCAGCTTTTCCGAAGACCCCTACACTCATCACCGGCGTCCGGACCGGTGGTGGAAACGGGTTGAATAAACCGATTATCCGAAAAACGATTTCACCATGACGAACCTTCTGCGAAGTTATTTTTGTGCGGTGTCGGTCATCGCCGTTGCGCTTGCAGCCTGCGACGACGGCCTGCCGACCGTGAAGCGGGCCTTGGAAATGGCCGGCGACAACCGTCCGGAGCTTGAAAAGGTGCTGGAGCACTACCGGCAGGACCCGGCCGACAGCCTGAAATACCGCGCCGCCGAGTATCTGATCCGCTACATGCCGTACCACACTTCAATCGGCGGAGCGTACGACGCTTATTTCGACACCGTAGATTCGCTGCTTTCGCTTCCGGACCGGACCGACGTGATGCAGAAGATCGAACGGGTTTCGGACTCGTTGCGGTCCGCGGTTTTCACACAGCGCGACATCCGGGCCGTGACGGCCGAGTACCTGATCCGGAATATCGAAGCGGCATTCACCGACTGGCGGCAGACCGGCTGGGCCTACCATCTGGATTTCGATCTGTTCTGCGAATTTCTGCTCCCCTACAAATGCATCGACACACAGCCCCTGGACAATTGGCGCGAGGCACTGAAAAACGTTTGCAGGTCGGAATCGTACGACCAGATACAGCAGAATTACGATTATGAATACAATCCGCTCGCGTCCGTTTCCCGGGTGAACGGCACGATGAAGAAGAGCGTTTCTCCGCAAATCTGGCTCCACGATCTGAAATTCATGCCGATAACCCGTCCCACGACCTTCCTGAAAATGAGCGGCGGCACCTGTTGGGACTACGCGACCTCGGCCATTCAGCTGATGCGCAGCAAGGGGCTGCCGGTAGCTATCGACTTCACGCCCCAATGGCCGGACCGCACTTACGGGCACAGCTGGTGCGTGGTCCACACGACGCGCGGAATCAATTTGATGTTCAATCCGTTTGCCAGCAATCCCAACTATCCGCACTACGTCTACGCGCGGTTTTCGAAAATCTTCCGCCAGACATATAAAGTAAACGGAGAGTTGTACCGCTTGCTTTCGCAGGGCGTGGAGATGCCCGCCCAAGTCATCCACCTCTGTACGGAGGACGTAACGCACGAATACGAACGGACCTCGGACCTGAAAATCCGCCTGTTCCCGGAATACAAGCGCGAAAAAATGGCCTATATCGCCACTTTCGACAACAAATCGTGGGTCCCGGTCTACTGGGGCAAAGTCCGCCGGGGATATGCCCTATTCAAAAACATGGGACACGACGTGACGTATATGGCCATGATCTGCCGCGACAGTAATCTGGAACCGGCCAGTCTGCCTTTCACGGTCAGCGCCGGGGGCGAAATCCGTTATATGGAGGCCGACACGACCCGGAAGCAGCGGGTCGTACTGGACCGGAAAAACCCGATGTACCAGCACGTGTTCTATAAAACGGAATACCTCGGCAACGGACTGATCGAGGCCTCTGACCATCCGGATTTCCGCCAAGCCGACACCGTCGCGATGATCTCCCGCTGGAAGATGACCTCGGGAACGGAGCTCCCGCCGAGACGCCCCTACCGGTATTGGCGGTTAAGGGCCGCCGGGGGCGACGAATACGACATGGCCGAAATTTACTTTTTCCGGGAAGGTGACAAGCGGCCCGTAAAAGGGCGCCTGATCAGCTCCGGCCGATCACTCGACCGGGAACACCTGCCGGAGCATATCGCCGACGACAACCCGGAGACCTATTGCCGGGTGAAAGGAACCGATTACTGGGTCGGCTTCGACTTCGGCGAGCCGGTCGGAATAGATCGTATTTCCTACATACGCCGCGGGGACGGCAATGCGATATGCGTCGGCGACACGTACGACATTTATTACTGGGACAACCGGAAATGGGTTCTTGCAGACACGCAGGAGGCGACCGATGTCACCCTCGAAACGGACCGGCTGCCGGCGGACGGTCTCTATTTCATCCGCGGCAACCGGGGCTATTCCCAGCGGATTTTCACCTGGGAGAACAACCGGGTACGGTGGCACTGATTAAAATTAACGAGATGTTGAGATTATTCCGATGGACAAGTGCCGTTTTCTCCGTTGCGGCGATTGCCGCGTGCAGCCACTACGGGGCGGCGGTCGAGAAAGCGTTGCGCCATGCCGGCGACAACCGTCCGGAGCTTGAAAAGGTGCTGGAGCACTACCGGCAGGACCCGGCCGACAGCCTGAAATACCGCGCCGCCGAGTATCTGATCCGCTACATGCCGTACCATACGTCGTATCCCGCCAAGCCCTATTACGCCTATTGCGATGCGCTGGACTCGCTGTTTTCAAGCGCGACCGAGGGCGACGAACTGCTCGAAAAAACGAACGCAATAGCTGCCGGATTCGGGCGGCAGCTCAAATTGTCCTACGATATCCGGGTGATCGGGGCCGATTACCTGATCTGGAATATCGACTACTCGTTCGGGCTGTGGCGGACGCTGAATTACCTGCGGCATCTCCGCTTCGAGGAGTTCTGCGAATACGTGCTGCCCTACAAATGCGCGGAGAAACAGCCCCTCGACACCTGGAAACGGGACTGGCGCGATTACGGGCGCGGGGAACTGGACCACATCGGCCAGATCAGGGACTACAAGTACAATGCGCGGCGTGCCGCGGAGGCTGTGAATTTCCAGTTCCAGGACAGCGTCAAGATGCGCAGGGTGAAGGACGCGAAGCTGATCGAAGTGCTGCGGCTGAATACCCTGGCCAAACAGCCCTACGGCGATTGCCGCGACCGTTCCCGTTTCGGGCTGCTGAACTGCCGGAGCAAAGGAATCCCCGTAGCGTTCGACTTCACCCCGAACTGGCCCGACCGCTCGGGCGGTCATTACTGGAACATCGTCCTGGCCACCAAACGGCGGAACGTCGACTACGAACCTTTCAGATCCTATCCCGGAAGTTACCATTACACCGACAACGGGCTGGCGAAGGTGTTCCGCGAGACCTACGCCCCGCACCCGCTGCTTCTGGAGGCGTTGGAACGCGAAGGCAGTCTCCCCGCGTCGCTGTCCTACCTGTTCATGCAGGACGTCACCGGCGAATACGGACGGACGGTCGACATATCCGTCCCGCTGTTCCGGGAACGCCTCCGGACGAAATACGCCTACCTCGCCGTCTTCGACAACAGCAAATGGGTTCCCGTCGACATCGGCAGGATACGGCGCAACCGGGCGTCGTTCGCAAGCGTCGGGCGGGACATTCTCTACCTGGTCGTCGGATTCCGCGACGGGGAGACCGTCCCGATGTCGGAGCCGTTCATCGTCGATTCGCGCGGCGACGTTTCGTACCCCCGTGCGGACACCACGCGGCTCGGAAGCATCCGGCTCGACCGGAAATTCCCGGCGTTCACCCATATTTATTCGATCCGGAAGTATTTGCAGCGAGGACGGATACAGGCGGCCGACAATCCTGATTTCAGAGGAGCTAAAACCGTTGCGGAGTTTCCCGAGTGGAACCTCCTCGCGGGCGAAACGGCTCCGTCCGACACCCTGCCTTACCGGTATTGGCGGCTCATGTCCTCTTCGGAGAAGTCGACCGATTTCGCAGAACTCTATTTTTACGAAAAAGGAACGGGGCAACGGATAACCGGAACGCTTCTTTCATCCGGCGCGGCGGTCCGCAATCCGAACTACGACACCCCCGGACACATCAGCGACAACGACCCGATCACTTACTTTGCGGTGCAGGATTCGACGCGGTGGGTCGGTTTCGACTTCGGGAAACCGGTCTCCCTGGAAACGATCGCCTACATCCGGCGCGGCGACGGGAATACGATATGCCCGGGCGACGAATACGAACTCCACTACTGGCAGGACGGCGGCTGGAAACTGCACGACCGCAAGAAGGCCGAACGGATCTACGTCGATTTCGACAGCGTTCCGCTCGGCGGACTGTATTACGTCAAGGGGATTTCCCGGGGCGAGCAAAACCGCACGTTCCTCTATGAAAACGGGGAAGTCGTCTGGTACTGATCCCGTCCGGACAGGCTATTTCTTCCTGCGCAAAAAGCGGTCGGTCAGGAACCGGCGCACCGGCTCGTCGTACAGTTTCAGACAGAGGTAAGCCAGTATCACGGAACCTGCGACGAGCGCCAGGGCGCCGGGCAGGGACTCCGTGAAGGTGAGGTTTTCGTTCTTGACCCAGGCGTAGTAGAGGTAGATGAAAGGGTAGTGCACCATGTACAGCGGGTACGAAATGTCCCCCAGGAATTTGCAGACCCGGGTCGTCACCCGGTCCGTCGTCTTTCCCGAAGCCCCGAGAAAGACGAGCAGCGGAAAGAGAACCACGGCGCACAGGGTGTCGTACAGCCCGTTCATCCACAAATGTTCGCTTCCCCCGATGCGCGGCACGGACAGCAGCGCCACGACCGCCAGCCCGCATATCCAGAACGCACCCCGAATATGAACGGGTCGGAACACACGTGAAAGCAGCAGCCCGGCCGAGAAGGCGAACAGCAGACGCAGGGAACCGCCGAGCATATTGTCCCCGTCCATGGCGAACCCGACGCAGATGTCGCCGAGGGGTCCCCAGACGGCGAACGCCGCCAGCCCGCAGCCGGCGAGCAGCACCAGCACGGAAAGCGCCCGGGTCGGGAGCTTATGGATGAAGAGGGCGTAGAGGATATTGCCGATATACTCGAAAAACAACGACCAGCTCGGGCCGTTGAGCGGATACATTTCGCCGAGTCCCCGTATTTCGGAGCCGGGCGTCGCCGGAATCAGCAGCGCGTTCAGCAGCGTGGCCGCCAGCAGCATGGATACGGACACCGTCGATACGTCCCAGACGGAACAGCCCTGGAAATAGAACATGACGGCGCCGATCACGGCCCCCATGACGACCATCGGATGCAGCCGGATCAACCGCCGCTTGAGAAAATCCGCTACCGACATCTTTTTCTTCCAGCGGTCGTCGTAAGCGTAACCGATGACGAAACCCGAAAGTATGAAGAAGAAATCGACGGCCAGATAGCCGTGGTTGATCCGCTGGTCGAGATGGCTGGTCGCATAGGCTTCGAACAGATGGAACCAGACGACCGTGATCGCCGCCACGCCGCGCAATCCGTCGAGTATGTCGTAGTGCGGTTTGGTGTCCGCAAATGCAGCTGATGAGATTTTTGACATCGGCTTTCGTTCGTTTAGGAGGAGCAAAGATCGTAAAAAAGCCGGATGGATGCAAAACCGGATCGCGTCCGGTCCGGCAGAGCCTCCCGACCAAAAAGTGTCGTTCCGGCCCCAAAGATAATAAAATATCGCCGCTTTCAAAACGAAAACGGGGAACCCGTTTTTCCAGATTCCCCGTTTTCGGGTTTTCCGCGGCTTGCGGGCGTCAGGGATTCACCTGCACCACCTGCTTCCAGTCCAGTTTCCCGGGATAGCCCCAGTCGGGTTTCGCGGGGTCGCAGAAATCGCCTGCGGCTTTCATCCGGGCATAGAGCAGCCCGGTCAGCTCCTCGCGCTTTTCGCGGTAGGCGGGATCGTCGTAGAGGTTCTTCATCTCCATCGGGTCGGCCTTGAGGTCGAACAACTGCGGATGCCGCTGTCCATCGACGTTGTAGAGGATGAGTTTGAAACCGTCCTTCTTGATGGCCCGCTGGAGGTTGATGTAGGTCAGCAGAATGTCCTCGCGTTTTCCGGCTTCGGGGTTGCGCAGTGTCTCCTCCAGCGAAACACCCTTCACGGTGGCCGGGACCTCGATGCCCGCCAGGCCGCAAAGCGTGGGGTAGAGGTCGTACAGATAACAATAGGCGTCGCGCACGGTGTTCTGCGGGATGCCGGGTCCGCAGATCACCATCGGAATCCTCACGGCCGCCTCGTACAGGTTCTGCTTGCCCAGCAGGCCGTGCTCGCCGACGCAAAGCCCGTTGTCCGACGTGAAGACGATGATCGTATTAGCGGCCTTGCCGCTCTTTTCGAGGGCGTCGAGAATGCGCCCGATCTGGAAATCCACCTCGCTGACCATGCCGTAGTAATTGGCCCGTTCGGCGAGCACCTGCTCCGGGACGCGGGGCGTGGGGAGCAGTTTTTCGTCGCGTTCGTTGAGGTCGCCGTTGTCGAAGGGGTGCTGCGGAACGAAGTTCGCGGGCATCGACAGCTCCGCGGAGGCGTATTTGCGCCCGTAGCCGGGCAGCACGTTGCGCGGGTCGTGCGGCGAGGTGAACGCCACGTACATCAGAAACGGGTCGCCGGACGACGCTTCGGCCTCCAGGAATCCGATGGCGGCGTCGGCATAGAGTTTCGACGAAAATGTTTCGGGCGACGCATCCGCCCATGCGCCGTTCCTGTCGTTGTAATCGCCCGCAGGGTCGTACTGGTGGAGGTAAGGCCGCCGGTGACCCAGTTCGTTGTTCCGGCCGTAGGGATGCATTCCCCCGAAAAAGATGTTCGCCCCCGTGGAGAACGAACGGTTGAACGAGGCGTTGTCGCTGTGCCACTTCCCGGTTGCGAAGGTCGTGTAACCGTTCTCGCGGAACACCTCCGGGAAGGTCTTCTCCGCTTGGGGAATGAAGCCGCCGTTGCGGTGCACGTCCATCAGGCCGCGCCCGGTGAGAAGCATCGCGCGGCTGGGCTGCGAAACAGCGCCGTTCAGGCCGCCCATCACGTGGGTCTGGGTGAATGCCACGCCGCGCCGCACGAGCCGGTCCATGTTCGGGGTGTGAATTTCGGTATTTCCCAACGCCCGGATCGTGTTGAATGTCTGATCGTCGGTCAGCAGGAAAAGCACGTTGGGACGCCCGGTCTTTTCGCCGTCGTCTTCGGGTGTCTCCTTGCCGGAAGCATGCGCCCCGAACAACGGCGCGCCCAGGATTGCCGGAAAGCAGAACAGCAGGGTTTTGTTATTCATCGCGTATTCTCTTTAGTTTAATCGGTACAAATTACGCGATTCCGGCCCGAAATCCGGGGCCACGGCTATTCAAAAAACACCAGAATCTGGTCATGCCGTAACGGCGCAAGCCGAAAATGTCTTACCTTTGCCCGAAAGAACGGAACGAGCGAACGACATGGCGAAAATTCTGATTATCGACGATGAAGAGCAACTGCGGCGGCTGATGGCACGGATCATCGGGCTGGAAGGTTACGAGGTGGCCGAGGCTCCGGACTGCGCTTCGGGGCTGAAAATGCTCCGCCGGTACGACCCCGACGTGGTGTTGTGCGACGTCAAGCTGCCCGACGGCAACGGCGTCGAAATGGTGGCCCGCATCAAGGAGGCCGCACCCGCCGCCGAAGTGATCCTGCTGACGGCCTACGGCAATATCCCCGACGGCGTGCAGGCCATCAAGAACGGCGCCTTCGACTACATCACCAAAGGCGACGACAACAACAAGATCCTGCCCCTGTTGAGCCGGGCGGCCGAAAAGGCCGAAATGCAGCGGCGGCTGACCCGCATCGAGAACAAACTCTCCGAAGAACACTCCTTCGACCGGATCGTCGGCGACTCGGAGGTCCTGCGCCGGGCCGTGGACCTGGCCCGCAAGGTCGCCGTCACCGACACCTCGGTGCTGCTCACCGGCGAGACGGGAACCGGCAAGGAGGTCTTCGCACAGGCCATCCACCACGCCAGCCGCCGCGCGAAGGGGGCTTTCGTGGCGATCAACTGCTCGGCCTTCTCGCGCGAACTGCTCGAAAGCGAACTGTTCGGCCACCGGGCCGGCAGTTTCACGGGCGCCGCCAAGGACAAGAAAGGACTTTTCGAGGAGGCCGACAAAGGCACGCTGTTCCTCGACGAGATCGGGGAGATGCCCGTCGAGTTGCAGGCCAAACTGCTCCGGGTGCTCGAAAGCGGCGAATTCATCAAGATCGGCGAAACACGTCCCACACGGGTCGACGTGCGCCTGATCGCCGCCACGAACCGCGACCTCGAAAAGGAGATCGCCGCCGGGAATTTCCGCGAGGACCTCTATTTCCGCCTCTCGGTGTTCCGCATCCACCTTCCTTCGCTGCGCGAACGTCCCGGCGACATCGCCGGATACATCCGTGTCTTCGCGGCGCAGTTCGCCGACAAAATGGGGCGCCGCATCGACTCGATCGACGCCGGCTACATCGCCGCTCTCGAACGCCACACGTGGCACGGCAACGTCCGCGAACTGCGCAACGCCGTGGAACGCAGCATGATCATGGCCGACGGCAACCGGCTCACGGCCGACTGCCTCGCGCCCGAATTCCACGCTGCGGACAACGAAGCGGATTCCGGTTCGCTGGCGCTCGGCGACCTCGAACGCCGCCACATTCTCCGGGTGCTGGAACACACCCGGGGCAACAAGGCCGAGGCCGCCCGCCTGCTGGGCATCGGCATCGCCACGCTGTACCGAAAACTCGACGGCTACGGGGTGAAATAGTCCCCGCACCGTCTCATTCCGAGAGGGCCGCCTTATCATTCTGATAGGGCGGCCCTCTTTTTCGGCACGCATACCAAACCGACAAACAGCTATTTTTCAACACATTGAATCCGGAACAAAAATTCCGGCACCCCCTTCGTATGCTTACGGGCAACAAAACCCGACGGCAAAATGGCAATCGTTATCCTCATACTGATTTTCTGCGGCGCAATGCTGCTGCTGGACCTGATGCTGTGCGGGTTCGTGAAAAAAATGTCTAATTCAAAAAAACGAAGAGATGAATGAAATCATGCTGTTCCTGCTGCTCTGCGCCCTGGGTGCGCTGTGCTACGGATTCTATTTCAAATGTGTGGATTGGTTCGAAAAGATCTGATGTCTTATGTTTACGAGTCTCCTTATCTTGAGCATCCTCGGATTCGTCTATCTGATGTACGTGCTCGTAAAACCCGAAAAATTCTGAATCGATGAATACCGAAATTTCAGGCGTAATTCTGCAATGGACCCTCCTGGTGGCGCTCTGCTACCCGCTGGGGCGTTACATGGCCAAAGTCTACCGCGGCGAGCGCACGTGGCTCGATTTCATGGCTCCCGTCGAGCGCCGTATCTATAAGTTCTGCGGCATCGACCCCGCACAGGAGATGAACTGGAAACAGTTCCTCAAGGCCCTGCTGACGGTCAACCTCTTCTGGTTCTTCTGGGGCATGCTGCTGCTGGTCTTCCAGGGCTGGCTGCCGCTCAATCCCGACGGCAACCCGGGACAGTCGCCCGACCTGGCGTTCAACACCTGCATCTCGTTCATGGTCAACTGCAACCTCCAGCATTACAGCGGCGAAACGGGTCTGTCCTACTTCACGCAGCTGTTCGTCATCATGCTCTTCCAGTTCGTCACGGCCGCCTGCGGCATGGCCGCCATGGCAGGCATCATGAAGGCGCTGGCGGGCAGAACGACGAAGACCATCGGCAACTTCTGGGTGTTCCTCTCCCGGAGCGTGACGCGCATCCTGATGCCGCTGTCGCTCGTCGTCGGCATCCTGCTCGTCATCAACGGCACGCCGATGTCCTTCGACGGCAAGCAGACACTCACGACGCTCGAAGGCGCCGAGCAGGTCATCTCGCAAGGCCCCACGGCGGCCATCGTGCCCATCAAACAGCTGGGAACCAACGGCGGCGGTTACTTCGGAACCAACTCGGCACACCCGCTCGAAAACCCCAACGCCTTCACCAACATCCTCGAATGCTGGTCGATCCTGATCCTGCCGATGGCGATGGTCTTCGCCTTCGGGTTCTACACGCGCCGCCGCAGGCTCGCGGCATGGATTTTCGGTGTGATGCTCCTGGCCTACACCGCGGGCGTCGTCCTCTCCGTCTGGCAGGAGACGGGCGGCAGCCGGCAAATCGACGAGATGGGCATCGCGCAGGACCTCGGCTCGATGGAGGGCAAGGAGATCCGCATCGGCTCGGCCGCCTCGGCCATGTGGGGCATGACGACCACCGTCACGTCGAACGGCTCGGTCAACTCGATGCACGATTCGCAGACCCCGCTGAGCGGCATGCTCCAGATGCTCAACATGCAGATCAACTGCTGGTTCGGCGGCGTCGGAGTGGGGTGGATGAACTACTTCGCATTCCTCATCATCGCCGTCTTCATCAGCGGGCTGATGGTGGGCCGCACGCCGGAGTTCCTCGGCCGGAAGGTCGAGGCGCGCGAGATGAAGATCGCCACGCTGGTCGTGCTGATGCACCCCTTCCTGATCCTCGTCGGCACGGGCATCTCGGCCGCCGTGGCCGCCGCGAACCCCGAAATAGGGTGGCTGAACAACCCCTCGTTCCACGGATTGAGCGAAATGCTCTACGAATACACCTCCTCGGCGGCCAACAACGGCTCGGGCTTCGAGGGCCTTGCCGACAACACGCCGTTCTGGAACATCTCGACGGGCATCGCGCTGATCATGGGCCGTTACTTCCCGATCGTGGGACAGGTCGCCATCGCGGGACTGCTGGCCTCGAAGAAGTGCATTCCCGAGAGCGCCGGCACGCTCCGCACCGACACGGGAACCTTCTCGCTGATGACCTTCGCCGTCATCATCATCGTCGCGGCCCTCTCGTTCTTCCCCGCACTGGCGCTGGGTCCGATCGCCGATTACCTCACTTTCTAACCATGTTACCGCTATGAAACGAAACAGAAATAACTCGCTTTTCGACCCTGTCCTGCTACGTCGGAGCCTCCGCGCTTCGTTCACGAAGCTCGACCCGAGGCAGATGATCAAGAACCCGATCATGTTCACCGTCGAGGCCGTCACCTTCGCCATGCTGCTGCTGATCGTCTGGATCGCCGTGACGGGCAACACGTCGCAGGGTTCGCTGCTCTACAACCTCGTGGTTTTCGCCGTGCTTCTTCTAACGGTGCTCTTCGCCAACTTCGCCGAGGCCATCGCCGAAGCCCGCGGCAAGGCGCAGGCCGACTCGCTGCGCAAGACCCGCGAGGAAACCCCCGCCAAACGCATCGAACCCGACGGGCAGTCGCACATCGTCAGCAGTTCCGAACTGAAACAGGGCGACCTGTTCGAGTGCGTCGCAGGCGACACCGTCGCCGCCGACGGCGAGATCGTCGAGGGCCTCGCCTCGATCGACGAGAGCGCCATCACGGGCGAATCGGCCCCGGTGATCCGCGAGGCGGGCGGCGACAAAAGCTCCGTCACGGGCGGCACGAAGGTGCTCTCCGACCGCATCCTCGTGAAAGTCACCGCCCGGCCCGGCGAGAGTTTTCTCGACAAGATGATCGCCCTGGTCGAAGGCTCCTCGCGCCAGAAGACACCCAACGAGATCGCGCTAACCATCCTGCTGGCAGGCTTCACGCTCGTCTTCGTCATCGTCTGCGCCACACTCAAGCCCTTCGCCGACTACGTGGGCGCGAACATCACCGTCGCGGCGTTCATCTCGCTGTTCGTCTGCCTGATCCCGACCACCATCGGCGGCCTCCTGTCGGCCATCGGCATCGCCGGCATGGACCGCGCCCTGCGGGCCAACGTCATCACCAAATCGGGCAAAGCCGTCGAAACCGCGGGCGATATCGACACGCTGCTCTTGGACAAGACGGGCACCATCACCATCGGCAACCGCAAGGCCACGCGCTTCCATCCCGCCGAAGGAACCGACCCCAAGGCTTTCGTGCGCATGTGCGTGCTCTCGTCGGAAGCCGACCCGACCCCCGAAGGCAAATCCATCGTGGAGCTGGGCGCCGCCGAAGGGGTCCGCACCGACCCGGTGGCGATGGTCGGCGTGCGGATGATGAAATTCACCGCCGAAACCAAGTGTTCGGGCGTCGACATGCCCGACGGACGCCGCATCCGCAAGGGAGCCGCCGAAGCGATCCTGCGCATCGCCGCCGAACACGAAAATCCCTGCCCGTCCGGAATCGCAGCCACCGTGCGCACCATCTCCGAAAACGGCGGCACGCCGCTCGTAGTCTGCGAAAACGAACGGATCACGGGCGTCATCGAGTTGCAGGACATCATCAAGACGGGCATCCGCGAACGCTTCGAGCGGCTGCGCCGGATGGGCGTGAAGACCGTGATGGTCACGGGCGACAATCCGCTCACCGCCAAATATATCGCCGAGAAGGCCGGCGTCGACGACTTCATCGCCGAGGCCCGGCCGGAGGACAAGCTCGAATACATCCGCCGCGAACAGCGGGCCGGCAAACTGGTGGCCATGATGGGCGACGGCACGAACGACGCCCCGGCGCTGGCGCAGGCCGACGTGGGCGTGGCGATGAACAGCGGCACGCAGGCCGCCAAGGAGGCGGGCAACATGGTCGATCTGGACAACGATCCGACGAAGCTGATCGAGATCGTCGAGATCGGCAAACAGCTCCTCATGACGCGCGGCACGCTCACGACCTTCTCCATCGCCAACGATGTCGCGAAGTACTTCGCCATCGTCCCGGCGCTGTTCATCGCCTCGATTCCGTCGCTCGGCGCCCTGAACGTCATGCACCTCCATTCGCCCGAAAGCGCCATCCTCTCGGCGGTGATCTTCAACGCCCTGATCATCCCGCTGCTCATCCCGCTGGCCCTGCGCGGCGTGACCTACAAACCGATCGGGGCCTCGGCCCTGCTGCGCCGCAACCTCTTCATCTACGGACTCGGCGGCGTGATCGTTCCGTTCATCGGCATCAAACTGATAGACATGTTAATAAGTGTATTTTTCTAAAGTATTGCTTCAACTATGAAAAACCTCTGGATTTCACTCAAAATAACGCTGGCAATGTGCCTGTTGCTCGGCGTGGGGTATGTCCTCGTACTGCGCGGCATATCGGCCGTCGCAGGTCCCAACGGCGGTGAAGCCGATGTCGTGACCTTCAACGGAAAGGTCGTCGGCGCGGCGAACGTGGGGCAGCAGTTCACCGATGTCCGCTATTTCTGGGGCCGTCCCTCGGCCGTGGACTACAACGGCGGCGGTTCCGGCGGCAGCAACAAGGCTACGACCAACCTCGAATACCTCGCCGATGTGGAACAGCGCGTGCAGGACTTCCTCGCGGCGCATCCCTACCTCATCCGCGCGGAGGTTCCCGCCGAAATGGTCACGGCCAGCGGCTCGGGGCTCGACCCCGACATCTCGCCCCGCGGGGCGCAGGTGCAGGTGCGCCGCGTGGCCGAGGCCCGCGGACTGGACATCGCTACGGTACGGCACCTGGTCGACTCGCTGACCCGAAAACCGTGGCTGGGACTTTTCGGTACGGAGAAAGTCAACGTGCTGCGCCTGAACGTCGCTTTGGAAGAACTGAACGAAAACTAATCGCAAACCATGAAAATCAATAAAACGATGAAACGCTGGATATTTATTCTGATCGCCGCTTTGGCCATTTTCCTGACCGCCGACCTCTGCGCCCGGGAGCGCGGGGTGAAATTCTCGGGCGGAACCGACCTGGTAAGCACCTACGTATGGCGCGGCGTCCGCGAAAGCGGCCCGGCCTTCCAGCCGACGCTGACGATGAGTGCCGGAAACTTCTCGGCGACGGCCTGGGGTTCGGTCGATTTCGACAGCACCTACAAGGAGATGGACCTCACGCTGGCCTACTCGCTCGGACCCGTGACCCTTTCGGTGGCCGACCTCTACTGGACCGGACACGCCGACGACCGCTATTTCGTCTTCGACAGCCGTTCGCCCCACCGCATCGAGGTGGGCGCCAGCTGGGTCGTTTCGGAAAAGGTCCCCGTCACGCTGTCGTGGTACACGGTTCTCTTCGGCGCGGCCGACGTGAACGACAAGGGCGAGCGCGCCTATGCCTCGTATTTCGAGGCGGCCTGCCCGTTCACGGTGAAGACCGTCGACATGAAGGCCGGCGTGGGCATGGTCCCCTGGAACGCCGCCGCGACCTACCTCACCGGAGACCGCGGATTCTGCGTGCAGAACGTCTTCCTCAATGCCGGAAAATCGTGGAAGATCAAAGGGACGGATTCGATGTCGGTCGGCGTTTTCACCAACCTGATCTGGAATCCGGCCCTGGACGACGTCAACTTTGTGGGAGGCATCTCCTTCCGGATGTAACCGATGGAAAAGCAGGACAGCGTTCAGCGGTTTCTGGAACTGATCCGGCGTTCGCACCGCGGCAAGTTCAAGGTCTACATCGGCATGAGCGCCGGCGTGGGCAAGACCTGCCGCATGCTGCAAGAGGCCCGTCAGCTGCTCGATGCGGGCGTCGACGTCCGCATCGGCTACATCGAAACGCACGGCCGCGCCGAAACGGAAGCCCTCGCCGAAGGGCTTCCGTTCGTGCCCCGCCGCAGGCTCTTCTACAAAGGCAAGGAGCTGGAGGAGATGGACACGCAGGCCATCGTCAGTCTCCACCCCGAGATCGTCGTCGTGGACGAACTGGCCCACACCAACATCGAGGGGAGCGAAAACCCCAAGCGGTGGCAGGACGTGATGCAGATTCTCGACGCGGGGATCAGCGTCATTTCAGCCGTCAACATCCAGCACATCGAGGGTCTGAACGAGGTCGTCGAGGAGATCACGGGCATCGAGATCCGCGAGCGGGTCCCGGACAGCGTGCTGGCGATGGCCGACGAGGTGGTGAACATCGACCTCACGGCCGACGAACTGATCGCGCGGCTGAAGGCCGGAAAGATCTACCGGCCCGACAAGATCGCCGCGGCGCTCGGCAACTTCTTCACGCAGGACAACCTGCTGCAACTGCGCGAACTGGCGCTGAAAGAGGTGGCGCTGCGCGTGGAGAAGAAGGTGGACAGCGAGGTGACCGGTTCCGAAACCTTCCGGCGCGACAAACTGCTGGCGGTGATCGACTCCTCCGAGAAACGCGCCCGGCGGGTCATCCGCAAGACGGCGCGCATGGCCACGCATCTGAACGCCGGCTTCACGGTGCTCTACGTGCAGGGCGACCGCGAGGCCGACGACCGCATTCCGCTGGCCCGGCAGCGTTACCTGATCAACAACCTGAACCTGGCCACGGAACTCGGCGGCGAGGCCCGCCGCATACGCTCGAACGCCCCGGTGGAGAGCATCGCCGGACTGTGCCGGGAGCAAAAAATAAACATCGTCTGCGTCGGGCGTCCCGAATTTTCACTATTTTCGCTGCTGAAAAGCGCAATCCGCCTGCGGCGTCTGACCGTCCGGCTGTCGCGCATGAACATCGACCTTTTCATTTTTTCATAAGCCATGAGAATACAAAGGAGAATCACCCTGGGCATCGGCATCCTCTTCACCATGATCCTGCTGCTGGGCATCCAGTCGGTCAGCTACGTCCGCCAGCTGTCGCGGGCGACGGGAACCATCCTCGCCGACAACTACAACTCGCTGCAATACGCCGGGGAGATGCTGCGGTCGCTCAATGACATCGGACAGGATTCCATATCGCGGCACGCCCTGCGCGAAAACCTCGCCCTGCAACAGCAGAACATCACCGAGATCAGCGAGAGGGAGACCACGGCGGCGCTCGAACGCCACGTCGCCTCGCTGAGCGACCCGGTCACCGAAGCCGAAATCCGGACCGTGCGCGAGGACCTGTTCCGGATCATGGAGCTGAACATGGCGGCCATCCGCGCCAAGAGCGCCGGGGTGGAGCAGCGCGCCGACTACGCCATGTGGTGGCTGATCGCCGTCGCCGCGCTCTGCGCCCTGATCGCCGGGGGCATCCTCGTCTGGTTCCCGCAGTCGGTGCTGCGGCCGATCGACGCCCTGAAAAAGGGCATCACCCAGATCGCCAACCACAACTACCGGGAACGGCTCGATTTCCCGGGCAACCGCGAGTTCGAATCCGTCGCCGAGTCGTTCAACGACATGGCCGCCAAGCTCGACGAATACCGCCGCAGTTCGCTCGACGACCTGATGACCGCCAAGAAACGCATCGAAGCGATCGTCGACACGCTGCACGAACCGATCGTGGGGCTGGGTCCCGACCGCAGAATCCTCTTCATGAACCGCGAGGCGCTCTCGGTGCTGAACCTCCGGGAGGACGCCGTGGGGCGCGACGCCGCCGAAGTAGCGCTGTCAAACGACCTGCTGCGGCGGCTCGTCCGGGGGCTGAACGACACGAAGAAGGGCACCGACGAGGAGCCGCTGAAAATCTACGCCGACAACAAGGAGAGCTATTTCCAGGTGGAGAACACGCCGCTCTACATCACTCCCGTCGGCGGACGCGAACAGCAGTTCGTCGGCAACCTGATCGTCTTGAGCAACATCACCCGCTTCAAGGAGCTGGATTCCGCCAAGACCAACTTCATCTCGACCGTCTCGCATGAAATGAAAACCCCGATTTCGTCGATCCTGATGAGCTTGCAGCTGCTCGGCGACGACCGGCTGGGCACGCTGAACAGCGAGCAGAAACAGCTCGTCACGAGCATCAAGGAGAGCAGCGACCGCCTGCTTTCGATCACGGGCGAACTGCTGAACATGACCCAGATCGAGACCGGCAAACTTAAACTGATACCTAAAGTAACCAAGCCTATCGAACTGATAGACTACGCCGTAAAGGCCACGCAGGTGCTGGCCGAAAGGTTCTGCTGTTTCGTCGAAGTGGACTATCCCGAAAAGATCTCGAAACTCTTCGTCGACAACGAGAAGATCGCCTGGGTCATCACCAACCTGCTGTCGAACGCCATCCACCATTCGCCCGAACGGTCGCGCATCATCGTCGGCGCCGTACAGCGCGAAAAGGCGGTCGAAATCTACGTTCAGGACTTCGGGCGCGGCATCGACCCGCGTTACCACAAGAGCATCTTCGAGCGCTATTTCCGTGTCCCGGGAACCAAGGTGCAGGGCAGCGGGCTGGGGCTTGCCATCTCGAAGGAGTTCGTCGAGGCGCACGGCGGCACGATCTCGGTCGAGAGCGAAATCGGCCGCGGCAGCCGATTCTCGATTCTGCTCCCGGCCTGAAAAGCCGCCCGTCGCCCGCTTCGGCGACAGTCCGGAGCGCCGCGGACGGACGGGATCCCTTACTTCGGCTGCACCGTCGGCCGGGGTCCGGTCTTGGCAGCGGCGGGCAGGCGGCAGGGCACGGCGCTGTCGGCCTCGGAGGTGAGGATCACGACCGGCATGCCGACGTAAACGTACTTTTTCACCAGTTCGAGCAGATCGCCGTTGTTCAGCCGGATGCACCCCTCGGTCGCACGCGTGCCGATCGAGGCGGGGTCGTGGGTTCCGTGGATGCCGATGCCGCGGTGGCCGGGTGTCTTCAGACGGATGAAATGCGAACCGTAGGCCCCCCTGATCTCCCCCTTGCCGTCGCCGAAATCGTGCGTCCACGCCCTCGCGTCCTGAATCTGCTGGACGGAGAAAAGCCCTTCGGGCGTCTTCATGTCGCCCGGCTTCTCCTTGTTGCCCAGCGCCCGGCCGCAGGCGACGGGGTAGACGGCCAGCAGCCGGCTGTTGAAATCGTAGACCGCGAGGGTCATCGACTCCTTGCTGACGGCGATAAGCGCCGCGCCCGAAGGCGGCGTCTGCTGCGCACGCACGCCGGCGGCGCAGAACAGTGCGCATGCGAGAAAGATGCGTAGAATTGTTTTCATAGGTGCAAAGATACAATTTCCCGGAGAAAATCCGCAGCATCGTTCCGAAAAGCCGTACGCCGTCCTCCGGAAAGACGCCAATAGCCTCCGTATGAACAAAAATAGGCATTCCGGCATCATATTCGCCCAACTTCTTCGTTTAAATAGCATATCGGCGAAAAAATCGTATTTTTGCGCCGACATACCGGACACCAGGCAAACAATTCCGGAATTTGGAAACAACATGAAACTATCACGCGAGAAAATCGTGCAGCAGGCGGCCCGTGCCGGCCGCCGTACGCTGCAACTCGGCGGAGAGGCGGGCGGCAGAATCCGCCGTCTGTCGAAACGTACCTGGCTGATCCTGGCCGCAATCGCCGTATTGATTGCCGGAGGGCTTTGGTGGTGGCTGCGCCCCGAACCCGTACAGCCCATATTGCCCGTGGTCCAGGTCGAACCTGTCGAAACCGACGACATCGAACTCTACGGCGAATACGTGGGCCGCATCCGCGCCCAGCAGTTCGTCGAAATCCGCGCCCGGGTGGAGGGGTTCCTCGAAAAAATGCTCTTCGAGGAGGGAACCTACGTCAAGAAGGGGCAGCCGCTGTTCATCATCGACCCCAAGCTCTACGAAGCCCGGGTAAACAAGGCAAAGGCACAGCTGAACAAGGACAAAGCACTGGCGCTCAAGGCGGACCGCGACCTGAAACGCATCCGCCCGCTCTACGAGCAGAACGCCGCGAGCCAGCTGGACCTCGACAACGCCATCGCCTCCTACGAAAGCGCCACGGCCTCCGTGGCGATGAGCGAGGCCGACCTCACGCAGGCCGAAACCGCCTTGAGCTACACGACCGTCAGTTCGCCGCTGTCGGGCTATATCTCCGAGCGCAGCGTCGACATCGGCACGCTCGTAAGCCCCAACGGCAAATCGCTGCTGGCGACGGTGGTCAAGAGCGACACCGTGCGCGTGGACTTCAGCATGACGGGACTCGACTACCTCAAAAGCAAGGCCCGCAACGTCAACCTGGGCCAGAAGGACTCCACCCGCAAGTGGGACCCCTACATCACCATCACGCTGGCCGACAACACGCAGTATCCGCTGCGCGGACTGGTCGACTTCGCCGATCCGCAGGTCGACCCCGAAACGGGAACCTTCTCCGTGCGCGCCGAGATGGCCAACCCCGACCGCATCCTGCTGCCGGGACAGTTCACGAAGGTGCGCCTGCTGCTCGACGTGCGCGAGGACGCCACGGTCGTGCCGGCCAAATCGGTCGTCATCGAGAAGGGCGGCGCCTACGTCTTCGTCATACGCCCCGACAGCATCGCCGAACGCCGCCTGATCGAACTCGGCCCCGAGGTACACAACCGGGTGATCGTCGAACGCGGCGTCGTTCCCGGCGAGAAGATCGTCGTGGAAGGCTTCCACAAACTGACGCACGGCGACAAGGTCGACCCCGTGCCGGCCCCCGAAAAGAGCAGTGCAACCGAGGCGGAGACCTCCGAAAAATAGCAGGCCATGAAATCGGATTTCTTTATCGACCGGCCCGTGTTTTCAACCGTCCTGTCGGTGGTCATCGTGATCGTCGGCCTGCTGGGACTGGTGATGCTCCCCGTGGACCAGTATCCGCGGATCGTGCCCCCGGTGGTCAAGATCTCGGCCTCCTATCCGGGAGCCAGCGCCCAGACCGTGACGCAGGCCGTGGCGACGCCCATCGAGCAGGAGCTGAACGGAACCCCCGGCATGCTCTACATGGAGTCGACGAGCAGCAACTCGGGCGGATTCTCCGCCACCGTAACCTTCGACATCGACACGGACGCCGACCTGGCGGCCGTCGAGATTCAGAACCGCGTGAAGGAGGCCGAAGCGCGCCTCCCGGCCGAAGTCATCCAGAACGGCATCTCGGTCCAGAAACAGGCGTCGAGCCGGCTGATGACCATCACGCTGCTGTCGAACGACCCCAAGTTCGACGAAATATACCTCTCGAACTACGCCACGCTCAACGTGCTGGACATGCTGCGCCGCGTGAAGGGCGTCGGCAGCGTCTCGAACGTCGGCAGCCGCTACTACGCCATGCAGATATGGGTGCAGCCCGACCGGTTGGCCAACCTCGGGCTGACGGTGCAGGACCTGCAGAAGGCGCTCAAGGACCAGAACCGCGAATCGGCGGCCGGCGTGCTGGGCCAGCAGCCCATCACGGACCTCGACGTCACCATCCCGATCACCGCCCGCGGCCGTCTTTCGTCGGTCGGGGAGTTCGAGGAGATCGTCGTGCGCGCCAACCCCGACGGATCGCTCATCCGCCTGCGCGACGTGGCGCGCGTCTCGCTCGAAGCCTCGTCGTACAGCACCGAGAGCGGCATCAACGGCGGCAACGCAGCCGTAATGAACATCAACATGCTGCCGGGCGCCAACGCCATGGAGGTCGCGCGCGCCGTCCGGGAGACGATGGACGAAATCAGCCGCAACTTCCCGGAGGGAATCTCCTACGAAATTCCGTTCGACATGACCTCCTACATCTCACAGTCGATCAAGGAGGTTTACCACACGCTGTTCGAAGCCCTGCTGCTCGTGATCCTCGTGGTCTACCTCTCGTTGCAGAACTGGCGCGCGACGCTGATTCCGACCATCGCCGTGCCGATCTCGCTGATCGGCACTTTCGGCGTGATGCTGGCCTTCGGCTTCTCGCTCAACATGATGACCCTGCTGGGTCTGATCCTGGCCATCGGTATCGTCGTGGACGACGCCATCGTGGTCGTGGAGGCCGTGGAACGCACGATGGACGAAGAGGGGCTTTCGCCCTACGAGGCCACGAAGAAAGCCATGAGCGGACTGGGCAGCGCCATCATCGCCACGTCGCTGGTGCTGTGCGCCGTGTTCGTCCCCGTGAGCTTCCTCTCGGGCATCACCGGCCAGCTCTACCGGCAGTTCACCATCACGATCGCCGTGTCGGTGCTGATTTCGACCTTCGTGGCCCTGACCCTCTCTCCGGCCCTCTGCGCCCTGATCCTGCGTCCCGACACGGGACGGAAGAAGAACCGTCTGTTCCGCCGCATCAACCTCTGGCTGGCCGGCGGCAACAAGTTCTACGAAAGGATGATCCGCGGCGGCGTGCGCCACTCGAAACGCATGCTGGCGCTGTTCGGGCTGACGTTAGTGGCGCTGTGGGTGCTCAACAAGGCCGTTCCCCAGAGCTTCATGCCCCAGGAGGACCAGGGCTATTTCACCGTCGAACTCGAACTTCCCGAAGGGGCCACGCTCGAACGCACGCGCCGCGTGACGGAACGCGCCATGAAATACCTGATGTCGCAGGAGGACGTGGAATACGTGCTCAACGTCACCGGGTCCAGTCCGCGGGTGGGGACCAACCAGTCGCGCAGCCAGCTGACGGTGATCCTCAAGCCGTGGGACGAACGCAAGACCTCGGACATCCGCAGACTGATGGACCGCGTGCGCAGGGAGATGCGCCGCTATCCCGAAAGCAAGGTCTACCTCTCGACGCCGCCCGTGATCCCGGGACTGGGCGCCTCGGGCGGCGTCGAGCTGGTGCTCGAAGCGCGCGGAAACGCCTCGTACGGCGATCTTCAGCGCGCCGTCGACACGCTGCTGCACTACGCCTCGCAGCGCAAGGAGCTGACGGGGCTTTCGTCGTCGATACAGAACGACATCCCGCAGCTCTATTTCAATGTGGACCGCGACAAGGCCCAGATGCTGGGCGTGCCGATGGCCGACATCTTCTCGACGATGAAGACCTTCACCGGATCGGTCTACGTCAACGACTTCAACATGTTCAACCGCATCTACCGCGTCTACATCCAAGCCGAAGCCCCGTACCGCGCCCACCAGGAAAACCTCGGGCTGTTCTTCGTCCGGGGCGCCGACAAGGCGATGATTCCCATCACGGCGCTCGGCACGACCTCCTACACCACGGGACCGGGCACGATCCGCCGTTTCAACATGTTCAACGCGGCGACCATCTCGGGCGAGGCGGCACAGGGATACAGTTCGGGGCAGGCGATGGCCATTCTCGAACAGATCGCACGCCGCCACCTGCCGTCGACGATCGGCGTCGAATGGAGCGGCCTTTCCTATCAGGAGAAGCACGTCAGCGGGCAGACGGGCTACGTGCTGGCACTGGCCTTCCTCTTCGTCTTCCTGTTCCTCGCGGCGCAGTACGAGAGCTGGCTGATCCCCGTGGCGGTGATCCTCTCGCTGCCGATCGCCGGCATCGGCGCCTATCTGGGCAACTGGGCGTGCGGGCTGGAGAACAACATCTATTTCCAGATCGGACTGGTGATGCTGGTGGGCCTCGTGGCCAAGAACGCCATCCTGATCGTCGAGTTCGCCAAGGACGCGGTCGAGAAGGGGCACGATACGCTGACGGCCGTCATCATGGCCGCACGCCTGCGCTTCCGGCCCATCGTCATGACCTCGCTGGCCTTCATGCTCGGCATGATCCCGCTGGTCTTCGCCAGCGGTCCCGGGTCGGCCAGCCGCCAGGGCATCGGCACGGGCGTCTTCTTCGGCATGCTCGTGGCGATCACCGTGGGCATCGTCTTCGTACCGCTCTTCTTCGTCTGGGTTTACAAACTGAAAGAAAAATGGACAACACGATGAAACGAAGCGCAACATATCTCCTCGGACCGCTTCTGCTGCTCGCGGCGGGAAGCTGCTCCGTGCAGAAAAAGTGCAAGGCTCCGAAGCTCGACATGCCCGCGGAGATCGTCGCGGGGCAGAGCGACACGCTGACGCTGAGCGACCGGAAGTGGTGGGAGGTCTACACCGACACGACGCTCTGCCGGCTGATCGGCCGCACGCTCGACCGCAACCGCAACATGCTCTCGGCCGAAGCGCGCATCCGCCAGCTGGAGGAGCTTTACCGCGTGAGCCGAGCGGCGCAGCTGCCGTCGCTCGGCGGACTGGTTCTCGCCGACAACGAGACCAACGACTACTACGGCGAAGCGCACAAGAGCGACGCCGAATTCAGCGTCAAAGCCACCTTGAGCTGGGAAGCCGACCTGTGGGGCAGCCTGCGCTGGGCCAAGCGCAAGGGCGCGGCGGAATATCTCGCCTCGGTCGAGGCGGCGCGCGCCGTACAGATGACGCTTGTCGCCGAGGTCGCCACGGCCTACTTCGAACTGGTGGCCCTGGACCACGAACTGGGCGTCGTACGCCGCACGGTGGAGACCCGTGAGGAGAGCGTGCGCCAGGCGAAACTGCGTTTCGAAGGAGGACTGACCTCCGAGACGGCCTACCAGCAGGCGAAGGTCGAACTGGCGAGCGCCTCGGCGCTGATTCCCGACCTCGAACTGCGCATCGCCCAGAAGGAGAACCAGATTTCGGTGCTCGCAGGCGACTATCCCTCGCGCGTGGCGCGCTCGAAGATGGATATGAACGTCCGGATGCCCGACTCGCTGCCCGTGGGCCTGCCTTCGACGCTGCTGCAACGCCGTCCCGACGTGCGGCAGGCCGAGCAGAACCTCAAGGCGGCGATGGCCGCGGCAGGCATGGCCTATGCCGACCGGTTCCCGCGGCTGACGATCTCGCTGACGGGAGGACTCGAAAACGACGCGGTCAAGGGGCTGATCAACTCGCCCTTCTCCTACGCCGTCGGCAACCTCACCGCGCCGCTGTTCGCCTTCGGATCGAAGCGTGCGAAATACCGCGCGGCACTGGCGGCCTACGACCAGGCGCGGCTGGCCTACGAACAGAAGGTGCTGGAGGTTTTCCGCGAGGTGAACGACGCCGTGACGGCCTACCGCAACATGCGCAGGACGGCCGAACTGAAATTCAACCTCAAGGAGGCGGCCCGGCAATACGTCGTGCTGGCCAAATTGCAGTATATCAACGGTGTGATCCGCTACATCGACGTGCTCGACGCCCAGCGGAAGTTCTTCGACGCACAGGTCGAGGAGAGCAAGGCGGTGCGCAACGAGCACCTCGCGCTCGTGGGATTGTACAAGGCCCTCGGGGGCGGGTGGCAGCCGTCGGATGTCGAAAAAAAGGGTTGACCTACAGGTCAACCCTTTTTCTTGCCCAGTTTGGCCCGGATGCGGCTCAGCGACTGCGGGGTAATCCACAGATAAGAGGCGATATGTTTCAGCGGCACGACCTGCAGCAGTTCGGGGCTTTCTTCCATCAGCGTCCGATAGCGCTCCTCGGCCCGCGGGGCGCCGCCCGAGAGTATCCAGTTTTCGAGGGCCAGGAACTGCTTCTCGAAAAGCCGCCTCCCGAAGTTGGCCGTCTCGGCGGATTCGGCGAAGAAGACCTCCAGGTCGGCTTTGGAGATGCCGTAGAGTTCGGCGTCGCACATCGCCTCGATGGAGATTTTCGAAACCTCGTTGCCCACGTAGCCCCACGTCGAAAAGAGCGTCTCTCCCTCGCCGGCGAACCAGACCGAGACATCCGCGCCGTCGTCGGAATAGTGTCCCAGCCAGATGCCGCGGCTCACGATGTAGAAATCGGAATTCCGCTCGCCCTGACGGACGACGCACTCCCCCTTGCGGAACACGCGCCGCTCCATCAGCCCGATCAGCCGCAGGCAGTCCGCCGCGGACAGGTTGTATTTCCTGCTGAATTTCTCGATAAACGCCTCCATGCCTTACAGATTTGAGGCGGTAAAGATAGCAAAAAAACAAACTCCCGGCTTCGTTTCAGCGGCAAAGCTACGCCGCGATCCTCCTAAAACCCGCTTCTTAAACGGGTCCGCCAGTAAATCGCCGCGACGACCGCGAAGGTGAGCACCTCGGCCAGCGGCACGGCCAGCCAGATGCCCTCCACGCCGAACAGCAGGGGCAGTCCGAAGAAGCACGCCGCCATGAAGACGAATCCGCGCAGGACGGTCACGGCCATCGCCGGGCGGGGCCGCTCGACGCTCTGGAAATAACCGATCGAGACGATGTTCACCGCAAAGAAAACGAATCCCGAAGCGAAGAGCGGAAGTCCCCGGACGGCAATCGCGTAGGCGGGGCAGGAACTGTCGATGAACATGGCCACGATCCAACGGCTGAACAGCGCCGTAACGCCGAAAAACGCCAGCCCCGCCACCACGGCCGTCAGGAGCGCCAACCGGAAGGCCTTGCGCACGCGCGCGCCGTTTCCCGCGCCGAAATTGTAGCTCAAAATCGGCTGGGCCGACTGTCCGATGGCGTTGTAGACCATGAAGATAATCGGGAAGAAGTAGCAGGCGATGCTGAACGCCGCCACGCCGTCCTCGCCCAGATAGCGGATGAAGACGTAGTTCCCGGCGAACATCATCGTGGCGATGGCCCCCTCGCAGAGGAAGGTCGACAGCCCCAGCCGGCACATGTAGCCCACATTGCGGAGAGTCAGGCGCATGCTCTTGCGGCTCGTCTTCACACGGCAGAAACGCACGACGTTGCGGCGGCGTCCCAGGTAGCCGAGGATCATCCCCGCACCCACGATATAACCGAGGCTCGTGGCCAGCGCCGCGCCCGTCATGCCCCAGCCGAGGATGAAGATGAAAACGTAGTCCAGCACGATGTTGATGACCGCCGGAACGGCGTTGCAAAGCATCGCGTAGTTGGGCGACCCGTCGAGCCGGATGAAGAACATGCCCGAGCTTAACAGCGCGCTGAAGGGCAGGAACGGCGCGAACCAGTGCATGTACTCCACGGCCAGCGGAAGAAGCCGCTCGGAACTGCCCAGCAGCAGGGCCACCTCACGGGCGCAGGAAGTGATCAGGAAGCTGTACGCCGCCAGGAGCAGCGACGACACCGCGACGGCCTGCGTGACGTTGATGCGCGCCGCCTTGACCTTCCCCTGCGAGAGGTGGATCGACGCCACGACCGACGCCCCGACGCCGAACATCAGCCCGACACCCGTGCTGATGAGGAACAGCGGCGCGGTGATGTTGACGGCGGCCAGCGCGTCGCTGCCGATGCCGCGCCCCACGAAAATCCCGTCCGTAATCACGAAAACGGCCGAGAAAACCATCCCCAGAACAGTGGGGATCAGCAGTTTCCGAAAAAGTCTCGGAATCTCCATGCTGCCGAAATCGATACTGTCTTTCATCGCATTCATTTTTTGGAGTGCAAAGATACTCGCTTCCGGCCGGGCATAAGTTAACATTTGGTAAAAAAAAAGCCCCTCCCGACGGGAGGGGACTCGCATGCCGGAATCAGAGCGTTCCCTGCTTGAGCTGCTCGACGAAACGGTCGATGCGCCGAAGCTGCTGGGGAATCTTGATCGACTGCGGGCAGTGCGACACGCACTGGTTGCAGCCGATGCAATGGCTCGCCTGCCGGAGTTTGGGAACCGAGCGGTCGTAACCGACGAGGAACGCCCGGCGGGCCTCCCGGTAGCCGGGGTCCTGCCGGTCCTTGGGCACGTTGCCTTCGTTCACGCAGCGGTTGTAGTGGGCAAAGATCGCCGGGATGTCCAGCCCGTAGGGGCAGGGCATGCAGTACTGACACTCGGTGCAGGGCACGGTGGGGTATTTGAGCATCAGCTGCGCGGTATCTTCGAGCAGTGCCAGTTCCCCGTCGGTGCAGGGTTCGAGCGGCGAGTAGGTGCGGATGTTGTCCTGCAAGTGCTCCATGTAGGTCATGCCGCTCAGCACGGTCAGCACCCCGGGCCAGGAACCCGCGTAGCGGAAGGCCCACGAAGCGGTGCTCTGCGCCGGGCGGCGCTCCTTGAGCCGTTCGACCAGATGGTCGTTGAGCCGCGAAAGACGCCCGCCGAGCAGCGGTTCCATGATCACGGCCGGGATGCCGCGTTTCTCCAGCTCGCCGTAAAGGTATTCGGCGTTGACGTTGCGGCCCGAAGCGTGCTTCCAGTCGACGTAGTTCATCTGGATCTGGACGAAATCCCACCGCGCCTCACCGTTGTCGTGCATCGCCAGCAGGTGGTCGAAGACCTTCTGGTCGCCGTGGAACGACCACCCGAGGTTGCGGACACGCCCCGCCTCGCGCTCGCGCAGCAGGAAGTCGAGAACGCCGTTGTCGACGAAGCGCTCGTTGAAGGTCTCGACGCCTTTGCCGCCGCCCACCGAGTGAAGCAGGTAGTAGTCGAGGTAATCGACTTGCAGGTCGGCCAGCGACTGGCGGTACATGGCCAGCGAATTCTCGCGCGTGGGGTTCGAGAAGTTGGACATCTTCGTGGCGATGAAGAACCGGTCGCGCGGATGACGTTTGAGGGCGATGCCCGTCGACTTCTCGGAAAAGCCCTGTATGTAGACGGGCGACGTGTCGAAATAATTGACCCCGTGAGCGATAGCATAGTCGACCAGTTCGTTGACAGCCTCCTGGTCGATCGGATTGCCGTCGGCCGCGGGGCTTTCCAGCAGGGGCCAGCGCATGCAGCCGTAGCCCAGCAGCGACACCCGGTCGCCCGTCGCGGGGCACTCCCGGAAGGTCATCGCACCGGTCGGGACCTCCCCGACGGCAGCGGTCTTCTCCGACGCACCCTTTGTCCTGCAACCGTAAAGCCCGGCGGTCGCAGCAGCTGCGCCGACACCGAACGTTTTGAGGAATTTCCGGCGGTCTATCTTTTTCTTCTCCATGTTTTTCTTGCGTTTAGACGGTTCTGTGGCGCGAATGGCCTTCGACATAAATGGCGCTGAACGGACGCGCCGGGCAGAGATTCTCGCAGGCCCCACAGCCGATGCAGCGTTCTTCGTTCACGGCGGGGATGCGCGGCGACTTGGGGTCGTCGGGGTCCCGGTGCACCATGCTGATCGCCCCGGCGGGACAATGGCGCGCGCAGTTGTTGCAGGTGACGCCGTCGGTGTTGACCACGCAATTCTCCGCAATCCACACGGCATGGCCGATCTGGATCGACGATTTCTCGGCGAGGCCGGTCAGGCGGATGGCGTCCGTGGGGCACACCTCGGCGCACTTCGCACACTCCGGGCGGCAGTATCCGCGCTCGAACGACATTTCGGGCTGCATGAGGGTCATCAGCTTGCCCGACGGCCGCAGCACCTGGTTGGGGCACACCGAGACGCAGAGCTGGCATCCTGTGCAATGGGCATTGAAGTGACGCAGGCTCCGCGCTCCGGGCGGCACGACGGGCGTGGTGCGGTTCGGAACCTTCTTGTCGGCGATCACCGCCAGGCCGCCGTCGACCTTTTTCTCCTGCGCCCGGAGCGCGGAGTAGGCCGCGACGCCCGCCAGGCCGAGAAACCGGCGGCGCGAAGCGTCGGAAGGCGCCTTTGCGGCGTCGGCGGCCGGTTTCCGCGACACGGAAGCCGGGACCGGATTACGCCGCCGCAGCGTATAGGTGATAGCCCCCTGGCGGCAGTTTTCGAGGCAGTCCATGCAGGCCACGCAGCGGCTGTAATCGATCTTATGGGCCACAGGGTCGATGCACGAGGCCTTGCAGTTGCGGGCGCAGAGCTTGCAGCCGTTGCACTTCGAGACGTCGAAGCGCGGCTTGAACAGCGAGTAGCGGGCGAGGAATCCCAGCACCGTACCTACCGGACAGACCGTATTGCAGTACGTGCGCCCGTTGCGCCACGCGAGGATAAAGAGTACGACGAACGTTACGACGGCGACGAGGAACGTGGAGAGGCCCTTCATCCAGACATCGACCGAATAGAAGGCGTAGCTGTCCATGCGCTCGGCGATGTATGCCAGCAGGTTGTTGCCCCACGCATAAACCGGAGCCAGCAGGTTCGAGGCGATGCGGCCGTAGGCGCTGTAAGGCGCGAGCAGCGAACCGACGCCCGCCAGCATCGCGGCGACGAACACGACGAGCATTCCCCGGCGCAGCCAGGTGAGGGCGGGGGAGTACGCAAAGCGGTTCCGGTGTTTCCTGCGCTTGCCGGAAGCCCACGAAATGACGTCCTGCATCACGCCCAGCGGACAGATGACCGAACAGTACACGCGGCCGAAAAGAAGCGTCAGGATCACCAGGAACGCCACGACGCCGACATTCAGGGCCAGCAGGGCGGGCAGGAACTGGATTTTCGCCATCCAGCCCAGCCACGCGTGGAGCGTTCCGGTAAAATCGAGGAACAGCAGCGTCGTCAGCACGAAGAAAAAGGCCGCGGCCGCAATTCGGATTTTTCGTAACATAGATTTAAGTCTGAATCAAGTAAGTTTATATCGGAACTCATGCTATACCGGACCGTCGCCATCCGGCCGCCGGGTTATGCCTCATTAAGCCCGCAAGCCTAATTCATACGCCTCCTGCATCGCGGGCGAGGACTTGATCTCCCCGGCGTGCCAGGCCCCGACGCCATAGACGACGCCCTTCTCCGTCGGCCCTTCGAGGCAGTCGAGGAAGCCCCGGAAGCACTCCACCGTGCGCTGCATCATCCCGATGCTCTGCTCGGCGGCCGTCAGGATGAAGTAGAATTCCTTGTCGTTCATCTCGGTATAGCGGGCGCAGGCGCGGTCGATCAGGGTCTTCATCTGGCCGCACACCGTGTAGAAATAGACCGGCGAGGCCATCACGATCACGTCCGCGTCGACCATCTTCCCGACCACTTCGGCCGCATCGTCCTGCTGCGGGCAGGGGTGCTCGCCGTTGTAACAACGGTTGCAGCCCATGCAGTAGTTGATTTTTTTGTCTTTGAGAAATATCTTCTCAACCTCAAGGCCCGCCTCGCGGGCGCCCTCCAGAAAACGGTCGCACAGCAGGTCGGAATTTCCGCCGCGGCGCGGGCTGGAGGAGAGGATCAAAACTTTCTTTGCCATATTTTTAGTTTACTGTTTCTGCCACGGTCATCGGCCCTGATTCGTGCCGCTGAAGCGGCACGAATTGTCTGCCCGGGGCGGGTTTGGGGCGGGTCGGATTGGTAAACGACGCCATCGGCGGCGAATGCGACCAGCGGATTGATTCAATGCAAATTACTCAACCATTCAACCGTTTCGGGATCGCGGTGATCCAGAAAACTGCTCTCCGGGCGGTCCAGCGAGGCGATCACGGCCATGTCCTCGGCGTCGAGCGCGAAGCCGAACACGTCGAAATTCTCCGCAATGCGCTCCGCGTGCACCGACTTGGGAATGCAGACCACACCGCGCTGGATCAGCCAGCGCAGCACCACCTGCGCCACCGTCTTTTTGTACCTGGCGGCAATCGCCAGCAGGATTTCGTTCGAGAACAGCCCGTTCTTGCCCTCGGCGAAGGGTGCCCACGACTCGATCTGCACGCCTTTCGTGCGCATGAACTCCGCGGCGGCGGTCTGCTGGTGGAACGGATGGGTCTCGACCTGGTTGACCGCCGGCACGATCTCGTTGTGCAGGATCAGGTCCTGAAGGCGGTCGGGGTAGAAGTTCGACACGCCGATGGCGCGGATGCGGCCCTCGCGGTAAAGCTCCTCCATGGCGCGCCACGAACCGTAGACATCGCCGTAAGGCTGGTGGATCAGGTAGAGGTCGAGATACTCCAGTCCCAACTTCCGCATCGACTCCTCAAACGCCTTTCTGGCAGGCTCATAACCCGCGTCGCTGATCCACAGTTTCGTGGTGATGAACAGCTCCTCGCGGGGAATGCCGCTGCGGCGGACGGCGCGTCCCACGGCCTCCTCGTTGTCGTAGGCCGCGGCGGTGTCGATCGAGCGGTAACCGGTCTTCAGGGCGTCGCCGACCGCCTGCTCGCAGACCTCCGGGTCCGCAATCTGATAAACGCCGAAGCCGAGGAGCGGCATTTCGACGCCGTTGTTCAATTTTACGTATTCCATATTTTCACTCTTTTTCTATTTTTCCGGCAAAACTTCGTTCAGGCACGCGATGCCGTTCAGCGTGCGGGGATAACCGATATAGGGCAACAGCTGCGTCACGACGGCCAGCAAGGTGGCCTTGTCGTTGCCGACGTTCGCATTCCCGGCGATGTGGCCCTTCACCTGCGACTCGCAGCCCCCGAGCGAGACGAGCATCGAGAAGGTCAGCAGCTCGCGCATCTTCACGTCCAGTCCCCCGCGGGTCAGGAAATCGCCGAAGCAGTTGTCCGACAGATAACGCTGGATGTGCTTCTGGTTCGCGGGGGCCGCCTCGCGCATCCCGTCGATGCGCTCCGCGCCGAAAATCGACCGCTGCACCGCCAGTCCCTTTTCGAAACGGTCCGCGGGCGAGGTCGTCGACTGGCCCGCGAGCGGCAGCGTCACGCCGCGCGCCTCCAGCACCTCGTTGGTAATCCCCACGAAGTCGGCGACCTTCGCCATGCCCACGTAGGGCACGGCCTGATAAAGCGCCTCTTTCACCTCGACGGGAGTCACCCCGGCGTTCAGCGCACCTTCGAGCGTCGTCCGGTAGGCGGTCCGGCCCTGCGAGGCGATGTTCGAAGCCAGGATGCACAGCATGCGCGTCCGCGTGTCGAGCTGGCCGTAGGCGGTCACTTCGCCGAGCGCAAAGTTACCAAAAATTTCAAATAATTCGGGATCCGCATCCCCGACTTCAGGGATTCCGTCCGGAAACAGCTCCGAAAGGCTGCGCCGGGCATCCCCGCCCAAACGGGATTCAGGAACGGCGGAAGCCGTGGCGGCGGCGTACTGCGCATCGTCGACGGGGTCCAGCCACCGATTCACGTTGGTCGCGGGGTTGCACTCGACGGCCAGGTGCGAGAACCAGCTGTCGGGAGCCGCGCCGTGCCAGTGCACCGCGTCGGGCGCGATCTCCACGATGTCGCCCGGAAGCAGCACCCGGGCCGGACGGCCCTTCTCCTGATAATAACCCCGGCCCCCGACGGCGATCAGGAGCTGGCCGCCCGTATGGCTGTGCCAGTTGTTGCGGCATCCGGGCGAAAAAGTGACGTTCGACACGGGCACGTTCAGCCGCTTGTCGGCCGTCAGCGGGGCCAGCCAGGCCTGCCCGATAAAGTACTTCGAAAATTGTTCCGGCAGTTTGTCGCCCACGGGAAACGGGCTGACTTTTTTCGGTATTTCCATATTTTGTGCATTTAAGGATTGCAGGATTCCGCCCGAAAAGAGGGCTGCGGCGGCCAGGGCCGCGAAGAGGATTCGTTTCATCGGTTCAAAGGAATGGTTTCACGATGCAAAAATAGGGTGTTTCGCGCAACGATTCCGTACCCCGATTACGGTTCGGCATACCATTATTACGGAGCGGCGCCATTTTCAGGCGGGCGAAGACGGTCTGCATGCAAAACCGGTTCTGCGCACCCAGGCACAGAACCGGATCAAAAACGGATCGGCAGGCGACGGCCCCTAAAACCGGCGTCTTACGCCGGCAAAGGTTTTAGCTCCGCCGCCCCTGATTGGCAACCGCCTCCATCAGTTTGGCGATTTCGGCGGGGTCGCCCAGAAAATAGTCCTTCACACAGCCCAGCCCCTCGTCGAATTCGAAGACGTAGGGCACGGCCGTCGGGAGGTTGAACTCCGAGATGGCCTCGTCCGAAATCCCTTTCAGGTTCTTGATGATGCCCCGCAGGCTGTTGCCGTGGGCCACCACCAGCAGTTCGTCGTGACGGGCCAGCGCCGGGAGGATTTCGCACTCCCAGTAGGGCATCGTGCGGGCCACGGTGTCTTTCAACGACTCGGTGCGGGGCAGCGAGGCGTCGGGAATCCCGGCGTAGCGGGGATCGAGGCGCGGATTGCGTGGGTCGTCCTCGGCCAGGGGCGCGGGGGCCACATCGTAGCTGCGGCGCCAGACGTGCACCTGCTCGTCGCCGTATTTCTCGGCCGTCTCGCGCTTGTTCAGCCCCTGGAGCA
Source organism: uncultured Alistipes sp. (assembly GCA_900541585.1). Lineage (GTDB taxonomy): Bacteria > Bacteroidota > Bacteroidia > Bacteroidales > Rikenellaceae > Alistipes. Next base: position 57,622 of record UQKD01000001.1, read on the forward strand.
TGCCGTAGTGCTTCTCGTTGAGCCGCCATGTCTTCGTCACCGGAATCCAGTCCCGGTCCATCCTGTCGAGCACGGCGTCGAGGGTCTTCACGGCCCGTTTCAGATAGGAGGTATAGGCGCGGCCGAAATGAAACCCCTCCCTGCGGAGCGTTTCGCCGGCTTTGACGGCCTCGGCGACGCCCTTCTCGCTCAAGTCCACGTCGGTCCACCCCGTGAACCGGTTTTCCCTGTTCCAAACGCTCTCGCCGTGGCGGAGCAATACGATCTTTTTCATAACTGTCCGACTGCGTTTTCGGGTTCGGCACGCACTTCGTTCTCCAAATGGCGATGCTCGTCGAAATCCCTGATATTCTGCATAGTAGTGTGCGCTATATTATCCACTGCTTCACGTGTGAAGAAGCCCTGGTGCGAGGTGACGATCACGTTGTTGAACGACAGCAGGCGCGCCAGCACGTCGTCGTCCATGATACGGTCCGAGGTGTCCTCGTAGAAGTACCCGGCCTCCTCCTCGTAAACGTCCAGTCCGGCAGCTCCGATCTTCTTCTCCTTCAGTCCGTCGATCAGCGCCTCGGTGTGGATCAGCTGGCCGCGGCCCGTGTTGATGAGGATCACGCCCGGTTTCATGTGCGAAATGGCCACGTCGCCGATCATGTAGCGCGTCTGGTCGGTCAGCGGGCAGTGGAGCGAAATGATGTCCGCACGACTGTACAGTTCGTCGAGCGGCACATAGGCGATGCCCGCTTCCGCGGCGTACTGCGGGTCGGGGAAAAGATCGTTGGCCACGACCTCCATGCCGAATCCCTTGAGAATGCGGATCAGCTCGCGGGCGATCTTGCCCGTGCCGACGATGCCCGCGGTCTTGCCGTACATGTCGAAGCCCATCAGCCCGTGAAGCGAGAAGTTGCCGTCGCGCGTGCGCCAGTAGGCGCGGTGTATCTTGCGGTTGAGCGCCAGCATCAGCGCCACGGCGTGTTCCGCCACGGCGTGCGGCGAATAGGCCGGAACCCGCACCACGGGAATCCCGTAACGGGCGGCGGCGTTCAGATCGACGTTGTTGAAGCCCGCGCAGCGCAGCGCGATCAGCTTCACACCCATCCCGGCCAGCTGGCGGATGGTCTCGGCGTCAGCCGTGTCGTTGACGAAGATGCAGACCGCATCGGAACCCTGCGCAAGGGCTACATTATTGGCGTTCAGGTGGCTGCGGTGGTAGCAGATGTCGAACCCGTAGGCGTCGCGGATGCGGTCGAACGACTCCCGGTCGTAGGGCTGCGTGCCGAATAGCGTTATTTTCATAGTTGCACTTTTTACTCCATATATATAAAAACGTTTTCGGGATGCGGATATTATGCGATGGTCACTTCATCGTCGAGGTAAACGTCCTGAATGGCGTGCAGCAGGGCGATGCCGTCCTTCATCGGACGCTGGAAGGCCTTGCGGCCGCTGATGAGTCCCATGCCCCCGGCGCGCTTGTTGATCACGGCCGTCGTGACGGCCTCCTTCAGATCGGACTCCCCGCGCGACTCGCCGCCCGAGTTGATCAGCCCCACGCGGCCCATGTAGCCGTTGGCCACCTGATAGCGGCAGAGGTCGATGGGGTGGTCCGAAGTCAGCTCCGTATAGACCTTGTCGCTGGTCTTGCCGAAGCCGACAGCCCGGAAGCCGCCGTTGTTCGACGGAAGTTTCTGCTTCACGATGTCGGCCTTGATCGTCACGCCCAGGTGGTCGGCCTGCCCCGTGAGGTCGGCCGAAGCATGGTAGTCGACGCCGTCCTTCTTAAAGCCCTCGTTGCGCAGGTAGCACCACAGGATCGTCGCCATGCCCAGTTCGTGCGCCAGGTCGAACGCCTGCGCGATCTCGACCAGTTGACGGCGGCTCTCCGGCGAACCGAAATAGATCGTGGCCCCGACGGCCTGGGCGCCCATGTTCCAGGCGTCGCGCACCGTGCCGAACAGCACCTGGTCGTAGGTGTTGGGGTAGGACAACAGCTCGTTGTGGTTGATCTTGACGATGAAGGGGATTTTGTGCGCGTATCTGCGCGCCACGGCGCCCAGCACGCCGAAGGTCGAGGCGACGGCGTTGCAGCCGCCTTCGAGGGCGAGTTTCAGAATGTTTTCCGGATCGAAATAGGCGGGATTCGGGGCGAACGAAGCGCCCGCGGCGTGCTCAATGCCCTGGTCCACGGGCAGAATCGAGACATAGCCCGTGCGGCCCAGCCGTCCGTTCGAGAGAATCCATTGCAGGCTGCCCAGCGTACGGACGTTGCGGTCGGATTCGGTCCAGATGCGGTCCACGGTGTCGGGTCCCGGCAGGTACAACGACTTCTTGTCGATGGTGCGGCATACGTGGGAGAGGTAGTAGCCGGCCTGCTCCCCTAAAATTTCAACTGTCTTGCTCATAATCGCTGTGTTTTGGTCATTTTACGAATCCTTTGCAATTCCGGGTCCAATCGGGTCCCGTTCTCGGTCTAAAAGTTACCAAAAATCCGGGACGTTATTCCCGGCGCGGCTTGATTGTGGCGACGAAGAGCGGATTTGTTGCCGACAGGCATCCGGAACGGGGCCGGACGAACCCGCCGCCGCAAACAGACCCGGCGGAAGCGGCAAAAAACCGGACACGGACATTTCCGGCGACAAAAAATAATATATGGCCATACGTTTTTCGGAAAAAATTCGTAATTTTGCCGTTGTTTTACTGTACAAACAGCTATCAATGACCAGATTCGGCATCATACCGACCAAATTTGACATTACGGATCGCCTGTCCCGCACCGGGGGGGGGACCCGGCCTGCCGTGCATCGGAAAGCCGAAAGCTAAATAACGACATATTCTATGAATATAAAGCCCATGCCGTAAACGCGGCATGGGCTTTTGTGTGTCTGCCCGGGCCATTGCGTATGCTCCGGCAGGCTTTTTCGTCCCTGTTATCTCACATACTACATCAACCAAATTCTTCACTATTTATGAAAAACATTGAAAAACCCCGACAGACGGGTCGCAGGCCCTATGAAGTTCCGGAGGCAGAAGTACTCGAAATCCGCACCGAGGCCGGATTCGCAGCAAGCGGAAGCGGACATGAAGATTTCGAGGAAGAAAACTATCAATGGTAGCAACCCGTAACACAGAAAGACCATGAAACAGACTACGATCAAGTTACTTTGCGCCGGCCTGATGATGACGGCCGCCGCATGCTCCAGCGACCCCGAAACCGAAAACGTCGCGCCGCAGGGCGAACGCGCGCAGATGAGCTTCACGGCGACCAGCGCCGAGACACGCACCGAACTCGTGGACAAAACCAAGGTACACTGGCAGGCGGGCGACGAAATCGCCGTTTTCCGCCAGGAAAGTAACAAGGTATACTTTGACAACAATTTCACAACGGCCGAAAGCGGCCCGGCAGTGACCTTCACCGGCGAAGCGACGGCGAATGCCGAGAAATACGTAGCGTTATACCCCTCGTCCGCACATGTCGGCACCTTAAACAATCAACAGATCATACTGAACATGCCAGACATCCAGAACGCTACGGCCGGAAGTTTCGACCCGGCGGCCAATATTTCTTTGGCCGAATCGACCGACGGCGAAACGCTCCGCTTCGAGAACCTCTTCGGACTGGTCAAGTTCAGCCGTCCTACAACGAGCAACCGGAATATCGTCCAAGCTACGCTGCACGGCAACAACGGAGAAATACTGATTGCGTCGGGCATCCAATTTCCCGGCAAGACGCTCGTTTATGATACTGAATATAACGAAGACAAAATCGTACTCCAAGGAGAGATCGCGACCGGTACGGACTACTATTTCGTCGTAAGGCCGGTGGTGCTGACCAAAGGGTTCTACATCACATTCCTCGACAAGGACGGGACGGAGTATTCGGTGACCGGCACGAACCCGGCATCGATCAAGGCCGGATACATCCTGAACCTCGGCGAACTGGACCCCGAAGCCGTCAAGACGGATTTCGATTACGACTACGCAACCAACACCTTCACCGTCTACACCGAAACCGGACTGCGCAACTGGGCCGAGGCCGTCCGGATGGAGTCCGCCGAGATCAACGGCAAAACCGTCGACATGACGGCAACCAACTGTATTCTGGAAGCAGACATCGCGCTGACCAAAGAGTGGGAGTCGGTAGGGTATGGAAGTTTCAACGAAGACGGCTTGGCCTATACGGGTACGTTCGACGGCAAGGGCCACACCATCAGCGGGCTGAAACTGACTGGAGCGACCTTCGCCGGCCTCGGAAACGCGCCCTACGCCGGATTCTTCGGCAGACTGAACGGTGCGACCGTCCGTAACGTGACTTTCGACCGCCCCTCGGTAACCGACGGTTCGGCAGGCGTCATCGCCGGCAATGCGAAGGGAAACACCGTGATCGAAAACTGCCATGCCAGAAATGCCACGGTAACAGGAAAGTCCGAAGCGAGATCAGCGGTTCATAACACAGGCGGTCTTATTGCACAAGCCGAGACGGATAACGAGACTGAAGTCTCGATATCGAACTGTACGATAACCGGAACGATAACTTCCCAGAAGGTGACGGCCACCATCGGCAACATCCCAAACTGCAGCGGTCCGGTCGGCGGCATTGTCGGCCGTGCAAAGGGCAAGATCACCATTTCCGGATGCCACTTCGACGGTAAGCTCACCTCCGAATACAGCGCCAAATCGAACTACTGCTATGTTGGCGGAATCATCGGAGCCATAGAATCCGGCTCCGGATCATCCGTCGAAGGCTGTACGGCAAACATGACGGCTAAAGCCAAATACTATACCGGCGGAATCCTCGGATATGCACGCGCGACAGTCACGGTCTCCGGCAGTGCGAGCAGCGGAACATTGACAACCGACGCCGACAAATATTGCGGCGGTCTGGTCGGTTATTACCGCAACGAAACCACCGGTTCGTACTCGACCTGCCGAAGCACGTCAGCGCAAGCAGGCGGACTGTTCGGATATTACATGGGCGCAGCCTACCACCATGTCACAGCATGCTTCACGGACAACACCCAAATCGACGCAATAAACGGGTTCTCCGACAACACGCTGACGGCAGAAGAAGCCAACGCAACCATGCGCGTGGACAACATCGCCGACAAGAAGGACGAGATGAACGGCGCGATAGCGGCTGCGGGCTGGCAGTTCGTGGAGAACGACGGCACGATCACGGTCGGCAGCGAGACCTTCGCCCTGGATCGGACCGCCTTCCCGCTCAAACCCGTAAAGACGAACTAACGACACCGGCGGACATTCCGCACCACCGGCATTTTCAGGGCGTCCCTCCGACAGAGGGACGCCCTTTTTCCGTGCCCGGGCGGCACAACTATTTTTTGGTGTTGCGATATTCGGTGGGCGATTCTCCCGTGTGTTTTTTAAAAAAGCGCCCGAGATAGGACTGGTCGGGGAACCGGAGGCGGTAGGCGATCTCCTGCACCGAGAGGTCGGTCGACTGGAGCATCATCTTGATCTCCAGCATCACCGAACGGTCGATGAACTCCTTGGCCGAACTGTGCGCCACGCTGCGCACGATGGTCGACAGGTAACGGGTCGAAATGCAGAGTTTGTCGGCGTAAAACGACACTTCGCGCTCCTGGGCGCAATGCTCGTGCACGAGGGCGACGAAACGATGGAACAGTTCTGACTGCCGCGTGGTCGTCTCCGGCACGCGGTGCTGCCGGGCGGCGAAGCGCTGCATCTTGTCGTAACTCTCCAGCAGCACGTTCTGCAGGCGGTTCTTGATGATCGTATTGCGGAACACGTTGCTGCGGTCACGGTAGGTGTAGGCCGCCATCTGAAACCAGATCGAAGCCCCCTCGACGATCCGCTGGGGCGGATGGGAGATCGGCCGCTCGCGCAGAGCGTGGAAAAACGAAGGGTCCATCCGGAAGGCCGCCTCGGAAAAGAGGTCCCGCGAAAAAGCGCAGTAGGCCGCCCTGAAATCCTCCGTGCGGTCGGTGAGCATGAAGATAGATCCGGGCAGCAGCAACACCATCGTATTGCGACGCACCTGCCCCTGGTACTGGTTGACGGTGGCGTCGGCGCTGCCGCTGCGACAGAAGAGAATCGCACCTCCTTCCACACGGCAGGCGTAATTGCCGAAAAAGGCGAAATCGGATTCGCCCACAACAAATTGCTCCTCGGGAGTGGTGATTAGCGGATTGACCTGTGGCATACAATTCTTTTTTCGAACAAAAATAATGAAATTTTCGATAAATGTTCCATTTTTATTCCGAAAAGTACCAATTCTGTTCGCAATAAAGGGTACATTGATACCGTTTTTAAAATACTTTTGCACCTGAAAAAGTTTTTTAGTCCAATTAGTTAAAGGAATTGTTATGAAGCAAACATTTGTGAAAGCTGCCGTTTTGGCATGCTGCATGGCGGCCGTCGGATGCAAACAGGCTCCGATGACAATGGGCCCCGGCGAATACGCCGTAATGACCATCGCCACCACCGACCGGGAAATCCCGAGCAACTACTCGGCGACGATCCGCGGCCGTCAGGACATCGCAATCTATCCGCAGGTTTCGGGAACGATCTCACAGCTCTGCGTCAACGAAGGTCAGAAAGTAACCAAGGGACAGACCCTTTTCATCATCGACCAGGTTCCCTACAAAGCCTCCCTGCAAACCGCCGAGGCCAACGTCGAGGCCGCCAAGGCCGGCGTAGCCACCGCACAGCTCACCTACGACGGCAAGAAGGAGCTTTTCGCCCGCAACGTCGTTTCGCAGTTCGATCTCTCGACGGCCAACAACAACCTGCTCACGGCCAAGGCGCAGCTCGCGCAGGCCGAGGCGCAGCGCGTGAACGCCGCCAACAACCTCTCCTATACGGTCGTGAAGGCTCCGACCGACGGCGTGGTGGGAACGCTGCCGTACCGCGTCGGCGCGCTGGTGAGCGCTTCGATCCCGCAGCCGCTGACCACCGTGTCGGACAACTCGGAGATGTACGTCTACTTCTCGATGACCGAGAACCAGCTCCTGGCCCTGACGCGCCAGTACGGCTCGATCGCCGAGACGCTCAAGAGCATGCCGGGCGTGCAGTTGCAGCTCAGCGACGGTTCGACCTACGACCAGACGGGCCGCGTGGAATCGATCAGCGGCGTCATCGACACCTCGACGGGCAGCGTGTCGCTGCGCGCGGCATTCCCCAACCCGAACGGACTGCTGCACAGCGGCGGCGCGGGCAACGTCATCCTGCCGAGCATCTACAAGGATTGCATCGCCGTTCCGCAGGCCGCGACGTTCGAACTCCAGGACAAAGTATACGTATATAAAGTAGTGGACGGCAAGGCCACTTCGGCGATGATCGACGTCGAGAAAATCTCGAACGGCCGCGAGTACATCGCCCGCACGGGACTCGTACCGGGCGACGTGATCGTAGCCGAAGGCGTGGGTCTGCTGCGCGAAGGCACGCCCATCGTTCCGAAGGGCCAGGCCGCAGCAGCCGCTGCCGCAGCTCCCGCAACCGACGAGGCCGCCGCTCAAACCCAAACCGAGAAGGAGGAATAACCTATGACACTCAAGCATTTCATAGAACGACCCGTATTGGCGTCGGTCATATCGATCGTAATCGTAATCGCCGGTCTGATCGGTCTGGCGACGCTGCCCATCGAGCAGTATCCCGACATCGCGCCCCCGACGGTCATGGTGCGCGCCTCCTACCCGGGAGCCAGCGCCGAGACGATTCAGAAGTCGGTCATCGTACCGCTCGAACAGGCCATCAACGGTGTGGAGGACATGACCTACATGACCTCCAGCGCAGCCGTCGGCAGCGCAGCCGTGACGATCTATTTCCGCCAGGGAACCAACGCCGACATGGCGGCCGTCAACGTACAGAACAAAGTGTCGCGCGCCACCGGCCAGCTGCCCTCCGAGGTCACGCAGATCGGTGTGACGACCATGAAACGCCAGACCTCGATGGTCAAGATCTTCTCGCTTTACAGCCCCGACGACTCCTACGACGAGTTCTTCCTGGCGAACTACTCGAAGATCAACATCGAACCGCGCATCCAGCGTATCCACGGTGTCGGCGAGGTGTTCACCCTCGGTGCCGACTACTCGATGCGCATCTGGATGAAGCCCGACATAATGGCCCAGTACAAACTCATCCCGTCGGACGTGACGGCGGCGCTGGCCGAGCAGAACATCGAGTCGGCGACCGGTACGCTGGGCGAGAACTCCCAGAACACGTTCCAGTACACGATGAAATACCGCGGACGCCACCAGACGCCCGAGGAGTTCGGTGAGATCGTGATCCGGGCCAACTCCGACGGCACGCTCCTGCGCCTGAAGGACATCGCCGACATCGAACTGGGCAGCGAATCCTACGCTTACAAGGGCTACACCAACGGCCACCCGGGCGTCAGCACCATGATCTTCCAGACCGCCGGCTCGAACGCCACGCAGGTCGTGAACGACGTCAACGCCCTGCTCGACGAAGTGCAGGCCGAACTGCCGAAAGGCATTGCCGTCGCACACCTCCAGAGCGTGAACGACTTCCTCTACGCCTCGATGAAAGAGGTGGTCAAGACCCTGTTCGAGGCTATCCTTCTCGTGATCCTGGTGGTGTACGTCTTCCTGCAGGACATCCGTTCGACGCTCATCCCCACGGTGTCGATCCTCGTGGCGCTGATCGGAACCTTCGGTTTCCTCGCATTCGCCGGATTCTCGATCAACCTGCTGACCCTCTTCGCGCTGGTTCTTGCGATCGGTACGGTCGTCGACGACGCCATCATCGTCGTCGAAGCCGTGCAGGCGCGCTTCGACGCGGGCTACAAATCCTCGTACATGGCGACCATCGACGCCATGTCGGGTATCACGTCGGCTATCGTAACGTCAACGCTGGTCTTCATGGCCGTGTTCATCCCCGTAGCCATGATGGGCGGAACGTCGGGCGTCTTCTACACGCAGTTCGGTATCACGATGGCCGTGGCCGTGGGTCTTTCGGCCGTCAACGCCCTGACGCTGTCGCCGGCGCTCTGCGCCATGATCCTGAAGCCGTACCTCGACGAGAACGGCGAAATGCGCGACAACTTCGCGGCACGTTTCCGCAAGGCCTTCAACACGGCGTTCGGAGCCATGGTCAACAAGTACAAGCACGGCGTGATGCTCTTCATCAAGCACAAGTGGCTGATGTGGTCGACGCTCGGCCTGACCATTGCGGCGCTGGTCCTGCTGATGAACACCACCAAGACGGGTCTGGTTCCCGACGAGGACCAGGGTACGATCATGGTCAACGTCACCACGGCCCCGGGTTCCTCGCTCGCCGAGACCCACAAGGTCATGGAGCAGGTTTCGCAGCGCATCAACGGCATTCCGCAGATCCGCGACTACATGCAGGTGGCCGGTTACGGCATGATCGCCGGACAGGGTTCGTCGTACGGTATGGCCATCATCAAGCTCAAGGACTGGGACGAGCGTCCGAACAAGGAGGATGACGTGAACGCCGTCATCGGCCAGATCTACGGCCGCACCGCCGACATCAAGGACGCACAGATCTTCGCCGTGGCTCCGCCGATGATCTCGGGTTACGGAACCTCGACGGGTTTCTCCATGAACCTGCAGGACAAGACCGGCGGCGACCTGACCGAATTCTACAATATTTATCTGCAATTCATCGGCGCGCTGAACCAGCGTCCGGAGATCGCCCGCGCATACTCGACCTTCAACATCAACTTCCCGCAGTACATGGTGGACATCGACGCGGCGAAGGCCAAGCGTGCCGGCGTGTCGCCGAACGCGATCCTCTCGACCCTGGCGGGCTACTACGGCGGCCAGTACGTTTCGAACATCAACCGATTCTCGAAAATGTACTACGTGACGCTGCAGGCCGACCCGAAATACCGTCTCGACACCGAGTCGCTCAACAACGTCTACGTGCGTTCGAACAGCGGCGAGATGGCTCCCCTGGGCCAGTTCGTGAACCTGACGAGGGTTTACAGTTCCGAGGTGCTGAACCGCTTCAACATGTACAGCTCGATCGCCGTGAACGGTACGGCCGCCGACGGCTATTCGTCGGGCGACGCCATCCGGGCCATCGAGGAGGTCGCCGCACAGGTCCTGCCGAAGGGCTACGGTTACGAATTCGACGGCATCACGCGCGAGGAGGCCCAGACGGGCAGCAACACGGTCGTCATCTTCGGCATCTGCATCCTGCTGATCTACCTCATCCTGAGCGCTCTGTACGAAAGTTTCCTCGTTCCGTTCGCCGTCATTCTGTCGGTTCCGTGCGGTCTGATGGGTTCGTTCCTGCTGGCCAAGATGATGGGACTGGAGAACAACATCTACCTCCAGACGGGTATCATCATGCTGATCGGTCTGTTGTCGAAGACGGCCATCCTGATCACGGAGTACGCCGCCGACCGCCGCGCCGCGGGCATGAGCCTCTCGCAGGCCGCCGTGTCGGCCGCCAAAGCCCGTCTGCGTCCTATTCTGATGACCGTCCTCACCTGCGTGTTCGGTATGATCCCGCTGGTGCTCTCGCACGGCGTAGGCGCAAACGGCAACTCGACCCTCGGTGCGGGTGTCATCGGCGGTATGATCGTAGGTACGCTGGCGCTGCTGTTCCTCGTGCCGACGCTGTTCATCGTCTTCCAGACGTTGCAGGAGAAGGTCAAGCCCCTGGAATTCGATCCCGATCCGCAGTGGGCCGTACGCGCCGAACTGGAAGAGTGTAAAAACGAGAAAGAGGAGGAGTAACACATGAAAAAGATCCTGATTATATGCGCCGCGGCGGCGCTGACCGGCTGCGGCATCTACAAACCCTATACCCGTCCCGAGGTGACGACCGCAGGACTGTACGGATCGGCGGAGACCGCCGACACGACGACCCTGGGCGACATCCGCTGGCAGGAAATGTTCACCGATCCCCAGCTGCAGGCGCTTATCGCGCTTGCGCTGGAGAACAACACCGACCTGCAGTCGGCAGGCTGGCGCGTCAAGGAGGCCGAGGCTACGCTCCAGTCGGCACGCCTGGCTTACCTGCCGTCGTTCAACTTCGCACCGCAGGGCAGCTTGAGCAGCTTCGACGGAGCTACGCCGTCGAAAATCTACTCGATTCCCGTGACAGCCAGCTGGCAGATCGACATCTTCAACGGCCTGACCAACGCCAAACGCAAGTCCAAGGCACTCTATCTCCAGAGCAGGGAGTATGAGCAGGCCGTGAAGACACAGCTGATCTCGGGCGTGGCCAATCTCTATTACACGCTGCTGATGCTCGACAGCCAGTACGAGGTGACGGAAGAGACGGCCGCCAAGTGGCGCCAGAGCGTCGAGGCGATGCGCGCCCTGAAAGAGGCGGGCTACGCCAACGAGGCCGGAGTGGCCCAGTACGAGGCCAACACGCTGGCCATCGAGGCATCGCTGCACGACCTGGGCTACCAGCGTACGCAGGCCGAGAACTCGCTCTGCTCGCTGCTGGGAGAGGTCCCGCACACCATCGCGCGCGGACGTCTCGAAAACCAGCAGCTGCCCGACGACCTGACGGTCGGCGTGCCCCTGCTGATGCTTTCGAACCGTCCCGACGTACGTTCGGCCGAGTATTCGCTCATGCAGTCGTACTACGCCACGGCAAGCGCCCGTTCGTCGCTCTATCCCTCGATCACGCTGAGCGGCACGCTGGGCTGGACCAATAACAGCGGCGGTGCGCAGGGTATCGTCAATCCGGGCAAACTGATCTGGAACGCCGCGGGATCGCTGCTGCAACCGATCTTCAACGCCAACGCCAACCGCGCCCGCGTGAAGATCGCCAAGGCACAACAGGAGGAGTCGAAGCTGGCCTTCCAGCAGACGCTGCTCAACGCAGGCGCCGAGGTCAACAACGCCCTCACGCAGTGCCAGTCGGCCCGTGCCAAGGCGGACCTCCGCGTGCGGCAGATCGAAGCGCTGGAGCGCGCCGTGGAGTCGACCGAACTGCTGATGCAGCACGGTTCGACCACCTACCTCGAAGTGCTGACCGCACAGCAGTCGCTGCTTTCGGCGCAGCTGTCGCAGATCGCAGACCGTTTCGACGAAATCCAGGGAACCGTGAACCTCTATCAGGCTCTCGGAGGCGGACGTGACATTACGGAGGAAAAATAATGAAACGGGGAGTGACCAAAGAAGAGATCATCCACGCTACGCAGGAGCTTATCGCCCGGAACGGCATCCGTGCCGTCCGGGTCGATGAGATCGCGCAGACGCTGGGAATCTCGAAACGCACCCTGTACGAAATGTTCACCGACAAGAACGACCTCGTAGGCGCATGCCTCGACGCCATGAGCCATCAGCAGCAGGAACGCATCGTCGCCTGCCGCAAACGGCGCGGCGGCAATCCGCTGCAAAAAGTGCTCCGGCTGGCGAACGAGTACATCGACAACCTCTATACGGTAGAACACAGTTTTCTGTCGGACATCCGCCGCAAGATCATCTTCGCGGAGCACTACGACGAGCACCGGGAATTCTGGCGCAGGGAACTGACCGACTACCTCGAAACCTGCCGTGAGGAACAGCTCCTGCTGCCCGAAATCGACGCCCCGGCGTTTGCCGAGCAGCTGATGAGCACGATCCTCGACCTGCGCCTGAACGGCACGGTCCGCGAAGAACTCCGGCTCTTCTGCCGGACGATACTCCGCGGCGCGGCGACCCGGAAGGGCATCGAACTGATCGACCGCAAACCGTGAGGTTTACAACCCGCATGTAAAAGCCCTGCAGATTTACTGCGGGGCTTTTTTACGCCCGGAAACGGCATTGCCACCGGACACCGCAAGGCGTCTCCGCCCGGTATCTTCCGGATACGGAAAAGGCTGCGAATCATTCGCAGCCTTTTTCCATGACAGGTCGTCTTCTCAATAGATCTTGTCGGCATCGGCGCTTTCCCGATACCACTCCGTGTGCTCCGTTCCGTTGGACGAGGCCCATGTCATGAAGTATTCGTAGACACCGCGGATGTCGTTCGTCTCGGCAGGGTAGCGGAACTCTCCCGGAATCACCAGTGCCCACATCATGTAGTTGTTCTTGAGCTGGTCGCCCTCCGTCACGAAGAACCTGTAAGGGTCCGAAGGCAGGAACGAACCCTTGCCGATGATCCCCGAAGCGGTCGGCGCATAGCCCGGCATGTGAATCTCGCTGGTGCGCTGCTTCGGCGTGATGAAGAAGTTCATCTCCGAATCCAGCACCGAAGCGATGTCCACCGGCTGCGAGAAAGTCACCGTCGTGATGTGTTTCCGGGTTGCGGCGGCCGGGTGTCCCTTCCAGGTGTTCGAGGCACTCAACAGCTCCTCCGTCTTGTTGAAGAACAGAATCACGGCATACGGGCTGTCGGCGTCGAGTCCCTGCGAAGCGAACATGCCGCTGCCGAAACCCTTGTGCGACGACTCGACGTTGGCCACGTCCGACGTCTGCACCTTGTCCATCTGCACGGCTCCGGCGATGTCGTAGGTGGTTCCCGCAGCACGCAGCTCCCAGTTGATCGTAAGGGCCGAGACCTTGCTGCCGTCTTTCGATGTCATGCGGTCGATACGGCTCACGATGACCACGTCGTTCATGTCGTAATCGCCCAAATACGGCCAGTTGTCCTCGAAGCAATAGGTATAGGTACGTCCGGGAACGTTCTCATACTCGTCGGGTTCCGGCTCCGGATCGGGATTTACAGGGTCCTTTCCTCCGTTGCAGCCATTTTCGGTGATGACCGTCGTCTGCGACGCCGACATCACGGCGCCGTCGAGAAGATAATTCTTCCGGATCGTGTAATCCTCATCCCGATCATTGTCGTAAACGACTTCGATCGCTCCCGAGAAATAGGTTTCATGCCCTTTGCGGGTATACGCCTTCTCCGAAATCAGGACCACGGCCCTGGGGTCGGCGTCGCCGGTGAACGTAAAATTGTTCTTGCCGCCCTTCTCGTCGATGTTGTATTCCTCCATCGTGAAGATCGCACCGCTGGCCATCGACACGTTCGTATTGTTGAATTCGACCCTTCCGGCGTCGAGTCCGGCATTCGCGCTGAAATTGAACTCCGCCCCCTGGGCTTCCAGTTCGTTCACCGAGGTATGGCAGTTCACCCAGATCGTACCGCGGGCGGTCATCTCTTCGATCGAAGCCCGGCCGCGCTGGTAAATGGTCGTATTGCGCTCGAACTCGCACTCGTCATTCACGACGAGCAGGGCGTTCTCGCAGTTGTGGAACTCGCCGTCGGAATTGATCTTCAGATCGTCGACCGTAACGGCTCCGTCGTTGTAGATCCGCGCGGAGTTCGAAACCTTCATCTCGTCGGTCACGGTCAGCACGGCTGTCGCCGTGTTGTAGATGATCAGCCCGTTATTCATGTCGAGTTTGCCATCGACCGTCAATACACCGTTGTTCACGATACACTTGCCGCTGACATTGGGTTTTTCAACGGACAGCTTACCATCGCTAAAGACATAGACCGCGGCCTTGTCGGCGGCGGAAGGCTGGATATTCATGGTTCCGATCTTCACCTCGCCGCCCGGCAGCACAGCCAGTTTCGCCCGTCCGATATTGAGCGACGAAAGCGTCAGTTTGCCGGCCACATAAAGAACCGGGGTCTGATAGGGGCTGAACCCGCCGTTGAGATCGATCTCGCCCGCAACTTCCGCTCCGGCGGGGATCAGGTATTCGGGAGCAGCATAAAATGCCCAACTTGCTCCCAGCTGGTAGTTCTTGCCGCTCTCGATCGCGGTAATCACGGCTTTGGGATCGAACGACGCCACATCGGGTGCGTCCATCGTCGGATAAGCGGGCATCGAACTTTCGACCCGGGTATTGGCCGCCAGACGGATCTTCGGCGCAGCGGCAGCCTTCATCGAAGCGCCCGTCACGGCGACCGTGCCGTGCACTCCGGCCATCTTCACCGACTTCGTGCCGTCGGGCAGGGTGGTCTGGACATAGAGGTTTTCAGTCCCGGCGGGCAGCGTAAACGCCGACCGGAAAGGCGCCGCGGATTTCGCCACGCCCCGGGCCACCAGATTCTCCTCCGAAAGGATCGGCGAGGAGTAAATGCGGATCACGGCATACGAAGGCGTCGTTCCTTCCACGACGGGAGCCGAGACCGAAACGTTCACGTCCCGGGTCGTTTTCCAGTTGAAACCGGCGGGAATAGCCCCCGGTGCATCCGGAGTGTCGGGGCTTCCGCCAGGATCTTTCTGACAGGAGGAAGCGACAATAGCCACCGCCATCAAAGCCGTGTAAAGTCTTTTCATATCGTTAAATTTTCAAAATGTGATACATAGTCTTCGCAACAAATATAGGTATTATTTTCTTAACTGCAAAATTTCGCCCATTTATATAACAAAAAAGTTCAATTTTACTGAAAAACAAAATTCCGGCCGGAAAAGAGGATTTCCGAAAAATTTTCCTATATTTGCACCGAAAGAGCAACAGAAGCGAATGACCAGCCCTGCAACATACGACTGCCGGCGCCGCGGAGAACACCGCGGCACGATGATGATGTCCATGTGCATGCGCAACCGTTTTCGCCGGGTGTAGCTTCTTCATGCACTGAAAATGACACAATCCGGCTTCGTAGAGGTCGGATTTTTTTATCGGATTTTCAACGACAGTATAAACAGCATACCATGGATTCAAAAAAGTACCGTTTCGAAACCCTTCAGATTCACGCGGGCCTGCAACCCGACGAACCCACCGGCGCCCGGGGCGTGGCGATCTATCCCACGGCGGCCTACCGGTTCAAAAACTGCGACCACGCCGCCCGGCTCTTCGAGTTGAGCGAGGGCGGCAACATCTATACGCGCCTGCAAAACCCCACCACGACGGCCTACGAACAGCGCATCGCCGCCCTGTACGGGGCCGTGGGGGCGCTCGCCGTCTCCTCGGGCATGTCGGCCATCCTGATCGCCGTGCTTTCGCTGGCGGCCGAGGGCGACAACATCGTCGCCTCGCCCTTCCTCTACGGCGGCACGTACAACCAGTTCCGCACGTCGCTGCGAAGGCTCGGCATCGACTGCCGCATCGCTCCGAGCGAGCGTCCCGAGGATTTCGAGGCGCTGATCGACAGCCGCACCAAGGCGCTCTACGCCGAGAGCATGGGCAATCCCACCTGCGCGGTCCCCGACCTGGAGGCGCTGGGCAGCCTGGCCCGGCGGCGCGACGTTCCGCTGATTGTCGACAACACGTTCGGCGCGGCGGGCTACCTCTGCAACCCGTTCGAGTGGGGCGCCAGCATCGTCGTGGACTCCGCGACGAAGTGGATCAACGGCCACGGTACGGCCATGGGCGGCGTGATCGTCGACGGCGGCAGCTACAACTGGGCGAACGGCAAATTCCCGCAGATCGACGGGCCTTCGGAAGGGTATCACGGGCTGAATTTCCACGAGGCGTTCGGCCCCGCGGCCTTCATCGTCAAATGCCGCGTCGACGGGCTGCGCGACCTGGGGTGCTGCCCCTCGCCGTTCGACTCCTACCTGATGATGATCGGGCTGGAAACCCTCTCGCTGCGCGTGAAGCACCAGGTGGAATCGACCTGGAAACTGGCCGAGTACTGCCGCAGCCACCCGAAGGTCGAGCGGGTCAGCTTCGTGGGATTCGACACGCACCCGAGCCATGAAAACGCCCGCAAATACTACCGCTACGGCTCGTCGGCGGTCTTCACCGTCGAACTCAAGGGCACGCTCGAAAGCACCGTGCGCTTCGTCGAATCGCTCCGCCTGGCGGCCAACATGACCATGATCGGCGACTCGATCACCGTGGTCACCCACCCGGCGTCGACGACCCACAAACAGTTGAGCGACGCCGACCTGGCGGCGGCAGGCGTCACGCCCACGCTGCTGCGCATCTCGCTGGGACTGGAGAACGCCGACGACCTTATCGAGGATTTCGAACAGGCTTTTTCACAAATAGGCTGATGGAACCCCGAATCTACACAGCCCCCGGACCGTTCGAACTCGAAACGGGCCACACGCTGCCCGAACTGCGGATCGCCTACCACACCTACGGCACGCTGAACGCCGCCAAGGACAACGTGGCATGGGTGTGCCACGCACTGACGGCCAATTCGGACGTCGCCGACTGGTGGCCCCACACGGTCGAGGCGGGGCGGTTCCTCGACCCTGCGCGCCATTTCGTCGTCTGCGCCAACATCATCGGGTCGCACTACGGCACAACGGGCCCCCTGCACGTGAATCCCGCCACGGGACGGCCCTGGTACAAGGATTTTCCACCCTTCACGATCCGCGACATCGTGCGGGCGCACCGGCTGCTGGCCGACGCGCTCGGCATCGGGCGCATCGGAACGCTGGTGGGCAGTTCGGTGGGCGGATTCCAGGCCGTGGAGTGGGCCGTCGCGGAACCGGAGCGGATCGAACGGCTCGTGCTGATCGCCACCGCAGCCAAGGCTTCGCCCTGGGCCATCGCCATCGACGAGACGCAGCGCATGGCCATCGAGGCCGACACGACCTTCGGCCAGCCGCGCGACGACGCCGGGATGAAAGGGCTGGCCGCGGCCCGGGCCATCGGCCTGCTGAGCTACCGCGGTCCCGAGGGCTACAACCTCACCCAGCAGGACCGCGAGGAGTGTCCCGCGGTGCACCGGGCGTGCACCTACCAGCAGTATCAGGGCGAAAAACTTTGCCGCCGCTACAATGCCTACTCCTATTACGCGATCCTCGACGCCTTCGACACGCACGACGCGGGACGCGGGCGGGGCGGGCTGGAGCAGGCGCTCCGCAGCATCACGGCCCGGACGCTGGTGGTCGGCATCACCACCGACATCATCTTCACCCCGGGGGAGATGCGCGCCCTGCACGCGATGATCCCCGGCAGCACATACCACGAAATCGACTCGCCGTTCGGCCACGACGGATTCCTCGTCGAATACGAACAGCTGAACGACATACTGCTACCTTTTATGAACAATTAAAAACCGGATACCCCATGACCAAAATCAAAATCGGACTGTTCGGATTCGGCGTCGTCGGACAGGGCATCTACGAAGTGGTGCGCAAATCGAAGAACGCCCACGCCGAAATCGTGAAAATCTGCGTCCGCGACCCCAAAAAGCCGCGCAAGGTCGAAGTCGACCCTTCGCTGTTCACCACCTCGGTCGACGACATCCTCGACAACCAGAACATCAACCTCGTGGTGGAGGTCATCGACGACGCCGATGCCGCCTACAACATCGTCAAACGGGCCATGCTGCGCGGCATCCCGGTCGTGTCGGGCAGCAAGACGATGCTCGCCAAGCACCTTCCCGAGCTGATCGAGATTCAGAAAACCCGCAACGTGGCGCTGCTCTACGACGCTTCGTCGTGCGGCTCGATCCCCGTGATCCGCAACCTCGAAGAGTACTACGACAATGACCTGCTGCTGGAGGTCAAGGGCATCCTGAACGGCTCGTCGAACTACATCCTCTCGCGCGTCTTCGACCACGAGGACACCTATGCCAACGCCCTCGCCCAGGCGCAGGCGCTGGGCTTCGCCGAAAGCGACCCCTCGTTCGACATCGAAGGCTACGACTCGCTGTTCAAACTGGTGATCATCACCGTGCATGCGCTGGGAACCTACGTCGCCCCGGAGCGCATCTTCACCTACGGCATCTCGACGATCCACGATTCGGACATCCGGTATGCCCGTGAGAAAAACGTGAAAATCAAGCTGGTGGCGCAGGTGGTCAAGGTGAGCGACGAGCACTTCACGATGTTCGTCATGCCGGAGTTCGTGACGCCCGCCAAGTACATTTACAGCGTCGACGACGAATACAACGGCGTGGTGATCCGCGGCGAGTGCTACGACCGGCAGTTCATGTTCGGCAAGGGTGCGGGCAGCCTGCCCACGGCGTCGTCGATCCTGAGCGACATCATGGCGCGGCTGAACAACTACCGCTACGAATACAAGAAGATGAACTACATCGAGAAACCCGACTACACGACCGACATCACGCTGAAAATCTACGCCCGCTACAAGGAGACCGACGTGCAGGGCATTCTGAACTTCTCGAAGATCCACGAACAGTTCATCAGCGAGGAGAGCAACTACGTGATCGGCGAAATTCCGCTGCGCGAACTGCTCGAAAAAAGGGCGCAGCTTTCGGGCAGGGACGTCTTCCTGGCGAACATCCCGATCTTCTTCCTGAACCGCGATTAAACAGAAAAAGGTCCCTTGTCAGGGACCTTTTCCATTTCCTACCGCGCGGCGGCGTCTTTCACGCAGCGGACCGACAGGCCATATCCGAGGGGAACCTCATCGGTCACCGGATCGGTCGTGGTGCTGTAAGCCAGGCAACCGCTCCGTTCGGCCGTGGCCTCGCTGCTTATCAGATAGCCTTTGTCGGCGTCTCCGTACCGGGTCGTCGTGCCGTTCACGATCCAGTACCCGGCACACCTGAAAAATCCGGCCGCAGGCCCGACGGCAAGGAGCGCTTCGAGTTCGGCCAGCGCCGGAATATGCCAGCCCTCGGGGCAGATGCCCCGCAGCGGCGTTCCGGACCGGACAGACACGCCGCCCGTCGCCGTCGCATAATCGTACAGCAGTCCCTTTTCCGCCACCGCGGAAAGCCCCTCCTCGGGATACCATACGCCCTCGCCGATCTCCGTACCCGCAGGCCGGTAACGCAGGTTCTCGGCCATCCACACCTGCCCGCCGACCTTCGCCGTGCGGTAGGTATCGCCGCCGTATTCCAGTTCGGAAGACTCTCCGCCGTTGCCCTCGTCGAGCGAACCTCCGTCGTCCCAGTCGCTGACCTCGCCGCTCAGCTTCAGTTCGATGTCGATGTTGGTGACGAGCACCGACATGTCGTACCTTCGGCCGCTTTCGAGCGTCGCCGAAGAGAGGGTCTTGCTACGGCTTTTGCCGTCGCGCGTGGAGACCGTGACGGTCAGCGCCCCCTGCTGCGGCACGAGAATCGCACGGTAGGAGGCGTCGGGCGTCACTTCGAAGGTTTTGATTTCAGCGGCCGCCGCGCCGGCTTTCGCCGCAGCCGTCGGCACGGAGAGATCGACCGAGGCCGTCGGGACGAATCCGCCCACGGCGACACCCGAAACCGCGGCATCGGAATTATTGGTAATGACGATGGTCAGCTGCGACATCAGGTGATAGAACAGCATCCCGACGGGCGCACCTGTGGGTGTCACGTTCTTCGCCACGGCTCCCAGCAGGTCCGAGGAGGCGCAGCCCGCGGTCTGGTCCTGCGCCACGGAGAACTCGTCGGGAACGCCCGACGCCGAATAGGGGAAATAGGCCGTGAGCGTCGAGGTTTCGTTCAGGTCGTTGTACCACAGCAGGCCGGAAGCCGTGAACGCCGAGCCGTCGTAGGTCATCGGATGGTTCCGGACGTAATCCGAACCGTTCTTCGTGACGGTCAGGCCGATGCAGTCACCCGTATCGAAATGGAGTCCCGTGACGCGGGTTTTGATCGAAGGCGTGATCCGGATACCGGGAACCGCATCCCGTTTATCGGCACAGCCGGACGCAACGGCGAGGCCCGCCGCCAGGAGGGCAAAAAGGAGTTGTCTTTTCATCATTCAAGTTTATTTTCGTGACTTTTAAGCACAAAAATAAAACTTTTTATGTTATTCACAAGACCTTCGGTCAGTTTTTGTAGTACGATTCGTCGAGTCCGAGCGTGAAATTCCCGCGCCGGAACCAGGTGACGACGGCCAGCGCGAACACCAGCGCGGCATTGAAGAAGAAGGGGAAACGGTCACTGTGGGTGTGGAACAGATGGCGGAACATG
This sequence comes from uncultured Alistipes sp., assembly GCA_900541585.1. GTDB lineage: Bacteria > Bacteroidota > Bacteroidia > Bacteroidales > Rikenellaceae > Alistipes. The sequence continues at coordinate 78,307 of UQKD01000001.1, forward strand.
TCCATGATGAAGGGGCAGATCATCACCGCAAGGTAGTTCATCGCCATGACGAACGACAGCGCGAGCGTCGCGGCACGGGGCGGGGCGATGGTCGCCGCCTTGTCGTAGATGACGGGCTGGATCACCCCGTAGCCGAAGCCCGTGAGCAACGCCCCGACGACGAGCATCGTCTTGTCGCGGAAGATGCCCACGCACAGCAGCCCCGCACAGATCAGCCCCAGCGACACGAGGTTGACATTCTGCTTCAGCGCACGGATGATCCGGTCGATAAACAGCCCGGGAAGCATGATCGCCAGGAAGAACAGCGAGATCAGCACGCCCGAGAACGAACTGCGGATCTTGTAGTCGTCGACCAGGAACGAAGCGTAGAAGGCGATGGCCAGCACGGCGTAAGTGGCGAAGAAGTAAAAGAGCATCAGCCCGACGAGTTTGCCCCGGTCGATCCGCTTGTGGCGCATCTGGATGCTCTGCTCCGGCTCGGGCGTGGAGCGGCTGCGCCGGAGGAAGAACGACAGCGCGAGCGAGATGCCCGGCAGGGTATAGACCAGGAAGGGCAGATGCCAGTTGACATCGGCCAGGTAGCCCGTCACGGCGGTCGCCACGACGAGCGTGAGGTTGTTGATCGCCGAACTGTAGCCCAGCTGCCGGACGCGGCGGTCGCCCGTGAAATAGTCGACGATCAGACCCGTCGAGAGGGGGATGACCATGCCGGCGCCGACGCCGAGGATGCAGCTGATGACGATGAGCCATGCCATGCTGCGGGCGAACAGGCAGGCCACGCCGCTCAAAAAGAAAATCGAAAGCCCGACGATCAGGATTTTGAGTTTGTCCCTCCCCTCGGAGAGTTTTCCGGAGAGCAGCACGAAGGGGATGATCAGCAGCGACGGCAGCGAGGTGAGCATCTGGATTTCGAGGTCCGTGACCTTGGGAAACACCTTGTTCAGATCGCCCAGAATAGGGGAGACTGCCAGTCCGGGCAGCGACGCAATGGCCGACACGGACCAGATCGCCAGCAGCACGACGAGCGTAATGGAGCCTTTTCCTGTCTTGATTTTCATGTCCGGAATTTTAGTACCGCTATTCCCGCAACTGTTATACCAAACGAAAACGGACCGGCATTGAGGCCGGCCCGCCGTTCGGTTTCTTCCGCAGTATCCTTTGCCAGCACGAAAGGGAACGGTATCATTCGATCAAGTCCGCTGTGCGACTCGATCAAGAATTGAAAGGACCGCGCCGTTGTCAGAATGCGCATTGTTTTATATTTATATTTAGAGGTGTTCGAAATAAAAAGCCCGCACTTTCGATGCGGGCTTTTAGCATATGAAAAATCTTAATTTTTCCGAACCGGTTTGAATGTCACCAAAACGCCCTTGTGATCCGAGGGCCATACGCCGAGCGGTTCGATGAACGTATCTCCGCCCGTCTCGCGGACCCGCTCGCTGCACACGACCGACGACGACGGCCCCACGACCTCGACCCGCTGCGGCTCGAAAGCTCCGCCCGGCAGGTAATAGATGAAGTCGATGCGGTCCCGTTCGTCGGCCTCGGGGGCCCACGTCAGTTCCCGGACCGCCTTGGCCGGATTGTCGGACGGATAGGTGAAGCCCGGATGCGTTGCCGGATCGGGATGAATCACCCGGTATACGTCGCGGAGTCCGGCTCCGTAGAGCATCACGGAGCAGTCCCAGGGAACGACGCAACCGTCATGATCCCACATTGCGCGCGTCGCATCGGTCCAGTCCAGGTGCGAAGGCTCGTTGAAATCCCCGGCCAGCAGAATCAGGTCGGCCCGTTCTCGGGAGACCTCTTCGAGGAACGCCGCAATGGCCTCGTCGCGCGTCGACGCACGGTTCATGCGCAGGACGGCCTGCGGATCGCTGTCCGGGGCCGGCAGTTTCCGCCACGTCACGCCGTCGTATCCCCGCGGCAGGTAGCAGGCATAATGCGTATAATCCAGATGGGCCGGATAGAGAGGACATCGTACCCGTTGACGTCGAGGCGCACTTTCATATCGACACCGCCCGGAACGGTTGAAAGTCCCGTCACGGCCTCTTCGATCGGATATTTCGACAGCACGCAGACATCGGTTCCCTGCACGCCGGTGCAGCGTCCCGAAGCTCCGTACCACGTCTGTCCGCGCTGCTTCAGCGCCTCGACCAGTCGTTCGGAGGTCACGCCGTCGTGGTTGTTGACTTCGCACAGGGCGACGACATGCGCATCAAGACGGGCGATCTCGTCGGCCAGAGCGTCGAAAGCCCCCGGCACTACCGTGGCGTCGCCCCAGATATTGAGTTGCAGAACACGCAGTTCTCCGGCGTTCCCGACGCTGCATCCGGCGCAGCAAAGCAACAGAAAGGCAAAAAGATTCCGTAGCATGGAGCGATTTTATTTCGTGATTCCGGGCCAGTCGTCGGTGCTGAAAGGCGATGCCAACAGGCCCGGGGCGTCCGTCAGATCGTCGTCCTGCGGGTGTCGGCCCATCATTTCACCCTCACGCAACGCACCGACATACCGTTGGCACGGGCGTAGGGGACGTTGTTTTCGAGTCCTCCGGTAGTGGTCTTCTTCTCGAACCAGAAGTGGAAGGCCGGGGATTTCGTGCCCGACAGCGTCCCTGCGGTCCAATAAAGTCCCTCCCAGGGCTGCGCCTCCTCGGCCACGCTGCGCACGGGCGGAACCGGGTTATAGACGTTCAGGATCGTGCTGTTGTCGTAGCGGCGGCGTCCTGCGCCGATAAACAGCGACGAGGTTCCCTGCTCCGGATCGGTCAGTCCCCAGCCGTATTTGTCGGCATCGGCCGCCGTGGGGGTCCCGACAAGCTCCAGATTCTTGAAAACGTCCGACGGAGCCACCTGCCAGCCGTAGGGGCAGGGGTCATAGGCGCTCTTCTCCGATGCGGACCACAAATCGCCGGAATGCGCGCTCCACAGCCAGTCGTTCTCCGAACCGGAGACGCCCGTGATGAAGGTCAGCGGGTGCTGCACGGCGTAAGCCACCGTACCCGTCTCGGCGCTCGAAGCGGCCGTCTGCAGGTAGACGCGGCTGCCGGCGCCGTTGTACATGCTGGCCGACGCCCCGTTGCTGGCGTTGTAGGAGGCCGGGCCGATGAAGGGGTCCTTACGGCCCCACTGGTAATAAAGTCCGTACGAGGCGAGGATGTCCTCCACCGTCGAATTGTCGTCGGCCAGCGCCCCGAGGTTGCGGGTCATCATCGTATAGCCGTTGAAATCGACCGCACCGCCCTCGGCGTCGGGATCGTAGTCCGCAGCCCATACGTGCCAGCTCCAGATCAGCGTGCCGCCGGCGTCGTAGGCCCCGATCACGGCGTTGCCCTCCTTGATCCTGTCCCCGTTGTCGCTGTCGGCGGCCACGTAGAACGACGCTTTGCCGCCCTTCATCTCCAGGTACTGGATCAGATTCGACTGGCTCTGCCAGATGACATCGACCGAAGAGGTCGCCAGCTCGGTCAGATCGCCCTTGTACATGGCGTCGATCAGGTAATTGGTCTCCTTCTTGTTGACCAGGTAGCTGTTGGCCGGCTTACCGCTCATATCCTCGGTGTCGACCACGCCCACGAAAAGCGTCGCCGAGGCCGTCGATCCGCCGTGCACCTTGCCCGTCAGGGTCACCGAACCCGACTTGACCGCGTCGTCGTCGAACGTCACGGGAGAGACGACCGTAATGGTGCGGTTCGCCTCGTCGATAATGGGATCGTTCCAGCCCGTGGGTTTGCCGGTTATCGAGAAACTCTCGATGTTGGCGGCCGAAAAGCCCACCGTCGCTTCGTCGCCCGCCTCGAGGAAAACGGCCGGAGAATCGAACGCGATCGTTCCCGATTCCTTGTCCTTGCTGCACGAAGCGAAAAAAACTACGGCCGCAACCGCGCAAACCAACCCTGCAAATCTTTTCATATAGTTCATTTTATTCTATTTCTGTTTCAAAATCAACGGCAAAGATAATAAAAAGTCGGACGGGTGCAAAACCGAATTGCGCACGGTTCGACAAAACTTCCCCTCCGGAAAGTGCCGTAACGGCACCAAAGATACCAAAAAGCGGAATAATTTACACATGCCCGTCCCAAATAATTGCATTTGGGAACAATTATTGCCGCCTATTCCCTAACGAATCAGAAACGCATATAGTATGTCGAAATTGAAAATCGAAACGGGAAGTTCTCCCGCCGAGGAGCGCTTCAGCATCACCGTGACCGAAAAAGGCCCCTTCCTGGTCTACGGACGCCCGCCGCTGGCCGAGCAGTTCATCATGCCCAACGAGCGGAACGAAAGCTGGTATTTCCAGGAAGGACGGCACTTCTCGACCGAGGCGGAACCTACGGCGCTCTGCCGCTGCGGAGCCTCGAAACGCAAGCCCTACTGCGACGGAAGCCACGAAACGGCTGCCTGGGACCCGACGCTCACCGCACCCGACGAGTCGCTGCTCGACAAGGCCGAGACCGTCGAGGGCGGGACCCTCACGATGACCGACAATCCGAAATACTGCGTCTTCGCACGCTTCTGCCACCCCGGGGGCGACGCGTGGACGCTCACCGAACAGTCGGAGGACCCCGAGGCACGGCGGCTGGCCATCCGCGAAGCGTCGATGTGCCCCAGCGGACGTCTGACGGCATGGGACCGGGAGACGGCCAAACCCTACGAATTCAGGTTCCGACCGAGCCTCGGGCTGATCGAGGACGTCACCATCGGCAGCAGCGGCGGCCTGTGGATCCGCGGAGGCATTCCCCTGCGGCGCGAGAACGGGCACACCTACGAAATCCGCAACCGCGTGGTCGCATGCCGCTGCGGCCAGTCGGCCAACAAGCCCTATTGCGACGGCACGCACGCGGCGATCAAGTGGCGCGACAACCTCGAAGGCGAACCGGTCGGCGAGACGCTGCCCGAAGAGGTCTACTGACCCTGCACCGGCCAAAGAAAACGGAGCCTCGATGAGGCTCCGTTTTCCTATTCCATCGCGCCGCTGCGGGCCACGGTCCCGATCCAGCAGTCGGCCATCCGGCGCTGGCCGGCAGGCGTGGGGTGGATGCCGTCCCACACCCAGTAGGTAGCATCGCCGTTCGGCAGCCGGGACTCCAGTCCGGCGATGAGCCGGTGGAACGGAACGAGCGTCGCGCCGTAGTCGGCGGCGATCCGCTCCACGGCCTCACAGCACCGCGCCAGCATCCGCTGCCGCAGGGGGTAATAGGCGCCCAGCGCCCCTTCGACGATCTTTCCGCAGGGTGCGGCGAAGGGTGTGCAGAGCACGATTTCCAGCGCCGGATTCGCCTCCCGGGCCTTGTCGAGCAGGCCGCGGTAGGTCTTCTCCCAGGCGGCGAAGTCGAAATCGGGGACAGCCTGCGGATCGTCGGCGCGCAGCAGCTTCCGGAGGTGGCGTTCCACGTCGTTCGTCCCGATGAACACCGACAGCACGTCGGGCCGCAGGTCGAGGACATCCTCCTGCCAGCGGGCCGCAAGGTCACTCAACGCATGACCGCCCACGCCGCGGTTGAAGAAACGGTAGTCGCGGTCGGGGAAACTGCTCTGGTAATAGGTGGCGCACAGGTACATGTACCCGCTGCCGTAGAGGTGGTTGCGGTCCCAGAGGTTACGCTCCGACGAGGGCTTCCCGTCGGCCTTGCCCCAGTTGCCGTCGGTGATCGAATCGCCCATGAAAACCACGCGCAGCCCTTTGGCCGGGGCTGCGGCCTGCGGCGCATTCCGGGCGAACCAGCGCTGGAAGAAAAGCATCTGGTAGGGGAGCGACACGGACCAGTAGGCCGCGTTGTGCGCACCGGGACGCACCAGAAAATCGTGCCCCACGCCCTGCCGCATCAGCTGTTCGTGGAGATTCAGGTTCACCCGGTAGAAGAAATCCTGATAACCGCAGTCGAAAATGAGCGCCAGCTCGCCGTCCCGGAGCGAAGCGGCCTGGCGGATCACCGTATGCGCGTCCCAGCGTTCCGGATTGTCTTTCAGCTCGCCCAGCTGTCTCTTCATCTCCCACGAGTCGGGGAAAGGACGGATGTCCACGCCTCCCGAGGTCGACCCCGCGGCCCCGAAGCGGTCTTTGTGGCGCAGCGCCACCCACAGGGCGCCGTGACCGCCCATGCTCAATCCCGTGACGGCGCGTCCCTCGCGCGAAGGAATCGTCAGGTAGCGGGCATCGATCCAGTCGGGCAGTTCCTGCGCCACGAAGGTCTCGAACTGCGACGCCGGATCGAGGGGACTGTCCCAATACCAACTGTTGGCACCGTCGGGGCAGACGACGATCATCCCGCAGGCATCGGCCAGCGGGCGCAGGTCGGTGATGTTCTGCCACGTCGTGTACGAACCGCCGAAACCATGCAGCAGGTAGAGCACGGGCATGCGCCGCCCGACGCCCCCGTCGGGAACCACGACCAGCGCCGGGATGTCGCGCCGCATCTTCGCACTGAAGACCGCCACCGTGTCGATCCGTGCGGCGGAGACTTCCACTGCGGCAAAAACGAAAAGCAGAATAAAAAGGTACTTTCTCATAGCTTTCGGAATCTTTTACAAAAAAGGGCACGCACGAAGCGCACCCCCTGATAACAAACCCCGCAGGGTTATTTTTTCTCCGGCTTGGCAATGGTCTCGCGCATCTGCGTATCGGCCATGATGTTCTTCATCTTGTAGTAGTCCATGATGCCCAGATTGCCGTTGCGGAATGCCTCGGCCATGGCCAGCGGCACTTCGGCCTCGGCGAGGATCACCTTGGCGCGGGCGTCCTGCGCCTTGGCCTTGTTCTCCTGTTCGAGCGCCACGGCCATCGCACGCCGCTCCTCGGCTTTCGCCTGGGCGATGTTCTTGTCGGCCTGCGCCTGATCCATTTGCAGCTGGGCGCCGATGTTCTTACCCACGTCGATGTCGGCGATGTCGATCGAGAGGATTTCGAAAGCCGTTCCGGCGTCGAGACCCTTTTCGAGCACTACGCGCGAAATGGAATCGGGATTTTCGAGCACGATCTTATGCGACGCGGCCGAACCGATCGACGAGACGATACCCTCGCCGACACGTGCCAGCACGGTCTCCTCGCCGGCACCGCCGACCAGCTGCTTGATGTTGGCGCGCACCGTGACGCGGGCCTTTGCGATCAGCTGGATGCCGTCCTTGGCCACGGCGGCCACGGGAGGCGTGTTGATCACCTTGGGGTTCACCGACATCTGCACGGCCTCGAACACGTCGCGGCCCGCCAGGTCGATGGCCGTCGCCATCTTGAAATCCAGCATGATGTTGGCCTTCTGGGCCGAAACCAGCGCGTGCACCACGTTCGTGACGTTGCCGCCCGCAAGGTAGTGGGCCTCCAGCTCGTTGGGATTGAGGGTCAGTCCGGCTTTCGTGCTCTCGATCATTGACGAAACGATGGTCGAGGGCGGGACCTTGCGCCAGCGCATCAGCACCAGTTGCAGCAGGCTGATACGCACGCCCGACACCAAGGCCGAGAACCACAGTCCCACCGGAATAAAATAGAAGAGGAGCCAGATCGCAAAAAGGCTCACGAAGACGATCAATACGATCATTCCACCCTGAAAATCCATAATTTAGCTTATTTGATTGTTTTTACGATAACGCTGAAATTCTCGAATCCTACGACCTCGACATCGCGCTGCGGGTCGACATAGGCCCCCTGCGACTTGGCTTCGTAGGTGCGGCCTCCGATCTCGACCTTGCCCATCGGGGAGAGACGCGAGAGGGTCACGCCCCGGTCGCCGACCTGCAACTCCTCGGCCGGGGTGACGGGCATCGACGACGAGCGGATCTCCTGCTTGAGCGAGAATCGCTGCCAGGTCTTGGCCCGCAGGGACACGACGGTGGCGATCAGCGACAGAATGAGGATGACGACGATGACGACAGAACCCGTTACGGGGCCGAAATCACGGAAGGCGAGGTAAACCGAACTGCCGTAGCAGACCAGCGCCAGCACGGCCCCGATCGACACCCCGGGCAGCAGGACCAATTCGGCCACCAGGAACAGCAGGCCGAAAAAAACGAGCAGTACAATATAGAACATCTCCATAGGGCTTGTAGAATATTGCAATAAAGATAGGTAAAAAAATTCAGAACCCGGACGAATTCTGCGATAAATTTCATCCGGGTCCCGATTTATTCTGCGATTTCGGCGACTTTCACCTCCAGCGCGGCATCCGTCTGCCGTATCGACTCGGCCAGACGATCGGCGACGGCCTTGTCGTCGAAAGCCCCCACGACGAAGAGCTGGCTGCCCACGCGCGAAAGTTCGTAACCTTCGCCCGTCGCGGCGATCACCCCCTTCACTTCGTCCGACAAGGCGTCGGTCCCGGTGATCTCGACACGGTAGGTGACTTTCGCCGCCTCGGGGTCGAGCGAGAGGTTGCGGGCCGTGCCGTCGGTCCACACCACGATTTCGGGCCGCACGAACCCGCGCTTTTTCAACAGCGCCTGCGCCGCCTCGGCCTCGGCCAGCGTGGCGAAGCCGCCCGCATAGTAGCACCACTTGCCCTCGTCGTTGATCAGGTAGAAAAGCGGATAGGCGCCCCGGAAAGTAGCGGCGGCGCGCTTGGTGTTGAACGTTCCGAGCAGGATGCGGTAGATCGTGCCGTTGGCGTAGACCCGGCACTCGGGAATGGGGTTCTGGTAGGTGTACACCGGCTTCGACGAGAAGGCCACGCTGTCGTAGTCGAGGAAATAACGCTCGGCGACCTCGATCCTCGGCAGGCGGTAGTCGATGGATTCGAGCTGCGCCGCAACGCCGCGCAGCGAATCGCGTGCGGCGTCCAGCGCCAACACCCCGGCCACGGCGGCCTCGTAGTCGACGACGACCCGCTTGCGCAGGAAATAGTCCGCCACGGCGTCCGAAGCCGTCTCGCCCTGCAACGCCGACAGCTGGCGCGAAGCCTCCGAAAGCGCCTCCTCCTCACGGGCGAGCACCTTCTCCTCGCCCATCTTGTCGAGCAGGTAACCGTAGGCGTAGCTCTTGTTGTCGAAAATGGAATTCCACGTCGCGGCGAGCGAGTCGGCCAGCGCACGGTTCACGCCCTGCAAGGCGTTGTAACGCTCGAAAATCGCCATCGCCTCGGCCTCGGTCTGCACGGCGGCGTAGGTTTCGGCCAGCTCGGTCAGCGTGCCGTGGTTGGCGAAATAGCGGTTGACATAGTCCACGGCCCGCATCTCCTGCCGCTGCGCCTTGCGCAGGGCCGCATAGTCCTCCGCCGGGAGGTGTTCTCGGAAATAGAGGTTGTCCACCAGGTTGCGGACCTTCAGCGAGTCGGGAACCGCCTCGGCAGGGCTTTTTTCAGCGGGTTCCGCAGGCTGCGGCGCCGCGCCGTTCAGACTGGCCAGCACCCACTCCTGCTCGATGGTGTTGATGCGGTCGATCAGGCGGCCCTTGGCATTGCGGATTTCGAAAATTTTGCTTTCGAGCAGCAGAATCTCCTGCGAATACTGCTGCCGCTTGCCCGGGTCCTCGCGCAGCTGCCGGCGCATACGCTCCACGGCATTGACGATCGAATCCTCGCGTATCTGCAGCTGCGCATCCTCGCGGAGCAGCGACATGTATTCGGCATTTCCTTCCAGCCCCGCGATGCGGGCCTCGACCTCGGGCTGCTGCGCCCGCACTCCGCCGGCGGTCAGGAAAACCGCACCCAGCGCGTATATGAGAATCCTGCGAAACATAGTTTGGGTTACCTCCACCATTTAATGAAAAAAATCTGTATGAGTCCGAAAATCTCCAGACGCCCCAGCAGCATCAGCAGCGAATTGGACACCTTGAACGCCGCGGGCATCGCCGAGAAGTTATCCATCGAGCCGACCTCCCCGAACCCGGGGCCGACGTTGCCCATCGAGGCCACCGCCCCGGTGAAACTGGTCGTCAGGTCGATGCCGAGCATCGTGCCGAAGACCGTGCCGGCGAGTATGAACATCAGGTAGGTGACGATGAAGATCATCACCGCGTGCAGCGCCTCGTTCTCCTGGATGACGCCGTCGAGGCGGATGCGGATGATGGCGTTGGGGTGCTGCTGCTGGCGCAGGCGCGTGCGCATCATCTTCCCGGCCAGCACCAGGCGGTTGACCTTGATGCCGCCGGCCGTGGACCCGGCGCAGGCGCAGACGATCGAGCCGAAAATCAGCAGGATGGCGGCGAACGAAGTCCACGTGTTGGAGTCGGCCGTGGCGAAACCCGTCGTGGTCACCACCGACACGAACTGGAACATCGCGTAGCGGAACGACGCGGTCAGCGTGGGGTAGATGTCCGCGGCGAAGAGGCTGACGGCGATCAGCACGCCGCCCGCGAGCAGCATGCCGAAATACCAGCGCGTCACCTCCGAGCGGAAGATGTTGTTGCGCTTGCCGGTCACCGTGGCGTAGATCAGCCCGAAGTGGACACCCGCCGTGGCCATCACAAAGATCAGGATCGTATCGATCGCCGGGCTGTTGAAATAGGCGATGCTGGCGTTCTTGGTCGAGAATCCGCTCGTGGCGCAGGCCGACATGGCGTGGCACAGGGCGTCGAACCAGTTCATGCCCGCCATCTTGAGCAGCACGGTCGACAGCACGGTAAGCCCCACGTAGACCACCAGCAGGATCTGCACGATGATCTGCGAACGGTAGCGGTAGTTGTCCTTGGCCATCGTCGAAAGCTCCACGTTGGAGAGCATCATCTTGCTGCGCCCCATCGACGGCAGGACCACCAGCGCGAACATCACCACGCCCATTCCGCCGATCCACGTCGACGACATGCGCCAGAACTGCAATCCGCGGGGCAGGGCTTCGACGTCGTTCAGAATGGTCGATCCGGTGGTCGTGAGGCCCGAGACGCTCTCGAACCAGGCGTTGACCAGCGAGAACTCCCCGCCCCAGATCAGGTAGGGGAACATCGACACGACGCAGGCCACGAGCCACGCCCCGACGACGATGCAGAAACCCTCCTTGTTGGTGATCTGCTCGCGTTTGCCCACGAAGATCAGCGGAAAGGCCCCCAGCAGGGCCGTGAGCAGCGAGGAGAGCAGCAGTGGATAGAACGCCGAATCCATGCCGCTCAGGTAGGAGATTCCCGCCGACAGCAGCATGAACATCGCGATGAAGAGCATCACGACCCCGATATACCGTAAAACCACGTCTACCCGCATCGCCGCATCAGGATTTGGTCTGTTTGGAAATGTTGATCAGCGCCTCGATTTTCTCCTTGAGTTCGAGCACCTCGTCCTTGAGGTCGCCCTTCACGGCGAAGGGCACGCGGAACGAGAGCCAGTCGCCCAGCCCCTTGTTCATCCGCTCGATGGGCGTCACGCAGTAGATCGACATGAAGTAGAAGAGCATCAGCACGATGGCGATCATCACGGCCAGCGAGATCAGCACGGGCGTCACGGCGCGGTAGGCGTTTTTCTTCATCTGCTCGGCACGCGGGACCAGCGAACTCTGCGTCGAGGTCATATAACTCTTGATGGCGGCCGTAAGGCGGCCGTAGAGGGCCTGGTATTCGTCGCTGTACCACCTGCCGCCCAGCGAATCGGGCCGCAGGGCCGTCAGCGAGTCGGCACGGGAGGCACGGGCGGCGCCCCCGAAGGCGAGGTAGTTGTCCGTCACGAGGCGCAGTTCGGTCGTGGCGAAGGCCAGCGAGTCGAGAAACGACTTTTCGAGCGCCTCGCTCTGGGCCACGAGCAACGTGTTTTCGAGCCGCTCCATGCTCTTGCGGCAAAGGCTGTCGCATGACCTGTCGCCGAAAACCGAAAGGCGGATCAGCGCGATGTTCTGCTCATGCGCAGCATCGAGCATCTCCTTGGCCAGCTCGATATTCCGTTTGTTGGCCTTGAGAATCTCGCCCGTATCCCGGCTCAAATGGCTCAATTCGAGAAACGAGACCATACCCGAAAAAAACAGCAGGCACACGATGCTCAAGAAACCGACCGTCACCCGTTTGCGCAAACCCGTCATAGCGTTTTAAATTTCCATTCCTGCAAATATAGTGATTAATCCAGAATTTCCCCCAACAAATCGTGAGTTTCGTCCATTGCGCCGAGTTTCACGCGGCAGAGGGCATTGACCTTCGAACGGTCGTAGGGGACTTTCACCCGGCGGTAGTTGCCCGTGAAGCCGAACATCATGCCGTCGCGGCGCGTGCTTTCGAAGAGCACCGTATCCTCCGTGCCTTCGGCGCGGGCGCAGAACGCGCCGTGCAGGCGTTCGCAGAGGGCCTCCAGTTCGGCGGCGCGCTGGGTGGCGACCGACGGCCGCACCTTGCCGGGCAGGTCGACGGCCGGGGTCCCGGGACGCTCCGAGAAGGGAAAGATATGCAGGAAAGCGGGTTCGAGACCCGCCAGAAAATCGTACGTCGTGCGGAAATCCGCATCGGTCTCGCCCGGGAAACCGACGATGACGTCGATGCCGATGAAGGCGTCGGGCATCAGCCGCCTCACGGCCGCGATCCGCCCGGCGAAGCGCGCCGTGGTGTAACGGCGGCGCATCAGGCCCAGAATCCGGTCCGAACCGCTCTGGAGCGGAATGTGGAAGTGGTGCATGAATTTAGGCGACGCGGCGCAAAAGGCGATGATCTCGTCGGTCAGAAGGTTCGGCTCGATCGACGAAATGCGGTAGCGTTCGATCCCTTCGACCTCGTCGAGCGCCCGCAGCAGGTCGATGAACCGCTCGCCCGTCGTGCGGCCGAAATCCCCCGTGTTGACGCCCGTCAGGACGATCTCCTTCTGCCCCCCGGCTGCGATCTGCCGCGCTTCGGCCGCCAGATCGGCAACGGGCATGTTGCGGCTCGAACCGCGGGCGTAGTGGATCGTGCAGTACGAGCAGCAGTAGTCGCACCCGTCCTGCACCTTGAGGAAGGCGCGCGTGCGGTCGCCGCTCGAAAAGGCCGCGAAGAACGACGTGAGCGACGCGGTGTCGCAGCTGTACACCTGCGCCCGGCCCTTGCCCGACAGTTCAACCACCCGTTTAAATAATTCCCCTTTATCGTTGTTGCTCAACACGATGTCGACACCCTCTATCGCGGCGATCTCCTGCGGTTTGAGCTGCGCGTAGCACCCCGTCACGGCGATGATCGCCGCAGGGTTGCGGCGGTGGAGTTTGCGGATCAGGTTGCGGCATTTCTTGTCGGCATGCTCCGTGACGGAACAGCTGTTGACGACGCAAATGTCGGCTTCGGCCGTGGGCGCGACGCGCACGAAACCGCCGCGTTCGAACTCACGGGCGAGGGTCGAGGACTCCGAAAAATTGAGCTTGCAGCCCAAGGTATGAAAATTGACTCTGCGAGGTTGCATGGATTCGTGTTTTTCCGGCACGAAATTACGAAAACTGCGCGAAAGGAGGAGGCTTTTCCGATAAAAAAGCGTAAATTTGCGCGCAATTAAACGACTCAAAAGAACCACGGCGACATTTGTCCACGGTATATCGTTGATATACAACCGACAACTTTGCCCTTGAAAACACATGGGATTTTTCAGCGACCTGATCCACTACGGCTACCTTTCGAACGCACTCGCGGCGTGTGTGCTGTCGGGCATAACGTGCGGGGTGATCGGAACCTATGTCGTCTGCCGCCGCATGGTGTTCCTCGCGGGAGGCATCACGCACGCCTCGTTCGGCGGACTGGGAATTGCATTTTACCTGGGAGCCAACCCGATCGCCGGAGCGATGCTTTTCGCCGTGCTCTCGGCACTGGGCATCGAATGGGCCGGCAGCCGGGGACGCATCCGCGAGGATTCGGCCATCGGCATCATCTGGTCCGTGGGCATGGCCGTCGGCGCGCTCTTCATGAGCCTCCGCCCGGGCTACACCTCGGGCGACCTGTCGGCCTACCTCTTCGGCAGCATCGTGACCGTGACCGACGGCGACGTTGCGGCCCTCGCCGCGCTGACGGCGGCGGTCATCGCCGGGGCGCTGCTGTGGCTCCGCCCGGTGATGTACGTGGCCTTCGACCGCGATTTCGCCCGCAGCCGGGGCATCCCCACGCGCGTGATCTCCTACCTGATGGCCGCGCTGGCGGCGGTGACCATCGTGCTCTCGATCCGCATCATGGGCATCGTGCTGCTGATCTCGCTCGTGACGATGCCCGTGGTGATCGTCAACACGCTCTCGCGGTCGTACCGCACCATTGCCCTCGCCGCACCCCTCGTGGCTGTGGCGGGCAACGTCGCGGGGCTTGTCGCCAGCTACAATTTCGAGGTTCCGCCCGGCGCCGCCATAATATTTACCCTCACACTTACGCTTATAATGGTAAAACTGTTATCTTTGCGTAGCAAAAAACTGCGATCCGCCGCATGAAAACCATTCACAGACTCGTTCTGAAGTCCTATCTCGGCCCGATGGTCCTCACGTTCTTCATCGTCATGTTCGTGCTGATGATGAACATCGTGTGGCGCTACATCGACGAGCTGGTGGGCAAGGGACTGAGCGCCGGCATCATCATCGAGCTGATGACCTATTTCATGGCCAACATGATCCCGATGGGGCTGCCGCTCTCGATGCTGCTGGCGGCGATCATGACCATGGGCAACCTGGGCGAGAACTACGAACTGCTGGCCATGAAGTCGGCGGGCATGTCGCTGGTCCAGATCACCAAGCCGCTGATCATCCTGGTGAGCCTGGTCTCCGTCGGCAGTTTCTTCATCGGCAACAACCTCGTGCCGAACGCCAACAAGAAGCTCTTCAGCACGCTCTACGACATCCGGCAGCAGAAACAGGCCCTCGAATTCCAGGACGGGCTGTTCTTCAACGGCATCGACAACATGTCGATCCGCGTGAGCCACCAGGAACCCGACACCCACCTGCTGCACGATGTGCTGATCTACGACAACCGCGCCGCCAACGGCAACATGAACACCATCGTGGCCGACTCGGGCTACATCCGCCTGTCGGACGACAAGAAATACCTGCTGGTGACGCTCTTCCACGGCGAGACCTACGAGCAGACCCGCAACAGCCAGTGGTTCACGAAAAGCGCCCTGCGCCACCACACGTTCGATCTCCAGAAGCAGGTGATCCCCATGTCGGGATTCGCCATGGGACGCACCGACGCCGACCTGTTCACGAGCAGCCAGACCAAGAACATCAGCGAATTGCAGCACGACATCGACTCGCTGGAGATCAAGGTCAACGCCGCCACGACGAGTTCCTACGAACCGCTGCTGAAAGAGCAGATTTTCGCCCGCGACAACACCGTGCTGCCGCTGCCCGACAGCCTGCAGGTGGACAAACGGGACTTCCGCGACCTGCTGGCGACGGATTCGGTCACCACGCTGTCCACGCGCGAACGCGAGCGCGTCTGGAACCAGGCACGGACGCTGGCCAAGAACTCGCGCAACATGTTCGCGTTCGACGAATCGACGGCCAAGGAGGCGCTCAACCAGCTCTACCGTTCGAAGGTCGAGTGGCACAAGAAAATGTCGCTTCCGGTGTCGATCCTGATCTTCTTCCTGATCGGCGCTCCGCTGGGCGCCATCATCCGCAAGGGCGGCCTGGGGCTTCCGGTGGTGGTGTCGGTGATCTTCTTCGTGATTTACTACATGATCAGCCTCTCGGGCGAAAAACTGGCCAAGGAGGGTAACTGGGACGCCGTCTACGGCATGTGGCTCTCGACCTTCATCCTCACGCCGATAGCCATATACCTCACCTACAAGGCCACCAACGACTCGGCGCTGCTCGACACGGACTGGTACGCCGGGAAGTTCAAGGCGCTGAAAGAGAAACTGGTTCCGCAATTCAAGAAACTGACGAAAGCAATAAAACTCAAACGAAATGGCAAAAGAGACTGTGCTCAATAGCGTGGAGGAGGTCATCGAAGACTTCCGCATCGGCAAACCCGTGATCGTCGTGGACGACGAGGACCGCGAGAACGAAGGTGACTTCATCGTCGCGGCGGAGAAGATCACGCCCGAAATCGTGAACTTCATGCTCAAGGAGGGCCGCGGGGTACTCTGCGCCCCGCTGTCGGAGAAACGCTGCGACGAGCTGGGACTCAACATGATGGAGGAGAACAACACCTCGCTGCTGGGCACGCCCTTCACCGTGACGGTCGACCTGCTGGGCAACGACTGCACCACGGGCGTCTCGATCCACGACCGTGCCGCGACGATCCGCGCGCTGTCCGATCCCGCGACACTGCCCACCGACCTGGGCCGCCCGGGACATATCAATCCCCTGCGCGCGCGCGACAAGGGCGTGCTGCGCCGCCCGGGACACACCGAGGCCGCCATCGACCTGGCCCGCCTGGCCGGGTTGCAGCCCGCCGGCGCGCTGATCGAGATCATGAACGAGGACGGCACGATGGCCCGCCTGCCGCAACTGCTGGAGACCGCCCGGAAATTCGACCTGAAAATCATCTCGATCGCCTCGCTGATCGCCTACCGCCTCCAGCAGGAGTCGATCATCGAAAAAGGCGTGACGGTGCCCCTGCCCACGGAGTGGGGCGAATTCCAGATCACGCCGTTCCGCCAGAAATCCAACGGCGTGGAGCATGTGGCCCTGACGAAAGGGGAGTGGACCGAAGACGATCCGGTGCTGGTGCGCGTGCATTCGTCGTGCGCCACGGGCGACATCTTCGGCTCGTACCGCTGCGACTGCGGCGAGCAGTTGCACAAGGCGATGGAGATGATCGACCGCGAGGGCCGGGGCGCCGTCGTCTACCTCAACCAGGAGGGGCGCGGCATCGGGCTGTGCAACAAGATCCACGCCTACAAATTGCAGGACGAGGGCCTCGACACGGTGGACGCCAACCTCAAACTGGGCTTCAAGGCCGACGAACGCGACTACGGCGTGGGCGCCAGCATCATCCGCGAACTGGGCATCCGCCACATGCGCCTGATGACCAACAACCCGCTCAAACGGGCCGGACTGGAGGGCTACGGGCTTTGCATCGACGAGATCGTGCCCATCGTCATCGCCCCGAACCCCTACAACGCACACTATCTGGAGACCAAGCAGGAGCGCATGCACCACACGCTGGGACTGGAGAAAAAATAGCAAAATGGAGATCGCACACATAGCCATCTGGACCGAACGACTGGAGGAGTTGCGGGATTTCTATGTCCGCTACTTCGGAGGTGTCAGCAACGGCAAATACACGAACCCGGACAAAGGGTTCGAATCCTATTTCGTGGCGTTCGGCGGAGGGTGCCGGCTGGAACTGATGCGCCGAACGGACATCCAGGGCCGCAACTCGGCCACGCAACTGGGACTGTGCCACCTGGCTTTCGAACTCGGCAGCCGCGAAGAGGTGCTCACGCTGACCGAGCGGCTCCGCAGCGACAATCACCCGATTCTCGGCGAGCCCCGCATCACAGGCGACGGCTATTTCGAGAGTGTCGCGGCCGATCCGGACGGAAACCAGATCGAACTTACCTGCAAACAGACACCATGAACGCCAGAGACCTTCGCATCGTATTCATGGGCACGCCCGAATTCGCCGTGCCGTCGCTGCGGGCGCTCGTCGCCGGCGGCTACAACGTCGTGGGGGTGGTGACTTCGCCCGACAAACCCGCCGGACGCGGGCAGAAACTCCACCAGAGCGAGGTTAAGACCGCAGCTCTGGAGCTGGGTCTGCCGGTCTTGCAGCCCGAAAAGCTGAAAGCCCCGGAGTTCGTCGGGGCCTTCGAGGCGCTGCGGCCCGACCTGGGCATCGTGATCGCCTTCCGCATGCTTCCCGAAGTCGTCTGGGCCATGCCGCGGCTGGGAACCTTCAACCTCCACGCCTCGCTGCTGCCCCAGTACCGCGGGGCCGCGCCGATCAACTGGACGATCATCAACGGCGAGACCGAAACGGGCGTCACGACGTTTCTCCTCAACCACGAGATCGACAAGGGCGGCATCATCGGTCAGGTCCGGGTCCCGATCCTTCCGGAAGACAATGTCGGCACGCTTTACGAAAAGCTGATGACCACCGGAACGTCGCTGGTGACCGAGACCGTCGACCGCATCGCCGCCGGGGACATCCAGCCCGTCGAACAACAGCACATCGACGAGGCGACGCTGCGGCCTGCACCGAAAATTTTCAAGGAGGACTGCCGGATCGACTGGGAGAAGCCGGGCCGCGAGATCGTGAATTTCGTCCGCGGGCTGTCGCCCTATCCGGCGGCGTGGACCGAGATGTACCGCGAGGGCGACGACGAGGCGTCGAGCGCCAAGATTTTCTCGGCGTCGTTCGAACCCTCGGCCCACGGCGAAGCGAGCGGCACGCTCCAGAGCGACGGAAGGACCTTTATCCGCGTGGCGTGCGCCGACGGATGGATCGCCCTCGGGGAATTACAGATAGCAGGCAAAAAACGGCTCGCAGTGCGCGAACTGCTCCTGGGATGGCGCGACGTGCAGCAATGCCGTTTCCGGAAATAGGACGGAGCGCCGGCTTTACGGACCGTCCCGGATCGCAGGGAAAACGAATATACATGTCCCGATAAAAAAGGCTTCCCCGCAGGGAAGCCTTTTTTTGTTTTACGCTCCGAAGGCGTCAGACCTTCTCGCCGAGTTTCCGTTCGATCTCCTCTTTCGGGAGCGGCTTGGTGCAGAAGAACCAGTCGTAGCACTTCGCCCCTTCGGGAGTCTTCTCCTGGTCGTCGCCTTTCATCGGCACGATCACCTCGTCGCCCGGATGCCAGTCGGCGGGCAGCGCGATGCCGAAGGCGTCGATGGTCTGCAAACCCACCAGAACCCGCCTGATCTCGTCGAAATTGCGGCCCAGAGCCAGCGGATAGTAGATCATCGCCCGCAGCACACCCTTCGGGTCGACGAAAAACACGGCACGCACGGCGGCGGTCTGGCTCTCTCCGGGCTGGATCATGCCGTAGAGCGACGCCACCTTCATCGAAACGTCGTCGATGATCGGAAACCCGACCTTCACATCCTTCATGCCCTTGTACTCGATCTTCTCGCGGATGGTCTTGAGCCATGCGATATGACTGTTGCGGCTGTCGATGGACAAACCCACCAGTTCGCAGTTCAGCGCCCGGAACTCTTCGGTACGCGCCCCGAAGGTGAGTATTTCGGTGGTGCAGATCGGGGTGAAATCGGCAGGGTGGCTGAAAAGAATCACCCATTTGCCTTTGTAATCGGCCGGGAAAAAGATCTTCCCCCGCGTCGTCATGGCCTCGAATGCCGGAACCGGCTCGCCGAGCCGCGGCAGTTGCTGTTCGTTCTTTTCCATAAATCGGAGTTTTTAAAAGTTTATACCCGGACATGCAAAGTCGATGCCCTGTCGGAATTCACTTTCCAAGATACGGAATTTGCCGGTAACATTACACACCGATTTCCCGCCGCACACGAAAGCGTATACACAAACGGCGGTTTCGGATAGGCGGGCAGCATTTCCGGACTTCCGAATAAAATAAAAAGACATCCGATTTCATTCCTCCGAAAAGATTCGTATATTTGTACGAAGAACCCTAAACCCGTAGCCTATGGTCAGATAACAAACCGAACACCATCCCGATCCAACCGCGCCGCGGCATTCCCGGCGCATACATATAAAAAGCGTTAGCTTTATTTCTTGCTTATCGAAACTTCGACAATTTCAGAGCAGACAAGAGTAAAGTGTAAACGCTCACGTTTCTACGTGGGCTTTACTCATTTATTTGTCTGCAAGGTAGTCGAAGACCTCGATAAGCAAATAAAGGTTTAGCCTGCGTTTTTTATATGCCTGTCCCAAAAGTCTATCATTAAATCAACGACACTCCATGAAAACAAAATTCTTTTTACTCATAGGCATATTCACCATTGCGCTGACCGCTTGCGAAGGCGACGACAACAACGGCGACGACCCGACGAAACCGCTGGACGACGCACAAATCTCCTTTACGAAAATGGCGAACTGCCCCGATGCGGAGGTAGACCAGGCAATCGTCTGGAAGGATGCAATTTATTATGTGAATCGCACCTCTTTTCTGCGCTATACTCCGGCAAGAAACGAGTGGCAAAGCCTCGCACCCGCTCCCTCCACCAATCTGTTCGTATGGCAGGATAAATTGTATTGTCCCAACGGTAATTTAGATTTCTATGTCTATTCTGCCGTAACAGAAGCATGGGAACCGACAACGGATATTGCAGCAATAACCGACAATCATTTCGGAAAAATTTTAAATATAGGAAATACATTGTTCCGTATCGGTAATAGTGGATATTATTGTATGTTTTATCAATCCGACAGTCGAGAATGGAAATATTTTGATGGTCAATACAGCACATGTAGTTTCCCTTTCGAATATTCGTGCGAAATCGAAGGAAAAGGATATAGTTTCGTCGGAATCTACTTATTTGACCCTGAAACCCGGATAACCACCTTAAAAGTAAATATTCCAAGCAAAGGTGGCACGATTTCAGGTTGCCTGTATAATCAACGGCAAATGCTATACTCCCAATGTTCTGTTTCCCGTTATGATAAGGAAGATATTTATGCAACAATAGGAATCTATACGCCCTCAACCAACGAATACAATGAAATGACGATCGAAAGCAAGGTTCCTAATGGCGCGACAAATGTAACCCAAGTAGATATTCCAATGGTAATCAACCTACTCACTTATTTCGACGGCCGAATTTTCGTCGGACCGAACAATGCGGCATTCTACGAGCTGAAAATCAGATAAGCCCCGCCACAAAACAAAGAAAGCGCCCTTGGGGCGCTTCTTTGTTCTTCATATCGTGTCGCCGGATTACCGCTTGCGGATAATCTCGCCGCCGTGACGGATAGCCTCCTCGTTGGCCGGGAGCATCTTCCACGCACGCTCGGGAAGCGACTTTTTCAGGCCCACCATCACGTTCTCCATCGCGACCACGGGGCGCACCTTGAGGTAACCGCCCAGGATCATCGTGTTGAACAGCTTGGCCTGGCCCATCTTCGCGCACTCGGCCGTGGCGTCGATCGCATAGACTTCGATGTCCTTGCGCACGGGGTGCCGCGTGATGCCGTTCGTGTCGTAGATCAGCACGCCGCCTGGCTTGACCATCGGCTCGAACTTCTCCATCGACTGCTGGTTCAGGATGATCGCCGTGTCGAACTCGTGCGCGATGGGCGACGAAATCTTCCGGTCGGAGAGAATCACCGTCACGTTGGCCGTACCGCCGCGCATCTCGGGACCGTAGGAGGGCATCCACGTCACCTCGAAGTCCTGCATCACCCCCGAGTAAGCCAGAATCTTACCCATCGAGAGGACGCCCTGTCCTCCGAACCCTGCAATTATCAACGTCTCTTTCATAGCGTTACTCTTTTTTAACATCTTTAATGTCGCCCAGCGGATAGAAGGGCAGCATGTTCTCGGCCAGCCAGTCGTTCGAAGCCACGGGCGAGAGTTTCCACCCGCTGTTGCAGGTCGAAACGACCTCCACGAGCGAAAAGCCGTTGCCGGCCATCGAATTCTCGAACGCCTTGCGGATCGCCTTCTTGCACTTGCGCACGTTGGCCGCCGTATGCACGCTCTGCCGCGTGATGTAGGTCGTGCCGTCGAGGTGGGCCATCATCTCGGCGATCTTGTAGGGATAGCCGTTCAGCCGCGGATCTCGCCCGTAGGGAGTAGTCGCGGTCTTCATGCCCACGAGGGTCGTCGGGGCCATCTGGCCGCCGGTCATGCCGTAGATCGCATTGTTGATGTAGATGGCCACGACGTTCTCGCCGCGCGCCGCCGCATGAATCGACTCCGCCGTGCCGATGGCCGACAGGTCGCCGTCGCCCTGGTAGGTGAAGACCAGATTCTGCGGCCAGAGTCGCTTCACAGCCGTAGCAACGGCCAGAGCGCGTCCGTGGGCCGCCTCGATCCAGTCGATGTCGATGTAATTGTAGGCGAACACCGAGCAGCCCACGGGCGAAACGCCCACGGTCTTCTCCGCGAGTCCCATCTCCTCGACGACCTCGGCGATGAGTTTGTGCACCGTGCCGTGGCTGCAGCCCGGGCAGTAGTGCATGACGTTATCGGTGATGAGTTTCGGTTTCGCGTAAACCAGATTCTCCGTTTTCTTTTCAACCTCTGCCATCGTCTTCTACTTTTTAATCAGTTTTTCCTTGAGCGCCTCGAGCACTTCGTCCGGGTTGAACAGCATGCCGCCCTGACGCCCGTAATGCTCGACGGGGGCCTTGCCGTTGACGGCCAGCCGCACGTCCTCGACCATCTGCCCGGCATTGAGTTCCGCCGAGAGGAATCCCTTGACGCCCCGCGCGGCCATCTCGGCAAGCTGCTTCTTGGGGAAAGGGTAGAGGGTGATCGGACGCAGCAGGCCGACCTTCAGCCCCTCGGCGCGGGCCATTTCGACCGTCGCCGAGCAGATGCGGGCCGACGAGCCGAAGGCCACGATGACGTAGTCAGCGTCGTCGCACTCGATGGCTTCGTAACGCACCTCGTTCTCTTCCAGCGCCTTGTATTTCTCCTGCAACCGCTTGTTGATGACTTCCATCTTCTCCGACTGCAATTCGAGCGAGGTCACGATGTTGCGCGGCCGGCCGGCGGGTTTGCCCTGCGCGGCCCACGTGCCGCACTCGGCCCGCAGCTCCTCGTCGGTCTTGCGCGGACGCTGGGGTGCGAGCACCACCTTCTCCATCATCTGACCGATGGCACCGTCGGCAAGGATCAGCGCCGGATTGCGGTATTTGAACGCGAGGTCGAATGCCTCGAACACATGGTCGTGCATCTCCTGCACGGAGTTGGGAGCCAGCACGATCAGGTGGAAATCGCCGTGGCCGCCGCCCTTGCAGGCCTGGAAATAGTCGCCCTGCGAAGGCTGGATCGTACCCAGGCCCGGACCGCCGCGCTGAACGTTGACGATCAGGCAGGGCAGTTCGGCGCCCGCCAGGTAGCTCAGCCCCTCGGACATCAGGCTGATGCCAGGGCTGGACGAGGAGGTCATCACCCGTTTTCCGGTCGAGGCTCCGCCGTAGACCATGTTGATCGAAGAGATCTCCGACTCGGCCTGCAAAACGACCATGCCCGTGGTCTCCCACGGCTTGAGTTCCATGAGGGTTTCCATCACCTCCGACTGCGGGGTGATGGGGTATCCGAAATATCCGTCGCAACCGTAGCGAATGGCCGCATGGGCGATCACTTCGTTGCCTTTCATCAGTTTCACTTCCTTCTCTGCCATAGCTTACTCGAATTTTTGACGATAAACCGTAATGCAGCTATCCGGACAAATCACCGCGCAGGAGGCACAGCCCGTGCAGGCATCGGGATTGACCATCCGCGCAACGGGATAACCTTTGCTGTTGACCTCCGCCGACAGCGCGAGCACGTCGCACGGGCAGGCGGACGCACAGACCCCGCACCCCTTGCAGCGCTCCTTGTCGACAACGATTGTTCCTTTGATTTTTGCCATAACGTCCTTGTTATTGTTAAGTTGCTTACAAATATACGAAATAATCGGATAAAAACGATCCGGATTGCAACATTTCTTTCGGCATAAACGACAAACGAAAAGCAGGAAATCCGCATGCTCCCGCGCGAACTCCCTGCATACAAAACCGTTCGGACGTCATTCGGCCTTCGGGTCGGGACCCTATTTGCACCCCGGACGGACAGGACCGGACGGAAAGCAGTTTGCAATCCGTTCCAAAGGCGGTTCAGGGTTCCGCAAGTTTCCCGCAAAAAAGGGCCGCCTCAACGGGCGGCCCTTGTCGATTATTTTTCGTCGAACGAGTGAATCACCACCCCCGAGCGCAGTTTGGGTTCGAACCACGTGGTCTTCGGCGGCATGATGTTGCCTGTATCGGCGATGTTGATCAGCTGCTGCATCGAAACGGGGTAGAGGGCGAACGCCGCCTTCATCTCCCCGCTGTCCACGCGGCGCTTCAACTCGCCCAGCCCGCGGATTCCGCCCACGAAGTCGATCCGCTTCGAAGTCCGCAGATCCTTGATGTCCAGAATCCGGTCCAGCACCAGGTTCGACAGCACCGTGACATCCAGCACGCCGATCGGGTCGTTGTCGTCGTACGTGCCCGGCTTGGCCGTCAGGCTGTACCAGCGGCCGTCGAGATACATCGAGAAGTTGTGCAGCGCCGCGGGGCGGTACTCCTCCGTACCCTTGTCCTCGACCGTGAACGACTCCTCCAACTTCTCGAGCAGCTCCGCGGGCGTCAGGCCGTTGAGGTCCTTCACCACGCGGTTGTAGTCGATGATGCGGAGCTGGCCCGCCGGAAAGGTCACGGCCAGGAAATAGCAGTACTCCTCGCAGCCCGTGTGGTCCGGGTTATTGGCGCGGCACTCCTGTCCCACGCGCGCCGCGGCGGCCGTGCGGTGGTGTCCGTCGGCGACGTACAGTGCCGGGATGCCTGCGAAAATCTCCGTGATGCGGTCGTTGGTCTTCCGGTCGCGGATCACCCACAGCCGGTGTCCGAAGCCGTCGGCAGCCGTGAAGTCGTACTCCGGGGCGTTGTTCTTCACCACGTCGGCGACGATGGCGTCGATCTCGGCGTCGTCGGGGTAGGCGAAGAACACCGGCTCGATGTTGGCCTTCTGGTTGCGGACATGGATCATGCGGTCCTCCTCCTTGTCGGGACGCGTCAGTTCGTGCTTCTTGATCGCCCCCGAGAGGTAGTCCTCGAAATGGCAGCACATCGCAAGGCCGTACTGCGTGCGGCCCTCCATCGTCTGCGCATATATATAGTAGTACTCTTCGGGGTCCTGCCGCAGCCAGCCCTCGGACTGCCAGCGGCGGAAATTCTCGACCGCCTTGTCGTAAACGGGTTGCGAATGCTCGTCGGCGATAGGCTCGAAGTCGATCTCGGGTTTGATGATGTGCAACAGCGAGCGCTCGGTGGCTTCGGACTTCGCCTCGGCGGAGTTGAGTACATCGTAGGGACGCGAAGCCACCTCGGAGGCATGCTCCTTCGGGGGACGGACTGCGCGGAAAGGTTTTATTCTAACCATAATGCATCGGTTGTTTTAAGGCGAAAAAGCGGGTCCGTCATATGAGATATGCGCACCCGCCTTTTCGCACGGTTGGTTTCTATTTGTTGACCTGGAAACGGGTGTTGCCGTTTTTCAGGAAGTCCACGATCTGGTTGGCGGCCGCGAGTCCCGCGTTGACATTGGCCTCGGCGGTCTCGGCGCCCATCTTCTTCGCCGTGGCGAAAACCCGCTTGCCGAACTTCTCGTCCAGCTCGGCCTGGTTGCCGGCGGCGATGTCGGTGATGTATTTCAGGTCCTCGCGCTCGGTCATGGCACGCACTACGCCCTCCTCGTCGATCACCTCCTTGCGGGCGGTGTTGACCAGCGTGGCGCCCTTGGGCATCGACATCATCAGGTCGTAGCCGATCGAGCCTTTCGTCTCCGTCGTGGCGGGAATGTGCAGCGACAGGAAGTCGGAAACGCGGTACAGTTCCTCGACCGTCGCCACCTTCTTCACGCCGTCGGCCTCGAAGACCGCCCCGTCGGTGATGAACGGATCGTACGCAACAACATGCATGCCCAACGCCTTGCCCTTGCGGCCCACCAGCCTGCCGACGTTGCCGTAGGCATGGATGCCGAGGGTCTTGCCCTGGATTTCCGTGCCCGTGCCCGGCGTGAACCGGTTGCGCGACATGAAGACCATCATGGCCAGCGCCAGTTCGGCCACGGCGTTGGAGTTCTGGCCCGGGGTGTTCATCACCACGATGCCCCGCGCCGAAGCCGCCGCGAGGTCCACGTTGTCGTAACCCGCGCCGGCGCGGACCACGATCTTCAGGTTCTTCGCCGCGGCGATGACCTCGGCGGTCACCTTGTCGCTGCGGACGATCAGCGCGTCGACGTCGGCCACGGCCTCGAGCAGCTGGCTCTTGTCGGTGTATTTTTCGAGCAGCGCCAGTTCGTATCCGGCGTCCTCGACGATCTTACGGATTCCGTCCACGGCCTTTTTGGCGAAGGGCTTTTCCGTTGCAACCAGTATTTTCATAGTTTCGATCAATGACGTGAAATAAATATCCTGTTCTCTTTTTGTCTCCCGCATCAGCGGGACGATGGTCGGACACATCGGGGTTATTTCTTATGCGCCTCGGCGAACTCCCGCATGCAGGCCACCAGAGCCTCGACGCTCTCCTTCGGCAGGGCGTTGTAGCACGACGCGCGGAAGCCGCCCACCAGGCGGTGGCCCTTGATGCCGACCATGCCGCGGCTCTTGGCGAACTCCATAAACTCGGGAGCCAGCTCCTCGCAGCCCTCGGCCATCACGAAGCAGATATTCATCAGCGAACGGTCCTCCTTTTCGACCGTTCCGCGGAAGAGCGGGTTGCGGTCGATCTCGTCGTAGAGCAGCGCGGCCTTCTCTTTGTTGCGGCGGTAGATTTCGTCGACGCCGCCGATCGACTTGAGCCACTTCAGGGTCTCCTTCAGGACGTAGATCGGGAACACGGGAGGAGTGTTGAACATCGAGTTGTTCTCGACATGGGTCCTGAACGACATCATCGTCGGCAGGTCGCGGACGATCCTGTCCAGCATGTCCTCGCGGATGATGGCGAACGCCACGCCCGCGGGAGCCAGGTTCTTCTGCGCGCCGCCGTAGATCATGGCGTATTTCGAAACGTCCACCGGACGCGAGAGGATGTCCGAAGACATGTCGGCGATCAGGGGCACGGGCGACGAGAGGTCCTCGTGGTACTCCGTGCCGTAGATCGTATTATTGGAGGTGATATGCACATAGTCCAGGTCGGCGGGAATGGCGAAACCCTTGGGGATATAGGTGAAGTTCCTGTCCTCGGACGAAGCCAGCACTTCCACTTCGCCGTAACGCTTCGCCTCCTTGATGGCCTTCTTGGCCCAGACACCCGTATTCACATAACCGGCCTTCTTACCCAGGAAGTTGGCGGGGATTTCGAAGAAGTAGGTACTTGCACCGCCCCCCAGATAGATGATCTTGTAGTTGTCGGGAATGTGGAGCAACTCGCGGAAAAGAGCGTCGGCCTCGGCCATCACGTCGTCGAAATCCTTCGTCCGGTGCGAGATCGAGAGCAGCGAAAGACCCGATCCGTTGAAGTCGAGAATTGCCTTGGCTGCATTTTCGATGACCTCGTCCGCCAGAATGGAAGGTCCCGCATTGAAATTGTGCTTTTTCATAATAATTCGTATGTGATTTGAATGATCTGACTCCTAACTGTTAGTTTACTAACACAAATATAAATAAAAAAATTTCATAAATACAAATATAGCCAAATAAATTTCAATCCGCAGGAAGAATGCGTCTCTTTTTGGATTGTTTTTATTAATTTTGCCGGGAATAAACCCCGGTCCCGGACAGGGCGGCCCGGCGGAACGGACAAATCCGGCTCCGCCACCGGTTTGCGTTGTCCCGGCCGGAAACACAAGTTCCCGTACACATGGTAAAATCAATGACCGGCTTCGGCAAAGGCGAGGCCACACTCCGAAATAAGAAAATCACGGTCGAGATACGCTCGCTGAACTCCAAGCAGCTGGACCTCTCGCTGCGGCTCCCGGCAGTCTACCGGCAGTCGGAATACGAAATCCGCAACCTGATCGCCCGCACGATCCAGCGGGGCAAGGTCGACGTCTTCGTCTCGGTCGAGTCACAGTCCGTCGAGACACCGGCGCGCATCAACCGCGAGCTGTTCCGCGAATACCTCCGCCAGATGAACGACACGCTTTCGTTCTCGGGCATCGACGCCGGCTACGACGCCATCCTGCCGGTGATCATGCGCCTTCCGGACGTCGTGGCGACCGAGGCTGAAGCCATCTCCGAGGAGGAGCACGCCGGGCTGATCGCAGCCGTGGAGGCCGCCGCCGCGCAACTCGACGCCTTCCGGGCGCAGGAAGGCGCCATCCTGATCGCCGACCTGCTGCGCCGCGTGGAGCTGATCGAACAGTACCGGGAGGAGGTCGTGCCCTTCGAGAAAGCCCGCACCGAGACCGTCAAGGCCCGCATTCTGGACAACCTCTCGAAACTGGCCGTCGACGTGGACCGCAACCGCCTGGAGCAGGAGATGATCTTCTACCTCGAAAAACTCGACATCACCGAGGAGAAGGTGCGCCTCACGAACCACTGCAACTACTTCCGCGAAGTGGCCTCTTCGGAGGAGGGCGCAGGGCGCAAGCTGGGCTTCATCGCGCAGGAGATGGGCCGCGAAATCAACACGATGGGTTCGAAGGCCAACGAGCCGAACATCCAGATTCTCGTGGTCAAGATGAAGGACGAGCTGGAGAAGATCAAAGAACAGGTGTTGAACATATTGTAGAAATATCCGGACGGATTCCGGCTGACAACCCGGTCGCATGCGATAAGCCCCTCCCGAGGGAGGGTTTTGGAGCGGGGGCAGACTTGTAAACGACGCCAACGGCGGCGACAACAACAGGAGACCGGGTTGCTAACCGACATAAAATCAATCGCCATCTGATTATGGGTAAAGTCATCATATTCTCGGCCCCGAGCGGCTCGGGCAAAACCACTATCGTCCACCGGTTGCTGGAACGCTATCCGCAGTTCGAATTTTCCATCTCGGCGACCAGCCGCGCCCCCCGCGGCCAGGAGCGCGACGGGGTGGACTACTACTTCCTCTCGCACGGGGAGTTCATGCAGGCCGTGGCCGAAAACCGCTTCGTGGAGTGGGAGGAGGTCTACAAGGGGACCTGCTACGGCACGCTGCGCTCGGAGGTGGAGCGCATCTGGGCCAAGGGCCATGTGATCGTCTTCGACGTCGACGTGGTCGGCGGCATCAACCTCAAGCGCATCTTCGGCGACGAGGCCTGCTCGGTGTTCATCATGCCGCCTTCGGTCGAGGAGCTGCGCCGACGGCTCGAAGGCCGCGGCACGGACGCCCCGGAGGTGATCGACCGCCGCGTGGCCAAGGCCGAATTCGAACTGACGAAAGCCCCCGAGTTCGACCACGTGGTGGTCAACGACTGCCTCGACGAGGCCGTGTGCGGCACGTGCAGCATCCTCGACCAATTCATCGCACGGTAGGATGAAACGGGTCATGCTCTATTTCGGGTCGTTCAACCCCGTGCACAAAGGCCACATCGCGCTGGCGGAATACGTCGTCGGGCAGGGTCTCTGCGACGAAGCCGTGCTGGTCGTTTCGCCCCAAAGCCCCTATAAACAAGCCGCGGAACTGGCTCCCGAGATGGACCGTTTCGAAATGGCCGAAATCGCCTGCGCGGCTTCGGCATATCCGGATAAAATCAAACCTTCGGTCGTGGAGTTCCTGCTGCCGAAGCCCTCATACACAATAGATACCCTGCGTTACCTAAAGGAAAACTTCGGATCGGAGATGCAGTTCTCGATCCTGATGGGCAGCGACCAGATCGCACGCCTCCCGGGGTGGAAGGAGTATGAACGGATCCTCGAATACCCGGTTTACGTCTACCCGCGGCGCGGCGAACCGGCGGAAGGATTCGAAGGACGCATCACGCCGCTGACGGACGCCCCGTTGCAGGACTTCGCCTCGACCGACGTGCGCGACCGCATCGGGCGGGGTGAGGACGTCGCCGCCATGCTCGACGAAGGCGTCGCCGCCTACATCCGCCGCAAGGGACTGTGGAGTCCCGCGACGCGCATCGCGGCCCTCGGGGCGCAGATCGCCGCCGAACCCGAAAACACGGCGCTCTACGTCGAGCGCGGAAAACTCCACTACCGGATGGGCGAGTGGGGTCCGGCGCTCAACGACTTCAACGCCGCACTGCGCATCGACGCGGAGCACGTCGAAGCCAAGGAGTTCGCCCGGATGGTGCAGGAGATACTGGAATTCCGATACAAAGACATATACAACCCCTGAAATGACACGTTTGAAGATAGCCCTCCTGGCGGGCGGAGACTCGCCCGAACGGGGAATCGCCCTTCAGAGCGCCGCCCAGATCGAGGCGGCCCTCGACCACTCGAAATACGACATCACGGTCGTAGACCTCCACCGCCGCGACTGGCACTACACGGCCCCCGACGGGCGGCAGTGGCAGGTCGACAAGAACGACTTCTCGATCACCGTCGACGGCGTTCACATAGTCTTCGATTATGCCCTTATCATCATTCACGGCACACCGGGAGAGGACGGCAAACTGCAAGGCTACCTCGACATGATGGGCGTTCCCTATTCGTCGTGCTCGATGACCTCGTCAGTCATCACCTTCGACAAGATCACCACCAAACGCACGCTCGCGGGCCGCGTCAACCTGGCCCGCGAGGTGTTCCTGCGCCGCGGCGAAGCGTTCGACCCGGCGCAGATCGCCGCCGAACTGGGAATGCCCCTGTTCGTGAAGCCCAACGCCAACGGCTCGTCGTTCGGCGTGACGAAGGTGCACGCCCCGGAGGAGCTTCCGGCGGCCGTCGAAGCGGCATTCGCCCAGGGTGACGAGATTCTGATCGAGGAGTGCGTAACGGGCCGCGAAATGGGCTGCGGAATGCTCGTCGCCGGCGGGAGGGAGTATGTTTTCCCGATCACGGAGATCGTTTCCAAGAAAGATTTCTTCGACTACCAGGCCAAGTACACCGAAGGCTATTCGGACGAGATCACCCCTGCGGACATCACCCCGGAGGTGAAGGCCGAGCTGAACCGCATGACCCGCGAGGCGTACCGCACCTGCCGCTGCTCGGGCGTCGTAAGGGTGGACTTCATCGTCACCCCCGAGGGCGTGCCCTATTTCATCGAGCTGAACTCGATTCCCGGCATGAGCGCCGGAAGCATCGTCCCCAAGCAGGCCCGCGAAATGGGTATGTCGCTCGGGGAACTCTACGACATCATCATCGCCGACACCTGCCGCAAATGATCGAGATAGACGACAAAATCGTAAGCGCCGACCTGCTGCGCGAATGTTTCGCCTGCGACATCGCGCAGTGCAAAGGGATCTGCTGCGTCGAAGGCAACGCCGGGGCGCCGCTCGAAGCCGACGAGGTGGAGATCCTCGAACGCGAATACCCCAATTACAAACCCTACATGACGGCGGAAGGCATCGGGGCCGTCGAACGGCAGGGATTCATGGTCGTCGACGAGGACGGCGACCTGACGACACCGCTGGTCAACGGAGCCGAGTGCGCCTATACCTACACGGAGAACGGCGTGACGCTCTGCGCCATCGAAAAGGCGTGGGCCGAAGGCAGGACCCCGTTCCGCAAGCCGATTTCGTGCCACCTCTATCCGATCCGCGTGATGCGTTTTTCGAACGGCACGGTGGGGCTCAACTACCACCGCTGGTCGGTGTGCGCCCCGGCCCGCCGGTGCGGCGCCAGGCTGGGCATCCCGGTCTACAAAGCCCTCCGGGAACCGATCGTCCGCCGTTTCGGCGAGGAATTCTACAAGGCGCTGGAAGCCGCCGAAGAACTGATCAGACAACAATAAGAGAAATAAGAGACTATGAAAAAATACATCCTTACCTGCATCGCCCTCTCGATGGTCTTCACCGCAATGGCCCGCAAGCCCAAAAACTCACGGACGGCCGACGCAGCGGCCCGCGAAATTGCCGCGGCTGATTCGCTCCGCTCGGTGGCGTTGCGGCAGGCCGCGCTGATCGACTCGCTGCAAAGCATCGTCCTCGTCGCAGACCGCACGGCCGGAGAGACAGAGGCCCCGGAACCCGCACCGGTCATCGACCCGGAGCAGGCCGCAGCGGATTCGGTGGCGGCGCTGCGCCTGCGCCTCCGTCCCACGAAAATCGAGTCCATCTTCGACACCAACGGCCTGACCGTGCTCGACACCCTGGCCACGGAAAACGACGCCGTGCAGGTGATACTGTACAGCAACAACAGCTGGAAATACATCCTCAACCGCGAGGTGGCCAAAGACAGCACGATTTTCGAGAAATACTGGGACACGACGACGCTCTTTCCCTACAAGGAGGTCGACATGTCGGGAATGCCCAAATCGGTGGTGATCGACCTCGTCGACTCGCTGACCAGCTACCATTGCCCCTATCAGGGTTCGGTACACCCGCGCGGCAAATACGGCCCGCGGCGCCGGCGCCAGCACCAGGGCGTGGACCTGCCGCTGAAGATGGGCGATCCGGTATACGCCACCTTCTGCGGCCGCGTGCGCATCTCGCAGTACAACAAGGGCGGCTACGGCAATCTGGTGATCATCCGCCACGACAACGGGCTGGAGACCTATTACGGCCACCTGTCGGAACGTCTGGTGGAACCCGACCAGTGGGTCGAGGCGGGGCAGATCATCGGTCTGGGCGGTTCGACGGGCCGTTCGACGGGTCCCCATCTCCATTTCGAAACCCGTTACTACGGGCAGTCGTTCGACCCCGAACGCCTGATCGACTTCAAGAACGGAACGCTGAGCCGCGAGACCTTCCTCCTGAAGAAGTCGTTCTTCAGCATCTACTCCAACGCCGGGCAGGATTTCGAAGACGAGATCGCCAACGAGGAGCAGGACAAGAAGGAAGCCGCCGAGAAGGCCGCCATGAAATACTACAAGATCCGTTCGGGCGACACGCTGGGCGGCATCGCCCGCCGCTACGGAACGACCGTGACGAACCTCTGCCGCCTGAACGGCATCAAGTCGACCACCGTGCTGCGCATCGGACGCTCGCTGCGGGTGCGATAGGGCAGTCCCCGATACAGAAACCGCCGGACTTTCGAAAGTCCGGCGGTTTTCCTATTCGGACGCAAACGGCGTCGCTTCGTCCCGAAGCCCCAAAAAACGATTCCCGGCCCCGGGCGCAGAACCGAATGACAAGCGTCCCGAAGCCACCGTCCGCCCCTAAAACCCGCCTTTTAGGCGGGCGGGCGCAGAACCGGACAGGAAGCCGGAAGACTTGCCCATCGCTCCCTAAAACCCGTCTTTTAGACGGGTTTCTTGCGCTGAACGGCGTCGATGGCATCGATCACCGCACCGCGGAAGCCCTTGCGCTCCAGTTCGGCAACGCCCGCGATCGTCGTTCCGCCGGGCGAGCAGACGGCGTCCTTCATCGCACCGGGATGCTGCCCCGTGGCGAGCTGCAATTTCCCGGTCCCGACGATCATCTGGCCCGCCATGCGGTAGGCATCGGCGCGCGCAACGCCGTGCTTGACGGCAGCGTCCCCGAGCGCCTCGATGAACATGGCGACGAACGCCGGGCCGCAGCCGCAGACGGCACTCGATATGCCGAGCAGGGCGGTGTCCATCGGCAAGACGAGGCCGATCTTCGAAAAGAGCGCCTCCACCTGCCGCCACTCCCCGTCCGAAAGCGAATGGCGGCGTTCACAGACGACGATGCCTTCGCAGACCGAAACGGGCGTGTTGGGAACGGTACTCAAATGGTGCGTGCCGGGGGCGAGTATCCGCTCGTAATCGTCGAACGTGACGCCCGCGGCCACCGAAACGACGATCTTACCCGCCAGTTGTTCCCGTACGGGCGTAAGCACCGCTTCGACCTGGTAGGGCTTCACGGCGACGACCACCAGATCGGCGAACGCGACGAGTGCCGCCGCATCGTCGAAAGCCCGGAAGCCCTGCGGCTCCGTATTGCGCTGCAATTTCGCACGGTCGCGCGCGCACGCGCCGATGTCGCCGGGCCGCACGGCCCCCGAGCGGACAAACCCGCCCGCCATGGCCTGCGCCATATTTCCGAATCCGATAAAACCGATTTTCATATAAGTCTGGTATAATTTATCATTCGTGCAGCAACCACTCATAAAACGGGCTTCTTAAGCCCGCGCCGGCCGAATATCAACGAACCGACGCGCACCATCGTCGAGCCGCACTCGACAGCCAGCGGATAGTCGTGCGACATGCCCATCGACAGCGTGTTGAACCGCGGCCCGAAATAGGGTTGCAGCAACTCGAAACAGCGTTTCAGCTCCATGAAATCACGGCGTATCGCCCCGCCGTCGTCGGTATTGGTGGCAATGCCCATCACGCCCCGCACGCAGACGTTCGGCATGCGGGCAAACGGGGCCGTGCGGACGTACTCCATCAGCCCGGCCATGTCCCAGCCCGTCTTGGTCTCCTCCTCGGCGACGCGGATCTCTAGGAGGATTTCGAGCGTCCGCCCGCACTTGGCCGCCTCGCGCTGGATCGCCTCGGCCAGCCGCGCGCTGTCGACCGAATGGATCAGCGCGACGAACGGGGCGATGTATTTGATCTTGTTGGTCTGCAGGTGGCCGATCATGTGCCACTCGATGTCCTTGGGCAGGGCTTCGTGTTTTTCGCGCAGTTCCTGCGGGCGGCTCTCGCCGAAAACGCGGTGGCCGGCGTCGTAGGCCTCGCGGATCGCCTCCGCGGGATGGGTTTTCGACACGGCGACCAGCGTGACGCCCCCGGGAAGCGTCGAGCGCACGAACGACAGTTGACAAGCTATATCCGACATTGGTCTTTCAGTTTTACCCGGTAAAAATACGCAAAATTCGTACAACGTGAAACAGACCCGGGAAAAATCCGGGCCTGCGACTCGTTTTTCTGCCCGAAAACCCTATTTCGCCACGACGATCTCCGAGCAGCCGAACTCCCCGGGAAGCGTCCGCTGCGTCTTCTTCAGCGCATCGTAGACGTGAATGCGGCGCGTACCGTCCGCCTCGCACAGCAGGTAGATTTCCAGCGAATCCTTATCGGGAGCGTACTCCGTGACCGAAAGCGCCGTGCCCGGAACTTCAGCCAGCGTCTCGCCGAAAGCGCCGTCACCGGCAGCGTTGAACAGCCGCAGCTGCGTTTTGCCCCCGGCCGAAACGGCATAGCCGCCCACCTGGTACAGTTTTTCCGGCTCGTCGGCCGGGGCGGCCACAGTCCGGAAGGGAATCATCGCATCGGCCCCGACGGCTTCGCCCGACCCCGATCCGCCGTAGACCCTCAACACCAGCGGAGCGCACGTCCCGTCGGCGTTGCGCTGCGCCAGCAGCAGTTCGGAGCCGACCCGCACGAACGGCTGCACGGCCAGCGTCTGCACGACCTCCCCGGGTATCTGCCAGGAGACCGGGGAGACGGGCGAAGTGCGGGTCACGGTTTGCGTGGTCAGCGTCAGCCGCCCGGAATCGTAGTTCAGGAATCCCACGGAAGAGTCGGAAACCAGCCCGGCAAACAAATAATCGCCGAACCCGAAGTCGTTCCAGTACTTCATCGTCAGATCGACACCCACCGCCGAACCGGAGTACAGGCCGTAAATCCAGCCCGAGCCGGGAACGCCCACCGGGCAGGCGATTCCCCGACCGACGCCGAGCGTTTTGACCGGCGTTACGCCGCCCGTCGCCGGGTCGATCCGGTCGACGCGGGTTTCGTCCGTATCGAAAACCGAAAGGCCGTAGAGCGCCGCCTCCCCGGGCTGCCCGTCGGCGACCCGGATCTTACCCAGCGGCATCATCCTGCCCCGGCGGAACAACAGCACCCGGACCGTGGAAGCAGGGTAGTGCCCCGGGGCCAGGAAGGTGATGCCCGTGGCCGTGCGCGACGAGACGATCCCCCGCACGCCCTTGGCGTAGCCCTCCGGAGCGAACGCCCCGGAACCGTCCGTCCAGTAGATTTCGAGCATGATTTCATCGTCGGACTCGAACCCTTCGGCCGAGACGGTCACCCCGTCACCGGGTGTAAAGACCCACGAATCGGGCGGCATGACGACGTTCTTCACGAAAACGGGAACCCGGTTCTTATCCGAAGAACAGGCCCCGAAAATCGCCCCGGAAAGGAGCAGGAACAGAATCCTTTTCATTCAAGCATTTGAATTTCATATTTTTACCTCCGCTCCGGGGGGGGGCATTTCCGGGATATGCAGTACGCGCATCCGATCACAAAGATAGCGTTTTTCTGCCGTTTCCGCATCGTTTCCATCTTTGGGACCGGTGCCGCAACGACGCTTTCAGTAAATCGGAAGGTTTTGCCGGGCCGGACGCGCTTCCGTTTGCACCTGTCCGACTTTTTTTTTGCCCGACCGCATGCAATTCGGTTTTGCATCTGTCCGACTTTTTACTATCTTTGGTGTCAAAACCCGAAAAACAATGAAAAAACTCCGATTGATTCTTGCAGCGACAGCCGTATGCGCATACGGCGCGGCGTCGGCCTGCACCAATTTCATCGTCACCCGAGGAGCTTCGACCGACGGTTCGGTGATGGTCACCTATGCGGCGGACTCCCACGCGCTCTACGGCGCGTTGTACCACACCCCCGGCGGCAAGCACAAGTCCGGGGCGATGCTGCCCGTCTACGAATGGGACACGGGCCGTTACCTGACGGACATCCCGCAGGTCAAAGAGACCTGGTCGACCATCGGCAACATGAACGAGCATTCGCTCATCATCGGCGAAACGACCTACGGAGGCCGTCCCGAACTGGAGGACTCGACGGGCCGCATGGACTACGGATCGCTGATATACATTACGTTGCAGCGGGCCAGGACCGCCCGCGAGGCCATCGGCGTGATCGCCGAGCTGGCCGACACCTACGGCTATGCGTCGAGCGGCGAGTCGTTCTCGATCGCCGACCCGAACGAGGCGTGGATCATGGAGCTGATCGGCAAGGGCTGCAAGCTCGACAAAAAGGGCCGGAACACCCGCAAAGGCATCGTCTGGGTGGCGCGCCGCATTCCCGACGGCTATGTCTCGGCCCACGCCAACCAGGCCCGCATCACCACCTTCCCGAAGGACGATCCCGAGAACTGCCTCTACTCCCCGGACGTGATCTCGTTCGCCCGTGAGATGGGTTACTACGACGGCCCGGACGCCGATTTCAGCTTCTGCGACGCCTATGCGCCGCTCGACTTCGGCGCCATGCGCGCCTGCGAAGCCCGCGTGTGGGCCTTCTTCCGCACCGTGGCCGACGACATGGACCGATACACCGACTACGCGATGGGCCACAACAAGGACAACCGCATGCCGCTGTGGGTGAAGCCCCGCGCGAAGGTGTCGCCCAAAACAGTCTTCGACTGCATGCGCGACCACTACGAAGGAACTCCGATGGACATGACCGCCGACATCGGCGCCGGAGGCCACAACTGTCCCTATCGCTGGCGCCCGATGGAGTTCGAGGTCGACGGCGTGAAGTACGTCAACGAGCGCGCCACGGCCACCCAGCAGACCGGATTCTGGTTCGTGGCGCAGGCCCGGCCCGGCGTGACGGACGACATGGGCATCCTCTGGTTCGGCGTGGACGACGCGGCCACCTCGTGCCTGACGCCGATCTTCTGCTCGGCACAGGAGGTTCCCGAGTGCTTCCGCGAGGGCAACGGCTCGATGCTCGAATATTCGCCCACGTCGGCGTTCTGGCTCTTCAACCGCACGACCAATTTCGCCTACATGCGGTATGACATGATCTCGGCGGACATCCGCAAGGTCGCGGACAAGTGGGAGAACGACATGCTCCGCAACGTGCAGGCGCTCAACGCCAAAGTCGGCAAAATGTCGCCCGGGGCACGGCGCGGCTACCTCACGGAGCTGAGCGTTTCGACGGCACAGCAGCTTTTCGACCGCTGGCAGAAACTCAATGGCTACCTGCTGGTGAAATACATGGACGGCAATGTGAAGAGCGAGCACGGCGACGTGCTGTCGTTCCTCGACGGCGACGGCGGCCCGGCGCATTTCGTCGACAACGGCAACGGCAAACAGATCCCCGGCAAGATCCAGTTCCCGGGCTACAACGAGAAGTGGAAACGCGCCGTGGCGGCCGATAACGGAGAAGTCTTAAAAGTAGTAAAATAATGCGGTACGACATCATCATCGTGGGCAGCGGCCCCGGAGGTTATGTGGCGGCGATCCGTGCCGCGCAATTAGGCAAAAAGGTGGCGCTCGTGGAGCGCGCCGAACCGGGAGGCGTCTGCCTCAACTGGGGCTGCATCCCGACCAAGGCGCTGCTCAAGAGCGCGCAGGTCTACGGATACTGCAAAAATGCGGAGCATTACGGACTGGAAGCGTCCGGAGAGATCCGGCCGAATCTGGAAAAGATCGTGGCGCGTTCGCGCGGCGTGGCCGAGACCATGTCGAAGGGCGTGCAGTTCCTGCTGAACAAGAACAACATCGACCTGATCCCCGGATTCGGGCGCCTCACGGCCCCGGGACGGCTCGACGTGGACGGCACGGAGTACGAGGCCGACCACATCGTCCTCGCCACGGGAGCCAGACCGCGCGAAATGCCCTTCATGCCCGTAGACGGCGAGCATGTGATCTCCTCGCGGCAGGCGCTGACGCTCACGCGCCTGCCCGAATCGATGATCGTCGTAGGCTCGGGAGCCATCGGCAGCGAATTCGCGTGGTTTTACGCCGCGCTGGGCGTGCGGGTCACCATCGTCGAATACATGCCCCGCATGATGCCGCTCGAAGACGAGGAGGTGTCGAAGACCATGGAGCGCACGTTCCGCAAACTGCGCGCGACGGTGCTCACGGCAACCACGGTAAAAGCCGTGAAGGTCAATGCCGAAGGGCTTTGCGAAGTGGAGGTCGAGGGCAAAAAGGGCGCGGAGACGCTCACGGCGGAGATCGTGCTGTCGGCCGTGGGCATCAAGTCCAACATCGAAGGCATCGGACTCGAAGAGCTGGGCGTCGCCACGGAGCGCGACAAGATCGTCGTGGACGCGTTCTACCGCACCAACGTCCCGGGCATCTACGCCATCGGCGACATCGTGCCGGGTCCGGCGCTGGCGCACGTGGCTTCGGCCGAGGCCGTCTGCTGCGTGGAGTCCATCTGCGGACTCGACCCCGCGCCGGTGGACTACACGACCATTCCGTCGTGCATCTTCACACAGCCCGAGGTGGCGTCGGTAGGCATGACCGAGCGGCAGGCCGAGGAGCGCGGCATCGCCTATAAGGCAGGGCGTTTCCCCTTCACCGCATCGGGCAAGGCCACGGCGGCGGGCGACCGCGACGGATTCGTCAAACTGCTCTTCGACGCGGAGGACCGCCTGCTGGGGGCGCACATGGTCGGGGCTTCGGTGACCGAGATGCTGGCCGAGCCGACGCTGGCGCGCACGCTGGGCGCCACGGCCCACCGGATAGCCCGCACGATCCACGCCCATCCGACGATGAACGAGGGCATCATGGAGGCCGCCGAAGCGGCGATGGGCGCGGCGATCCATCTCTGACAGCCGAACCGTCCCGATAAGCCGAACCGCCCCTGCCGCTATGTTGTGCGGCAGGGGCGGTTCGATTCAAGGCACGGTCCTTTCAAATCTTTCAGACCCGCAGCGTCACGACAAAGCGCGCGCCCTGCGTATAGGAAGTGTCGAGGCGTATCTCCCCGCCCGACTTCCGGGCGATCAGCCGACAGAGGCTCAACCCCAGCCCGAGGCCCTGCGCAAAGGGATCGGCCTTGTAGAACCGCTCGAAAACCCGTTCCGCATCCGC
Organism: uncultured Alistipes sp.; assembly: GCA_900541585.1. Lineage (GTDB taxonomy): Bacteria > Bacteroidota > Bacteroidia > Bacteroidales > Rikenellaceae > Alistipes. The sequence goes on from UQKD01000001.1 coordinate 117,420, forward strand.
AGGATCGATGCCGCAGCCCGTATCGGTCACCGAGAGGGTCAGCAGGCCGTTCCCGGCACAGCCGCAGGCGACCGTGACCGAACCCTTCGGGGTGAATTTGACGGCGTTCTTGAGCAGTTCGCGGATCAGTTCCGTCACATAGCCGCGGTGGAGCGGCACGACGATCTCCGGCCCGGCGAAATCCATCCGGTATTCGACCCCATCCTTCGGCGGCAGGCGCTCGATCTCGGTGCGGATGAGCTGGCAGATGTCCACCGGCATCTTGGGCAGCTCCGCAACCGTATTGTCCAGCTGCGAGACTTCGAGCATGTCGTTGATCAGGGCCGTGAACAACTGCGTGTTGTCGCGGATGATCTGCGCGAATTCGACGCTCTCCTCCTTCGAAAGCCCGCCTTCGGCGATCAGTTCGGCAAAACCGTTGATGGCGTTCAGCGGCGTACGGATCTCGTGGCTCATCGAACCCATGAAATCGCGTTTGAGGCGGTCGCTCTCCAGCGCCCGCTGGGATTCGATGCGCAGGTTGTGCTCCAAATGCTTGATGCGCGTGAGGTTACGCCACAGATAGATCACCGCGACGATGGCGATGGCCAGGATGACGGCAATGAACCACAGCAGGTTACGGCGTTTCTGGGCCAGCAGCAGCGCCCGGTCGCGCTCGACCTTGTCCAGCCCGTACTGCACTTCCAGTTCGCCCACGCGCTGCGCATATTGCAGCGACGCAAGGGAGTCGCGCACGGCGATCACCTCCCTATACGCGCCGCCGGCCTCCTTGTAGCGCCCCATGCGTTCGTAGAGATTCGCCCGCCGGGCATACATGTCCGCCAGCTGCGCCGACATGCCTGCGGGGCGCGAAACCAGGATCAGCGAATCGTTGTAAACCATCGCATTGGCGTAATCGCCCCAGTGTTCGTAATAGGAAACGCTGATATTGTAGAACCAGTGCCGGTCCAGCAGCATGTTGTCCTGCGACGAGGAGCTCTCCACGAAACGGCGGTAGCGGTCGTAATAGGCGCCGGCCCGCTGGCGGTCGATCAGCGGCGAGGTGCACATCGTATAGTAGCAGACCAGATAGGACATCTCCTTGGGAATGTAGGGGCGGCGGCGCACGACCTCCGGATCGAGGTAATAGGCATCGAGCATCGCCAGGTAATCGTCGGCGGTGCGCACCAGAGCGTCACGGTCCCTCGTGGTGCCGTACACCGAGATCAGGCAGGTAATCAGGTTGGCGTGGAAATTCCGCCGCGCGGTGGGCCGCATCTTCGGCAGCAGGGCGGCTTCGTCGGTCCAGTAGGGGAGTCCGCGCTCCATGTGCATCCGGCCCTCGGCCGAACCGAGTTTATAGGCGGCGATGCCCTTCAGAAAGAGCTGGGAAGCCTCGTCGCAGACCGTATGCGGCGGGCTGGTGCGGACCGAGTCGACGTAGTCCTGGCACAGCCGCACGGACTCCTCCGTCCCGGCGACCTGAATCCGGCGCGCCATGTCCACCATGCGGTAATAGGCCGGAAGTCCCTCCATGCTGCTGCCTTCCAGCAGCGGCTCCACGGCGCGGAGCAGTATTCCGAGCGAGTCGGCCGATTCGGGACGGGCGATGTAATAGGAAGCCAGCGAACCGAGCGACGACCCGACGGCGAAGGCGTCGCCTGCGGCAAAGGCCTCGTCGAAGAGTTTGCGCGCATAGAACATTTCGTCCTCCGACGAATCGGTCAGGTCCTTGAGGTTGAGCAGGATGTCCACCCGCCTCCGCGCATCGCCCTCGGCGGCGTACGCGCCTTTGAGCGAATCGATCAGACGGTCTTTGGGAAATGCGGACGCCGAGGCGGTGAAGCCTACGCAAAGCAGCATCCACAGCAATTTAGTCATAAGCCGGGTATTGTTCATCAAATGTAGGCAAAAAAAACGAAGATTCAAACCGCCGCGTTAAAATGTGGAGTTTATGTGCCGCTTCCGAATGCGGACCACGGGAAAAACAGGCGGCGGACCCGATGGGGTCCGCCGCCTGGCATTTCGGTGCACGGGATCGTCACTTGAACCACTCCTGCAAATGGTCGCGGCCGTAGAAGTAGTAAACCGCAAACCCCACCCAGCTGGTGAGCAGCACCACGACCGACGCGATGACCTTTCCCGCCGTGGAGATGTTCTTTTTGAAGATGTCCAGCACGCACCAGATCGCGCACACGAGGCCGATCAGCCAAATAATCGTTCCAATCATAACAATTTGAATTTAGAAAAACATTGATGTTCGAATATGTCCGCCGGGTAAACCACGTCCGAGAGGAACAGCCCCTGGGCCGGGGCGCCGGCGCTCGACCGCGACAGGTCGCGGCTCGCGACGATCTCGCGGAACTCGCCGGGCGTGTACCGTCCGCGGCCCACGTCGACCAGCGTGCCGGCCAGCGACCGCACCATGTTGCGCAAAAACCGGTCCGCACGGATCGTGAAACACATCGTGCCGCGGGGACTGACGGTCCAGACGGCCTCCTTCACATGACAGATATTGGTCTTGTTGTTCGAATTGAGCTTGGCGAAAGAGGTGAAATCGTCGAACTCCGGCAGCATCGCCGCCGCCTCGTTCATCCGCCCGACGTCGAGCGGAACGTAATACTGCCACGTCAGATGCCGCGTGAAGGGATTCTTGCGCGGCTCGATGAAATAACGGTACTCCCGTTCGCGGGCGTGGAAGCGGGCGTGGGCATCCTCCGCGACGGGCGTCATGCTGCCCACGGAGATATCCCCGGGAAGCAGGAAATTGAGCTTGTAGACCGTCTGCGCAGGATCGTCGACGGGCCGTTCGCAGTCGAAGTGCGCCACGTAGTAGGCCGCATTGACCCCCGTGTCGGTACGCCCGGCGCCCGTCACGGAGACCGGTTCGCGCAACAGGGTAGCGAGCGCACGTTCGAGCGTCTGCTGCACGGAAGGCTGGTCGGGCTGCCGCTGCCAGCCGCAGTAGGCGGCCCCGTTGTACCGGAGTTCGAGAAAATAGCGCATGCCGGAAATGATTTGTTCGGCAAATATACGAAATTCCGGAATACTATTGTACGCTCTCCTGCGTTTAGATTCACAAATAATTCGTATCTTTGTACGAATATCTCGACAAAACAAATGAAAGCAGCGATCATAGGATACGGTAAAATGGGACGCGAGATCGAACGGATACTCGCCGAAAGGGGCCACGAAACGGCCCTCGTCATCGACACGGACAACGCGCACGAACTCGACGCCGCACATCTGGCGGGCATCGACGCGGCGCTGGAGTTCACGATGCCCGAAACGGCCTACCGCAACATCCGCACCTGCATCGAATGCGGCGTGGCGGTGGTGAGCGGCACGACGGGCTGGACCGACCGCCTCGGCGAATTGCAGGAGCTGTGCCGCGAGCGGGGCGGGGCGTTGTTCTACGCCTCGAACTACTGCCTGGGCGTGAACCTGATGTTCCGCCTCAACCGGCAGCTGGCGGCGATGATCGACCGCGTGGGCGGCTACGACGTACGTATCGAGGAGGTGCACCACACCCAGAAGAAGGACGCGCCGAGCGGCACGGCCATCACGCTGGCCGAGGGCATCGTCGAAAACCTCGCCGGCAAGCAGGGCTGGGTCAACCTGGCCCCGGGCATCGAACACGCCGCGAACCGCATCGAGCGCAGCGGGGAGGCGCCCGCCGACCGGATCGAAATCCGCTCCGTGCGCGAAGGCGCCGTCCCGGGCATCCACACCGTGACCTACGAATCGGAGGACGACGTGCTGGAAATCAGGCACACGATCAAAAACCGCCGCACGCTGGCCCTGGGAGCCGTCGTGGCTGCCGAATTCCTCTGCGGAAAACAAGGCGTCTACTCGATGGACGACCTGCTGAAATAATTGAAACAACCGATATAAAATGGGTAAAATCAAGAACTTATTACACAACAAATGGGTCGGTTTCACGCTGGCCGCATTGCTTTATACGCTCTGGTTCGTGGTCTGGACGGGCAACCTCTGGATGCTGCTGGGACTGCCGGTCATCTTCGACCTCTACATCACGAAGTTCTTCTACCGCTACGTGTGGAGCCACAACGTGAAGATGTGCCAGCGCAGCACAATCTACAAGACGGTTTACGAGTGGGTCAACGCCATCATCTTCGCGACGGTCGTGGCGACGCTGGTGCACATCTTCGTCTTCCAGATGTACGTCATCCCCACCTCGTCGATGGAACGGACGCTGCTCATCGGCGACTACCTCTACGTGAGCAAGGTGGCTTACGGACCGCAGATGCCCAACACGCCGCTGTCGTTCCCCTTCGTACACCACACGATGCCCTTCTCGCAGACCAAGAAATCGTTCTCCGAGGCGATCAAGTGGCCCTACCACCGTCTCAAGGGACTCAAGCCGATCCGCCGCAACGACGTGGTGGTGTTCAACTTCCCGGCGGGCGACACGGTGCTGCTCGAAAACCAGAACGTGACCTATTACGACACGCTGCGCGGTTTCGAGGAGTCGTTCGGCAAGGAGGAGGGACGCAAGCGCCTCAACGAGAAATACACGGTGATCAGCCGTCCGGTGGACAAACGCGAGAACTACATCAAGCGCTGCGTGGGGCTTCCGGGCGACTCGCTCGAAGTCCGCAACGGAAAGGTGTGGGTCAACGGCGAACCGCAGGAGGCGATCCCCGGCCTGCAATACAACTACGTGGTGCAGACCTCGGCGCCCTTCACGCAGTATGCCATCGACAACCTCGGCATCCGGGAGTACAGCGGTTACGGCTCGGGCTACTACATGAACCTCACAGACGAACTCGTCGGGAAGGTCAAGGGCCTGAGCAACGTCATTTCGGTCAACCGCTACATCTACACCCCCAACGACGAGGTGTTCCCGCAGTGGGGCACGCCCCGCTGGAGCCAGGACAACTACGGCCCGATCTGGATTCCGAAGAAGGGAGACACGGTGCAGCTCACGGCGGAGAACCTTCCGCTTTTCCGCCGCATCATCGAGGCGTATGAGAATCACACGCTCGAAGAACGCGACGGGAAAATCATCATCGACGGGAAGGAAACCGCGGAATACACCTTCGCGATGAATTATTACTGGATGATGGGCGACAACCGCCACAACTCGGCCGACTCGCGTTTCTGGGGCTTCGTGCCCGAGGACCACATCGTGGGCAAGGCGTCGTTCGTATGGCTGTCGCTCGATGCGGAAAAGAGTTTCCCCGCGAACATCCGCTGGGAGCGGCTCTTCAGAAAGGTGCGATAGACGTGGCCGGCGACAGTTACAGGACCGTCGCGGCCCCCGCCGAAGCCGCCTGCCGGGAGCGGAGCAGCAAGTTCCTCTCCTGGATCTATCCCGTACGTACGGAGGAGGAGATCCGCGAACGGCTCGACGCGCTGCGCAAACGGTATTACGACGCCACGCACCACTGCTACGCCTGGCGGCTGGGTCCCCGCGGCGAGGCGTTCCGCTCCAACGACGACGGGGAACCGTCGGGAACGGCCGGAAAACCGATCCTCGGACAACTGCTTTCGAACGACATCACGGACTGCCTGGTGGTCGTGGTCCGTTATTTCGGCGGCACGAAACTGGGGGTTCCGGGGCTGATCGCCGCCTACCGGGAATCGGCGGCCGAGGTCATCGCGGCGGCCGAAATCGTGGAGCTGACGGTGGATCGCACGGTGCGGGTCGATTTCCCCTACGTGGCGATGAACGCCATCATGCGGGTCGTCAAGGAGGAGCAGCCGCGCATCGAGGGGCAGACCTTCGACAACCTCTGCACGATGCGGCTCACGATCCGCGAAAGCCGCGCGGAAACACTCGTCGGGAAACTCCGGAAAGCCGGAGGCAGCATCGCCGAAGACAGAAATGAAAAATGAAGAATTAAAAATTATCTTTGGCCGAAAGGCGTCCGCATTCCGGATGCGTCGCGACAAGCCCCTCCCGAGGGAGGGATTTGGGGTGGGGTCAGACTTGTAAACGACGCCAAAGGCGGCGACAACGACCGACCGATATGTAACTCCGGGATAAGTTGTCAAACAAGATACATGAAACACGAAAACTGCATTTATATAAAAGGAGCGCGGGTCCACAACCTCCGCAACATCGAGGTCGAAATTCCGCACAACAAACTCGTCGTCGTGACGGGACTTTCCGGTTCGGGCAAATCGACGCTGGCCTTCGACACGATTTTCGCCGAGGGGCAGCGCCGCTACGTCGAGAGCCTCTCGGCCTACGCCCGGCAGTTCCTCGGGAAGATCAACAAACCCGACGTGGACATCATCACGGGCATCGCGCCGGCCATCGCCATCGAGCAGAAGGTCAACACGCGCAACCCCCGTTCGACCGTGGGCACGACGACCGAAATCTACGACTACCTCAAACTGCTGTTCGCACGCACGGGGCACACCTTTTCACCCGTCTCGGGGCAGGAGGTGCGCTGTTTCAGCGTGGACGACGTGGCCGCCTACATCCTTGCGCACGACGGACAGCGCGTGGCGATCGGCGCACCGCTGGTATTGGGCGAAGGGCAGGGGATCATCGAAAAACTGACGCTGCTGCTCTCGGAGGGCCTTATGCGGGTTTACATGGGCGGCGAGGTGAAACTCATCGAGGAGATTCTGCCCGGAATCGGGCCGGAGACCGGAGCCGAAGACATCCGGATCGTCGTCGACCGCATGCGCGTCACGACGGACGAGGACACGCAGACCCGCATCCGCGACTCGGTGGCCCGCGCTTTCTCCTACGGCGGAGGCATCTGCGAGATCGTCACGGACGAGGGCATACGGGAGTTCTCGTCGCGCTTCGAGGCCGACGGCATCGAGTTCGAACACCCCTCGGAACATCTGTTCAGCTTCAACAACCCGCTAGGGGCCTGCCCCCGGTGCGAGGGTTACGGCAAGGTGATCGGCATCGACGAAGACCTGGTGATCCCCGACAAAAGCAAGACCATTTACGAGGACGCCGTGGCCTGCTGGCGGGGCGAGACGATGCGCAAATGGAAGCAGCAGCTCGTGGAGAACGCCGCGAAGTTCGGCTTCCCGATCCACACGCCGTTCCACGAACTGACTCCCGAGCAGAAACGCCTGCTGTGGCGCGGCAACGAATATTTCCACGGACTCGACGAATTTTTCGAATACATCGACTCGGAGCGGCGCAAGATCCAGTTCCGCGTGATGAAGGCCCGCTACACGGGCAAGACCACCTGCCCCGATTGCGGCGGCTCGCGCCTGCGCAAAGAGGCGTTGTACGTACGTGTCGGCGGCAAGACGATCGCCGATCTGGTGGCGATGCCCGTGGACTCCCTGATCGCCTTCTTCGGCGAGCTGGAACTCGACGAACACGACACGAAAACAGCGTCGCGCATCCTCGTCGAAATCCGCAACCGCCTGCAATACCTCGCCGACGTGGGGCTGGGTTACCTGACGCTCGACCGCCTGTCGTCGACCCTCTCGGGCGGCGAGAGCCAGCGCATCAACCTCTCGACCTCGCTGGGCAGCAACCTCACCGGTTCGCTCTACATCCTCGACGAACCGTCGATCGGACTCCATCCGCGCGACACGAACCGCCTGATCGGCGTATTGAAACAGCTGCGCGACCTGGGCAACACGGTGATCGTCGTGGAGCACGAGGAGGAGGTGATCCGCGCCGCGGACTGGATCGTCGACATCGGTCCCAAGGCCGGGTACAACGGCGGCGAAGTGGTCTTCAGCGGCACGCTGCCCCAACTGCTGAAAAGCAAAAAGAGCCTCACGGCCGACTACCTCACGGGGCGGCGCGAGATCGCCGTCCCGGCGACCGCCCGCGGCTGGAGCAACTCGATAACCGTAAAGGGCGCTCGGGAGAACAACCTGCGCAACGTCGACGTAAGGATTCCCCTGGGCGTGATGACCTGCATCACGGGCGTCAGCGGCTCGGGAAAATCGTCGCTGGCGAAGGGAATCCTCTACCCGGCACTGCGGCGACTGCTGTACGACACGGGCGTGAAGCCCGGCGATTTCGACGGCCTGACGGGCGACGTGCAGCTGCTCAAATCGGTCGAGATGGTCGACCAGAACCCCATCGGCAAGTCGTCGCGCTCAAACCCGGTAACTTACATCAAAGCCTACGACGAGATTCGCAAACTCTACTCGGACCAGCCCTATGCCCAGCACAACGGGCTGGGCGCTTCGGCCTTCTCGTTCAACATCGCCGGAGGCCGCTGCGAGGAGTGCCAGGGCGAAGGCGTGATCAAGGTCTCGATGCAGTTCATGGCCGACGTGGAACTGGTCTGCGAAGCGTGCGGCGGACGGCGTTTCCGCGACGAGGTGCTCGAAGTGAAATACCGCGGCAAGTCGATCTACGACGTGCTGGAGATGACCGTGGACGACGCCGTCGCCTTCTTCGGCGAGGAGTGCAAGAACTCGACCTGCAAACGCATCGTCGAGCGGCTGCAACCGTTGCAGGACGTGGGGCTGGGATACATCAAACTGGGACAGTCGTCGTCGACCCTCTCGGGCGGCGAGAGCCAGCGCGTGAAGCTGGCTTCGTTCCTGACGAAGGATTCGGCGCAGGGAGGCGTCATGTTCATCTTCGACGAGCCGACGACGGGACTGCACTTCCACGACATCTCGAAGCTGCTCGCGGCGTTCAACGCCCTGATCCAGCGCGGACACACCATCGTGATCGTCGAACACAACATGGACATCATCAAGTGCGCCGACTGGGTCGTGGACCTCGGCCCCGAGGCGGGCACGCAGGGCGGACGGGTCGTGTTCGAAGGCACGCCGCGCGAGCTGGAAAAGTGCCCCAAAAGCCACACGGGCGAGTTCCTGCGCCTGCGCACCAAACTTTAAGCGACCGAAATGGAATTTTTCACATACACACTGCCCAACGGCATCCGCGGCATTCACCGCCAGGTGCGCAACACCGTGGCGCACTGCGCGCTGGTGATCGGCGCCGGGAGCCGCGACGAACATCCCGACCAGTACGGGCTGGCGCACCTGGCGGAGCACGCCTTCTTCAAGGGGACCGAGCGCCGCAGGGCGTGGCAGGTCAACTGCCGCCTGGAGAACCTCGGCGGGGAGCTGAACGCCTTCACCACCAAGGAGGACACGACGATCCACGCCACGACGCTCCGGGGCGACTTCGCGAAGGCCGCGGAGCTGATCGCCGACATCGCCTTCCGCTCGACGTTCCCCGACCGGGAGCTGGAGCGCGAAAAGGAGGTGATCGTCGACGAGATCAACACCTACAAGGATTCGCCCGCCGACCTGATCTACGACACCTTCGAGGACATGCTGTTCGAGGGTTCGGAACTGGGCCACAACATCCTGGGCCGCAAGGCGGCGCTGATGCGCTACGACGGCGACGCGATCCGCGCCTTCACGAAGCGCACGCACACCACCGACCAGATGGTGTTTTCGTCGATCGGCAACTTCTCGGCCAAGGCCGCCGAAGCCGTCGCGGCACGCCATTTCGCCGGACAGCCCGCCTCGCAGCGCGGTTTCGTGCGCGCGGCGCCCGCGCCTTACCGGGCCTTCGAGAAAACGGTCACGAAACACACGCACCAGACCCACTGCATCATCGGCAGCCGGGCATTCGGCATCTCGGAGGAGCGGCGGCTGCCGCTGGCGCTTCTGACGAACATCCTCGGAGGGCCGTGCGCCAACTCGCTGCTGAACGTCGTAGTGCGCGAGAAGAACGGACTTTCGTACAACATCGAGGCCAGCTACACGCCCTACGGAGACACGGGCGTCGTAGCCATCTATTTCAGTTCGGACCACAACAACGCAGAGCAGTGCATCGGGCTGATCGAAGAGCAGCTGCACAAGCTGCGCACCGTGCCGCTGACGGCGCGCCAGCTGTCGATGGCCAAGAAGCAGTTCATCGCCCAGCTGGCCATATCGAGCGAAAGCAACGAAAGCTACATGCTCGGGGCGGGCAAGAGCCTGCTGACCCACGACGGCATCGACACCATGGAGCAGGTCTACGCCAAGGTCCGCGCCCTGACGGCCCGGCAGCTCACGGAGGTGGCCGAGGAGATTTTTTCGAATATGTCACGACTTATCTACAAATAAGATGAAAAAAGAAGTTTTATTCCTGTTGCTCGACGATTTCGCCGATTGGGAAGGCGCGTTTCTCGCCACGGGACTCAACACCGGCCTGACCATGGCGGGCGGCGGAACGCCCTACGTGTCACGTACGCTGACACCCACGAAAAAGCAGGTGCGCTCGATCGGCGGGCTGGTCGTCACGGTCGACTACACGGCTGCGACCATGCCCGAAGATTATGCGGCCCTGATCCTCGTGGGAGGCATGCAATGGCAGTCGGAGGAGGCCCGGCGGGTCGTTCCGGTCGTCGAGGCGGCACTTGCGCGCGGCATACTCGTCGGTGCGATCTGCAACGCCGCGTCGTTCCTCGCGGCCCACGGATTCCTGAACGACGTGCGCCACACGGGGAACACCCTCGAAATGCTCAAGGCGTGGGGCGGCGGCCGCTACACGGCAGAAGCCCTCTACGAGGAGCGGCAGGCCGTGCGCGACGGCAACATCGTAACGGCCAACGGCACGGGCTGCCTCGAATTCACGCGCGAATGCCTGCTGTGGCTGCATGCCGATACAGACGAGGTGATCGAGGCTTCGTACCAGTTCAACAAACACGGAATGTACCGGGAATAATGGACCCGCTCGAACGATACATCCACGATTTCTCGGAACCCGAAGAGGCGCTGCTGCACGAACTCGACCGCGAAACCAACCTGCGTGCCGTGGCCCCGCGAATGATCTCAGGGCACATTCAGGGCCGTCTGCTGGAGATGCTCGTGCGGATGCTGCGGCCCCGGCGGGCGCTCGAAATCGGAACCTTCACGGGTTACTCGGCACTCTCGATGGCCGCAGGGCTGGAGGAGGGGGCCGAACTGCACACCGTGGAGGTGGACGACGAACAGGAGGAGTTCATCCGTTCGTACTTCGCCCGCAGCCCCCACGGCCGCAAGATTACGCTCCACATCGGCTCGGCACTCGACATCGTCCCGAAACTGGGCGGAGAGTTCGACCTCGCGTTCATCGACGGCGACAAACGCGAATACCCCGATTACTACCGGATGCTGATGGGCGACGACGGCGGCCGCCCGCTGGTGCACAGCGGGTCGGTGCTGATCGCCGACAACATCCTCTGGTCGGGGAAGGTCGTGCAGCCCGTGGCGCACAACGACCGCCACACGCAGGCGCTCCTCGAATTCAACCGCATGGTCGCCGAAGACCCGCGCACGGAGAACGTCATCCTCCCGCTGCGCGACGGACTGAACCTAATTCGCATCCGATAACATGGAAATCAAGGAATTGCAGGAGCGCGTAGACGCCTGGATCCGGGAATACGGCGTACGCTACTTCTCGGAACTGACCAACATGGCCTGCCTGACCGAAGAGGTGGGGGAGCTGGCCCGCGTGATGGCCCGCCGCTACGGCGACCAGTCGTTCAAGAAGGGCGAAAAGGAAAACCTCGCCGACGAGATGGCCGACGTGCTGTGGGTGCTGGTGTGCCTGGCCAACCAGACGGGCGTGGACCTCACGGCGGCCGTCGAGGCCAATTTCGCCAAAAAGACCGCCCGCGACAAGGACCGTCACCACGACAACCCCAAGCTGTAAAACGCCGCCCGCGGCAAGGCTCCGGCCCGAACCCGTAAAAATGCCCCGTACGACGGCCAAAGCCGCCGCACGGGACATCGCCCGCTTATGGTATCAGCGGGTTATTTATACAGTCTCGGTTCGGTCAGCTTCAGCGGCACGGCGCGTGCGACCACCTGCCGTTCGGGTTCGGCCAGAGACGCATAATCGGCGCCGAACTGCCGCTGCGACACGTCGTTGCGGATCGATCCGAACGACTGGGCGATCAGCCGCTGCACCTCCAGATACCTGCCGAACGAGGCGCCGGGAGCCGTATCCAGCAACACGATGCCTTCGCTGACCGGGCAATTCATCACGCCGCCACCGGGCAGATCGAACTCCTTGACCTGTTTTTCGGACATCGCGGGATCATCGTCCGCATTCAGGATAAAAGCACAGATCAACGCGGGAAGCTCCTCCGGCGAGACACTTTTCTCGCGGAAAGCCTGCCCCGCCATAACGGCGCCCGAACCGTCGATGTGCACCAGAAACAGGTTCCGTTCCTCGATCTTATAAGTCCCTTCGAATCCGCCCACGCTCGGCACGACCACCTTTACCTTGCTGTCGGCAGGAATACGCGAAAGATCGGGCGGCAGCATCCGATCGACGCCGGGATCGGACGCATCCGTACGGAACTGCAGACGGAGGGCATTCGCGCGGCGGGACGCCTCCATCGCATCGGCCAGATCATCCACAAGAGCATCCTTATCGGCCTGAATGACCACCACCATCTTCGCCCGGTCCGCCTCGGAGAGTTTTTCGCGTTCAGCGGCGATAAACCGCTCCAGTTCCCCGGCCGTCACGGGGCGGCCGTTGAAGGTGATCTTTCCGCCGGAACCGATATGGATCGTCGAAACGTGACGGTCCGCGGAGCCGGACGACACCGGGGCTTCGGCGGGTCTGACGGTAAAGCTGCAAAACAGCATCATCGAGGCCACCACGGGGAGGGCTGCACCGAGCCGCGCCAGGGCGAAACGGCGCTTTTTGAATTGGGTCATCATGGCAAATCGTTTTTTGGTGAGTGAATGATTCAGCCCGCAGACTATATCCGGATTATAGCCGAAGAGCTGATGAAAAATAACGGTCCGGTATTCGGTAAGGCCGTAACCGGCGTCGAGCACGTCGCGGTCGGCCTCCCATTCGTGCACCTCCCGCAGCCACCGCCCGGCAATCCAGACGAACGGATTGAACCAGAAGAGACTGCGGACCAGCTCGACGGCGATGCGCTCCGCCGAATGGCGGTGACGGACATGGCTCGCCTCGTGGCAGAGGACGATCATGCGCCGGCGGCCTTCGTATCCTCCGCCCAGAAAAACCGTGTGCAGGAACGAAAAGGGAGTGGCGATCTGCGGATGTTCGGCAAGGGTATAAGCCCCGCAGTCGGTCAGATGCGACCGTCGCCGCAAACGGCGAATCCCGACCATGCGGACCGCAAGAAACCCCAGCGACAGAAACACCGCCGTCAGATAGCCGCCAACAGCCACTGCCCGCGATATGCGCCGCCAGCCGGATGTCACGGCCGGACCGGCAGCGGGGACCTCCCCGGTCGCCTGCACGAGGTTTTCGGCCGGGGGCGCGCCGATCAGCGGCAGCGGATAGACCACCGTCCGGGCAGGGTAGAGCGGAATGTCGAGTGCCGGGATGACCGCCGAGAGAAATACGGCAGCGACCAGATAACGGCGGCAGGCTCTGAATGAAACCTTGCGGACCAGCAGCAGGCGGTAGAACGCCAGGAGCAGTCCGCTGCAAAAGAGCACTTCGAGAAGGTAAAGCAGCGGGGATTTCATGACCGGGATTATTTGCGTTCGCGCAGCATTTCGAGGATGGCATCGGTCTCCTCGACCGAAATCGCCTTGTTCTCCGAGAAAAACGATACCAGGCGGCTCACGGAACCTCCGAAAAAATTATTCAGCACCGTATCCATATAACGGCGCGCATAGGCGTCCTTCGAAATCAGGGGGTAATATTCATGGGTCTTGCCATAGGCCTTGTGGCCGACGAATCCCTTCTTTTCCAGAATACGGACAATCGTCGACACGGTGTTGTAGGCGGGTTTCGGCTCCTCCATTTCATCGAGGATGCCGTGTACGACCGCAGCCCCCCGGGTCCACAACACCTGCATGATTTCCAGTTCGGCCCGGGTCAGCTCCTGCGGGCGGTTCTTCACGATCTCTACCATAACTATAAATTTAGTTTATCCGCACACAAACATACAACTAATATTTTAATTATACAACTAAATAATTAGTTGTTTTTGATAAAAAACGAAAATCGCCTCCGCAGGAGCATGGAAGCGGGGTATCAGCCGATCCGGATTGCCGGGCGTTGCACGAGGCCAAGACCCATGTCCCCATTCGCCCCGCCGCGGAGGCGGACCGTTTCGAGGCCGCACGAACGACCCGAAACAAAAAATACCTCCGAACGTGACCGTTCGGAGGTATCGGCGGGGCGGACGGAACCGCCCCGAAAGCAGGGGACTACTCCAGCTTGAGGTCGCGCTTGATGCCCTCGATCTTGGCGTCGAGTTCGGCCAGCGTCTTGTCGAAGTCGGCGACCGAGGCCAGCGGCGCCTTCACGCCGAAGTAGAACTTGATTTTAGGCTCCGTGCCCGAGGGACGCACCGAAACGGTCGTGCCGTCGGCCGTGAACCATTGCAGCACGTTGCTCCGGTCCTGCTCGATAGGGGTCTTGGCACCCGTCTCGACATTGAGGGTTTCCAGCGTCTGGAAATCGTTGATCTTCACCACCGGAGAACCGAGGATCGCCTTGGGCGGATCGGCGCGGAAATCGACCATCATCTTCTGGATCAGCTCGGCACCCTCCTTGCCCTTGCGGACCACCGAAACGAGACCCTCGCGGTAGAAACCGTATTTCACGTAGAGTTCCTGCAACCACTCGTAGAGCGTCAGGCCCATCGTGTCCATCGCCCATGCGGCGGCCTCGGCGGCCAGCGAGCAGGCCGAAACAGCATCCTTGTCACGCACGTAGTCGCCCGCCAGGTAACCGAACGACTCTTCGCCGCCACCGATGTACTTGGCCTTGCCCTCGTTTTCGCGGATGATCTTGGCGATATACTTGAAGCCCGTAAGGCAGTCGTAGCACTTCACCTTGAAATGCTCGGCCACAGCGTTGGCCATCTGCGAGGTGACGATGGTCTTCACGACATACTGGTTGCCGTCCAGCTCGCCGCGCTCGGCCCAGCGGGTCAGCTGGTAGCTCATCAGCAGCACGAGGGTCTGGTTGCCGTTCAGCAGCACGTATTCGCCCTTCTTGTTGCGCAGCGCCACGCCGATGCGGTCCGAATCGGGGTCGGTGGCCAGCACCAGGTCGGCGCCCTCCTTCGCGGCCAGATCGATGGCCATCGCCATCGTCTTACGCTCCTCGGGGTTGGGGGATTCGACGGTGGGGAAGTTGCCGTCGATGACGGCCTGCTCCTTCACCATGATCACGTTCGTGAAGCCGAATTTCTTCAGCGACGCCGGAACCAGCCGCACGCCCGCACCGTGCATCGGCGAATAGACGATCTTCATGTCGTGGTGCTTCTTCACGCTTTCGGGCGAGAGCGAGAGTTCGTGCACCTTATTCAAATAGATTTCGTCGAATTTCTCGTCGAGGATGGTGATATTTTCGGGATTCTTGCCCGTCTCGATCATATTCACGTCGGTAATCTTCGCAACCTCGGCGATGATGTTCCTGTCGTGGGGTGCGGTGACCTGCGAACCGTCGGTCCAGTAGGCCTTGTAACCGTTGTACTCCTTGGGGTTGTGCGAGGCCGTGACGACCACGCCCGAATGGCACTTCAGCTCGCGGATGGCGAAGCTCAATTCCGGCGTCGGACGCAGGGCGTCGAACAGGAAAACGGTGAAGCCGTTCGAGGCGAAAATATCGGCCACACGCTCGGCGAACATGCGCGAATTGTTGCGGCTGTCGTGGGCCACGGCCACACGTACCCGCTCGCCTGCGAAGTTCTTCTTCAGGTAGTTCGAAAGGCCCTGCGTGGCGGCGCCCACCGTATAGACGTTCATGCGGTTGGAACCCACGCCCATGATGCCGCGCAAGCCGCCCGTACCGAATTCGAGGTCTTTGTAAAAGCTCTCGACAAGCTCTTTCATATCGTTGTCCATCAGGTATTTAACCTGCTTCTTCGTCGCCTCGTCATAGTGGCCGTCGAGCCAACTCTGGGCTTTTTTCAGAACCAATTGTTCCAATTCGTTTGCCATAAGTTTTATTAGTTTTATTTATAGTTTGACTTCGGGAGTCCCAAAAATTTTATATGCAAATATACGAAATAAAATTCGATAATTCACTATCAGGAAGTTAAAATTGAGACCTCGGAAACCGTTGTTTTTCTATATACAAAAAAAGGAGAACTGCAACATAAAATCGAAAATCTTTTTGCAAAATTATTCACAACTTTGTCACATCAAAAATAGTGCAACCCTCTGTCATGTTAAACAACACACGGACATATAGCGATATGTGGCAACACTGCTTGGACCAGATCAAGGCCCGGACCTCCGCCGAGGAGTTCGAAAAGTGGTTTCAGCCCATCGTCCCGCTCGAATTCGACGGCACGACGCTTCGCCTGAGGGTTCCCAATGAAAGTTACGTCCGCCAGATCGAGAAGAACTATATCCCGTTCCTCAAGCCGATCATCTCGCAGCTCTACGGGCAGCAGACGCGTCTCCACTACGCCGTGCCCCGCACAACAGCCCCCGCGGTCCCCGTGGCGGCGGATTCCGACACGACGGCCATCTCGCGCTTCAACACGCAGACCAACACCGCAAATATAAAGAATCCCTTCGTAATTCCGGGACTCAAGAAGATAATTATCGACCCGCAGCTGAACCCGAACCTCACGTTCGCGACTTTCATCGAGGGCGAATGCAATCGGCTGGCCCGCTCGGCGGGCATGTCCGTGGCGGTGAACCCGGGCAACAACCCCTTCAATCCCCTCTATATATATGGAGATTCGGGGCTGGGAAAGACCCACATCGTGCAGTCGATCGGCCATGAGGTGCGCCAGCGCCATCCGGAGCTGCAGGTGCTGTACGTCTCGATGAACAAGTTCCAGGCACAGTTCCAGACGGCCTACAAGAACGGCGAGATTCCCGACTTCATCCATTTCTACCAGATGATCGACGTGCTGATCATCGACGACATCCAGGAACTGACGGGAAAGACGGGTACGCAGAACGCCTTCTTCAACATCTTCAACCACCTGCAACTGGCGGGCAAACAGCTGATTCTCACGTCGGACAAGCCGCCCGTGGAACTGAAGGACATCGAGCAGCGACTGCTGACCCGTTTCAAATGGGGACTGTCGGCCCAGCTCAACACGCCGGACTACGACACGAAGCTCAAGATCATCCGCGCCAAGGCGCAGAAACTCGGGGCGCAGATCACGGACGACGTGGTGGCGTACCTCGCGGACAACATCTCGGCCAACGTGCGGGAAATCGAAGGCGCATTGTCGTCGCTGGTGGCCAACGCCTCGTTCCTCGGACGCAAGATCACCACGTCGCTGGCCAAGGAGATTCTGAAGGTTTACGTAAAACTCTACCAGAAGGAAATCACCATCGACCACATCATCGAGGTCGTGTGCGAATACCTCAATCTGGACTTCGCACGCTTCAACTCCACGGAGCGCACGCGCGAAATCGCCCAGGCCCGGCAGATCGCCATGTACCTGGCCAAGCAGCACACCAAGGCGCCGCTCACCACGATCGGGTCGGCCATCGGAGGCCGCAACCACGCCACGGTGCTCCACTCGTGCAAGGCCGTGACGAACCTCATCGAGACCGACAAGGCGTTCCGCCGCCAGGTCGAGGAGATCGAAAAAAAGGTGCTCGCCCAATAATCCGGCAGGAGACCGGGGCGGGGCGACAAGGCGCTTGCACAGTAGCCCGGCAAGACGAAAAGAAAGGGCAGGTGCAGGGGCAGGGCCGAGGGCGGAATCGTCTCCGAAAAATGACAATCAACGCCCGAACCGGGTGCACATACCGTAACCACAAACAGAGGACCGTGACAGACAATGTCACGGTTTTTTCGTATATTTGCAAAAAACAGTATGAAATCATTCGTCATTCTTTTGATTGCTTCATTTTCAGGAATCGCAAACTGCCATGCAATTATTCCGGATACCGTATATATCAGGAAGCCGGAAAGCATGGGGCTGATATATAGAAATTTAGAAGTCATCACAAACGACGGCTATAAAATCGAAACCTGGTTTTTCCCTGCACAAAACCCGCCGTCCGAAAGCGAGCTGCGGAATCCGAACGAAAACCGCCGAACCTACGAAGCGCCGGGTGAGGCAAAGCGCCCGACCATCATCATATGCAATGGCGATGCAGGCAATATGTCCTACTTCCAACTTTATCTGGCGAAGAATTGGACCTCCCGGGGGTTCAATGTCGTCACTTTCGACTGGCGCGGATTCGGCAAAAGCTCACCCTTTGCAATGGATCGCAACTACCTGTGTTATACGGAAATGCTGGAAGATTACCGGGCTGTCATACGGAAGACCTCCGAACAGGAGGAAGTTCTGGACGGAGCGACGGCCATCGTCGGCTGGTCGACAGGCGCCTATCTGTCCATGATTACGGCACACACCGACAATCTGGTGAATGCTTTCATCGGCCGTTCCCTTCCGACGGATTTCGACGATTTCATCCCTTTGGTCATGCAGTACAAAAACAAGACCCGCAATGAATTGCTGGTTCCGGATGATTTTCCGACCGAACTGATGCCCGTACATATCGCTCCGGAATTCGAAAAACCTCTGTTCCTGATCGTAGGCGAGAACGATTTCCGTACTCCCGTCTGGATGAGCAGGAAAATAATCGAATCGCTGCCCGAAACGACACCCAAAGAGTTGATGATTGTCGAAAATGCCGCTCACGGCGGAAAGGAAGACCCGATACTGATTGCATTCGATGACTTCATAAACAGAACATCCGACTTTCTCATGGCTAATTTACGACCTCTGCACGGCGAACAGCCGTCTGCTACCGAATAATCATGGACCAGCCCAAACTCGAACGCCTGCTGCGGCTGATGAAGCTGCTGACGGCAAACACCACCTACAACGTCGACCAGCTGGCCGAACGGCTCGCGATGTCGCGCCGCACGGTCTACCGGTATATCGACACCTTCCGCGAAGCGGGGTTCGTGATCAAGAAATCGGGCGACTGCATCCGTCTCGACAAGGAGTCGCCGCACTTCCGCGACATCTCGCAGCTGGTGCACTTCACCGAGGAGGAGGCCGTGATCCTGAAAAACGCCATCGAGAACATCGACGACACCAACCTGCTGAAGCAGAACCTCAAGCGCAAGCTCTACTCCGTCTACGACAACAAGACGCTGGCCGACACCGTCGTGCGGGGCAAGAACGCCCCGAACATCCGGCGACTGATCGAATCCATCGAGCAGGAGCGGCAGGCCGTGCTGCACGGCTACCAGTCGGCCCACGGAGGCGGGGTCCGCGACCGCAGGGTAGAGCCTTTCGCCTTCACGACCAACTACGTGCAGGTGTGGTGCTACGACCTCGAAAGCCACACCAACAAACTCTTCAAGACATCGCGCATCGGCTCCGTGGAGCTGTCCGGCACGGCGTGGGAGCACAAAGAAGCCCACAGCGAGGGATTCATCGACGCCTTCCGCATGCACGGCGGAACGCGCCGCCGCGTGCGGCTGGAGCTGGGAATGCTGGCCTACAACCTGCTGTGCGAGGAGTATCCGCTGGCCGAACGCGACGTGAAGCCGCTGGGACGGGGACGCTGGTCGCTCGACACGGAGGTGGCCGGAATGGCCGGGGTGGGACGCTTCGTCGTGGGACTGCTGGACGACATCCGCATCGTCGATTCCCCCGAACTGACGGGCTATATCCGCGAATATATTGCGGCGAACACTCCGAAAATGTAAATTTTTTCACTATATTTAGCACACGCAACATTAAAAGCAAACGATATGAAACGAAATCACCTCCTGACAGCCGGCGTACTGTGCCTGACACTCGCCGCCGCATCCTGCTGCCGGCAAGCTCCTGCCCCGCAGGAAAAAGCCCCTGCCGAACCCGTCTCGCTGAAAGATTACGGAGCCGAGCCTACGGTGCTGAACATCGAAAGCCACACGCTCGCGAACGAGAATTTCCGGACCGCATTGTGGACCGGCGACAACTTGCAGGTGACGCTGATGGCGATTCCCGTCGGCGGCGACGTGGGGCTGGAGCAACACCACGGCATCGACCAGTTCCTGCGCGTGGAGGAGGGCACGGCGCGCGTGATGATGGGCGACAGCGGGGACAACCTCGACTTCGTGCGCGAGGTCTCGGACGACTACGCGATCCTGGTTCCGGCCGGAAAGTGGCACAACATCGTCAACACGGGCGACAAACCGCTGAAAATCTATTCGATTTACGCTCCGGCGGAACATCCCCACGGCACAGTCCACAAGACCCGGCAAGAGGCCATGGAGGCCGAACACCACCATTAGCCGAACAACCCGCCGTCGACCGACGGCGGGTATGTTTTTTCACTATTTTAACGTAGTGTCACAACCTGTCACTCGCAAGCCGTTCCTTTGTAGCGTGAACCAAAAACAAGAAGACAATGGGAACAGCTTACAAAATCAGGTGCAAGCACTGCGGAGCGCAGTTCGAGCACTCCATGCAACCGGGCTACGGCCTGCTGCCGATGTGCGTCGGGTGCGGCGAATACGTCGAGACCGAAACGGCCATCCGGTGTCCTGCCTGCCTGCACCGGCTCAACACCACGCAGGAGGAGTTCAACGAGCAGATCGAAGTGACCTATCAATGGGATTAGGCCGCAAAAAAGTCGCCCGGGAAGCATGGAAATCGCCGGAAAATTCATACCTTTGAGAAAATAATCTCTTTTTCGGAAAACGCTATGACACAGCTGCAGGCGGGGGAGATGGCCCCCGATTTCAAGTCCACGACCCAAGACGGTGAGCCTCTGACGCTTGCCGATCTGCGAGGACAGCGCACGATACTTTATTTTTATCCCAAGGACAACACCTCGGGCTGTACGCTCGAAGCCAAAAGCCTGCGCGACGGCAAGGCCGAACTGACACGGATGGGATTCCGGATCGTCGGCGTAAGCCCCGACAGCGAGAAGTCGCACCGCAGCTTCTGCGACAAGCACGAGCTGAATTTCACGCTGCTCGCAGACACCGACCACTCGGTGTGCGAAGCCTACGGCGTGTGGGCCGAAAAGTCGATGTACGGCCGCAAGTACATGGGTGTGCTGCGCACGACGTTCGTGATCGACGCCCAAGGGCGCATCGAGAAGATTTTCACCAAGGTGGACACCAAGAACCACTACCAACAGATCATTGATTCCTACAAACAGTAAAAAAACAAAAACGCAATATGGCAGAAAAAGTACAGGTAAACGCGGACAAGCTCAAGGTGCTGGACGCGGTGATGCAGAAAATAGAGAAGGACTTCGGCAAAGGCTCGATCATGCGCATGAACAGCACCGAAGTGAACGACATCCCGGTTATCCCGACGGGTTCGATCACGCTCGACATGGCGCTCGGCGTAGGGGGCTATCCCAAGGGCCGCGTCGTGGAGATCTACGGTCCCGAGTCGTCGGGTAAGACCACGCTGGCGATCCACGCCATCGCCGAGGCGCAGAAGGCCGGCGGCATCGCGGCATTCATCGACGCCGAGCACGCCTTCGACAGCTTCTACGCACAGAAACTGGGCGTGGATGTCGACAACCTGCTCATTTCGCAGCCCGACAACGGCGAGCAGGCGCTCGAAATCGCCGACTCGCTGATCCGTTCGAGCGCCATCGACATCATCGTCATCGACTCCGTGGCGGCACTGACGCCCAAGGCCGAGATCGAGGGCGAGATGGGCGACTCGAAGATGGGCCTCCAGGCCCGGCTGATGTCGCAGGCCCTGCGAAAACTCACGTCGAGCATTTCGAAGACCAAGACCGTCTGCATCTTCATCAACCAGCTGCGCGACAAGATCGGCGTGGTCTACGGCAACCCCGAGACCACCACGGGAGGCAACGCGCTGAAATTCTACGCTTCGGTGCGCATCGACATCCGCCGCATGTCGGTCATCAAGGACGGCGAGGACCAGCTGGGAACCCGCACGAAGGTCAAGGTCGTGAAGAACAAGGTGGCGCCCCCGTTCAAACGCGCGGAGTTCGACATCATGTTCGGCGAGGGCATCTCGAAGATCGGCGAGATCGTCGACCTGGGCGTCGATTACGGCGTGGTCAAGAAGGCCGGATCGTGGTTCTCCTACGGCGACCGCAAGATCGGACAGGGACGCGACGCCGTCAAGGAGCTGCTGAAAAACGACGAGGAGCTGCGCAACGAGATCGAGGCCAAGGTCCGCGAGGCCATGAAGACCACCAAAAAGGAATAGTCTATGGGATATACTGCCGAGGATGAAGACCTTATAAAGGAGAAATGGGACGACCTGCTCCTCTCGTGCACCAAGATCTGTAAGAACGACGAGGACTGGAACTTCATCAAACGTGCATTTTTCCTGGCCAAGGAGGCACACGAGGGGGTAAGGCGCCGCTCCGGCGAGCCGTACCTCCTGCATCCTATTGCAGTAGCCAAGATCGTCATCGAGGAGATCGGGCTGGGCGTGAAATCGGTCGTCGCGGCGCTGCTGCACGACGTCGTGGAGGACACGGAATACTCCGTGGAGGACATGGAACGCATTTTCGGGCCGAAAATCGCCTCGATGGTCGACGGACTGACGAAGATGTCGGGCGTGTTCAACGCCGACACCTCCGAGCAGGCCGAATATTTTCGCAAAGTGCTCCTCACGCTCTCCGACGATGTGCGGGTAATTCTGATAAAGATCGCCGACCGCCTGCATAACATGCGCACGCTGGGCGCGATGCCGATGAACAAGCAGATCAAGATCACGGGCGAGACGATCTACCTCTTCGCACCGCTGGCCTACCGGCTGGGACTCTACTCGATCAAGAGCGAACTGGAGGACCTCTGCATGAAGTACCGCTTCCCGCAGCAATATGCCGAAATCACGCAGAAACTGCAGGAGAGCGAAGCTTCGCGCCGGGAGTTCATCGACAAGTTCAACGCCCCGATCATCGCCTCGCTCAACCGCGACAACATCAACTACGAAATTTCGGGACGCGTGAAAAGCGTCTACTCGATCTGGAGCAAGATGCAGCGCAAGCAGATCCCCTTCGAGGAGATTTACGACCTGTTCGCCATCCGCATCGTCTTCAAGCCGCTGCCGTTCCCCTCGGAAAAAACCCAGTGCTGGCAGATTTACTCCACGATCACCGACATCTACACCCCCAAGCCCGACCGGCTGCGGGACTGGATTTCGATGCCCAAGGCCAACGGCTACGAGGCGCTGCATTCGACCGTGATGGGCCCCGACGGAGTATGGGTCGAGGTGCAGATCCGCACGCAGCGCATGGAGGACATCGCCGAACGCGGGTTCGCCGCCCACTGGAAATACAAGCATGCGACCATTTCGCAGGACGAGGACGAGTTCGACAAGTGGCTGAAACAGATACGCGCGGCGCTGAACAGCCCGACGGAAAACGCCGTGGACTTCCTGGACAACTTTAAGTTATCGCTGTATACATCGGAAATAGTGGTGTTTACACCCAAGGGCGAGGCCCGAAAAATGCCGTTCGGAGCCACGGCCCTCGACTTTGCGTACGACATCCACTCGAAGATCGGGAACAGCGCCATCAGCGCCAAGATCAACCACAAACTCGAACCGATCACCACGCAGATCAACAGCGGCGACCAGATCGAGATCATCACGGCCGACAATGCCCGTCCCAAGCCCGAATGGCTCGAAACGGTTACCACAGCCAAGGCCAAACAGTCGATCAAGAGTTTCCTCAAACGCGAGCGGCAGAACAACATCGAACGGGGCATGCAGATGCTCGACGATAAGATGAAGTCGCTGAACGTCAAGCTGAGCGGCCGCGTGCTGCGCAAGATCACGCCCATTTACGACAGCAAGAACAAGGAGGAGCTGTACAGCAAGATCGGGGCGGGAATCGTCTCGCTCGACAACCTGGACAAAGCCCTCAAGGTCAACTCCAAGAGCAAAATACTCAAATTCTGGACCCTCTTCATCCCCCAGAAGAAGGAGGACGAGGCGGACGACACCGCGATTCCGGGCGAAATCGCCCCGGCGGAGGAGGCTCCGGCCACGGAACCGCAGTTCGAGATCGCAGAGTGCTGCAAGCCCATTCCGGGCGACAAGGTGGTAGGGTACCGCGACCCCGCCACGGGGAACATCGTCGTACACAAGGCCACGTGCGACGAGCTGAACCGTCTTGCGACGCAGTTCGGCCGCAACATCGTCAAGGAGGAGATCAAATGGTCGCAGCACAAGGCCATGTCATACCTGGTGACCACGGAACTGCGCGGCATCGACCGGCAGGGCATTCTGCTCGACCTGGCGAAGGTCGTGAGCGCCGATTTCAACATCAATATCCGCGAAGTGAACATCCACAGCCACGACGGCATCTTCGAAGGCAGCGTCAGCCTCTACGTGAAGGACGCGGAAAGCCTTCACGCCGTGATGGACAAACTGCGCAAGATAAAGGGTATAGAGAGTGTCAAACGAACATTGAGTTAAGGTCATGGAGGATTTTACAACGGTAATATGGGTCGTAATCATCGCCGGAGCGATGGTATTCAACGTCGTATCGCAATCGCGCAAGGCCCGCGGAAAGGGCGCCCACGCCCCCGGCCACGAAGAGGCGTGGCCCTCGCAGGCACATCCGGCGGCCGAACCGGCCCCACGCCCTGCGCCGCAGCCCGTCGCACCCGTTTTTCCGGACGAATGCCAGAGTCTGGAGGAGATTCCGGCCGAGGAATACGCGCCGGAATATACGACGCCGAAAGCCGCCGAGACGGGGCATTTACGCCATCAGACCGTCAACCGGCTCGTGAACGACGCCGGGAATGACGAAATCGCCGCGCATTCACTCACGAACGATGTGCCGGATACGGCAGCCACGTCCCTGACCGGGGAATTCGACCTTCGGCAGGCAGTCATCTATTCGGAGATCCTGAAGCCCAAATTCGAAGAATAACATGCCAAAAAACGAAAGCGAACGCCCCCTGACGCCCGAAGAGCTGCGTTGGCGGGCCGCCGCCTGGGACCCGGAAAAATGGCTGGCCGAATACCGTCGGCGAGAAGCCGCGAAAACAGTCCGAATGCAGCGCAGAGCGCTTTGGTTCTGGGGAGCGTTATTCACGGCATGGGCGATTTTCGGGCTTTTTGCGGAACCGGACAAGTTCACATTCACAGACAGCCTGCTGCTGCTGATGATCGTCATCAACGCAGGTATGGCCATCCGGGAATTGATCCGCAACAAGCGGATCGCCGCAGGCAGGGATGCGGAGGAGCCAGCGTCCGGCGATTCTGCCACAGAATAGAGGAATACCTAAAAACAAAAGGATATGGCAACCATTTTTTCACGCATCATCGCAGGGGAGATACCCTCGTACAAAGTAGCCGAAAACGAGGACTACTACGCATTTCTCGACATCAATCCGCTGACGAAAGGCCATACGCTGGTCGTACCCAAAAAGGAGGTGGACTATATTTTCGACCTCGACGATCGAACGCTGGCGGGCATGATGCTCTTCGCCAAGGAGGTCGCAGCCAAAATCAAGCGGGAAATAGCGTGCGCAAGGGTCGCAGTCGTCGTTTTAGGGCTTGAAGTACCCCATGCACACATCCATCTGATCCCCATTCAGAGCGAAAACGACGTGGATTTCCACCGCGAAAAGCTCAAATTGACGCCGGAAGAGTTCCGCGAAATCGCCGATAAACTCTCGAAATAGAAGACTGTTTACAATTATATAATAAGCTGTATTTAAGCCGGATAGTGGGTTATTAACACTATCCGGCTCTCTTTTATTTAACATAATACATACGAAATCCGGAGAAGTTAATAAAACATCGGATAAGGGTTCGGAAATAGCTTGAAAATGCATTCATTTTTGCAGAATAGGGTAGCTTGTTTACAAATGTAAATGGGTAGAGGTCATGTTATTTCCATATGTGATTACATTTGTAACGAACTTTTGTTGTGCATAGCTGTTGACAGTTACAATTGTAATCAGCACCCAACATCCCTATAAACTCTTTCCTTGGGACAACCAGGAGGTTATTAAAGCATTAAACATTTCAAAAATCACACATTAATAATCAGCTATTTACACATATTACCTAAAGCAACGATTCGGTTATGTAGCATTGAATTAGATAATCTCATGCTACATACGCGCAACGCCGAGAATTGATATCATAATCACATAAAAGTCATCAATTTAATACTATTTACCTAAAATGATGCTTTACCAAATAGCTTGTATATAAATTTAACCATATTAATCTATTTACACTTGTAAACTTTATCGACACTTATTAACATTTTACAAATGTAGATTTTGCTTGCTTTACAAAAGAAAAAACTTTATATTTGTAAAAAATTACGCTGATGAGGGAAAAATTGCTCGATTTGATGAAAAGCGAAGGATTGAAGCCGAGCCAGCTTGCGGAACTGCTCGAAATCAATCCGGCGGGAATTTCCCATATTCTCGCCGGACGGAACAAACCGGGCTTCGATTTGTTGCAGAAGATTCTCCGGAGGTTCCCGCGGATCAATCCCGACTGGCTGCTGCTCGACTCGGACAAAATGTATCGCGACAGCAAGTCCGAACAATCCGCATCGGCTGCTGCGTCCGAATCGTCGATCTCCGACGGGTTGTTCGGTCCGGTCCGGAACACGCCATCCAACCCGCCGCATCAGGAGCCGACTCCAGCAGCACCCGAAAATTCCGCTCCCCAGATAGCCGCTCCGTTTTCCGGTACACGGACAGACGCCGCTGTCCGGCGGATCGTAATATTGTACGACGACCTTACCTTCGAGAGCTTCACGCCGACAAAGCGTTAAAATCCATCGCCCGGAATATTTTTACGAATATTGCACGCACGGGAAGATAAAATTCTCCCTCGGAAGCACAAATCCAAAAAGAATTCAATTCAGAATCAAACCGAGACGGCAGCAGAAAATCCCCGGCCTCGTCATCCGCCATCGAAGGCTGCCGATTCGGACGAAGAAACCGAATCGTCCGGCAAATCGTTCGACCAGCCGCAATCGAGAAAGCATCCCGATTTAAGGGCTGCTTTCTCGATTGCGGATCTTTCGGCACACAATGTGCAAAGTCCAAGTTTGAATTAATATTGCTATTATGTTAAATTATGGTCGCTATATATTAATTGTGAAATAATTAACTTCCTATTTATTGACATACCAATAGATGCCACCGACAAAGATTGCTCCGCCGACGATATTACCCAAGGTTGCAGGAACAAGGTTGGCGAACAGGAAATCGGACACGGTGACCGATGCACCGTGCATCATACCCAGCGGAATGAAAAACATATTGGCCACGCTGTGTTCATAACCGATTGCCACAAAACACATTATCGGAAAGAATAATCCCAGCAGCCGGCCCGCGACATCGTTGGCACTCAACCCCAGCCACACGGCCAGGCACACCAGCCAGTTGGCGCCGATGCCCCGCAGGAACACGGTCAGCCACGGCATCGAGACCTTTGCCTCGGCAACACCGACGGCCGCCGAACGCCACGCTTCGGCAGAGAGCATCCCGGGAAGTTTCACGAGGAAACAGGCGAAAAACAGCGATCCGACAAAATTGCCAATATACACCAGCATCCAATTTTCCAGTACTTTACGCCATCCGTAACGTCGTCCCAGCGCACCGGGAACCAGCACGGCATTATTGCCCGTAAAGAGTTCCGCTCCCGCGAAAACTACCAGCATAAGTCCCAGCGGGAAGACGAGACCGGAGAGCAGGCGCTGCAATCCCGGAGCCGGGGCCATCGACGGAAAGCCATACCCTATCACGATGGAAAACAAGCCTCCCATGGAAATATAAGCGCCTGCTAAAAACGCTAAAATCAATATTTTGCGAACGGGAAGCGAAATCTTGTCGGAGGCGGCCCTCTCCACCAGGGCGAGAACCTCTTTCGGATTGTTTATCGGCATACGGGGGGGGGCTTTTAATCGGGGCCAAAGATAGACATTTCGGCCGAAACGACAAAACTGGAACATAAAAGCCGATTACTACGGGTATTTTTATTATTTTTGTATATTCATATAATGACAAGAAAAGCGGCTTGGAGGACTACCCTACCGCATAAAACCATAAACCATAGATTGCAATGCGTAAATTATCGGCATATTTACTGGCGGCACTGCTGCTCGCAGCCTGCGCACCGAAACAGCCCGCCGGGGAAAATACGTTTTACGTCTCGATCCTACCGCTGCGCAGCATCGTGGAGGAGATCGTGGGCGACGATTTCAAAATCGAGGTGCTCGTGCCGCCCGGAGCAAGTCCCGAGACATTCGAGCCGACGCCCCGGCAGTTCGTGGAACTGAACAAGGCGCAGCTCATTTTCAACGTGGGATTGATCGACTTCGAAACCACCCTGCTGGGTAAAGTCGGGGATCAGGCGAAAGTCGTGAACCTGAGCCGCGGCATCGACCTGATCGCAGGTTCCTGCTCGCACGGCCACGACGGGCACGAACACGGGCACGGGCATGCCCACGGCGTAGACCCCCACGTCTGGACCTCGCCCAAAGCCCTGCAAACGATGGCCGCAAACGCCTACGAGGCAATTCGCAGAGCCTATCCCGACTCGGTGAAATACGAGACCGGCTACAACCGGCTGCGCTGCACGCTGAAGGAACTGGACATCCGCACGGCGGAGAAGATCGCCCGGAGCGGCGTGAAGTACTTCATCGTCTACCACCCCGCACTCACCTACTACGCACGCGATTACGGACTGCGGCAGGTGGCCATCGAGGCCGACGGCAAGGAACCTTCGGCCAAACAGCTGACAGCGGTTATCCGGCAGGCCCGCGAGGACGGTGTGCGGCGGATCTTCTACCAGAGCCAGTTCCCGGCATCGACCGTGGAGATCATCGCCCGTGACATCGATGCCGAGTACGTGGAGATCGACCCGCTGGACGAAGACGCCATCGCCGCCATCGACACGATGACCGATTTAATCACCGCAAAATGAACCTGGTAACGCTGCGCGACGTAAGCGTCGCATACGACGGCTACGAGGCTCTCCGGCACGTCGACCTGGAGATTGCGGACCACGATTTCCTGGGGGTCATCGGTCCCAACGGCGGCGGAAAAACGACGCTCGTGAAGGCCATTCTGGGAACCGTTCCCCACACGGGGGAACTGACGCTCGCCCCGGAGCTGTTCCGCGGAAAGGAACGCCTGATCGGTTACATGCCGCAGATTTCGGATTTCGACCGCGCATTTCCGATCTCGGTGCTCGAAGTCGTGCTGTCGGGATTGCAGGGCCGCCGCGGATTCCGCACCCGCTACACGAAAGAGGACCGTGCCAGGGCAATGGAACTGCTTGCGGCATCGGGAATCGCCGACACGGCCCACAACCCCATCGGCGAGGTTTCGGGCGGGCAGATGCAGCGGGCGCTGCTGGCCCGGGCCGTGATCTCGGACCCGAAACTGCTGATCCTGGACGAACCCGCGAATTTCGTGGACAACAAATTCGAGAAGGAGCTTTACCGCACGCTGCATGAGCTGAACGCCCGCATGGCGATCGTCATGGTGTCGCACGACATCGGCACGATCACCAGCGTCGTGAAGGAGATCGTCTGTGTCAACCGGCAGGTTCACCGCCACCGCTCGAACATATTGACCGAGGAGCAGCTGCGCAACTACGACTGCCCGATCCAGCTGGTATCGCACGGGCATATCCCCCACACCGTGCTGGAGCACCATCCCGGCGACTGCTGCCGCGACCACGAATAAAACGAACGGAGCGCCCCGTATGAGGCGCTCCGTGGTTTTTCGACGAAGGGGACTACCCTATTTCTGTTCGTTGATCTTGCTCAACTTTTCGAAAAGTTTGCCGAAAACGTCGTCCATCTCGGCGCGCAGGGCGGCGTAGTGCTTGCGGACAAGCGACGGATTGTGCGGCTCGGCGGGATTCATCGCTTTGGCGAACAGGTCGTTGCGAACGCCGACGGCCTCCTGCATCACCTCGAAAATTTCCGTCTCTTTCGAAGGCTGGAAACAGATAGCCATATCGCAGTCGAAAACAACCTCCTCAAGGCGGTAGTCAATCTCCTTCTTCAGGTTCCGTAAATTTGCCATATTCAGTCGGTTTTAAAATTTTTGCTCTGACAAAGGTAATAAAACGTTTCGGATTATCAAACATTTTCGGACTGCTGCCCCGGGAAATAATTCCGAGGGCGAGCGGCGGACAAAAAAAGATTCCGGAAATCCGGAATCTTTTCTCATTACATTTTTTCGAGCTCCTTGTAGGTTTTTTTGGCGGCCTTCTCGGCTTTCTTGGCGGCCTTGGCCTCCTTTTTTGCAATCTTTTTGGCGGCCTTCTCCTGCTGGCGGACTATCTTCTGTGCTTCGCGGGCCTCTTTTTTGGCGAGTTTCTCGGCGGCCCTCGCCTCCTTCTTCACCTCCCGGGACTCCTCGCGCATCTCCTTCTTGTATTCGTGCTCGTCGGGCATCTCGACGATGATTCCGTTCACCTGCTCGTCGACAACCACATACGGTTCAGCGGGTTGTGCGGGCTGCGGCTGCGGAGCCGGTTTGGGTTTGGGGATCATCGTGCGCTGCTCGACGATATTGCCCGCACCGTAACCGATCGTCAGTTCGACGCGGCGCAGTTTCGGCAGAACGTTCTTTTTCAGGTAGTTCCATGCGGCGGGCATCTTCTTGAGCGCCATCTCCTTCTGGTCGGGCGACTGCTTGCCGTCGATGACATTCAGCACGGACTGCCGGTCGGGCATCGACGACTGTGCGACCAGCGCGCGGCACGTCTCCCAGTCCTCGGCGACGGAATTCACCGTCACGTCGTACTTTTTCGAGAAATCGTACTTCTTATCCACATAAGCCTTGAAATCGTTAGCCCGCTTGGCAGCCAGCGCTTCATTGAATTTCAGCGGGCCGTCGGGAGACGAATAGCCCGTGATCGTCACGGCGCAGACCTGCCGGAGCGTGTCCTTCGCGAGGTTGCCCGCAAAGGCGTTGAGTCCGTCCAGCTCCTGCGAATTGCCGTTGAGCGTGGCGTTGAGCGTCGCCAGATTGATCTGGTAGCGGATCGAATAGTCGGCGTCGCCGCGGCTTTTGACGATGAACCTGCGTACGATGTAGTCTCCGTCGGTGGTCTCCGACAGCAATACGGTATCGGCCGCAGGCGCCGGAACCGCACTCTTGGTTTGGGCCGTCGCTCCGGCAGCGGCACACAACGCGAGAGAAAGAGCGAAAGTTGATACAAATGTTTTCACGCTAAAATAGTGTTAGTTAACGCCCTCGTCTCTCGCAAGATTCGTACCACGCTAACGGCACGAAAAAACGGAAGCTTCGCCGAAACCTCCGTTTTTCATTATCACAGAATGCGTTACATCCGTTCGGGAACGTCGATGCCCAGCAGTTTCATGCCCTCCTTGATGACGCGGGCGACCTGCTGCGCCAGTTGGAGGCGCATCTTGCGCACCCCGGCATTCTCCTCCTTGAGGATCGAATGGTCGTGGTAATAGCCGTTGAACTGCTTGGCCAGTTCGTAAACATAGGCCCCGACGACCGACGGCGCGAAACTCTCACCTGCGGCGCAAACCACCGACGGATACTCCGTCAGCGACTTCACCAGGTCGATCTCCTCGCGCAGGTAGTCCGCCGTGGCGGCCCCACTGAAGTCGATGCCCGCCTCGGCGGCCTTGCGCAGCACCGAACGGATACGCGCGTGGGTATACTGGATGAAAGGACCCGTATTGCCGTTGAAGTCGATCGACTCGCGGGGATCGAACAGCATCGTTTTCTTGGGGTCGACCTTGAGGATGAAGTATTTGAGCGCCCCCAGTCCGACCATCGTCGAGACGGCGTTGGCCTCCTCCTCCGAGCATCCGTCGAGTTTGCCCAGCTCGGCCGACATCTCGCGGGCCGTGGCGACCATGCCTTCGATCAGGTCGTCGGCATCGACCACCGTACCCTCGCGCGACTTCATCTTGCCCTCGGGAAGCTCCACCATGCCGTAGGAGAGGTGGGTGATATGGTCGCTCCAGTCGGCGTAGCCCAGTTTCTTGAGCACCAGTTTCAGCACCTGGAAGTGGTAGTTCTGTTCGTTGCCCACGACGTAGATCATGTCGTCGAGGCGGTTGTCCTCGAAACGGCGGAAGGCCGTGCCGAGGTCCTGCGTCATGTAGACCGACGTGCCGTCGCCGCGCAGCAGCAGCTTCTCGTCCAGCCCGTCGGCCGTGAGGTCGATCCACACCGAATTGTCGGGACGACGGTAGAAGACACCCTTCTTGAGGCCCTCCTCGACGAGCGACTTGCCCAGCAGGTAGGTCTGCGACTCGTAGTAGACCTTGTCGAAATCGACGCCCAACGCCTTGTAGGTCACGTCGAAGCCCTCGTATACCCAGCCGTTCATCGTCTCCCAGAGCGAGTATACCTCGGGGTCACGGGCCTCCCACTTGCGCAGCATCTCCTGCGCCTGGAGCATGATCGGGGCGTTTTTCTTGGCCTCGTCCTCCGGCTGTCCCTGCGCAACCAGCTCCCTGATCTGCGCCTTGTAGTGTTTGTCGAACTCCACGTAGTACTTGCCCACGAGGTGATCGCCCTTCATTCCCGACGAGGCGGGGGTTTCGCCGTTTCCGTACAGTTTCCACGCCAGCATCGACTTGCAGATGTGGATGCCGCGGTCGTTCACCAGGTTGGCCTTGATGACCGTATGGCCGTTGGCCTTGAGAATCTGCGCCACGGAGTAACCCAGCAGGTTGTTGCGGATATGGCCCAGGTGGAGCGGCTTGTTGGTGTTGGGCGACGAGTACTCGACCATCACGGTACGGCCCGTCGCGGGAGCCTGCCCGAAACGTTCGTCGGCGACGACCTCGGCGAAACGGGCCGCCCAGAACGCGCTGTCGAGCGAAAGGTTGAGGAAACCTTTGATCACGTTGAACGACGCGATCTCGGGGACGTTGGCCGCCATGTATTCGCCGATTTCGGTCGCGGTGGCTTCGGGCGACTTGCGGCTTCGCCGGAGCAGCGGAAAGGTTACGAGGGTATAGTCGCCCTCGAACTCCCTGCGGGTCTTCTGAATCTGCAACTGCTCGTCGCCAAGCTCACCGTAAAGCGTCTCCACCGACCGGCGGACCGCATCCGAAATAAAGGTTTCGATATTCATATCCAATAGATTTTGCCTGCAAATTTAGCGTTTTTCGGCGAATAAGCAATTCCCGCGGGACCATATTCTTTGGATTTAACCCGACATCCATTATCTTTGCGACACAAACCGACAAGACATTCCATGGAAATTCTCGTCATTCTGCTGCTGATCCTGCTCAACGGGCTGTTCGCCATGTCGGAGATCGCACTCATTTCGGCCCGCCGCTCGAATCTGGAGATGCAGGCCCGGCAAGGCAGCGCAGGCGCCCGTCAGGCCCTGAAACTGGCCAAAGACCCCGACCGGTTCCTCTCGACCGTACAGATCGGCATCACCCTGATCGGCATTCTCACGGGTATCTACTCCGGCGACACGCTGGCGGCGAAATTCGGCGGAGAGCTGGCCCGGCTGGGCATTCCGCTGCGCACGGCGACCGTCACGGCGCAGATCACGATCGTCATCGCGGTCACCTACCTCACGATCATCTTCGGCGAACTGGTCCCCAAACGCATCGGCATGAACGCCGCCGAACGGGCCGCGAAGATCGTGGCACGCCCCATGCGGGCGCTTTCGCTCGTGGCGTCGCCCTTCGTGTGGCTGCTCTCCAAAAGCACGTCGGGCATCACACGCCTGTTGGGGCTGCACAAGGCCGAGAGCAAGGTCACCGAGGCGGAAATCCGCTCGATCATCCAGGAAGGAGCCGAGGACGGCGAGGTGCAGGCAGTCGAGCAGGAGATCATGGGCCGCGTCTTCTCGCTGGGCGACCGCACGGTGGAGTCGATCATGACCCACCGCAGCGAACTGGTATGGATCGACGCGGCGGCCGATGCGGCGCAGATCCGCGAGGCGGTGGCCCGCGCTCCCCACAACCGCTACCCCGTCGGCGAGGGAAGTCTCGACAAACTGCTGGGCGTGGTCTACCTCAAAGACCTCTTCCTGCATCTGGACGACAAGGGATTCGACCTGCGCACGCTGGTCGTCCCGGCGAAATTCTTCCACGAAGGATTCGAAGTCTACAACGCCCTCGAACAGCTGCGCACGGAACAGCTGGGCTACGGCATCATCTGCGACGAATTCGGCGTGACGCGCGGCATCATCACCCTGCGCGACATCTTCGAAGCCCTGGTCGGCGAACTGCCCGACCCGCGCGAGGAACCCGACATCGTACGCCGCGAGGACGGCAGCTGCCTGGTCGACGGGCAATGTCCCTTCTACGACTTTCTCGACTGGTTCGGCCTGGAAAACGACCTGCCCTGCAATACCTATAATACGGTCAGCGGCCTGATCCTCGACCAGCTGGCACACATTCCCGCCACGGGCGAGAAACTGGAATGGAACGGATTCACGTTCGAAATCGTGGACATGGACGGCGCGCGCATCGACAAAATCCTCGTCAGCCAGAAACAACAGTCATGAAGATCGCAAATATAGAACTGGGCGAACGCGCCCTGCTGCTCGCACCGATGGAGGATGTGACCGACCCGTCGTTCCGCTACATGTGCAAACGCTTCGGCGCCGACATGGTCTACACGGAGTTCATCTCGTCGGACGGGCTGATCCGCGACGCGGCCAAATCGCTCAAGAAACTCGAAATCGACGACGCCGAACGCCCCGTGGGCATTCAGCTGTACGGCCACCTGATCGAACCGATGGTCGAGGCGGCGCGCATGGCCGAGGCGGCCGGTCCCGACGTGATCGACATCAATTTCGGATGCCCGGTGAAAAAGATCGCCGGACGCGGAGCCGGGTCGGGGATGATGCGCGACGTGCCGCTGATGGTCGAGATGACGCGCCGGATCGTCGAGGCCGTGAAGAAGCCCGTGACGGTGAAAACCCGCCTGGGATGGGACGAGGAGTCGAAAAACATCGAAGAGATAGCCCTGCGGTTGCAGGATGTGGGCATTGCCGCGCTTACGATCCACGGCCGCACGCGGGCGCAGATGTACCGCGGAGAGGCCGACTGGACGCTGATCGGAAAGGTGAAGAACAATCCGCAGATCCGCATTCCGATCATCGGCAACGGCGACATAGATTCGGGTCCCAAAGCCCGGGAGATGTTCGACCGCTACGGCGTGGACGGCGTGATGATCGGCCGTGCGACCTACGGCCGTCCGTGGATATTCCGCGAGGTGAAGCACTACCTCGCCACGGGCGAAGAGCTGCCGCAGCCGTCGGTCGCGGAACGCGTGGCCATCGCGAAGGAACATTTGCAGAAATCGCTCGAAATCAAGGGAGACCATGTCGGAATCCTCGAAATGCGGCGCCACATGACCAACTATTTCAAGGGGCTGCCCGACTTCAAGTCCACACGGCTGAAACTCGTGACGTCGCTCGACACCGCCGAGCTGTTCGCGACGCTCGACGAGATCGCCTGCCGCTGGGGCGGCTACGATTTGAGCGGAGCGGTTCCCGCGCCGCTGTCGCACAACCTGTAAAACAAAACGGGGTTGCAACTACTGCAACCCCATTTATATTCGTATCGGCTCTTACTCGACCGTAATGCTGTTCAACAGGCCGGTCTTCCCTTCGTTGACCAGTTTCAGGATCAGTTCCCCGAACAGCGTGTTCTGCCACGCGAACCACGAACGCGTAAACTTCGCAGGGTCGTTCTTGTGGAAGGACTCGTGCATGAAGCCAGTGCCCGCATCCGTCGTCAGAAGCATCTCGATACATCTTTTGATCTCCGCGTCGTCCGTCGACGTGAAGGCCTTCATCATGATGCTCATCGGCCAGATCATGTCGTAACCGATATGAGGTCCCCCGATACCTTCGCCCGCCGAACCCCGGAAGAAGTAGGGATTCGACTCGCTCCAAACGAAACGACGCGTATTTCGGTAGATCGGGTCCTTCACGTCCACATCGCCCAGGTAGGGCATCGCAAGCAGGCTCGGAACGTTCGCGTCGTCCATCAGAAAGCGGTTCCCGTAGCCGTCCACCTCGAAGGCGTAGATCCGGCCGAAGTCCGGGTGGTCGTACGTGGCGTATTTCTGAAGGGCCGTCTCCACCTCGTCGGCAAGAGCCGTACATTCAGCGGCCAGTTTCTTCTCCTTGTTCACCTTCGTCAGGATTTCGGAAGCCTTGCGCAGCGACGTGACGGCCATGAAGTTCGAAGGAACCAGGAACAGGAACGTCGTGGCGTCGTCCGAGGGACGGAAAACAGAAGCGATCAGGCCCACAGGATTCACCGGGTTGCCCTTGCCGTCGTTGCACACCGTATCCAGCTGACGGGTCGTGTTACGCTGGAACGTATACGGACCTACTCCCTCCTTGCGCTGCTGTTCCCGGAACGTGCGAAGGATGTTCTTCATCGCCGACAGCCAGTGCTCGTCGAAGACCGAAGTGTCGCCCGTGACCTTCCAGTACTCGTAAGCCAGGCGCAGCGGGTAGCACAGCGAGTCGATCTCCCACTTGCGCTCATGAAGCTCCGGGCGCATCTTCGTCTTGTCCTTCATCCACTGGTGGTCCGGGTTCGGGTCGTAAGGGTCCAGGAAGGCATTCGCATACGGGTCCAGCTCGATACATTTCATCTGGCGCCGGATAACGCCCGCAAGCATCCCCCGAAGGTGTTCGTCCTTGTTGGCAAGCTGGATGTAGGGCCACACCTGCGCCCCCGAATCACGGAGCCACATCGCGTGGATGTCTCCCGTATAGACCACCGTGTCGTCACGGCCGCTATCGTCCTTGCGGTAGCGGACCGTGGTGTCAAGCGTATTGGGAAAGCAGTTCTCGAACATCCACGCAAGTTTGCGGTTCGTGAGAACGCTCTTAACCCGTGCGATCTCCGATTCCACGGCGGCAGAGGTGAACAACCGATCCGAAGACGCGGGACGGTTCGTCTTCGAGTAGTCGGCGGAAACGACGCCCGAAATCCGGGTGGCGTCGGCGGCAATCAGCAGTTCGGCAGAGGCGACGGCGGGTGCACCCAAGCCCAGCAGAGCTGCAAAGGCAAAAATTCGGACTTTTGTGTTTTTCTTCATCTTTTCAATATGATTTTAAAGTTCGGTAAGTCGGTTTATTCGGCGACGGACGCCATGCGGGCCAGCATCTCGGCCAGCGCGGCCTGCGAAAGCAGCCACTTGCGGCCCTCACGGCCGCGGCCGCTCCAGTCGGCCAGAAGCCCCCGGGCGTCGCGGGCATGGGACCACGCATGGTCGAGCGTTTCGCGGAAGGCATTCAGACCGGCATCCCGGCCGTCCTCGCGGTACAGTTCGATGAATCCGCGCAGCATCACGGCGTCGAACCAGATTTTGTCGCGCCGCAGTATCCGCACGGACCCGCCGCCGGGTTTGCGGACCGGCCGGAAGAAGTGGGTCAAACAGGCCGCGGCGGTCGCCTGCGCCTCGGAGAGGTAGCGTTTCCGGCCGGTGATCCGGTAGAGCAGTGCACCCGCCTGGATCATCTGGCCGCTGTTGTACGAATACTTGGTCTTATTGAGCGGCCCTTTCAGCGAAATGTGGTCGAAATAGAGGTTGTCGGAGGAGTCGAGGAGCTTCCGGCGCGTCCACTCGTAAAGCGCGCGGCCCTGTTCGAGGTAGTGCTCGCGGCCCGTCGCCAGATAGAGTTTCAGCGCAAAGACAGCCCCCGGCGCATTGGAACAGGTGTTTTTCGACTCTTTTTTCTGCTCGCACCAGTAGATGCCTCCGCCGAGCCGGTCGTCGGTTCCGCTGGCGATGAAAAGCCAGATGCGCTCCGCCTCGTCGAGGAAACGCTGCTGCCGGGTAGCGGCGTAGAGGTCGGTGAAGTCGATGCCGAGCCAGATGTTGTCGTCGTAGAATCGGTCCGAAACCGGAGCCGAAGCGATATAGGAGGCATAGGCGAAAGGCCGGCGGCGGTCGTCGGCATATTCCCGCAGTCCGGGCAGCACCACCGTGTCGAGCAGAGGTCCGTACGCCTCCCAGCCCACGGTCTCGACCAGCGCGGCGACAGCCGACAACGTCCCGGAAAAAGGCCACAGGTAGGAAAACGGATTCCCCGCGGATTCCCCGGCGAGGTAGGTGGCTTTGTAGGAAGCGTCGTCGGGATAGTTCTCCCGGAGAAGTTTGGTCCCGGGAACGGAATAGCAGGCATAGAGCGAGTCGAGCGTCGCCGCGGCACGCAGAGCGTATTCGCCGCGCCGTTGAGCCGTCGCGGAGCCGGAGGCGAGAACGGCGCAGAACAGCAGCGCGAAAGCCGGGCGTTTGAGGAATACCATAAAATAATACACGATTTTGATTTGCATACAAATATAAATATATTAGCCGTTCCGCGACATCAATATTTGACCAATCGGCGATACATTTCCGCCAACCGGACCCCCTCCGGGCGATTTTGACTAAATCTTGCTTTTTTCTGATCAAAATATGGCAGGTAAAAAATTTTAAATTCCGAAATTTGTATTCGTAAATCAAGACCTTAAAATCGACCCAACCATGAAAATTCCCGTAAACGCTATGTCGCTGCGCCGGATTGCGGACCTGCTGGCCGCCCTGCCGCTCATCCTGTGCGTCTCGTGCGCGGGAAAGGAGACGATCCGGGACGACGTCTTCGAAAACCCCGTCATCCTCAAATACGAAAACACGTCGGTCTACTTCCACGAAGGACTCTACTATTACATTACCAACGACGCCGGGCGGCTGAACCTGTTCGTCAACGCGGACCCCACGCAGTTGGAGCGGACCGAACCCTGCACGGCCTGCCAGGCCAAGGAGCAGTACGGGCTGCTGCACATCTGGCATCCCCAGATCGTGAACATCCGGGGAAAATGGTATGTTTATTTGAGCGCCGACGACGGCAACACGGACAACCATCAGATATACGTGCTCGAAAATCCGGAGAAGGACCCCCGCAAAGGAACCTTCACGATGCGCGGACGGATCAAAACCGACCCGGACGACAACTGGGCCATCCACGCCCACGTCTTCGAATACGACGGGGAACTCTACATGATCTGGTCGGGATGGGAGTCCCGCAGGGTCTACGCCGAGACGCAGGGCATCTACATCGCCAAACTGGAGAACCCCTGGACGCAGTGCACCCCGCGCGTCCGCATCTCCGTCCCCGAGCACGAATGGGAACGGCAGTGGGTAAACCCCAACGGCTACAAGACCGCTTACCCGGTCTACGTCAACGAAGCCCCGTTCTTCTTCGGCAACGACCGCACGGACCGGCTCTACATCTACTACTCGGCCAGCGCCATGTGGACCCCCTACTACGCGATCGGCGAGCTGTCGGCGGCCAAAGGCAGCGATCTGCTCAACGCCGCGTCGTGGAAAAAGAAGAGCAAACCCGTCTTCTCGATGAGCGATCCCGAATGGAAGGACGGAAAATTCGCCGCACCCGCAGCGACTCCGGGGGTATATGCCCCGGGACATCCCTACATCATCCCCTCGCCCGACGGAACCGAATATTTCCTGATTTACATGGCCCGGGACATCGTGGGCGACCCCTACCGCCCCTATTCGCGCACCGTGCGGATGCAGAAAATCGGATTTTCGGCGGAGGGAACCCCCGAACTCGGCTCCCCGGAACCGGTCGGCAAGGCGCTGAAAAAACCGTCCGGAGTAAAGACCGCATCTCAAAAACTCAACATAACGAACGATGAATCCGAGTAAACTAATTCTTCCCGTATCTCTGCTGACTGCAGCGGCCGCAGAGAGCCAGCATTGTGCGGCCAAGCCCAAGAAAGACGCACGGCCCAACGTGATCGTGATCCTGGCCGACGACCTGGGCTTCTCCGACATCGGGTGCTACGGAGGTGAAATCCATACCCCGAACCTCGACCGGCTGGCATCCCAGGGTCTGCGCTTCAACAACTTCTACAACACCAGCCGCAGCTGCCCCACCCGGGCGTCGCTGCTCACGGGACTTTACCAGCATCAGGCCGGAATCGGCCGGATGACCTTCGACGACCACCTGCCCGGATACCGCGGCACGCTGTCGAAGAACGCCGTGACCATCGCCGAAGTGCTCCGCGGCGCGGGTTACCACACGGGCATGGTCGGCAAATGGCACATCGCCGAGACGCCCCTGCGCCCCGACCAGCGCGAATGGCTCGCCCACCACGTTTACCACGAGGAGTTCGCCGACAAGATCAACTACCCCACCCACCGCGGCTTCGAGAAGTTCTACGGCACGATTTACGGCGTGGTGAACTACTTCGACCCGTTCAGTCTCGTGGACGGCGAGGAACCGGTGCGCGAAGTCCCCGAAGGGTATTACGTGACGGACGACCTCTCGCAGAGAGCCGTCAGCTACGTGAACGAATACGCCAAGGACGACAAGCCCTTCTTCCTCTACCTCTCCTACACGGCGCCCCACTGGCCCCTGCACGCCCTGCCCGAGGACATCGAAAAGTACAAGGATACCTATAAGGTCGGCTGGGAGGCCATCCGCAACCGGCGTTACGAGCGAATCAAGCAGCTGGGCATCTTCCCCGGACAGGAGGATTTCCTCTCGCAGCGCCAGTTCAGCGACAAGTGGGAGAACAACCCCACCGCCGAGTGGGACGCACGTGCAATGGCCGTACACGCCGCAATGGTCGACCGCATGGACCAGGGCATCGGCCGGGTGCTGGAGGCCCTGGAGAAGAACGGACAGCTGGACAACACGCTGATTCTCTTCCTCTCGGACAACGGATGCAGCAGCGAGCAGTGCCAGAACTACTCGCCCGGAGAGAACGACCGTCCCGACATGACACGCGACGGACGCCCCATCGTCTATCCGAAGAAGAAAGAGGTGATGCCTGGTCCCGAGACCTCCTACGCGTCGCTCGGCGCCAAGTGGGCGAACGTGGCCAACACGCCGTTCCGTTTCTGGAAAGCCAAGTCGTTCAGCGGGGGCATCTGCACACCCGTGATCGCCCACTGGCCCAAAGGACTCAAGAAGAGCCTGCGGGGCAAGGTCACCGACCAGATGGGCCACGTCATGGACATCATGGCCACCTGTCTCGACCTTTCGGGCGCCGACTACCCCGCCACCTACGACGGCAACGAGATCATTCCGCTGGAAGGCAAAAGCCTCGTGCCGGTGCTGCGCAAGGGCCAGCGCGAGGGACACGACTACCTGGGCTTCGAACACTTCAACGAACGCGCGTTCATCTCGAAAGACGGCTGGAAGATCGTCCGCCAGGGCAACAAGCACCCCTGGGAACTTTACAACCTGAACGACGACCGTTCGGAGCAGCACAACCTGGCCGGCGCGAATCCCGCAAAGGTCGAAGAGATGGTCGCAGCGTACGAGGAATGGGCAAAACGCTGCATGGTAGAGCCTTACCCCGGACAGTTCAAGAAGAAGAAACAGTAAACACTATATCCAAATCCACTTTATCAATTAGTAATGAAAAAAACAATTCTGACAACCGTGGCAGCGCTGAGCGTGCTGTGCACCTTTGCCCAGTGGAAACCCGTGGGCGACAAAATCAAGACGCCATGGGCCGAAAAGGTCGACCCGGCCAACGTGCTTCCCGAATACCCGCGTCCGCAGATGGTACGCTCGCAGTGGGTGAACCTCAATGGACTGTGGGACTATGCCATCAAACCCATCGGAGCCATGGAACCGAAAACGATGGACGGGAAGATCCTCGTCCCCTTCGCTGTCGAATCCTCGCTGTCGGGCGTGCAGAAGAGCCTCACCGAGAAGGATGAACTCTGGTACCGCCGCACGTTCAGCGTGCCCGCCGCCTGGAAAGGCAGCAACGTGCTGCTGAACTTCGGCGCGGTGGACTGGAAAGCCGACGTATTCGTGAACGACATTCTCGTAGGCTCCCACACGGGCGGCTTCACGCCCTTCTCGCTCGACATCACCCCCTACCTGAAGGCCAAAGGCGACCAGAAGCTGGTCGTACGCGTGTTCGACGGTACGGACAAGGGATACCAGCCCCGCGGAAAGCAGGTGCTGAACCCCAACGGCATCTGGTACACCCCGGTCAGCGGCATCTGGCAGACCGTGTGGATCGAGCCGGTGGCGAAGAGCCACATCTCGGGCATCAAGGCCATTCCCAACCTGGACCAGAAGAACATCGCCGTAACCGTGGCGGCCGAAAACTGCACGACGGGCGACCTGGTGGAGGTGAAAATCCTCGACAAGGGCAAGCTCGTGGCTTCGGCAACGGGATTCCCCGGAAGTCCGCTGCGTCTGGGCATCGCCGAGCCGAAACTCTGGAGCCCCGACTCGCCGTTCCTCTACGACATGGAAGTGTCGCTCAAGCAGGGCGGGAAAACCGTCGACAAGGTCGGTTCGTACACCGCCATGCGCAAGATCGGAACCATGCGCGACAAGGGCGGCATCGCCCGCATGACGCTCAACGACGAGCCGCTGTTCCACTTCGGCCCGCTCGACCAGGGCTGGTGGCCCGACGGACTTTTCACCGCACCGACGGACGAAGCGCTGCTGTTCGACATCCTGAAAACCAAGGAGCTGGGTTACAACATGATCCGCAAGCACGTGAAGGTGGAACCGGCGCGCTGGTACTACCACTGCGACCGCGAAGGCATCCTCGTATGGCAGGACATGCCCTCGGGAGACATGGGCAACAAGTGGGAAATGTACACCTACAACGGCGGCACGGACAAGAACCGCACGCAGGAGTCGAAGGACAACTTCAGCAAGGAGTGGAAGGAGATCATGGATTTCTGCATGTCCTCCCCGAGCGTCGTGGTATGGGTCCCCTTCAACGAGGCATGGGGCCAGTTCGACACCGAGCGGATCGTGAACTGGACCATGGAGTACGATCCTTCGCGTCTGGTGAACCCCGCCAGCGGCGGCAACCACCGTCCCTGCGGCCACATGCTCGACCTGCACAACTACCCGGGTCCTGCGATGAAGCTCTTCGACCCGCAGCGCGTGAACGTGCTGGGCGAATACGGCGGCATCGGACTGCCCATGGAGGGACACCTCTGGTGGAACAAGCGCAACTGGGGCTACGTACAGTTCAAAACCCCGGAGCAGGTGACCGAAGAGTATGAGAAATACGCCAAGAACTTGATCAAATACGTGCGTTTGGGCTTCTCGGGCGCGGTTTACACCCAGACGACCGACGTGGAAGGCGAAGTGAACGGTCTGTTCACCTACGACCGCAAGGTGATGAAGGTGCTTCCCGAACGGCTCAAGGCCGCCAACAAAGCGGTGATCGAATCCATGCCGCTCAAGATGGAGTAACGCTCCCGGACCCTACAAAAAAGACATCCTCTTTCGGAGGATGTCTTTTTTTGCGCCTTGCCGGAGCTATTCCCTGGTGCGTACCGGCTCGATCGGAGGCAGCGGCCCGAATTCGCCGTGCGCGGCAGCCTTGATGCTGAAATTCTTGTACATCCAGTGGTCGCGATACCACGTGCAGGGCTTGAATTCGTCGTTCAGCTCCTCCATCCTGGCGGCCATGCCGCCGCGGAGCGTTTCGAGCACCTTCGCATATTTCCTCTCGCCGGCGACGTTGCGGGTCATGTGCGGGTCCTTCTTACGGTCGAAAAGCAGTTCCGAGCCGTCGCGCAGGTAGCGGGCGTAGGTATAACGCTTGTCCCGCACGGCACGCCATTCGAAGCCGTTGCGCCAGAGGTGGGTATGGCCCATTCCCTGCATGAAGGCGAAGTCGGGTTCGATCCCCTTCTCTCCGCGGACCACGAAACTCAAATCCCGACCCTCCATCTCCTCGGGAATGCTGTCGGAAAGTCCGACCATGCCGAGCAGCGTGGGCGCAATGTCCGGGGTGTTGAGGCAGACATCCGTCTTGCCGTGCTTCGCCCCGGGGCAGCGCACGAGCATCGGGATGCGGCACGACTCGTCGTAGAAAATCATCTTGAACATGCGCCCCTGCGAAGTCATCATCTCGCCGTGGTCCGACGTGAAGACCACGATCGTGTTGTCGGCGATG
Source organism: uncultured Alistipes sp. (assembly GCA_900541585.1). Classification (GTDB taxonomy): domain Bacteria; phylum Bacteroidota; class Bacteroidia; order Bacteroidales; family Rikenellaceae; genus Alistipes. The sequence goes on from UQKD01000001.1 coordinate 161,133, forward strand.
CCCAGACTGTCGAGCAGCCCCACCACGCGGCCGAACTGTTCGTCGATGGAATTCGCCATCGCATAGTAGCAGCGCATGGCCTCGTTATAGCCTTCGCCCCTGACGAAATCGTCGCGCCAGCTGGCCTTGCCGTTGAAATACTCGGAGAAAAAGCGGTCCATGTAAGGGTCCGGATTCTCGTTGAAATTCTCCGGAAGCTCGAATTTCACGTCCCTGAACTTCTCGTAGCAATGCTCGGGAACGTTCTTGCGCACCCAGGGGTCGTGCGTGGGGCTCCACGAAAGCATCAGCGTAAAGGGCTGCCCGTCGCCGGCATGCTCGCGGATGTAGTCGAGGGCAAGTCCCGTGAAGACCTCCGGGCCGTACTGCCCCTTGAGGCTGACGTGCACGGGTTCGCCGTCGGGACCGTCCGTATCGTAGAACGCATTGTAGTTGATGTGGTTGAACGAATAAGCCGCCCAATAGCCGTCGAAGCCCATGCGCTCGGGCCCCCGTTTGTAGGGCCGGCGGTGGGCGTCGTTCCAATGGACCTTGCCGACATAGCCGGTCTGGTAGCCGGCATCGGTGAGCACGTGGGCCAGCGTCCGGTGATTGGGATTGAGGTTCAGCTCGTTGATCACCATGCCCGTCGACGAGGTGTATTTGCCCGTTATCAGGCTGGCCCGGTAGGCGGCGCTGACCGGGCTGACCGACACGGCGTTGGTGAAATCGAGCGACTGGCGCGCGAACCGGTCGAGGTTGGGCGTCACGGCCAACTCGTCCCCGGCATAGCCCAGCACGTCGGCCCGCAGCTGGTCCGCCATCATGTAGATGATGTTGGGACGCTGCTGCGCCCCGGCAGTCCCCGCAAGGCCTGTCAACGTACCCGCCCCGAGCAGGTACAGCAATCGTTTGTTCTTCATTATTTGGATTTTGAGTTTTGATCCTTATACTGTTTGGGCGTCATCCCGAACTCCTCGCGGAAGCAGGCCGAGAAGTAGCTCGATGTCTTGAATCCCACCTGCTCGTAGATCTCCTTGATCAGGAAGTCGCCGCTGCGGATCATCTCGGCGGCCTTGCGCAGGCGGTAGGTTTTCATATAGTCGTTGGGCGAGATGCCGAACAGGCTCTTGACCTTGCGGTAGAAGTTCGACCGGCTCATGAACATTTTCTCGGCCAACTGTTCGATGTAGAAGGTCTCCTCGCAGAGGTGCTCCTCGATATGGGCGTTCAGTTTCTCGATGAACTCCGCGTCGCGCCTGCTGATGCCCAGCGACGCCGTGTCGGCATGCCCCGTATCGGTGAGCAGCGCCCGGCGGATGCGTTCGCGGTTCTTGATCAGGCTGTCGATCTGCGCCATCAGGTGCTCCGAGGAGAAGGGTTTCTCGATGTAGGCGTCGGCGCCGTACTCCAGGCCGCGCACCTTGTCCTCGACGGAGGTCTTCGCCGTGAGCTGGATGATGGGAATATGGCTGTAACGCAGTTCCGACTTGACGTATTCGCACAACTCGTAGCCGTCCATCTCGGGCATCATGATGTCGCTCACGATCAGGTCGCAGTTGTTGTCGGCGAGCACCTCCAGCGCTTTTTTGCCGTTGGCGGCGGTGAGCACCTCGTAACGGGCGGCGATGATCTCGGCGATCACGCTGCGCAGATCGTCGTTATCCTCCACGACCAGTATCTTACAGGTTCCGCTCTCCTCTGCCGTAGCGGGGGGGGGAGTTGTATCCTCCCCGGTGCCCTCCTGCCCCGCTCCGTCCGGCGCACCGGACTCCGCGGCCGCAAGGCTCAACGGAATTTCCACAGTGAAAACGGCCCCGCCCCGCTCGCCGTTGGCGCACACGACGCTTCCGCCGTGCTTGATGGCCAGCAGGCGCGCCAGGGGCAGCCCGATACCGGTTCCGCCCTTGCTGTTGCCCGACTGGTAGAAGGTGTTGAAGATGCGTTCCATATCCTCGGGAACAATGCCCTGCCCGTCGTCGGAAATCGTGATGCGGAAAAGGCCGCTGTCAGCTGCAAGGGTCACGCAGCAGTTACTCTTGGCGTACTTCAGCGCATTGGATAACAAGTTGTTGACAATCTTCGAAATGGCATCGCGGTCGACCTGCGCCACCACGCCGGGTTCGATGTGCCGTTCGAGCCGGATACCGCCGACCTCCGCGGCCGGACCGAAACGCGTGCAGAGTTCGCCGACCAGCTCCGAAACGTCGCACGGCTCCATCGACGGCGTATAATCCGTCTCTTCGGTCTTGCGCAGGTCGAGCAGCTGATTGACCATCTCCAGCAGGTTGCTCGTGTTCCTCTCCATGACGTGGAGGTAGTCCCGGACCTTGGGCGGAAACTGCCCGTCCTCCTTCAGGATGGATTCGAGGGGCACTTTTATGAGCGAAAGCGGCGTCCGGATTTCATGGGCGACGTTGGTGAAGAAGTCGATCTTCGACTGGTAGTTGATCTTCTCCTGCTGCGAGGCGAACTCGGCGAGTTTGAGGCGGTGCTTGCGGCGCACGTACCAGGAACCGTACCAGGCCAGCAGGCCCAGCAGCAACAGGTAGCAAACGACGGCCACCGCCGAACGGTAGAACGGCGGCAGGATGACGAAGTCGACGACGGCCGTGTTTTCGCTCCATACGCCGTCGTCGTTCGAACCGCGCACCTCGAACGTGTACCGTCCCGGCGAGAGGTTGGTGAAATGGACCTCGTTACGGTCGATATGGTTCCACTCCCCGTTCTGTCCCGCGAGCCGCCAGGCATAGCGGTTTTTGGTCGGAGCCTGGTAGCTCAACGCCGCGAAGGTGAATCCCACGGAGTTCTGGTTGTATTTCAGCCGCAGTTCCCTGTTCAGATGCAGCGGGCGTTTGAGCGGCGAAGATTCCCTGCCGCCACGGTCGATCTCCACCCACCGGTCGTTGACCAGAAGCCCCGTCAGGCAGACCGAAGGAACGAAACCGTTGCGTTGCAGAGCCTCGGGCCGGAAGGCCGAATAACCGTTGATGCCGCTGAAAAAGAGCCGCCCGTCGCGCGTACGCAGCGAGGCGCGCTCGTTGAACTGGTTGCCGGTAAGCCCGTCGCGGACGGTCAGGTGGTAGCGCACCTCCTGCGTCTCGGTGTCGAGGCTGAAAAGCCCGTTGTTGCACGCGATCCAGAGCGTCCCGTCGCCGCCCTCCTCCAGCGAAGCGATCGACAGCCCCTTCAGGATGCCGTCGGAGGCTTCGAACGGCACGAAACGCCGGGTCTCGCGGTTCAGCCGGAACAGTCCCGTTTCCGTCCCCAGCCACGTATTGTCACGGCTGTCCGTAAGGATGCAGACGCTGTTGGGCATGCCGGCCCGGGCGAACAGGTAATGTCTGAAATCCCCGGTCGACGTGTCGAACAGGAACGCCCCCTTGTTGCGCGCCAGCACCCAGATCACGCCGGGCCCGGCCTGGGCGAAATCGGAGACGGAAAGATCGTTGCCGCCCTTGTTCACCCGCACGAAATCGTCGGTCTTCCGGTCATACCGGGCGAACCCCCACGGCGTCCCGGCATAGATCGTTCCGGCATCGTCGCGGAAAAGCGTCACCACGTCGTCGTCGCAAAGCGAGGTTTTCACCCCGGGGTCGTTGCGGTAGTTGCGCACCGCGCCCGTTTTCAAATCGCAGGCATAGACGCCCCCAGCGAGGGTTCCCAGCCACAGGCGGCCTCCGGCGACAAGCATCGTGCGGACATTCTTCACCTCGCGGCGGAACGACTCGGAAGCGCCGCGGAAAGGCTCCGTGTCGACACGGCCCCGGGCGTCGACCTTCAGCACGCCCCGCTTGTCGATGGCCACCCACAGATTGCCGTCGTCGTCCTCGGCGAACGCCGTGGCGAGCGTCTTGCCCCGCTCGCCGATCTTGAGCGACATGTGTTCGATGGGTTTGAGGCGGCGGGGAAGGTAGGTGATGCCGTTGTATTGCGTGGCGACCCAGATTCCGCCCTCGTGGTCGCGGAAAAGCGCATTGACCGTATAGGTGTAAGGCTCGCTGCGGACCGTCATGTCCGTCACGGGGTCGATCTCGCCCGACCCGGTGTAGAAGACGAACAGCCCGTCGTCGGAACCCACCAGCAGTTCGCCGCGCGAAAGCGGCAGCAGCACCCGGGCCGGAATCTCGCCGCGCCGCGTCCATTTCGCCGCGCTGTCGCCCGACCAGGTCATTTTCGCGAGTCCGTCGGTCTCGAAACAGCTCCACAGCTCGTCGTTGTTGTAACAGAGCGACCGGACGGAGGAGGCATGGGCGTTCCGCTCCGTCGAAAGGACCGTCAGGCGCTGTTTGCCCTCGCTGTCGAACTCGGCGACCGTGCCGTTGCGGGCGCTCACGAAAACATTCCAGTCCGGACCGCCGGCCATGTCGGTCACGGCATCGGCCAGGCGGCTGTTCTGCTCAAGCGTGCCGTCCTCGGGATGGTAGACGAAAAAGCCCTGGGCCTCCGTGCCGATCCAGATTTTGCCGTCGCCGTTCTCGAAAATGCGGGTGATGCGCCCGGTGATGACCACGCCGTACTGCGTGCGGACGCCGAAATGGGAAAAGGCGTCCTTGCGCTCGTCGTAGAGGTAGACACCCTGCTCGGTCCCGACCCAAAGGCGGTTTTTGCGGTCGGCGCACAGCGCATGGACCGACGTGTTCAGCAGTCCGTGGCGGAGGTTCTCGGAGTTATAGACGCGGAAAACAACCCCGTCGAAACGGCTCAAACCGTCCGCCGTACCGAACCACATGAATCCGCGCTGGTCCTGAGCGATGCACCGGACCGTATTGTGCGAAAGGCCGTTGTCCGCGTTGTAACTGACCAGCGCATAGTTCCGGGCCGAGACGAATCCCGCGCATCCGATCAGCAAAAACAGCGATATGACGAATCTTTTCATAAGCGAGTCCAACAATAAAGGTAGAAATTTGTTTCCGAACGGACAAATCGAATGTTTTCGTATGTCTCCCGAAACGACCGCACCCGACGGCCGCCTGCGGATGCGAGCCGCGGGGACGCCGCGGCTCGCATTCTCCGGTCGGAAACCGGCACGGCACCGGAACGGTTCCGGGCGGCATTCCCGCCCGTCGTTCCGGAGCTGCACAGGCTATTTCTTCAGCTTCTTCGGGTAGACCTCGTGCGTCGCGGCCCACTCCTTCCACCGGGCCACGAGTTCATCGAGAATCTCGGGATGCTGCGCGGCGAGATTGTGACGCTCGGAGCGGTCGGCCGGGATGTTGAACAACTCCCACTCCTTCGACTTCTCGTCCTTGACGGCCTTCCAGTCGCCGTGGCGCACGTAGCAGTTGTCGAAATGCTCGCCGAAAAGGTAGTCGTGGAGTACGGTCTTCGGCTTGCGGACCGTCGGCACGAGGCTCTTGCCCTCCAGCGGATGGATGTCGTTGCCGTTGTAGGTCGCGGGATAGGTCGCCCCCGCCACGTCGACGAACGTCGCCATCAGGTCGGGCAGGAAGCTCACGTTGTCACGGATCTGACCGTCGTAGCGCGAAAAGCGCTTGGGCCACGAAACGATCAGCGGAACGGCCAGACCGCCCTCGTAGGCGCGCACCTTGTACTTGCGCAGCGGCGTGTTGCTCACCTGCGCCCACGGCAGTCCGTAGGAGGGAGCCACCCAGCTGTTGGGATCGTTGATGTCGGCCACCGTGCCGAAACCGGTCTCGGTATGCGGCTCGGCGCAGGCGCCGTTGTCCGAGAGGAAAACGATCAGCGTATTGTCCTTTTCGCCGCTCTTCTCGACCCAGTCGAGCACACGGCCCACGTTGTAGTCCATGCAATGCACCTGTGCGGCGTAGACCGACATGCGCAGGGCGGCGTCTTCACGCTCCTTGTCCGTCAGGTCCTCCCAGCGGCGCGACTCCCACTCGGCAAGTTCCCACGTGTCGTCGACGATGCCCAGTTCGGCCTGACGGCGGAAACGCGCCTCGCGGATCTTCTCCCAGCCCGCATCGTACTTGCCGAGGAACTTGTCGATGTCCTCCTGCTTGGCATGCAGCGGCCAGTGGGGCGCGTTATAGGCCAGGTAGAGGAAATAAGGCTTTCCGTCGCCCTTGTTGCTGTCGAGAAACTCGATGGCATAGTCGGTGAAGGCATCGGTGGTGTAATACGGCGCCTCCGGAGGCGTCAGTTTGGTGTTGTCGAGCGTCAGCCCGCGGCCTCCGTGCGGCTGAAGGTAGCTGGTAGCGCCGGCCAGGATACCGTAAAAACGGTCGAAGCCGCGCTGCAAAGGCCATTTTTCCTGCCCGTGCATACCCAGATGCCACTTGCCCGACATGTAGGTATGGTAGCCGGCACCCTTCAGCACCTCGGCCATCGTCACGCAGTTCCGGTTCAGGTACCCCTGGTAGGCGACGGGTTTCTGCGGAACCGGAGCACCCGGCTTGCGCCCGGGAACGGGGTCCTCGGACATGCCGCCGATACCCGCCTGATGGGCATACAGTCCCGTCATCAGGCTCGCCCGCGTGGGGCACGAACGGGCCGTGGAGTAGAACTGCGTATAACGCACTCCGCTCTTTGCGAGGCGGTCGATATTGGGCGTGGGAATCTCGCCGCCGTAGCATCCGACATCGGAATAGCCCATGTCGTCGACCATGATCAAGATGATGTTGGGCTGCTTCGCGGCCGTCGCGCTGCCTGCGGCGAGCGCCGCAGCCGAAGCTCCCAGTGCAAAAAGGGTTTTATTCATGATATTCTGTTTTAGTTCCGCATGTTATTCCGTCTTCTCCTCGACCAGCCCGAAGCCCATTTCGCACATCTGCGTAATGGAATAGCCCGAAGTACCCGGCGTGATGGGCTGCAACTTGAACTGCACTTTGGTCGTCGTGTACTCCTGTTCGAAGTAGTAGAACTCCCAGTTGGAATTGTACAGCAGTTTGAACTCGCTGGGGACGGTGGGTTTCCACGTCCGGGTCGCGTCGTCGTAGTACTCGATGTCGTAGATATAGCTGGTGAAATAGTAGTTGGCGATATTCCAGAGGGCAAAGGTATTGAAGGTCACCGGCTCCTGCGAGTATTCGAAATCGTCGTCCTCGGGGGTATCCTCGCCCGGGCCGGTGAAACTCAAAATGTAGAACGGGATATGTGCCCAGCTCGAACCCGTCGCCGGCTGCATGTGGCCGAGAAGTCCGTTCGAATTGCTGGTGTTGCCGTCGAAGGCGTTCTTCCAGGCAGGATTGGCGATCGAGTTGCCGGTGAACGCCGTTCCATTGGCACGGATGACCGTGTCGCACCGGGGATTGACCGGATCGTTATAGGCATTGTAGTCCCAGGCGACACCCCTCAAGTACCAGTTGAGTTTGTCGTCGCCGTCGGCCATGTCGAATTTCAGCCGGGAAGAGGGCCGTACGATGCTCTTGTTCGGGGTCCGGGACTCGAACGAGGGAACCGTCGAACCGTCGTAGCTGGTCCAGAACTGCTCGTCCTCGCCCAGTTCGCGGAATTGCTTCATATAACGGATGGCAATGGTCGAGCAGGGGAAGTGCCAGCGGCGGAAGAACGGCAGCAGGTTGCGGTCGGCGTACTCGCAGGCGCTCATGGCGAAGAAGTCGCAGGCGACCTGTCCCCCGAGCAGCTCGTCGGCCTCGTATTCGAACCCGAGTTCGCGGGCACGCTGGGAGACGTAGGGGAAGATGCCCCAGCCCAGGAAGTCGGCCAGCTGAATCATCATCGTCGTGCGGACGTTGTCGTTGGCATGACCGTACATGATGCCGTTGTCCCGGTTATTGGTCGTCCGCGCGAACTCCTTGTTGAGTTTTTCGACATTGTCGGCGAAGTTGACCACCTGTCCGGGCCAGAGGCCGAGCGTCTGCGCATAGTGGTAGTAGCCGATATTCAGCGAGGGCTGCAACAGTTTGTCGCTCTCCTGCCAGGGGCTTTTCACCGCTTCTCCGAAGCCGAAAAAGACGTTGAACCAGTTCGTCGCGCCGTCGGTCTGCGCCTGCAGCAGCGTCGTGTTGATCAGCTTCTTCTCGTCGACGGGCGACGTGGCCGACTGTCCGCGCAGGAATCCGATCGGATAGCCGCCGTACTGCTGAACGTTGGCCGTCGGGAAAAGCGCCGTCTGTCCGGCATCCGGAAGCTGGATGTCCGAATAAACACGCATCGGAGGCTGGTTGGCGGGATCGTAGCCGCCGAAACGGTAATAGGCGTCGACGATCTTGCCGTAGTAGTCCAGCACGCCGTCGGGGTCGGTCATCGCACTCATCTCGGCGACGCCTGCCGTGAGGATCACCTTGTCGGAAACCAGCTCCGTCCAGTTGAGGAACGCCATCGAATCAGCGTCTTCGCTGGGCGCAGCCAGCAGCGCGGCGCGCTCGATCATGGTGTTGATCCACTCGCGCAGGTTGGTTTCGCCCTGCACGTAGTCATCGGAAGGAACCGCATTGTTCACCGTAACGGTTATATCCCCCGCGGGAACCTTATCGGCCGGATAGCAGAAATAGAGATAGCCGCCGAAATAGCTCGAAACGGAGTTGGTCCCGGGATGCAGCACGCCGCGCGTCACCACGTTCTCGTAACGCTGGCGAAGCTGACCGGAGAGCAGTTTGTGGCCTGCGCCGATCTGGTATTGCAGGTCGGACGTGCCCTGGGGCACTTCGATCTCGACGGCATCGCCCGAAGCGACGTAAAGGCCCGTGCTCTGGAGCACGGCCGAATCGGGTGCATAGGCGATCGGCTCGTAACCGCCCTTGACGGTCACCTGCACGCCGAACGCACGTTCGATGTTCGGGGAGACGATGCCCGGGAATTTATCGGCCCAGTCCCAGTAGGGGTTGCCCGACGAACCGCCCTCGTCCGAACCGCCCATGTCGATCAGGGGCGATTCAGCGGTCAGGTCTTTCGAACACGAGAGGGCGCATATTGCGATCACTGCCGGAAGCAGTACGATCAGAATCTTCTTCATAGCTTTATCTTCGTAATGGTTCGCAATTCACTTGTTTAGTTTTCCAGCTCCAGGTCATAGTCGATAAACCAGTTGGCGGGATCCTCCAGTTTCGCCGCATAGGCCTCCCGCTCGGCGACCGGGAACTTGCGGGTCACCATCCGGGCGAGCATCGCGGGATTGTCGGTGTTGCGTGCAATGCGCATCATCGTGAACCAGCGCTTGCCCTCGCCGGCCAGTTCGCGTGCAGTCTCCTCGATGATCAGGCTGTCGAGCACGGCACGTCTCCGTTCGGTGTACTCCGGGGTTTCGGGATTACGATCTCCCATAAAACGTGCATCCGTCGAACGGACTTCCGGAATGTTGAGCCGTCCGCGGACACCCAGACCGCCCTTCAGCTTCTCGAACGCGTAGATCGGCGCGTCGAACGGCGGATTGTAGCGGTTGCCCGAAACGTAATAGGGTTTGAACCCGTCGTTGAGGACGGCATCGGCGGCATCGTAGTTGCCCAGCGCGGTGAGCGCCTCGGCGATCATCAGATGGATTTCCGCCGCGCGGTAGATATAGATCGGCGCATCCTGCTGCTGAATGGTACGGTTCAGGTTGTACTTGTTGAGCACGGATTCTCCCATACTTGTCGTATAAGATACGCCGACGCCCCGCGGATCCTTGACGGTCTGCACTCCCGACTGGTAATCGCGGCCCGTATAGCGGGAGGTCATCACCGAAGTCGGCTTCACGTAATACTCGCACGTCGGGTCGGACGAAAAGAGCGAGTAAAGCGGGTTGATCTGACGCTGCGAATAGTCGTAGAGCACCATCGTAAGGCCCTCGTTGGTCTGGGGGTTGGCCGGCGACTCGGAGAAAAGCGTGTGCCACTCCTTCGTCTTGCCGAACTGCTCCGAAAGCGTGAACTTGTTGACATCGCCGGCAGGAGCCAGAGCCTGTCCCGTGATCAGGTTGATACCCTTCTTCGCCGCGGACTCGTAGTCCCTGTTCCAGAGGTAAAGCTCGCACATCAGCGCGTCGGGCGAGATGGGCACGCTGCCCCAGATACCCGTCGTGCCGAACATCGTGTTGATGTCCACGCGGCGGAGTCCGTTGATGTTGTCGACGCCCGTGTTCATGAAGTGGATCAGCTCGGGAATCAGTTCGTCGAACGTCAGGAGGGGAAGCTTGCTCAAATCCACCTCGCCGGTCATCGCGTAGTCGTAATAGACGGCCTTGCCGTAGAGCTTGCCGATGTTTAGGTAGGCCCAGGCGCGCAGCGTGACCGCTCCGGCGATCATCTGCCGGTAGGTGCTGACCGGAATGACGCCCGGATAGCTGGCGTTGTAGTCGATGGCGTTGCGCAGGAAGTCGTTGCAGTTCATCACAATCCGGTACAGGGGCGCGGGATCGGCCACCGTATTGCCCGGCTGCACGCCGTAGCGGTACACCTCCCAATAGCTGTCGGGAGCCTGGTCCGTAGGCGTTATCAGGTCACCCTGCAATTCGCCCGTAACCACGATTTTGGGCGCCACGTCCTGCAAAGTGGCCATCAGACCCATGAAGGAGGCGTATACGTTCGAGCGGTCGGTGTAGTTGTCGTCCGCATCGAGCATGTTGTCGGGAGTCTGGTCGAAGAAACTTTCGCAGGAGGTTGCCAGCAAAGCGGCGCAGATCACCGTTATCATCAGTTTGAACAGTTTCATATCTCGTATCGTTTTGACCGTTAAAAATTCAGGATAAGACCGATCTTCACGTATTTCGGCACGGGAATCTTCGCTACGTCCATGCCCTGCATGGCCATGTCGTAGGAGTAGGCGAACTCGGGGTCGGCGCCCGTGTAATCCGTAAAGCAGAAGAGGTTCTCACCCGTGATGAAGACCTTGAAACCGGTCATGAAGAGCAGTTTCTTGCGGGTCTCCCACGAAAGGGTCAGCTCCTTGAGTTTCAGGTAGGAGCCGTCCTCAATCCAACGCGAGGAGAAGCGGTTGTTGCCGGCGGGATCGCCGTAAACCACACGCGGAATGTCCGTGACCTGTCCTTCGGCCACCCAACGGCGCCCCATGCTGGCGGCCTGGTTGGAGAAGCCGTTGCCCAGTTCGTTGTAACGGCGCGTGGCGTTGTAAACCTGATTGCCGTGACTGAACGAGAAGTTGGCGAACAGCGAGAAGCCCTTCCAGCTCATCTTGGTATAGAATCCGCCGAAGAAATCGGGATCGGCGCAGCCGAGCACCTCGCGGTCGGCATCGGTGATGAGCTTGTTCCCGTCGAGGCTGCGGAACCGCACGTCGCCGCCGGTGAACGCATAGCCGCTCAAGGTCGCCAGCCCGTCGGACGTTGCCTGCTCGGAAGTGGCGTAAATGCCGTCGGCGCGGTGTCCGTAATAGGAGAAGGGAGCCTCCCCTACCCGGTTGACGAGCGTCACGCCGTCGCCGAGGTCGATGATCTGCTGATCCTGGCCGCCGAGGCTCATGACGCGGGTTTTGTAGTAGGCAATGTTACCGCCGACGCGCCAGCGGAACTTGCCGCCCACGAGCAGCGCACTGGCGCTGATTTCCGCACCGCGCGAACGCATCGAACCGCTGTTCTTATAGATGACGCCGGAACCGTAGACGGGCGATGCCTTGGTGTCGACGATCATGTGGCGGGTATACTCCTCGAAGATGTCGGCGCTCAGCGTAAACTTGTCGCCCAGCAGCGAGAAGTCCACACCCAGGTCGATGTTGGTCACGCGCTCGGGACCGATCTTCTGGTTGGGAACGCCCGCACGGACCAGACCGCTCACGTCGCGCAGCAGTTGCAGCATGTAGTAATAGCTGCCGTAGGCGCTGCTGTAACGGCTGTTGGGGTTGACGCTGTACTCACCGCGCAGCATCAGGCCGGAAACCGCCTTGCTGTTGCGCAGGAAGGGGGCGTTGCTGATCTTCCAGCCGGCCTTGAAGCCGGGGAACACGTACCAGCGGTCGCTGTACGCGCCGTAGGTCGAAGAGGCGTCCACCACGCCCGTGGCCGAAAGGTAGAGTTGTTCCCGGTAGTTGTAGTCGGCCTTCAGATAGAAGTTCATCCAGTTCAGCAGCTCGGCGTAGCCGCCCGAGGTGCGGCCCACGGAGGAGACGTTGGAAAGCGAACGGTAGCGGTCGGTCGTCGTGTTGATGCCCGATCCGCTGCTGGCCTGCGTGCGCGAGGAGATCATCTGCCAGCCGCCTTTCAGGTCGAGCCGGTGACTGCCGGAGGTGAGGTTGTAGGACAGGCCGACCTTGCCGAAATAGTCCCTCGACTCCGAGGAGCCGCTGCGCACCGTATTGAGGGCCAGTCCGCCCATCAGCGGGGCGATCGTGCCCGAACTCAAACCGCCGATGAAGATGTCGTCCTTGATGTAGCGGTAGAAGATGCCGAACGTGAAGTCCGCCTTCAGGTTTTTCAGGATATTGTAGTTCAGACCCGTGTTCACCAGGAAGTCGTAGATCTTGTTCTTGCCTTCGATGCCCGTCAGCATGGCGACGGGGTTGGAAATGTTCATCGTCGGGTCGATCTTCGCATACTCGGTCAGGATGGCGCCCTTGTCGTCGACCTCGTAGACACCCGTCAGCGGGGAGTGCGAATAGGCCGCCAGCAGGGGGTTGGTCTGGGGCGAGAGGCCCTGCTCCTGAAGCTTCATCTCCAGAAAATCGAAGGAGATGGAGGCGAAGGCGCTGAGCTTTTCGCTGAAGTTGATGTTGGTATTGCCGTTGGTATAGAACTTGTCGCGCTTGGTTCCGTCGACCACACCGTTGCCTTTCTGATAACCGGCCGTCACGAGGTACTGGACCACGGCGTCGCCGCCCCGCACCTTCAGCGTATTGTCCGATACGAAGGCGGGCGAGAAGATCTCCTTCTGCCAGTCGGTGTTGAAACCGTAGCGCACCTGCTCGGCAGGCGTCATGTTGCCGCTCAGGAAGGGGAACGCCTTTCCGATCTCTTCCGAATCGGCGTAGCGGCTTCCGGCGATGTCGGCGATGTAACGGCTGAAATCGAGTCCAGAAAGCAGGGGCAGCGTCTTGTTGATGAAGCCCACGCCCTCGACGGTCTGGAATTCGACCAGCGTACGGCTCACCTTACCGCGCTCGGTGTTGATCAGCAGCACGCCGTTGCTGCCCAGCGAGCCGTAGGGCATTGCATCGGCTCCTTTGAGGAAGGTGATCTGCTCGATATTGTTCAGGTTGACCGGTTCGAGCAGGTCGGCCGAAAATCCGTTGATGATATTGGAAGTGTTCTGATCCGAAATGAAGGGGACCCCGTCGACGACCAGCAGCGGCGTATTCTGCCCCAGCAGGGTGCGGTTGCCGCGCAGGTTGAAGAAGGAGCCTTCACCCACCATGCCGCCCTTGGAACTTACGCGCAGGCCCGCGAAACGGCCCGTGAGCGCGTCGCTCACCGAGAAATAGCCCCGGTTGACATCCTTGATATCCATGGCCTGGGCCGTGCTGGTCCTGTCGGACATCGGCACGACGCCGTCGGGCGAGTAGTAACGGTCGGTTCTCAGCGTCTTGTCCGCCTGTTGCAGGTAAACCACCAGGCTGTCACGGCCGAGCAGATTCACCCGGGCCGAAAAATAGCCCTCCTTGATCACGTTGAGCACGGCATCCCGGGAGAAGGTTTTCGCCCGGAAAACGCCTTTCGGGCCGCTCACCACCGATTTGGCCAGTTCGCCGGAGCTGACCTGCGCGGCCGCCACCGGCTTGCGGGTATCGGCATCCAGCACGAGACCCACGACCGAATGGCCTTCGGCCGGATCCCGGTATTGATGAGGCTGCGCCGCCACTGCACGTCCCCCTGCAAAGAGCACGGACAGAAACAAAATGTATGTTATGAAATTACGCATTTTTCACTCTTTTTAGGGATTAATAATTGTCGGTCGGGGTCAGAACGATCCGTCCCACGCAGATCCGTCGCTTCTCGCCCATCGTATACTTGCCGGGAATGACGATCCGCAGTTCGAGCTGCCCGTATTTGCCGGTGATCTCGTATTCTTTGGTCAGCAAGCCGATCGTGCCGTTGCCGGTGGCTGCGCCGTCGTCGAACGCATTGGCCACGATACCCTCGGCGCGCCCGATCAGGGTCATGTCGTTCTCGCCGTGAACCTGGTAGATATCCAGAATATCGGTCTGGTTGGCGTTGTTGAACTTGTAGCTGACCAGGTGGCACTGAACGCTGTACTTGCCCGGCATGATGTTCAGCGGAACGTTGAGCAGCTGTTCTTCGTCATACGTACAACTCTTGAACTGGTAATAGTTGCCGTCGAAGTTGGTCGTGTACTGGAAGAACACCGCCAGCTTGTCGGGAACCAACCGGCTGTTCACGTTGTTGATCGTGTTCTTGTAGGAGTCGTAGGTTCCGGGATTCTTGGTGATGTTGCCTCCGCCGTCGATAATCTCCTTGCGCAGGTAATAGGGATTGAACCAGACGTTCTCGAAATAAACGCTGCGCGGAACGTAACATGCGCTCATGGGCCAGATGCGGCCGTTGCTCATCTCGACAGGATCGAGCACCGTCTGGTAGTCGGTGCGGATCTCCTTGCCGAGGACCGATTTCAGCGAACTGCCCGGCTGGAAGTCGACCAGTCCGGTGTGGAGGGCGGCCTTCATCATCCAGGTCGACCACAGCACGGTATCCGCCGGCGTCACTTCACGCTCGACGCTGTTCAGATACTCGGTCTTCTCCCGGAACATCGCCTCGAAGGCATCGTTGTCCGGAACGAAAAGCGTATAGCGGATGCTCTCGTCGTTCAGGTCGAGGTCCTTCAGCAGGTCGTTCTTGACGATCCACACCGAGTCGTAGATGATCCGGCCGTTCTCGTCCACGCCGAGAATCGGGCTGTTCTCCTTGTCGAAGACCCGGACGTTATGGGCCAGCAGCGTATCGCGGAACCGCGAATAGTCGTCGCCGGCCTCCTCAAGCCACTGGTAGAGGTTCTTGCGCGGCGCAAGCCATTCGGAGACCCGGTGGACGACGCCGTTCTCGAACACCCGGTCCATCTCGGAAATCGCGATGCCGTCGATGGTGTAGGTTCCCGAAACGCTTCCCACGGTCAGGTATTTGCCGGCCATCGTCCCCACGGTCGAAAGACGCGCGAGGTTGCGGCTGAAGATCGTCGTGATCGAAATGTGATTGCGTACGAGACGCAGCTTCTCGGCGTCGCTCATCGCAGCCACCCCGGCGGGCATCTGCGCGTCGGTCGGCGCCCAGACCGTCACCAAGTCCTTCCCCGACAGGATTTCGGTCATGCCGGTCTCGCCGACGAGTTTCACGAATTCGGAATAGTCGGGTGTCTTTTCCAGATACTGGAGCACCGTTCCTTCCCCGGTGGCCGTCTCGCCGCCGGTATAGTAGTCGTCCACGGCGTTGGTGCAGGCCGAGACCGCCAGAACCGCAAGACAACCCAAAGTTTTCAGGATCATATTTTCAGGAATATGCATAGTCTTCATTTTTTTAGATTCAGGCACACAGAACTACTCTTCCACGGGGACGAACGTGATGCGGTCGAATCCGCAGATGCCGCCGGTGGAACCGACCGTGAAACGCACCGTGTGGGTCTCCTCGCTCAACAGCGTGCGGTTGCCCCACGATCCCACGTTGTCGCCGTTGACGAAGTTGCGGTCGTTGCCCATGGCCACGTCGTCCCACAGGATGTTGCACTTGCCGCCGTAGTCGGCGTCGTTCGACTTCTCGATGGTGAACGTATAGGTTCCGGCAGGAAGCACCGGAATGTCGACTTCGAGCCAGCCGATGTCGCCCATATTCCAGTAGAGGGCGTCGCTGTAAAGATAGCGTCCGTTACCCACGTACTCGCTGTGATACCACACTTCGGCCTTGGTCTCGGGAATCGCCTCCCAGCGGATGCCGGGGACGTCGAGGCCGTTCTCGATCAGGCTGTATTTCTGCGCCCCGTCGCCCTCGCCCTTCTCCGAGCGGTAGAACGGCACGGCCTGGAACTCGACCTTGTCGGTGGGTTCCCAGACCACGACGTAATGCGCCATCGTCTCCGGAAGCACGCCCAGGTTGTCGATTTCATGCACATAGCCGTTCTTGGCCGGGATATCGCGCCGCGCCTCGACGATGCGGAAACTCTCCGCGCCGGCCTGCGGGTTGAAGTCGATGGAGCTGCCCGTATCGAGAACCGAAATGCCCTTGATCTCGGAGCAAGAGTAGATCGTCATGGACTTATAACCCGAGGGGAAAGTCGTCAGCTCGGCATATCCGTTCAGTTTGTCCATCATGTGATAGAGCATGAACTGATAGAGGTCCGACTCCTTGTCGGCCGGATCGCCGCCGCCGAACCAGGCTTTCAGGTCGTCCAGGCTGTTGATGCCGCGGCTGCGGAACACCTCGTCGGAAACGACCAGCACAGTCTTGTTCTCGCGGATGGTAGTCTCCCCAATCGTCCGGTAGGTGTTGTCGAGCCACTCGTCAAGCCCGCAGGATTCGACCGCACCGGCGAAGATCGAATAGGACGGATTGCCGGAGATAATGTCCCAGACGCTCTGGGTCAACGGCTCCAGCGGCTTGTCCAACGTATGGATGACGCCGTTCGAGAGGTCGATGTCCTTGCGGACGAGGAACGACGGCTCCTTGTCCTCGCCGTTGTCGATATACCGCCGCTGGGTGTCGATGTTGATCCCGGCCGTGAGGTAATCGCCCGTGAGGGTCGGCAGCGAGAGTTTCAGCATCAGGTTCGCGCTGGCCATCTTGGCGCCGCTGATGATGTGGTAACGAAGCAGGAAGTCGATCTCGTCGGCCGGCATCTCTTCGACCGAGTTGTAGTCAGTCTTCTCCCGCAGGTAGGTCTCCACGGCGGTGTTGTCCGCCACGAAGCAGGTGAACTGCCCGTTGCCGAGATTCATGGCATTGTACAGGTTGACCTTCCGGAGCATGGCGACCCACATCGAAAATTCGGGCTGGCCGGCAAGCCACTCGCCGACGGGCTGTTCGTCGTACGCGCGGAACACCTGATCCTTGTACGGGTCGTCGCAGCTGCCCAGCAGCAGCAGGCCCGCTATGATTGCTATTATTTTACGCATAAAGTCCATTTTTGTCGGTTCGGTTATAGGTAGTAGGGATTCTGTACGAGAACGCCGCCGCTGGCGATCATGTCGCTCTCATTGATCGGCAGGTAGTAGCCGTAGGTGTTCTGCAACTTGGCCTGGTAGAGCGGGCGGTCCTTGGCGGCCACGTTCTGGAGCAGCAGCGAGACCAGCTTGTTCTTATACTGCCCGTCGTTGCGCACCGCCACCCGCACCAGGTCGAACCAGCGCTTGCCTTCGAAGCAGAGTTCGCGCAGACGCTCGTCCAGCACCAGGTCGATCGCTTCCGACTGGCTGTCCGGCATGTCGGGATGCATCGTGTAACCGGCGCGTTCGCGGATCTGCCGGATGATGGCGTAAGCCGCGTCCGAATCGCCCTCGGCGCCCCGCATGACGTAGGCCTCGGCCTTCATCAGCAGCACGTCGGCCAGCCGATAGAAGATCCAGTTCGCGTCGCGCTGCGAGGATTCGCGGAGGTTCTCGACGCCTGTCGCCGTTCCGGCGTACTTCCACACCTTGGCGCTCGCTTCGATGTAACTGCCGCCCGAACCGCGCACGTCCGTCTCGTCGGGGAACTCGGCGAACTTGGCCATCGCCGCATCGGAAATGGCGTAGTTGTTATTGTTGCTTTCGTTGTAGAACCACGCAAACAGGTTGTTGGTCTGGAGCTGTGCCGCACTCCACTGCAATTCGATGATGCTCTCCTCGGAATTGCCCGGATTGTAGATCTGATACCAGCTCTCCGTGGGAAGCAGCGTATAGAGACCCGACTTCTCGATGTTCTCGCACATGGCGATCGTCTCGTCGTACTGCTCCGTCCAGAGGTAGATGTCGGCCAGCAGGGCGTAGAGCGCCCAGACCGTAGCGCGTCCCTTGTTCTCCCACGATCCGGGATCGTAGGCCACGGGGATCTGCTGCGCGCACTCCCGCAGGTCGGCGGCGATCGTTTTCAGAATCTCCATTCCGTCGCTCTTCGGAATGCGGAACTCCTGGCTGTCGTTCAGGTAGGGTTCGGTCACGTAGGGCACGTCGCGGAACGTGCGGACGAGGTAGAAATAACACAGGGCGCGCACCCACTTCGCTTCGGCGACGTAGGCGTCGCAGGCCTTCTGCGTGAAGGTCTTGTCGCGGGGCAGCACGTCGGCCGCATACCGGATGACCGCATTGCAGCGTCCGATTGCGTTGTAGAACTGCTGCCATTTGCAGATGGGATTGGTATCCTTGATTTCAAGCCCCTTGACCGCGAGCATGTTCTCGTTCGAGGTCAGACCGGGACCCAGGATCGTAACGTCCCCGCGCAGTTCGCCCCAGCGCACCAGCAGTTCGAGGCTGCTGCGGAGCTGCTGGTAGGCGCCCATCATGACGGCGTCGACCTCCTCCTTATTATTCCAGAACTCGTCGTTGGGCTGCTCGTTCTCGGGCTTCACGTCGAGCCAGCTGTTGCATGCCGTCCCTGCCGACACCAGCAGCAGCAGGAACAACGCTTTCAGCGTGTTGAAAAAATATCTTTTATTCATAATTCTCACGATTTAGAAGCTAAACGAAATATTGAAAGCTACGCGGCGCGAAGGCGGCGTGCGGCTCGAGTCGATGGCCAGTCCGTAGGCCCCTGCGCCGACACCCACCTCGGGATCCTGTCCCGAATAGTTCGTAAAGGTGAACAGGTTGTAGGTCGTCAGGGAAAGCATCGCGTTGGTTATGCCCAGTTTCGAGCAGAACGACTGGGGAATGCGGTAGCTCAACGTGATGTCCTTGATCTTGAGGAACGACCCGTCCTCGACGAACTTGCTGCTGCCCATCGAGTTGTAGTTCACGCCCCACAAAGCGCGGGGTACGTCGGTGTCGTCGCCCTCGTAACGCCAGCGGCGGAGCACGTTCTTCGACTGGTTGTTACCGGTGTTCATGTTTTCGAGGTCGTGGCGCACCTTGTTGACGATGCTGTGGCCGAGGCGGAAGTGCAGCGACGTACGCAGCTGCCACCCCTTGTATTTCAGCACGAGGCTTCCGCCACCGGTGATCGTCGGGAACGAGGAGCCGAGATAGACGATGTCCCTCTCGTCGATCACGCCGTCGTGGTTTATATCCTTGTATTTGGCATCGCCGGGGTGCATGCGGGTCGTTCCGCCCACGCGGATGGGAACCGTGTTGCCGTTGACGTCGCGGATAAGTTCGCCGCTGGCGTCGCGGGCCAGCGTCTCGTCGTAATTCTGGTAGACGCCCTCGAAAATATAGCCGTAGATCGAACCGATCGGATTACCCTCCATGATCTTACGGGCGTAGTTGCCGTTGCCGATCGTGTACTTCTCGGCGACCATGCTTTCGGGCAGCGAGGTGATCTCGTTGACGTTGCGCGAGAGGTTGATATTCGAGAGACTCAAGCTGAATTTACCGGCCTTGACGATGTTGTTCAGGCTCAACGAAAACTCCCAACCCCGGTTGCGCACGTCGCCGCCGTTGTACCGGCGCACGGAACTGTAACCCGTCGTCGACTGGATGGCCATGTTCTCCATGATCAGGTCGGTGGTCTCCTTGTTGTAGTAGTCGAAGCTGAAGCGGATCAGGTTCTTCAGGAACGCACCCTCGACGCCCAGGTTGTACGAAGAGACGATCTCGGGCCGGAGGTTGTCGAGCTGCATCTGGTTGGGTTTGATCGAGGGACGGTCCATGTAGGCGTCCTCGTAAGCGAAGGTTCCCGTGACGAAACTTGCCGCAGGCACGCGTTCGCTCTTACCCCAGCTGGCTTTCAGCCGCAGTTCGTCGACCCACTTCGCCTGCTTCATGAACTTCTCGTTGTTGATACGCCAGACGGCCGAGACGGAGGGACGCAGAGCCGACCAGCGGTTGTTGCGACCGGTATTGGAGTTGGCGTTCAGACGGGCCGCGACGTTCAGGGCGTAACGCTCGTCGTAAACGTAATTCAGACTGCCCACCAGACCCACCGTGCGCCGCTTGGCCCAGGCGGAGTTCATCTTGATGATCTTTCCTTCGGACGAAGGCGAGCTGACCGCCTCGGCGCCGCTGCCGGTCGTGGTGATGCTGTAACTGTTATTGTTGGTCGCCTCGATCTGGTCGCGGAGCGTAGCCTGGATATTGTGCCGCCCGAGGTTCACCGCGTAGTTGACATTCACGTCGGCGAACGTGACGGCCTTGTTGGACTGGGCTTCGAGACCCTGGTTGTAGTTCTGGTTGGACCACTTCACGTTCATAACCGACGAAGGCAGGAAGCCGTTGGTGCGGATGGCCGAAAGTCGGTAGGAAACGGTTCCCTGGACGGTCAGTCCCGGAATCGGATTGTACACCACGGCGAAATTGGCGCCCACGGAGCGCGACTTGGTCTTCTGGGTCGATTCGAGCGCATGCGCGAGCGGGTTGGGGAAGGTCCCCTGCAACGAGCTTTCGGGTGCGCTGAAATACTCGTTCGTGGGGTTGCCGTACTGGTCCAGCACCCAGGGACTCATGTTGGGCATCTTGATCATGGCCGTGTTGCGGACTGGCTTTTTCAGCTGCTCGTTGATGGCGTAGACCGAATTGGCCTCGTTGTCCGCATTCTCGGTCGCACCGATGGCCAGGTCCCTGGAGGTCGAACCGTAGGGCTGGTTGCGCGTGGACTCGGTGTAGTCGAACTTCGACTCGACGCGGAACTTGCGCGAGAACTTGATCACCAGGTTCAGGCGCGAAGTGATGCGCGAGTAGTCGGTTCCCTTGGTCGTACCGTCGCGGTCCTCGTATCCCAGCGAGAAGCGGTAGTTGGCAACCTCGCCGCCGCCGTCCATCGAGAAGTCCGTCGTGGAGTTGAGCGAATTCCGGGAAATCAGGTCGAGCCAGTCGGTGTTGCAGTTGAACTCGTTGAAATACTCGTAGGAACGGTCGTAGAGAATATCCTTCTGGTTGGTCAGCTTCTTCACGCGATCCTGGGCGTAGTCGCCGTCCTTGATCCAGTTCCAGAGGGCGTCCTGCATCAGCGTCACGTACTCCTGACCGTTGAGCAGCGGAATCGGTTTGGGTTCGAACGAATAGTCGAACTTCTGGGAGAACGAGAAACGGGGTTTGTGCACGCCGCCCTGCTTGGTCACGATCAGAATCACGCCGTTGGCGGCACGGGGTCCCCAGAGCGCCGTGGCGGCCGCGTCCTTGAGGATCTCGATCGACTGGATGTCGTTGGGCGAAATGCTCAACAGGGCGCCGAAATCCTCGACGTTGGCGTCGCCGAAGTTGAAGTCCTCGTCGATCTCGTTGTCCTGCGGGATGCCGTCGATCACGATCAGCGGTTCGTTGCTGGAGTTGAGCGACGCCGAACCGCGGATGCGGATCGTGGAGACCGTACCGGGGTCGCCCGACGCCGCAACGATGTCGAGGTTGGCCATACGGCCCTGGATCATCTGGTCGACGGAGGTCACGCTCATGTCCTCGAACTGCGTCACGTCGAGGTATTCGGTTGCCGTACCGAGGTTTTCGCGCTTAACGCCCACCTCGTTCTTGCGGGAGACCTTACCCTCGACAACGACCGACTGGATGGATTTGGAATCCTCCTTCAGGCGCACGTCGTAGACCCGCTGTCCGGTATAGGGGACCTTTTGCGTCACGTAGCCCACGAAACCCGTCACGATGGTCAGGTCCTTGGCATTGGCCGGCACGTCCAGGATGTATTCGCCCTGGATACCCGTCACGGCTCCCACGATGATTCGCATGTCCTTGTTCTGCAGATAGACCGTAGCGCCCGGCAGTACGCCCTGGCTGTCCGACACGACACCGCGCATCGTATAGGTCTCTTTCTTGACGCTCCTGCCCTGCACCTGTTTCTGTGCGAACACAGCACACGGCGACAGGCATACGGCAGCCATTATGATTAGTAGAAATGAAAATTTTTTCATCATCCGCTGGTATGTAGTTTAGATTTGGATTCGGCCTTAATTTCCGTACATCGTACGATAATCGAAACACGTATTGATGGAGTAGGTCGCGCAGTTGGTACGCAGGTAGATCACCCCCGGCTCCGTCGTAATGGTGTTGCCGGCCATGTCGGTAATGGTCAGCGACTCGGGAACATCGGGATTCCACGCAATGCCCATCGTCTTGGCGTCGGTCTCGTTCTGATACTCCGACAGCGTGACGTAGCGGCCCGAATAGGCTTCGGTAGTCGCGCCCTCGGAACCGAGTCCCGGCAGCAGGTAGAAGTTGAGCTTGTTCTTCTTCAGCGGTACGAAATAGTACTGGAGGTATTTGCGCAGTTCGGTCACGTCGCCGTCGACCACCTCGGGAATCATCCCCGCGTCCTTGGCGGCGAGAATCGCCTCGTTGGTCGGGAAGAACACCAGTCCGTCGGCGATCGGAGTGACCAGTCCGCCGCTGTTGTTGCCCAGCCCGGCGGTGATCATCAGACTCTTGAACTGCTGGTATTCGGGCATCTTGCCCGTCTCGGAGTAGGCTCCGACGCGGGCGGGGATCACCCGGTCGGTCTGGTAGACCGTTCCGTTGTCGGTGTCGAAGCTGGCCTTGACGCTCAACTCCTTGCCCGAGTAGTCGAAAAGAGCCTTGTCCTTGATATAGAAATAGGTCTTTTCATCCTTGGCGACGAAATAGCGCAGTTCGTCGGTCTCCTCCAGCGCCGGAAGATCGCCGTAGACGAACTGGGACATCAGCAGATTCGACACGGCGTTGGCATTCATGTTGCCGGACTTGCTGCGGAAGGTGTAGTCGCCGTGCGTGGAGGAACCCTCGCTCGACGAATAGCCGGCCGTAGCCAGGTCCTGGTCGTTCTGGATGAAGAGCGTGAAGCGGTTGTTCATGTCGACCGTCTGCTGGTACATGTTCTTCGTATTGAACGCCCGGGCGTAGAAGGTGAACTGCGGGTAGCGGAACAGCGGCGCGGTCAGGCATGTGAAGACCGCCGGTTCGAAGACCTTGTCCATGCCGTAAATGACGCCGTTCGAGCAGTAACGCACGTCTTTCAGCTCGGAGGTCGAAAGGTTGAAGCGTTCGCCGTTCACGCCGACGACCGGACTCATGTTCAGTTCCGAAGGCAGGATCAGGTCACGCGTACCGTAGACGTGCGCCCGCAGGAAATGATAGATGGCATTTTTGGGAATCAGGCCGAGGAAATCCTCCTGGGTCTGCGTGCCGTACTCGCTGAAATAGTTTTTCAGGTACTCCTTCAGCACGTCGTCCTGGGGCAGGAAGCAGTTGTTCGCATAGCGCAGGCCGCGGTCGAAAACCACGCCGCTCTCGTCGTGGTAGGTCCACTCGCTGGCGATCTCGGGAATCTCGGCCGTGCGCAGGGGTTCTTTCCAGTGGTAGAAGTAGAACAGCGAGTCGCCCGACGCCCCGGCGTAGTTCTTCGAAACGGTGGCGTCGTACTTGTAGAGGCTGACGCGGTCGAAAAGCCCCTTGCAGAGCGAGTAATCGGCCGACGACGCATTGTCCGACAACTCTTTATATACGGTACGCGCAGGCTCCATCACCTTGTCCACTATATAGAGATAGCCGTTGTCGGTCGGAATGCCGCTCTCCGTGACGGCGGCGTTGCCCGCATAGAGACGGTCGTTCGCGCCCTGCCAGTTCACGTCGGGAAAAAGCAGGCGGTAGTCGCCCTCCGCATCGGAGATGCCCCGTTTGGCGAACATCCGCGTCGAGAAGACGGGCATGTACTTCTCACGCGAGAAGATCTTCACCTTCCGCCGGTTGAGCGGATCGGTATATTCCTCGATGGCGGGACGCCCGTAGGTCTTGTACTTGTAGCACGCACCGTCGCCGGTGTCCGTTCCGTCGTCGGAAGAGACCATCGAGAAAGAGAGAAAATCCTCGGGTGTGTAGGCGAACTGGATCATGTGGCAGCCCACGAGCAGCGCAAGCTCCTCGACGGGGACCTGATCGACGTCCGTCGTTCCGTATTTTTCCTGGAGATAGCTGCCGAATGCGGCATCGTCCGGAGCAAACACCGTCACGAGTCCTCCGCCGTCCACGAGCCTGCGGTAACCGCTGCGGTCGAGCGCCTTGATAAAGCTGGTGAAATTGCCTCTGCTTTCGAGAATCCGGCAAGTGGAACCGAGCGAAAATTTTCCCCCGTCCTTCTCGTCCATCGATTCGCAGGCGACGAGAAAAAGCATTGTCGCCGAAAGCATCAGCGACCATAGTCGAAATACCTTCATAGAAATTAGTTTTAGGTTTAGTAAGTTTTACTCGACAACAAAGAAAGGCTGTTTCCGAGAAAACAGCCCTGGACACTTATTCAAAAAATGTCAATATTTGGTCAATCCGGTTAAAATACGCCTCCGGAGGGCCTGTGGGTGTTATTCAGCCTCATTCATAAACAGAGCGGTCTGCTTCCATTCGCCGCGCGTTTCGTTCGTCTGAACGGGTCCGGGCGTCGAGCGTCCGCGTTCGATATGCTCCCGCATCCGGACGGTCAGACGGCGCACGACGTCGGGGTGTTCGGCGATCACGTTTTTCGTCTCGCCGGGGTCGCTCTCCAGGTCGTAAAGCTGCATCGAAGGAAGCGTGGCGATATACTCCCTGTCCTTGGGAAAGGTCGGGAAACTCCAGCCTCCGGAACCGGCCGTGAAGAGAATCTTCCAGCGTCCTTCGCGCAGCGAGAAGCTGCCGTTGTTCGAATGGTGCACGGCGTCAGGACGCAGGTTTCCGCCCTTGCCCGTCACGACGCCCCAGAGGCTGTAACTGTCCTCGCCCTCGCCGGGCGTGAGGCGGTAACCGGCCATCTCGGCGAACGTGGCGTAGAAATCCGTGAGGGAGACCAGTCCCCGCTCGACGCGCCCGCCGTTCTTCCCGCCCCGCGAAACCACGAGCGGCACACGGTGGCCGCCGTCGAAGAGATCGGATTTGTAACCCCGGTAAATGTAGCTGGGGAAGTGCCCGCCGGCCTCCATCTCCTTCACTCCGGCGCCGTGGAAACAGCCGTTGTCGGCGGCGAAAACGACGACCGTGTTTTCGTAAAGCCCTTGCTCCTTCAGGCGGGCCACGATCTGCGCGACCACGTCGTCGACCATCATCACGAAATCGCCGTAGGGCGAGAGTCCCGACTTGCCGCGGAACTCCTCCGAGGGCAGGATCGGCGTATGCGGGGCCGTCAGCGGCATGTAGAGGAAGAAGGGCTTCTTCGCGCTCTGCGCCGCAATGTATTCGAGCGACTTCCGTGTGATGCGCTGGAGACACTCCCCGTGTTCGAAATCGGCTCCCTGCGGGCCGCTGCGCTGCAACAGCAGTCCCTTGCCGTCGGCCGAGGTCCGGTCGGGCTGCGCCGTCACCCGGTCGTTTTCTATATATACATAAGGTGGCATGTCGAGCGAAGCCGGGATACCGAAGAAATAGTCGAAGCCGCGGGTCACGGGACCGTCCCCGACCGGGCCGGAGAAGTCCACCTTGCCGTCGCGCATGGTCCAGTTCCAGCCCAGATGCCATTTGCCGATGCAGGCCGTCGAATAGCCCAGCTCCGAAAGGAAGGTGGCGATCGTGCGGCGACTGGGGGCGATCAGCGGCGGGGAGTAGCTGTTCGTGACGCCGCTTTTGAGAGTCGTGCGGAAGGCGTAGCGCCCCGTCAGGATGCCGTAGCGCGAAGGCGTGCTCACCGAAGAGCCCGAATGGGCGTCGGTGAAGGTCACTCCGTCGCGGCAGAGGGCATCGATGGCCGGGGTCCGTATCCGGGATTTTTCATTCAGGGCCGAGACGTCGCCGTAACCCATGTCGTCGGCCAGAATAAAGACGACGTTGGGCTGTGCGGCGCAGGCCAGCGACGAGGTCAGTGCGGCCGCCGAAGCGAGCACCGCGCTTTTGTCGAGTTTCATCATCTGTGTCGGAATTAGGTTCGTAATTTTCAGGAAAGGTACACGAAATTTTCGGTCCCGGCAACGCCCCGCACCGCCCGGAAAGGCGTTTGGTCAGTTTTTGGCCAAATTTGAATAAAAAGGAGCAGCGAGTCTGTCCCGATCCGCCTAATTTTGTATCATCCGCTACGACAAATAACCTAAAACGAATATCCGATGAATCCTGTCAAAATCACGTTGGGCGCGACGGCGCTGCTGCCGCTGGCCGTATCGTCCGCAACGGCCCAGGAAGCGGGGACTCCCCGAAAGCCCAATTTCATCTTCATCATGACGGACCAGCAGCGCGCCGACCTCTGCGGCCGGGAGGGCTATCCGCTCGACGTCACCCCCTTCGTGGACCGCATGGCCGCCGAAGGCGTCTGGTTCGACCGGGCCTACACCCCCGCCCCGATCAGCGGCCCGGCCCGCGTGGCGTTCCTCACGGGGCGTTTCCCGAAAGCCACGCGCGTGAAATCGAACCACAACATCGAGGACGCGGTCTACAAGGACGACCTGTTCGCCTTCGCGCGCCGCAACGGCTACCGCACGGCGCTCGTAGGTAAGAACCACGCCCACCTCAAGCCGCAGGACGCCGACTGCTGGCGTCCCTACAACCATTTCGCCCAGCAGGGAAAAGTCGACGAAAAGGCCCGGGCCTTCAACCGATACCTCGGCACGACCGACATGTACGCCAGCTACGACCCGGCGCCGTTCGGAGCCGAGATGCAGCATCCCCACCGCATGGTGGACGACGCCCTGCAATGGATCGGCGGCGACGACGACAAGCCCTTCATGATGTGGCTCTCGTTCCCCGAACCGCACAACCCCTATCAGGTCAGCGAACCCTATTATTCGATGTTCCCGCCCGAGAAACTGCCGCCGGTGCGGACCGGGCTCAAGGACCTGGCCGTGAAAGGCCCGGAATACGAACTCCTGCACGAGATGATGTCGCTGGGACATGCGGGCTATTACGAGCACCTGGACCGCCTGCGCAGCAACTACCTCGGGATGATCCGCCTGATCGACGACCAGATCGCCCGTCTGGTGGAGCAGCTGCGCAAGGACGGCACGTATGAAAACACGGTCTTCGTCGTGACGGCCGACCACGGCGACTTCGCCGGGGAGTACGGGCTGATGAAGAAGGGCGTGGGGCTCTCGGACATCGTCGCGCGCGTGCCGTTCGTCTGGTTCGGCGGTCCGGTTCCGGCACAGGGTTTAAGTTCCGCGCACGTCTCGCTGGTGGACGTTTTCCCGACCTTCTGCGAGATGGCCGGGGGCGAGATTCCCGAAGGCGTGCAGGGACGCAGTCTGATCGAGGTCATCCGCGGCGGCGACTACCCCGCCGATGAGTTCCGCAGCGTGATGAGCGAGGACGGCTACGGCGGCCAGTACTACACCAAAGAGGACGGAACCGACTACGCCGCAGAGGGCGCCACGCGCAAAAAGCCCGGGTTTTTCGACGAACTGAACACCTGGACGCAGAGCGGCGCGAGCCGGTGCGTGCGCATGGGCGACTGGAAACTGGAGTTCGACATGCTGGGCAACGGCGAAATGTACAACGTCAAAAAGGATCCCTCGGAGATGAAGAACCTCTACGGCAACCGGAAATACGCCGCCAAGCAGCAGGAGCTGATGGCCGAGCTGCTCAAATGGGACATCGCCACGGACGACCCGCTGCCGCTGCCCCGCCAACGCTACCGCTTCAAGCGCAATCCGCACAACTACCTGTTTTACAACAAATAGCATGAAAATCCGAACAACCCGTATCGCCGCAGCGGCAGCCGTACTGACGGCATTTTCCGCGGGCGCTGCGCCCAAGCGGCCCAACATCGTGCTCGTCATCTCGGACGACACGCGCATGCTCGACTTCGGCTGTTACGGCAGTCCCGACGCCGTGACGCCCAACATCGACCGGCTGGCATCCGAGGGACTGCGCTTCACGCGGTTCTTCCAGGCGACGGCCATGAGTTCGCCCACGCGCCACTGCCTGCTGACGGGACTCTATCCCGTGCGGTCGGGGGCCTACCCCAACCACACCTACATCGACGACGGCGTGCAGACGCTGCCCAAATACCTGAAGGACTGCGGCTACCGGGTGGCCATGCAGGGCAAGCGGCACATCGCGCCGATGAGCGCATTTCCCTTCGAGGAGCTGGCCAAACCGAATGCGGATGTGAATCCGGCCAAAATCGAACCGTTTTTCCGCGAGGCGGCAGCCGGCGGCCAACCGTTCTTCCTCTACGTGGCCTCGCACGACGCCCACACCCCGTGGACGCGCGGCGACCGCTCTCTCTTCGATGCGGCACGGCTGACTCTGCCCCCGACGCTGGTGGACACACCCGAAATCAGGGATTTATATGTGAATTATCTGGCCGAGATCAACCAGCTCGACACCGACATCGGCCGCATCGACTCCCTGCTGAAAAAATACGGGCTGGACGACGACACCATCTTCATCTTCACCAGCGAGCAGGGACACCAGTTCCCGTTCGCCAAGTGGACCTGCTACGACGCGGGGCTGCAAACGGCCTTCATCGTGCGCTGGAAAGGGGTGACCCGGCCCGGCACGACGACCGACGCCCTGTGCGAATACGCCGACGTGACCCCCACGCTCGTGGACATAGCCTCCGGCTCGGTTCCCGAGGGGCTGGACGGCCGGAGTTTCCGGAAAGTGATCGAAGGCAAAAAGTCGAAGCACAAGGAGTGCGTCTACGGCATCCAGACCTCGCGGGGCATCCTCAACGGCCCGGACCACTACGGCATCCGCTCGGTCCGCGACGAGCGTTACTGCTACATCCGCAACCTGACGCCCGAAGCCACGTTCCAATGCGTCGTGACGAAGCAGGAATATTTCCGGGAGTGGCAGCGCCGGGGCGACGAAGGGGACACCTTCGCCCGCGAGCGCGCCGGACTGTACCAGACGCGCCCCGCCGAGGAGCTGTACGATGTCGTGAAGGACCCCTATCAGATGCACAACCTGGCCGCGGACCCCGCCTACAGGAAGGTCCTCGACCGGATGCGTCCGAAACTCGACGCCTGGATGGCGAGCCAGGGCGACCTGGGCGCGCAGACCGAACTGGACGCGACGCAGCATTTGCTGAACAACCGCAAGAAAACCCAAAACGCAAAACAATAAACGACCTTTCGACAAACCTTTTCCGAATGAAGAAAACCCTTTCCATAGCGATTCTGGCGGCCGCAGCGCTTTTTGCGACCGCACGGGCGGCAGCGCCTGCGCCGCAGAACACCCTGCGCGCCCCGGCCTACCCCCTGATCACCATCGACCCCTACACCAGCTGCTGGTCGGCCGGAGACTACCTCTACGACAGCCACACGACCCACTGGACCGGGCAGCCGTTCCCGCTGGTAGGCGCTCTGCGCGTCGACGGAAAAACCTACCGTTTCATGGGCATCGACGCCCCGACGTGCGCTTTCGAAGCCGGTTTCGGCGGCGAGCGATCCCTGTCGACCCCCGCCGTGCAGCAATCGGCCGACGTACGGGCCATGCAGACCGTCTACGAATTCACCTGCGGTCCGGTGGGGCTGACGCTGACCTTCACGGCTCCCCTCTTCCTCGACGACCTCGAACTGATCTCCCGCCCGGTGAATTACATCGCCTATGAAACCCGGTCGCTCGACGGCGCGGCTCACGACGTGCAGATCTACTTCGAGGCGTCGCCCGCCTGCGCCGTCAACACCACCGACCAGGAGGCCGTGAGCGACGGTTACCGCAAGGACGGCCTGGCGTTCGTCCGCACGGGAAGCAAAGAGCAGAATGTGCTCCGGCGCAAGGGCGACCAGATCAAGATCGACTGGGGCTATTTCTACCTCTGCGCCCCCGACGGCGGTTCGTCGCAGTCGGTGGGCGGTGCCATGACGATGCGCAGGGCCTTCGCCGCAAACGGCAGGCTCGACGGCAAAACGGCCGCCGCAGACAATGCCTGTATCGCCGTCGCCCGCAGTCTGGGACGCGCCGCAGCGGCCAAAGGCCTGATCATGGCCGGATTCGACGACATCCGGTCGATCCAGTACTTCAAGACCGACCTGCGCCCCTACTGGAACCGCCGGGGCGACAGCACGATCGAACGGCAGTTCGCGCTGGCGGCCGGCGACTATCCGGTTCTGAACGAGAAATGCCGGGAGTTCGACCTCGAACTGATGGAGACGGCGACCCGCGAAGGCGGACGGAAATACGCCGAACTCTGCGCCCTCGCCTACCGGCAGGCCATCGCCGCTCACAAACTCGTGGAGTCCCCCGACGGCGACCTGATGCTGCTCTCGAAGGAGAACGCCAGCAACGGTTCGATCGGAACCGTGGACATCAGCTACCCCTCGGCCCCGCTGTTCCTCTATTACAACCCCGAACTGTGCAAGGCGCTGCTCAACCACATCTTCCATTACAGCGAAAGCGGCAAGTGGCAGAAGCCCTTCCCGGCGCACGACGTGGGAACCTATCCCCAGGCCAACGGGCAGACCTACAAGCACGACATGCCGGTCGAGGAGTCGGGCAACATGCTCGTACTGACGGCCGCCATCGCGGCGGCGGAAGGCAACGCCGAATACGCTCGCAGACACTGGAAAGAGTTGACCCGCTGGGCCGAATACCTCGTCGAGAACGGACTCGACCCCGACAACCAGCTCTGCACCGACGACTTCGCGGGACACTTCGCCCACAACGCCAACCTCTCCATAAAGGCCATCATGGGCATCGCCTCCTACGGCTACTGCGCACGGATGCTCGGCATGCAGGAGGTTGCCGACAGCTACTTCGCCAAGGCCCGTGAGATGGCCGGGGAGTGGGTCCGGATGGCCGACGACGGCGACCACTACCGCCTGACCTTCGACAAGAGCGGAACGTGGAGCCAGAAATACAACCTCGTGTGGGACAAACTGCTGGGCTTCGGCATCTTCCCCGAAAGCGTGGCCCGGAAGGAGATCGCCTACTACCTCCATAAGCAGAACCGCTACGGGCTTCCGCTCGACAGCCGCCGCCAATGGACCAAGTCCGACTGGATCGTCTGGAGCGCCACGCTGGCCGACGACCGGAAGAGCTTCGAAGCGCTCGTCGAGCCGGTCTGGGACTTCATGAACGAGACGGTGCTGCGCGTGCCGATGTCCGACTGGTACAAGAGCGACGTGCCGGCCCACGTGATTTTCAAGGCCCGCGCGGTGGTCGGCGGCTATTGGATCAAGATGCTCGAAAGCAAATATACAGCTAAAAAACAAGAAAACCGAATCCGATGAACCACACAATCGCAACCCTCGCCCTGACGCTGCTGCTCGGCTCCGGCATCCCCTCGCAGGCCCGCAGCGACCGCCGCAACGACGGCATATCATGGAGCGCGGCGGCAGACTACGCCACGACGACGCTGGCCGACAACTTCTGGCGCGTACCCGGCAACGGGTTCGTCGGCAAGCAGCCGCCCTACCACTTCACCAACGGCGTGAAAGGCGCCGAGGATTTCTCGAACAACTACTGGCCGCAGGCCCACGGCATGGACGTCTTCATCGACGCCTACCTCCGGGCGCAGCGCGAAGGCGACCGCGAAGCCGAAGCCTTCTACAAGGAGTGCTTCGACAAAGGCTACCGCGACCCGATCGGCACGGGCGAGGTCAAACGCCAGACAGGCGTCCTCTGGACCAGCTACGGCATGAAGAAATACGCCGACATCTCGGCCTCGTTCGGCAACCAGTTCGTCGACGACATGGAGTGGCACGCGCTGACGCTGATCCGGCTCTACGAAGCCACCGGCGAAGCCGTCTACCTGCGCGAGGCGCAGAAGCTCTACGCCCAGATCTGGAAGGCCTGGGACCTTCCCGCAGCCCGCGACGTGGGCGGCAGCGGCGGTTTCATCTGGTGCTACGGCAAGGAGGACACCGCCCAGGGTCTTTCGAAGAACGCCTGCTCGAACGCCCCGGGCTGCCTTACGGCCATCCGTCTGCACGAAGTGAAGCGGCGGACCCCGGCCGCACGCTACCGGGCCGACTCGCACCCCGACTACGTCGATTTCGACTACCTGAAAAACGCCGAGACGGTCTATGAATGGATGGCCCGCGAGCTGTTCGACCGCACGACGGGACAGGTCTACGGATCGTTCTCGCAGAAGAAGGGCAAGATGACGGCCTACTCGCTCACCTACGACCAGGGGACGTTCCTCGGAGCCGCGCACCTGCTCTACCGCTACACCGGGAAGAAGCTCTACCGCGACGACGCCCTGAAAGCCGCCCTCTACACCATCACCCACCCGGGCATCACCAAGGGCGGCATGCTCCGCGACGAGGGCGCCGGAGGCGACAACTCCTTTTTCAAGGGAATCTTCATCCGCTATGCCGTGGAGCTGGTCAACGACCGCCGCATCAAGCGCAAACCCCGCATCCAGCTCTACGACTTCATCCGCCACCAGGCCGAAACCCTCTGGACGAAGGGACTCGGGCGCGACGCTGCCGGAAATCCCGCGGGATTCTTCACCCCCGACTGGAGCCTCGATCAGGAACAGGCGGCCCGCAAAGGCGCCGAATATCAGAAGCCGAGACTGGGCTGGCAGGTCAGCGGCGCCACGCTGCTGGAAGCCATGAACGTGATGAAAGACCCGCGTTAACGAGAAATTCACTAATTTTACCGCAATGAATAAGCTGAACCTGAATTCTACGCTGCTCAAAGCCTCCGCACTCTCCGCGGCGGTCGCGCCCGCAACGGGCCTTGCAGCCGAAAAAAGCGCTCCCCGGACCGACCGCCCCAATATCGTGGTGATCGTGGCCGACGACCTGCTGTCGTCCGAGCTGAGCTGCTACGGAGGGAAAAACATCGAGACCCCCAATATCGACCGGCTGGCCCGGGAAGGGGTGCGGTTCACGCACAACTATGCGTCGATCGCCATGAGCGTGCCCATCCGCGCCTCGATGTACACGGGTCTCTACCCGGTCCGCCACGGCTCGTACCAGAACCACAAGGCGACCTTCAAGGGAACCAAGACGGTCAACGAATACATGCCCGAGGAGGGCTACCGCGTAGGCCGCACCGGCAAAAACCACCCGATCACCCCGGCGGTCTACAAATTCGAGAAGGTTCCCGGATTCACCGTGGGCTGCACGGCGCTGAAGGCTCCCTACACCGTGGACGGCATCCGCGAGTTCATGACGCGCAACGACGATCCGTTCCTGCTCTACGTATGCAGCATCCATCCGCACGCGCCGTGGACGTGGGGCGATCCGACGGAGTTCGACAAGGACAAGCTCGTGATGCCCGAGAATTGTGTGGACAACCCCCGGATGCGCGAGATTTTCACCCACTACCTCGCCGAAGTGCGCGCCCTCGACAACGAGGTCGGCTCGGTGCTCGAAGTGCTGACCGAGACGGGCAAGCTCGACAACACGATCGTGATGTTCCTCGGCGAGCAGGGACCGCAGTTCCCCGGCGGCAAGTGGACCTGCTGGTATCCGGGCGTCAACAGCGCATTGGTGGCGCGTTATCCCGCGAAAATCGCTCCGGGACGCGTATCCCACGCCATCGTGCAGTATGAGGACCTGCTGCCCACGTTCCTCGACATCGCAGGCGGCAAGCCGCGGAAGGAGCTCGACGGCGTCAGCTTCAAGAAGGCGCTGTTCGGCGAGTCGGACAAAGCCCGCAAATACGCCTACGGCATCCACAACAACATTCCGGAAGGCCGTCCCTACCCGATACGCAGCATCCGCGACGAGAAATACGCGCTGATCTGGAACCTCACGCCCGAAAAGGACTACCACGAAAAGCACCTGATGAAGGAACCGAAGAGCAACACGGGGGTCTGGGAGGCGTGGAAATCGTCGGAGAACACCGATCCCGAAGCCAAACGACTGATCGACCGTTTCGTGCACCGTCCCGAGTTCGAGTTCTACGACGTGGAGAACGACCCGTGGGAGATGAACAACCTGGCCGACAAACCCGAATACCAAAGCCGTATCCGCAAGATGAAGAAGGAGCTGGAAAAATGGATGGAACAGCAGGGAGACAAAGGCGCCGCAATGGACGTAAGTTTCCCGGGGCAACCCAAATAGCGAAAAAAAAAGAAACGGGCGTGAAATTCACGCCCGTTTCTTTTTCAATCTGTTGCCTATTTCAACACCCGCTCGACATAGGCCTTGTAATCCTTCACGACGGGTTCGTAGTCGTCGTCCTCGTACAGCGGCGAGGAGATCAGGAAATCGGCCGACGAACGGTTGATGGCCGTCGGAACGTTGTAAAGCGTCGCCAGGCGCAGCAGCGCCTTCACGTCGACGTCGTGCGGCTGGGCCGACATCGGGTCCCAGAAGAAAATCAGCGCGTTGATCTTTCCGTCGGCGATCAGCGACCCCAGCTGCTGGTCGCCGCCCAACGGACCCGACTTGAGCAACGTGATTTTCAGCTCGGGTTTCTCCTCCGCCTCGTCCTCGTGCTCCTCCCTGTGATCGCGCAGGGTCTTTTCGACCATCTTGCCGGTCGTACCCGTGCATACCAAATGGTGGCGGCTCAGCTTGCGGCTGTTCCAGTCGACCCACTCCGCCAGGTCGCGTTTCATGTTGTCGTGGGCAACCAGTGCCAGCACTTTCGTCTTCTTCTCCATAACGACAGGTCTTTATGAAAGCCGCAGCGGCTTTCGGTTCGTCACGCCCCGGCCCGCACCGGGAAATTTTTCGCTATTCGTTCTCGGCCGGGAGTTTGAACTCCGTGAATCCCGCCCCGACCAGCGTGTTGTACCACGCGAAGCACTTCTTGATGTCCGAAACATGCACCCGGTCGCGGTCGTACTCGGGAAGCACCTCGGCGAATGCGGCTTTCAGATTCTCGGGCGACTCCTTGGGGCTGATCGCCTCCTTGCCGCCCGTGTGGGCGTAGATCCGGGTGAAGACGTCGGCCAGCGCAATGTCCTCGCCTTCGGTGAACATCGAAATCTCCGAAAGGGCGCTCACCTTGGCGTTGGCCGAGGCGTTCATGCGCCGTCCGTCGAGCAGCGACTCGACGATCACGCCGCGCGCGGACTGCGCCACGAATTTATAAAGTCCGGGCTGGCCCGAAATGGCCAGAATCTCTTTCAGTTCCATACAGTTGCTATTTCTTTGTTAAAATGGGTTGTTCGGGTTCTTCCTCCTCCTCGTCGGGAACGGTATATTCCCGGGGCTGCGTATAGGAGGGCACATTGTATGCCGTGATGGCGCGTATCCAGAAAGTCACTTTCCGGCCCGCTTTCTGCCGGGGAATGATCCCCTCGTAATCGAACGAAGTGATGTCGGCGGGCGGCTCGGTCTTCGCGACGGTCCTCACGTCGGATTTGTCGCCGTCGAGCATGTAGAGAATGCAGACGTTGCGCAGCCCGTAGCTGCACGAAACGGACACCTTCACCAGGACCTCCGAATCGGAGGCCATGACCCGCGGCGATACGCTCACCTCGCCGAATTCCGCCGGGGTCGTATACTCGGGTCCCCGGCTCGAATTGCAGGCCGAGAGGCACATGGCCGCAAGAACGGTGAAGAGGCGCGTTTTCATACCCTACTCTTTGGTCAGGTGCACGTCCATCTGCGGGAACGGGAAATTGATGCCGGCTTTCGGCAGCTCCTTGTAGAATCGCTCGTTATGCTCGAAAAAGACGTTCCAGTAGTCGCCGTTCTTCACCCATGCGCGGATCGAGAGGTTCACCGAACTGTCGGCCAGCGCAGCGACCCACACCACGGGGGCGGGATCGGGCAGGACGCGCGGATCGGCGGCCAGCATCGAAAGGACGGCCTCGCGGGCCACGTCCACATCGTCGCCGTAGGAGATGCCCACGGTCCAGTCCACGCGGCGCGTCTCGGAGGTGGAATAGTTGTCGATAATGGCCGTGGCGATCGAGTTGTTGGGAATATAGATCGTCTGGTTGTCGGCCGTGGTGATCACCGTCGAGAAGAGCTTGATGTCGCGCACGGTTCCCGACTGTCCCTGCGCCGAGATATAGTCGCCGATACGATAGGGTTTCATCAGCAGGATCATCACCCCGCCGGCAAAGTTCTGGGCCGTACCGCTCAAAGCCATACCGATGGCCAGCGTGGCGGCCGACGCGACGGCGATGAGCGACGTCACGTTGACGCCCAGCGTCGACACGACGATCAGGATGAGCAGCAGCGTGAAGACCGCGCTGACGGTATTGCGCGTGAACGAACGCAGCGAAGTGTCGACGTTGCGGTGCTGCATGGCCACGTCGATCAGTTTCAGCAGGCGCCGCACGATCCACCGTCCGACGAAATAGATCGCCAGCGCAATGGCGATTTTAATGACGATCCAGACCGACTCGGAGAGCAGCGTCTGCAACAGGGCATGGTAATCGATATTGGCGATCTTCTCGACCGTCTCCGCGAAATGGGCTTTCTGCACGCTGTCGGGAACCATCAGGGGAGCCGGATCCTCGGCCGCTAAAAATGTCCACATAATTCCGTTTTTTAAGTTTGTGAGGCAAAAATAGCCAAAAAAAGGAGAACTTTATTAACTTTGTCTACGCTTTTTGCAGAAAGCGACGGAAAACACCATACATGATACGATGCAGAACAACGTTGAAATTATCCAGATAAACATTTCGGGCGAAGACAAACCGGGCATGACCTCGTCGCTCACCGAAATCCTCGCACGCTACGACGCCTTCATCCTCGACATCGGACAGGCCAACATCCACCAGTCGCTGACGCTCGGCATCCTGATAAAGACCACGGCCGACAAGTCGGGGAGCATCATGAAGGAGCTGTTGTTCAAGGCGTCGGAACTGGGCGTTATGATCCGTTTCACGCCCATCCCCGAGGACCGCTACAACGACTGGGTGGGCCGTCAGGGCAAAAACCGCTACATCATCACCCTGCTGGGCCGCACCGTCACGGCGCGCCACATCGCCCAGGTGACGAAGGTCGTGGCCGAGCACGGGCTGAACATCGACGCCATCAAACGCCTCACGGGCCGCATGCCCCTCTGCGAGGACGACCGCGCCGCCAAGTCGTGCATCGAACTCTCGGTGCGCGGATCGCTCACCGACCAGGAGCGCAGCACGATGCAGGAGGGATTCATGAACCTCTCGGAGATCGGTCTCGACGTTTCGTTCCAGAAGGACGACATCTACCGCCGCAGCCGCCGCCTGATCTGCTTCGACATGGACTCGACGCTGATCGAGACCGAGGTGATCGACGAACTGGCCGAGCGCGCGGGCGTGGGCGGCAAGGTGCGCGAGATCACGGCCAGCGCCATGCGCGGCGAGATCGACTTCCGCGAGAGCTTTTCACAGAGGGTCGCGCTGCTCAAGGGACTGGACGTCTCGGTCATGGAGGAGATCGCCCGCAACCTGCCCATCACCGAGGGGCTGGAACGCATGATGACGATCCTCAAACGCGTGGGTTACAAAACGGCGATCCTCTCCGGCGGATTCACCTATTTCGGCAACTACCTGCGCCAGAAATACGGCTTCGACTACGTTTACGCCAACGAACTGGAGATCGAGGACGGACGCCTCACGGGACGCTACGTCGGCGAGGTGGTCGACGGACGCCGCAAGGCCGAACTGCTGCGGCTGCTGTGTCAGTTCGAGGAGATCAACATCGCCCAGTCGGTGGCCGTCGGCGACGGTGCCAACGACCTGCCGATGCTCAACCTCGCGGGCCTGGGCATCGCCTTCCACGCCAAACCCAAGGTGAAGGCCACGGCCCGGCAGTCGATCTCGACCATCGGGCTGGACGGCATTCTCTATTTCCTGGGGCTGAAAGATTCCCGTATCGAACAGTGAGACTGCCGGATCCGATTCCGCACGATACACCGCATCCCGCTTCGGACCGCCATTGCCGCACCGCCTTACCTTAAAAACATGTCCCGTTCCCGGCCCATATCCCTTCTCTGCCTTGCCGCCGTCCTGCTGGCGGGCGGATGCTACGACTCCCCGTTCGGGGAGCCGGACGACGACGGAGGGGAGAAACCCGCGACGGAGACCATCGCGGCGCTGCGCGCCCGTTATGCGGGCACGCCCTTCACCGTTACGGGCGACATCGTCGTCACAGGGAGGGTCGCGAGCAGCGACCGAGCGGAGAATTTCTACCGCACGCTCTGCATCTACGATGCTGAAGCGGGACTTGAGGTAATGGCCGGTATCGAACACCTGCACAACGACTTCCCCATAGGAAGCCGTGTTACGCTTTCACTCCGGGGACTCACCGTCGCCCAGAGCCGCGGGGTGTTGCAGGCGGGACGTCCGCCCGCCGCCGGAAGCGGCTACGCAACGGATTACATCGGCTCCCGGGCGGCGCTCGGCGCCGTGCTGGTCCGCAGCAGCGAAACCCTGGCCGCACCCTCTCCTGCCCCGCTTACCATTCCTGCGCTTACGGAAAACCGCTGCGGCACGCTCGTTCGCATCGACGGCCTGCGCTACACCCCCGAAGATCTTTCAGCCCCGACGTGGGCGGGCTACAAGCGTTTTACCGACGCCGACGGCAACGCCGTCTACACCTATGTCCGCCCATACGCCCGTTTCGCCGACGCCGAAGTGCCTGCCGGCACGGTCTCGCTGACGGGCATTCTCCAGTACGATGCCGCGGGCGACGGACGTTACATTCTCAAACTGCGCGATGAAAACGACTGCACGCATTAGCCTGCCGATCCTGCCGGGCTTGCTGGTCCTGCCGATCCTGCTGACGCTGCCGGCCGGATGCGACCGGGCCACGCAGCCCGAATTCACGGTCTGTCCCCCGGAACCGCAGAATTCGGTCGCCTACCTCAAGTCGCTCTGCGACGGGAAAAGCAGCGTCGCGGTGACGCAGGACATCATCATCCGCGGATTCGTCACGGCCAACGACCTCTACGGCGAATTTTACAGGACGATCGTCGTCGAAGACGCCTCGGGCGGCATCGCGATCGCTGCGGAAGGCTCCCCGCTGGCGGACCTCTATCCGTTCGGCATCGTGGCGACCGTACGCTGCAACGGCCTGACGCTGTGCGACTACGGCGGGAAAATCCAGCTGGGAACGACACCCGGCGACGACGGCGCGGGGTGCATCCCGCGCGAAGAGCTGGCACGGTACATCCGCACCGAACCGCCCGGCGGCGAGACCCCCTCCGCACAGCTCCTGACGTTCGACGCCGTCTCGGCCCGGCACATCGACACCCGCGTCCGTTTCGACGACGTGCGTTTCGCCGACGCCGGGAAAACCTGGTGCGACACCGACCCGGAGACGGGCCGCACCGTCGCCACCGAGCGCGTGATCGTCGACACCCGGGGCCGGACCTTCACCGTGCGGACCGCCGCGACCTGCGCCTACGCAAAGGAGCCTCTGCCCCAGGGCACAGGCTCCTTGTATGGAATCATCGACTATTTCGCCGGAAAATACTCCCTGCGCATCACCAACCGCGAAGCGGAATTTTCCGGCACGGCAACGTCTTCCGCAGCATCTCCCCGAACCGCCGGATGTCCGGCGCGGACGACGCAGGAATTTACCGCTGCAACGCCTCCCACAGCATATCCTTGAGCCGCGGAATGTTCAGCCCCGAGACCGACGAGATGAAGACCGACGGTACGCCTTCGGGCAGGTGGCCGCGCATCTCAGCGATCAGGTCCTCGTCGAGCATGTCGCACTTGGTGACGGCCAGCAGGCGCTCCTTGTCCAGCAGTTCGGGATTGTACTGCGTCAGTTCGCCCAGCAGAACGTCGTAGTCGCGGCGGATGTCGTCGCTGTCGGCGGGAATCAGGAACAACAGCACCGAATTGCGCTCGATATGACGCAGGAAACGGGTTCCCAGACCGCGGCCCTCGTGCGCACCCTCGATGATGCCCGGAATGTCGGCCATGACGAACGACTTGTGGTCGCGGACCTCGACAATACCGAGGTTCGGCTCCAGCGTCGTGAAGGCGTAGTCGGCGATCTTGGGCTTCGCGGCCGAGACGACCGAGAGCAGCGTCGACTTGCCCGCATTGGGGAAGCCCACCAGCCCCACGTCGGCCAGCACCTTCAGTTCGAGGATGAACGTGCCTTCCTCCCCCTCCTCACCCGGCTGGGCGTAGCGCGGCGTCTGATTCGTGGCACTCTTGAAATGCCAGTTGCCCAGACCGCCCCGGCCGCCCCGGAGCAGCACGAGCCGCTCGCCGTCGGCCGTCACCTCGCCCACCGTTTCGGTGGTCGTGGTCCCGTCCTCGCTCTCGAAGACGCGCTTGGCGACCGTACCCAGCGGAACCGGAATCACGATGTCGCGGGCGTCCTTGCCCGAAGAACGCGCCCCGGAGCCGTGCTCGCCGTCCTCGGCGAACTGGTGGCGCTGGTATTTGAGGTGGATGAGTGTCCAGTACTGCTTGTCGCCCTGCAGGACGATGCTGCCGCCCTTGCCGCCGTCACCGCCGTCGGGACCGCCGAACGCCACGAATTTCTCGCGGCGGAAATGCGTCGAGCCGCCGCCGCCGTGACCCGAGCGGGCGAATATCTTTACGTAATCTACGAAATTGGAACCTGCCATGTTATTTCATTGTTCTTGAAACGACAAAGGTACATAAAAGTCGGACGAGAACAAAATCGATTCGCATGCAGTTCGGTAAAACGTCCCAACAAAAATAAAAGCGTCGTTACGGCACCAAAAAAAGCAGACCGCGAAAAAGCGGCCTGCCGGCAATCCGGAATAACGGGATCAAATCTGCGAAGCGACGTAATCGCCCACCTCGGAGGTCGAACGGGCCTTTTCGCCCGGCGCCGCGAGGTCCTCGGTGACGACACCGTCGGCCAGCGCCCGATCGACGGCACGCCGCACGGCACGCCCTTCGGCGTCGAGGCCCAGGTGCTCCAGAAGCATCGCGGCCGAGAGAATCGTGGCCATCGGGTTGGCGATGTTCTTTCCCGCGGCCTGCGGATAGGAGCCGTGGATCGGCTCGAAAAGGGCCACTTCGGCCCCCACGCTCGCCGAGGAGAGCATGCCCAGCGAGCCGCTGATGACGCTGGCCTCGTCGGTGAGGATGTCGCCGAACATGTTTTCGGTGACGATGACATCGAAATAAGCCGGTTGGCGGATGATCTGCATGGCGGCGTTGTCCACGAACATATAATCCACCGCCACCTCGGGGTACTCCCGGGCTATCCGCTG
The DNA here is from genome assembly GCA_900541585.1 of uncultured Alistipes sp. Taxonomy (GTDB): domain Bacteria; phylum Bacteroidota; class Bacteroidia; order Bacteroidales; family Rikenellaceae; genus Alistipes. Next base: position 201,924 of record UQKD01000001.1, read on the forward strand.
GGCCGTTTCACGCCACAGGCGCGAGGTTTCCAGCACGTTGGCCTTGTCGACGACCGTCAGTTTGCGGCGGCGCGACACGGCCAGGCGGAACGCCACGTGCAGGACCCGTTCGATCTCCCCGACCGTGTAGGTACAGGTGTCGAAGGCGCGCGTACCCTCCTCGTCGCGGCCCTGTGGACGGCCGAAGTAGATGCCGCCGGTCAGTTCGCGCACGCAGATGAAATCCGTGCCGCGGACCACCTCCTCCTTGAGCGGCGAACGGTCGGCCAGCGCGTCGAACAACGCCACGGGGCGCAGGTTGGCGAAAAGTCCCAGCGACTTGCGCATCCGCAGCAGGCCCTGCTCGGGACGCACCTTCGCCGTGGGGTCGTTGTCGTATTTGGGGTCCCCGATGGCCCCGAACAGCACGGCGTCGGCGTCGAGGCAGACGGCGTGCGTCTCGTCGGGATAGGGGTCGCCCACAGCGTCGATGGCCGCGGCGCCCACCAATGCGGGACGGTACTCAATTTTGTGTCCGAACTTTTCCGCCACGCGGTCCAACACTTTCGTGGCTTCGGCGACGATCTCGGGACCGATACCGTCGCCGGCTAAAAGAGCAATTTTAACATCCATTGTCGTTATAGGTTATTTCAATGATATTCAACATCTTGACCGTCGCCTTGATGGCGGCCTCCGTCTGGTCGGCGTCCAACCCTCGGGTCTTGAACTCGCGGCCGTCCATCTCCCAGGTGATGATCGTCTGCACGAAGGCGTCGGTGCGGCCTCCGGGCGGAATCGAAACGGTATAGTCACGCAGCATCGGAAACTCGCGCCCGAGCTGTTCGCGGTAAATCTGCCGCAGGGCACGCATGAAGGCGTCGTACTGGCCGTCGCCCGCCGAGGTCCGCTCGTACGCGCGGCCGTGGATCTCGATCCGGAGCGTCGCGACGGGATGCATCCCCTGCGCCAGCGAGAGGCTGTAATTGAGGATCCGGACCGGGGTGTCGACCGGGTCGTAGCGCAGCACGTCAGCGATGATATACGGCAGGTCCTCGGCCGTCACCTGCTCCTTCTTGTCGCTCAACTCGACCACCCGTTCGGTCACCTTGCGCATCGCGGCCTCGTCGAGGTCGATGCCCAGCGCTTCGAGGTTTTTCAGGACATTGGCCTTGCCCGAGGTTTTGCCCAGGGCATATTCGCGGACGCGCCCGAAACGCTCGGGAAGCAGTTCGTTGAAATAAAGGTTGTTCTTGTTGTCGCCGTCGGCGTGGATGCCCGCGCACTGCGTGAAGACGCTCGCGCCGACGATCGGGCGGTTGGCGGGAATGCGGATGCCCGTATAACTCTCGACCGTGCGGCTGACGCGGTTGATCTTCGTTTCGTCGACACCCGTCGTGCGGCCCAGACGGTCGTGCAGCACGGCCACGGTGCTCGACAGCGGCGCGTTGCCGGCCCGCTCGCCCAGCCCGTTCACGGTGACATGGACGCCGTGGAAACCCGCCCGCACGGCGGCGGCGGTGTTGGCCACGGCGAGGTCGTAGTCGTTGTGGGCGTGAAAATCGAAACGCAGCGACGGATAACGCTCCGTAAGGTCGCGGCAGAAACGTTCGGTATCGTAGGGATCGAGGACACCCAGCGTGTCGGGGCACATGAACCGGCCGACGGGAGCGTCGGCCAGTCCGTCGAGTATCGCGTAGACGTAGTCGGGCGAACGGCGCATGCCGTTGGACCAGTCTTCGAGGTAGAGGTTCACCTTCATCCCGCGGTCGGCGGCCGCAAGGATCTCGGTGCGCACATCCTCCAGATGCCGTTCGGGCGTGCGGCGCAGCTGCCCCTCGCAATGTTTCCGCGAGCCTTTGGCCAGCAGGTTGACCACGCGGCATCCGGCCGCCCCGAGCCAGTCGAGCGACACCCCGCCGTCGATGAATCCCAGCGCCTCCACACGGTCGGCATAGCCCTTGGCGGCAGCCCACTCGGCGATGGCGCGCACGGCCTGCTGTTCGCCCTGCGAGACCCGCGCCGAGGCGATCTCGATGCGGCTTACGTGCAGTTCCTCCAGCAACAGCCGGGCGATGGAGAGCTTTTCACGGGCGTTGAAGGAAACGCCCGAGGTCTGCTCGCCGTCGCGCAGCGTGGTGTCCATTATTTCAACCGGGGGAAGCATCGGCGCAGGCTATTTGCGGGCGGCTTCGAAGGCCTCGATCCGGTCGGCGATACTGCGCAGGTAGTCCACGTCGTCGTAGCCGTTTTCGAGACAGCGTTTCTTGTAGGCGTCGATCTCGAAGCCCTCGCTGCGGCCGTCCGACACGATGGTCAGCGTCTGGTTATCCAGGTCGACGGTGAACTGCGCTTTCGGGTCGCGCCGGATCTCGTCGAAAACGGCCTTCAGAAACTCCTCGCTCACGCGGATCGGCAGCAGGCCGTTGTTCAGGGCGTTGCCCAGGAAGATGTCGGCGAAGAAGCTCGACACCACGACGCGGAAACCGTAGTCGGCGATGGCCCAGGCGGCATGCTCGCGCGAACTTCCGCAGCCGAAATTGCGCCCGGCGACGAGGATGCGCCCCTCGTAGCGGGCGTCGTTCAGCGGGAACGACGCGATCTTCGCGCCCGAGGCATCGTAGCGCCAGTCGCGGAAAAGGTTGTCGCCGAAGCCCTTGCGTTCGGTGGCTTTCAGGAAGCGCGCCGGGATGATCTGGTCGGTATCTATGTTTTCCACCTCGACGGGAACGGCCCCCGAGGTGAAGGTTACGAATTTGGGAATAGACATACGCTCTTAAAATTAAACATTCAATTGCACTAATTTTGCTGCGGAGCAACACGAAGCCCCCTGCCAGAGACGGGTGGGGTCAGGCTTGCAAACGACGCCGGAGGCGGCGAAAACGACCATGCGGACCGCACCGGCAAACAAGAGCTTACTCCGGTTTATTATCCTGCATTCCGAACACTTCGCGCGGATCGGAAATCACGCCCGTCACCGCGGCGGCGGCCGCAACGGCCACGCCCGACAGCATCGTACGGGCACCGGGACCCTGCCGGCCTTCGAAATTGCGGTTCGAGGTCGAAACGCTGTACTTGCCCGCCGGAATCTTGTCGGCGTTCATCGCCAGGCACGCCGAACAGCCCGGCTGGCGGAGCTCGAAACCCGCCGCTGCGAGGATTCGGTCCAGCCCTTCGGCCTTGGCGGCGGCTTCGACGCCCTTCGAACCGGGGACGATCCACGCAATCACGCTGTCGGCCCTGCGGCGCCCCTCGACCAGCTTGGCGAAGCGGCGCAGGTCCTCGATGCGGCCGTTGGTGCAGCTGCCGACGAACACGTAGTCGACCGCTTTGCCCAGCATCTTCTCCCCGGGCCTGAATCCCATGTAATCCAGCGCCTTGGGATCGGCGTCGGCGGGAATCGTCCCGTCGACAGCCATCCCCATCCCGGGGTTGGTTCCGTAGGTGATCATCGGGGCGATGTCCGCGGCGTCGAAGCGGTATTCCCTGTCGAAAACCGCGTCGGGGTCGCTGTAAAGTTCCCGCCAGCGGGCCACGGCCTCGTCGTAGGCGGCTCCCTGCGGCGCGCGTTCGCGGCCCCGGAGGTACGCGAAGGTCTTCTCGTCGGGGGCGATCATGCCGCCCCGAGCACCGCACTCGATACTCATGTTGCAGACCGTCATGCGGCCCTCCATCGAAAGCGAACGGATCGTACTGCCGGCAAACTCGATGAAATAACCCGTGCCGCCCGAAGCGGTGAGCTTCGAGATGATGTAAAGGATGACATCCTTGGCCTCGACGCCCGGACGCAGCGCGCCGTCGACCGTAATGCGCATCGTGCGGGGTTTGGTCTGCAGGATACACTGGCTGGCGAAGACCATTTCGACCTCCGAAGTTCCCACGCCGAACGCCACGGCGCCCAAAGCCCCGTGGGTCGAAGTGTGGCTGTCGCCGCAGACGATGGTCATGCCCGGCTGCGTGAATCCCAGCTCCGGGCCGATGATGTGCACGATACCCTGCCTGGGGTGTCCCACGCCGAAGTGCTCGATACCGTGGCGGGCGCAGTTCCCGGCCAGCGTCTCGACCTGCCGCCGCGACTCCGGCTCCCCGATCGGGAGGTGCTGGTCGACGGTCGGGATGTTATGGTCGGCCGTGGCCGTGATCTGCGAAGGGCGCGCGACGCTGAAACCGCGGCGTTCGATGCCCGCGAAGGCCACGGGCGAAGTCACCTCATGAATGTACTGCCGGTCGATGTAGAGCACACAGCGGCCGCCATCCTCGACACGCACCGTGTGCGCGTCCCATATCTTGTCCAGAAGCGTTCGTCCCATATCAGTCCTCCTCCTCGATCTTTTCGGTTACGTTGAGTGCGCGCAACGCGTCGAGGAACGCCTCGATCGAAGCCCGCGTGGTGTCGGTGTGCGCGCCGAATCCGTGAACCGTGCGGCTGCCGCACTCGACCTGCACGTGCACGCGGCCCACGTCGTTCGAACCGCGCGTGATGGCCTGCATCAGGAACTCGGCAAGCACCACCTTCTCGTTGATCAGTTTCTTGATGGCCGAGACCGCCGCGTCGACCGGGCCGTTGCCCGTGGCCGTGGACATGCGTTCGTGGTCGCCGAATTTCAGCACCACGGTAGCCGTCGGAACCAGCGTCCCGGTGGTCACCTGCAGGAACTTCAGCGCAATGGACTGCTGTTTCATGCGGTCGATGTCGCCCACGAGGTACAACAGGTCGTAGTCGTGAATCTCCTTTTTCTTGTCGGCCAGGGCGAGGAATTTCTCGTACGTGGAGTCGATCTCCTCCTGCGTGAGGTCGTAGCCCAGCAGTTCGAGCCGGTGCACGAGGGCCGCGCGGCCGCTGCGGGCCGTGAGGGCGATGACCGACTCGTTCAGCCCGATGTCCTGCGGGTCGATGATCTCGTAGGTCTGACGCTGCTTGAGCACCCCGTCCTGGTGGATGCCCGACGAATGGGCGAAGGCGTTGCGGCCCACGATGGCCTTGTTGGGCTGCACGGGCATGTTCATCAGGCTCGACACCAGGTGCGAGGCCTTGGTGATCAGGCGCGAATTGATGTTCGTGTCGATGGCCACGTCCTTGTGGCAGCGCAGCGTCATCACCACCTCTTCGAGCGAAGTGTTGCCGGCACGTTCACCGATGCCGTTGATCGTGACCTCGGCCTGCCGCGCACCGTTCAGGATGCCGCTCAGCGTATTGGCCGTAGCCATGCCCAGGTCGTTGTGGCAGTGGGTCGAAATGATCGCCCGGCCGATGTTGGGAACGTTGTCCACGAGGTATTTGATCTTCGCGCCGTATTCGTTCGGGAGGCAGTAGCCCGTCGTGTCGGGGATGTTGACCACCGTCGCACCGGCCTTGATGACCGCCTCGACCACGCGGGCGAGGTACTCGACGTCGGCGCGCCCGGCGTCCTCGGCGTAGAACTCCACGTCCTCGACATAGCGTTTGGCGTATTTCACCGCCTCGACGGCCGATTCGACGATCTTCTCGGGCGTGGAACGCAGTTTGTCGTAGATATGCTGCGGCGAAACGCCGATGCCCGTGTGGATCCGCTTGCGCTTCGCCAGCCGCAGCGCGTCGGCCGCAACGTCGATGTCCTTCTTCACGGCGCGGGTCAGCGCGCAGATCGTCGGCTCGGAAACGGCCTTGGAAATCTCCAGCACGGAGTTGAAATCACCGGGGCTGGAGATGGGAAATCCCGCCTCGATGACGTCTACACCAAGGCTTTCGAGCAGCTTGGCGACTTCAATTTTTTCGGTGGTGTTCAACTGACAACCGGGGACCTGCTCACCGTCGCGCAGCGTGGTGTCGAAAATGTACAATCTCTCGCTCATACTAACCTCTTTATCGAATAAAACTTAATGACGCCGCCCCACGCTTTCCGTGCGGCAAACGCCACCCTGACTTCCTATATTGCTTACGATTCGTAACAAAAACAGTCGCCGCACTTGAACATTCGACGCTTTTAGCGACGCTTTCCAACCGGAATGAAACCGAAACGGCAAACGTAACTGCCTTGCTCTCTTGCAAATATATGAATTATTTAATAATTTCAAAAACAAATCGTCCAAAAAGTCGGATAATGACACACCGGCGGCCTCCCTGTCCATCCGGAACGGGGAGGCCGCCGCAAAACAGGCCGGCAGGTTACAATGTCTGGGGATTACAGCGTCAGCCGGTTACATCGCCTGCGGATTACGCCCCGGCAGGTTACAGCGCCAGCGGCTCGTAGGGCAGGCCCCAGGCGTCGGCCACGGGTTTGCAGACCACCCTGCCGCCGATGATGTTCAGGCCCAGCGCCAATTCGGGATTCTCCTGCGCGGCGCGCCGCCAGCCCTTGTCGGCAAGCTGGATGACGTAGGGAAGCGTCGCATTCGTAAGCGCAAGGGTCGAGGTGCGGGGCACGGCGCCCGGAATGTTGGCCACGCAGTAGTGCAGGATGCCGTCGACGTAATAGACCGGGTCCTCGTGCGTGGTGGGGCGCGAAGTCTCGAAACAGCCGCCCTGGTCGATGGCCACGTCGACCATCACCGTCCCCGGCTCCATCTCCCGGAGCATGTCGCGCGTGACGAGCTTCGGGGCCTTGGCGCCCGGAATCAGCACCGAGCCGACCACCAGATCGGCGTGCTTCAGCTCCTCGCGGATGTTGTATTCGGAAGACATCAGCGTCTTGACGTTGCGGGGCATCACGTCGGCCAGGTAGGTCAGCCGCTGGAGCGAAATGTCGCAGATCGTCACGTCGGCCCCCGTTCCGGCGGCGGTACGCGCCGCAGCCGTTCCGACAACGCCCGCGCCGATGACGAAGACCCTGGCGGGCTTCACGCCCGGCACGCCGCCCAGCAGCACGCCCTTGCCGCCGCGGGGTTTTTCGAGAAAATAGCGTCCCTCCTGCGCGGCCATGCGTCCCGCGACCTCCGACATCGGAATCAGCAGCGGCAGCGAACGGTCGGCGCGCTCGACGGTCTCGTAGGCACAGCAGACCGCCCCGCTGTCGATCATCGCACGCGTGAGGGGTTCGCTGCTGGCGAAGTGGAAAAAGGTGAAAACCAGCTGGTCCCTGCGGATGAGTTTGTACTCGGGAGCCACCGGTTCCTTGACCTTGACGATCATTTCCGCCCGGGCGTAGACCTCCTCGATCGAGGGAAGCGTCTCCGCCCCGACGGCCGTGTAGGCATCATCGGCAAATCCGCTGTTCACACCGGCCGTAGCCTGCACATAAACTTTGTGGCCCCGCTTCACAAGCTCCTGGGCGCCTGCGGGGGTAAGAGCAACGCGGTTCTCGTTGTTCTTGATCTCTTTTGGAATACCGATAATCATGGATCTGAAGTTTTTTAAGGTTTTTTGCCTCTCCAAAATACGAAATTAACGCGGAAATCCAAAAAATCCGGACGATTTTTTACGTGCGGATCAGAACCGGTAAGAGATTGTAAGATAGAACGAACGGGGCCACGCATAGGTATAGCGCGAGGCATGGGGCGCGTAGAGCGTGTCGTCGCCCGGGCGGATGCGGCGCACACGCAGCGACTCGTAGCCGCCGTAGACCGTATCGGCTTCGCCCGTCAGGTTGCGCAGCATCAGCGACGCGGTGAGCCGCGAACGTTCGAACCGGAACGACTTGAACAGCGCGGCGTCGAGCGTGAAGGCGTCCGGAAGCCGCTCCTGCCGGGTGAAGGCGTCGAAGAACTCCCGCGTGATGCCGCCCTGACCCGCGATGCGGTCGGTGCGGCGCAGGGGCATCGGCTCGACGTAACGCCGCCCGGCATACCCTGCCGACGCGCGGCATCCCCACCCTTTCGGGCCGAACCAGGCGATCTCCGCCAGGGCGGTCAGCTGCGGCGCGCCGCCCGTCTGGCAGCCGCCCATACGGCTCACGGCCTGCACGTCGACCGCCGAGTTATCCACGTCGGAGAGCACCGTGACGCGCGGATCGCGGATATATTTATAACGTCCGGCCGAAGCCGCCAGCGACAGCTGCCAGCGGTAGGACAACCGGATGTCGGCGGCGGCCTCCGCACCGCAGGACATGCGCCCGACGCCCGTCACGGCCATGTCGCAGTAGACCGAGGCCATGTCGTCGTAATAGGGCTGCGTTTCGATGCCGTCGAGCGTCGTGACGGCGAAGAGCGTCGCCTGAAAATCGACGACGGGTCCCGTCAGGCGGTAATTGAGCTGGGCGGCGTAGATGCGTTCGGGCACGGGGTTGTCGACCGTACGGTTGTTGTAGAGCGGCTGGAAGAAAAGGTCCCCGGCCCGAGGGGTCCGGGCGGCGGCCGCGGCGGCGATTTCGAGGTAGCGGCGCGGGGAGAAGGCCCAGCCCGCAACGACCTTGAAGGCATAGGGCGTGAACCGCACGACGCGCGAGGGACCGCAGGACTGCCCGCCGGGAAAAAGCTCCTTCTCGTAATAGCCCCGGCGGCTGACGGCGTCGCTCCCCAGCACGGCCGAAAGATCGGCCCGGAAGCGGTCGGAACGGTAATCGGCTTGCAGGCGCAGCGCAGCCCCGCGCAGCGTCAGCGCATAGTCGTAGCCGAAGCGGTCGCCCTCGCGAATCGTCCGTCCGGGATGCCGCAGGTCGTTCTGGAGTTTGTTGCTGTACGTATCGTCGTCGATCAGAAAGCGGTCGATGTCCGTGACGTACCCGGCGCCCAGCAGGTCGCGCATCTGTTTGTAGGAACGGGTATTTTCGCGGCGGAGCGAAACTCCGTAGCGGAGCGTCAGCCGGGCGTCGACATCGGTGGCGAACGACACGTCGAAGGCGAGGTTGCAGAGCCGTTCGGCACGGTCTTCCAGCGCATAGACCGCATGTCCGCCCGCCATGCGGTTCTGGCGGATCAGTTCGTCCCAGTCGATCTGCGTGTAGCGCGGATCGCCGGCAAGCCACGCCTGCTCGGTCTCCCGGTCGCCGGTATAACCCGGCAGGTAGCGGTAGTTGTCGGGCATCGGCGTACGGGCGTCGTACCAGTCGAGCATGCTGTACTTCGCGACGCCGGCCTCGGCGGCCAGCGCGGCGGTGAGCGAGGTCGAAGCCGACAGCGGCACGGCATAGGCCGCCAGAGCCAGCGGAACCGTCTCGCGCCGCACGCGGGAGTTGCGCACCCGACCGTCCTGCCAGCCCCATGCCGGGTTGTAGAGGCGGTCGCCCGTGAGCGTGAAAGCCTCCTCCGAGGAGGAGAGCCGCGTGCCCCGCACCGAGGGCGGCACGATGCACAGCACGGAGAGTTCGTGCCCTTCGCCGAAACGCCGGGCAACGCGCAGTCCGGCGGTCACGGCATTGGTGAAGACCCCTTCGACGTGCATGTCGCGGCCCGTGCGGGCGTCGAGGGCCGCCGAGATGCGCCAGCCGTCGCCCGGCGACGCCGAGACGGCGGCTTTCGCCCCCACGAGGTAGTTGCGGTCGGTGAAGCGGACCGAAGCCAGAAAAGGCTGCAACGGCTCCCCGTCCGAAAACCGGAACGCCCGCATGCCGCCCGCCGCACACGGCTCCCCGGGCGCGGCGGCAAGCCCCGCATAGCGCTGTTCTTCGGCCCCGAGCAGGCGCAGCGCCGTGAGATAACGGTAGGAAACCGCAACGCCCATGAGCGACGTGCGTTCCAGCGTGTAATCCAGTCCGCGACGCCGGAGCGCGACCTGCGGCAGGTTGAAATCGGTGCGAAGGCCGTAGAGGTCCGAAGGGGACTGCACGGCGCGGTAGAAGATCGCTGAATCGGTCGTGAGCAGTTCCCGCCGCTCCTCGCGTTCGGCATAGGGATAGTATTCGTCGCCGGGGTACTGGGCCGCCGCCGCACACGGAAGCAGGAGAAACAACAGGACACAGCACCTTTTCAGCATATTTTCGCAACTTTATAGAATACAAAGATAGCGAAAAGCCCGACAATTCAAAACCGAATCGCGTGCGGCGCGGCAAAACGGACCGGCAAACGGAAGTGTCGTCACGCCACGGCGGAAGCGATGTCAGACAGGAATGGGTCGAGCCGGGCCGCAAGGCTCACTCCGCGGGCGGGAAAACCGAGATGCGGAGCCGGGCGGCGCCCATCGGAACCAGTTCGATGTCGCGCTCCTCCCCGTCGCGCTCCTCCCACGGCCCGGGCAGCACGCCCGTAAGCCCGTATTCGTCGACGGTCCACGACGGGACCAGCCGCCCCTTGGCCGAGAACTCCAGCGGCACGGACTCCAGCGTGAAGGGATTGTCGTCGGCAGGCCATGCCCGCCTGCGGACCGTTATCGGCGCATCGGCCACCAGGGCGTAATTCCACGGCGAAGCCGCGTGTATTTCATAGGAAGGCCATTTCTCCACGTCGGCACCGGCCTGCCACTTCGAATCGCGGATGGCCGTCGCACGGCTGTCGACACGACGGTACTCCTCGTCGATCTTCAGCGAGAGCGTCAGCGGACCGTAATCGACCGTCACGCCGTTCTGGTTGACCTGCCACGTGCGCTGTGAGAGCGTCATCGGGAGGTTCAGCACGACCCGGTCGCCGTCGTGCCATTCGCGCGCGAGTTTCACGTACTTGCCCGGCGTACACTCCCCCGCCGCCCTGCGCCCGTTGACGAGCACCGAAGCCCCGTCGCACCACGCCGGAATACGGAGGTACAGCGGGAACGACACCTCCGCATCGGTGTTCACGGTGAACGTCACCTGCTCCTCGAACGGGTAGTTGCCCGACTCGGTGAGGGTGACCTGCCGCCCGTCGCCCACCGTCAGCGTCGCCGTGCAGGCGCTGTAAACGACTGCGGCGGCCCCGTTGTCGGGCGTGGCCATCACCAGATGCTGGATGTAATAGGGCCACCCCATCCCGTGATTGTGCTGGCAGCAGCGGCTGCTGAACGGGTTCATGGCCAGGAACGGCCCGGAGTTGTCGATACCCGGGTTGTGGTTGCGGGAGTCGCTGACGACATGGTTCGGGCAGGTCAGGTAGCGCAGCGCCCTGTAATCGGGCATCAGCGCTGCCGGATAGCTGTTGAAGGCCACGTCCTCGCAGTTTTCGGCCCATGCGGGGTCGCCGGTGACTTGCAGCAGGATGTTGTCGGAAAGCATCTGCTCGACGAACGCGCAGGTTTCCGTCCCCTGCCGCGGGTCGAAGAAGCCGATCCGGGCGTTTTCGTCGGCCCCGTACATGCCGCCCGGAACCTGCCCGAAGGCCCGGCGGATAAAGCAGAAGACGTTATACGTCGCGTGAAGCGCCTTCCGGTCGCCCGAGAACATCCACCATTCGGCCGGTTCGCGGAACCCCTGGGCGATGTTCACGACGTGCCAGTTGGGCAGCTGCGCCGACCGGGTCCAGTCGGCCGTATTGCGGTGGATCTTGCGGGCCAGTCCGGGGAGCGATTCGTCGCCCGTGCGGTTGTAGAGCCACGCCAGCGTCCACATCATGTCGCCGCCGCGGCTGTTGTCCCAGTAGTGTTTCAGAAACAGTTCGTCCGGGCAGGCTGCGAGCCACTTGTAATAGTTCGTCAGAAACGCGATGACGCGCTCATCGCCCGTGTAGTCGTAGTAGTCCTGCATGATCCAGCAGACCACCATGTTCGCCAGCAGGTCGCGGCTGCCCCGCTCGTTCTCGAGGACGGGTCCGAACCAGCCGTCGGGCCGCTGCGTCGAAAGGATGCCCTCGATCCACCCGCGGGCCTTCTCCGTCATCGCCCGGTCGCCGAGAATCCAGGCCGTCGCGGCATATCCGCGCAGCCAGTAGGGAACCTCCTCCCAGCCGTTGCTGTCGCCCCGGCCGAGCCAGGCGTTGCGCTCCTTCTCGAGCCAGACGCTGATTTCGTCGAGATGCCCGTTCAGCCCCTGGGCCTGGAGTTGCAGCTGGCGCGCGACCCACCCTGCGGGACGTACGGCCCCGACGGGAAGTTTGATAAAATACTGGGGTTGCAGCGGCGCCCGGTTGCTCGGATAGCAGGCGTTGCGCACGGAAACATCGGGTCGGCCGACAGTTTCGAACCGCTCGGCCGAACAGGCTGCCAGCGCCGCCGAAAGCAGTAGAATGACAAATCGGATCGGTTTCATGGGTTTGGGGTATGACAAATTCCGGCATCCCCGCAGCGGGGATGCCGGAACCGGAATCAGATCGTTTTCAGAACCTCGGTCAACAGTTTCCAGAACTTGGGAACGGTGGCGATCTCGAGCCGCTCGTCGGGCGAATGCACGCCGCGGAGTGTCGGGCCGAAGGAGACCATCTCCAGGTCGGGGTACTTTTCGAGGAACAGGCCGCACTCCAGCCCGGCATGGATGGCCCGGACCTTGGGTTCGGAGCCGAACAGCCGTTTATAGGCGTCGACGGTGACCTCCAGCAGTTTCGACTGCGGGTCGGGCGTCCAGCCCGGATAGCCGTCGGAATGGGCCACGTCGGCACCCGCCAGCGCGAAGACCGACTCGACCATCTGCATCACATAGGTCTTGGCGCTCTCGACCGACGACCGCTGCGACGAAGTGACGACGATGCGGTTGCCCTCCGCGAACTTCACCGAGGCAAGGTTCGTCGAGGTCTCGACCAGCCCCGGAACGGCGAACGACATGGCCACGACCCCGTTGGGAACGCCCACCAGCGAGTAGACCAGCGCCGACTGCGTCCTGCTGTCGAGCACCTCGTCGACGTGGGGCATCTCGTTGAGCGTGATTTTGAAATTAGGTTCGCGGAAGCGGAATTCGGCTTCGAGGTCCGCGGCGAAGAGGTTATAACGCTTGACGAACTCGGCCTTGAACCGCGCGGGGACGCCGAAAATGGCGTAAGCCTCGCGGGGAATGGCGTTGCGGAGGTTGCCGCCGCTGAAATAGCACAGTTTGAGTTCGAACGACTGCATGCCGTCCCACAGGAGGCGCGCCACGGTCTTGTTCGAGTTGACGCGGCCCTTGTCGATGTCGTCGCCCGAGTGTCCGCCCTGAAGGTCCGACACGTCGACGCGGAAGAACGTGTAGTTCTTCGGCGACGGCTCCATCGTGTAGTGGAACGTGGCGATGGTGTCGATGCCGCCCGCACAGCCGATGAAGATTTCGCCCTCGTCCTCCGAATCGAGGTTGACGAGGTATTTGCCCGTGAGCATCCCTTCGCCCAGCTCGAACGCACCCGTAAGGCCCGTCTCCTCGTCGACGGTGAACAGCGCCTCGACGGGACCGTGCTCCACCGTCTCGTCGAGCAGCACGGCCAGCGCGGCGGCCATGCCGATACCGCAGTCGGCCCCAAGCGTCGTGCCTTCGGCCCGGACCCATTCGCCGTCGATGCGCGTGCGGATGGGATCGTTGTCGAAGTCGAACTCCACGTCGGAGTTCTTCTCGCAGACCATGTCCATGTGCGACTGGAGAATCACGGCGGGACGCTCCTCCATGCCCGGCGTGGCGGACTTGCGCATCACGACGTTGCCGATGGCGTCCTTTTTATATTCGATCTGGTGCTTTTTGGCGAAATCGACCAGAAAATCGATGATTTTGCCCTCCTTCTTCGAAGGACGCGGCACACGTGTGATGGCGTCGAACTGTTCCCAGACAAGACGCGGTTCCAAAGAGGTTATTTCCGACATAGATTTTTGCATTTTTGCAAAGTTAGGAAAAATCCGTAACTTTGGCAATATAAAATACGGAAACGAATGGATTTCAGAATAGGACACGGATACGACGTGCACGCGCTGGCCGACGGCCTGCCGCTGGTGCTGGGAGGCGTCGAGATCGCCCACACGAAAGGGTGTGTCGCCCACTCGGACGGCGACGTGGCGATCCACGCCCTGTGCGACGCCCTGCTGGGCGCCGCGGCGCTGGGCGACATCGGGCTGCACTTCCCCGACACGTCGGCCGATTTCAAAGGGATCGACTCGAAGATCCTGCTGCGCCGCGTGGCGGAACTGCTGCGCGAAAAGGGCTACCAGATCGGGAACGTGGACTGCACGATCCGCGCCCAGCGGCCCAAACTGCGGCCGCACATCGACGCCATGCGCCGCGCGATGGCCGGTGCAATGGGTGTGGACGACGACCGGGTGTCGGTCAAGGCCACGACCACGGAGCATCTGGGATTCGAAGGGCGGGAGGAAGGCATCTCCGTCTCCGCCGTGGCGCTGATATACAAGCAATAAATCATCCCGGTTTCACCCGAAAAAAGGCTGTCCATCCCAGACAGCCTTTACCGTTTTCAGTCCAGCCTCCGGAACTTCGGGTCGTTCACCCGCTTGTTCCACAGCCAACCGACGTAGCGCATCGTGACGTCGGGTGTCAGGAGTGTCAGCACCGTTTCGCCCGTGGCGGTCGAGACGGCGAAATCGGCGTGGTAGAGGGCGTTGCCGTCGGAAATGTTGAAGGAGACCGACCACCCCCACTGCACGCGGGCCGCCCGGTAGTCGCGGACCGACATCGAATCAAAATTCAGCATCTCGACATACTGGGTGATGCCCCGCTCGGTGGGCAGGTGCACCTCGACATGGTCGACGAACACCCCGAAAAAAAAGTAGTCGGCATAGATCGAACGGATCATGCCGCCGGGCAGCTGCTGCATCGAGTTAGGGAAGAACATGTAGTCGCGCGACTGCACCAGCGAGTCGATCTTCGCAGCGTAGACCCGGGCTTTGTAAGCCCTGCGCTGGGCGCGGTCCATCCCCGCCGCCGGCTCCTCGTAGACGGTCGTATGCTCCACGACCTCAACCGGGGCCTGCTGCACGGGAACGATCGTCGTCTGCGGCACGCTGTCCACGGCGGAAGTTTCGAGCGTATACTGCGGAGACTGGGCGACGGCGGCGCAGGCGATGAAAAAAAGTGCGCCGCAGGTAAAAAAAACGGAATGTTTCATAAGTCGGACATCGGGTTGAAAGGGAAAAAAGCCCCCGCCTGAAGCGGGGGTTCAAGGATCGCCGGAGCGGCAAACGGACAGCGCAACAGATACGGCGGTCCGGGATGGGTCCGGCAAAATGAATTTACGTCAATAGAGCTGCGAAATCGAACCCGTATACTGCACGGGATTGTACCACGGATTGGTGATCGTCAGCGTAGCCCCGCCCGTGCGGGAGAAGATTTCGAAGGTGAAGGTGTAGGTCGACGCCGAGAACAGCGAGGTCGAGAAGGTCACCATCCAGCCTTCGTGCGTCTGCTCGGTGATATATCCCTGCAAATCGGAAACGGTGTAGTTGATGATCGTCACATAGTAAGGCGGCACGTAACCCTTGATGTAGGGAAGCGTGATGTCCGCCGTTCCGTCCCACATGCCGACGTTGAACGCGGGGTTCATGATCTGACGCATCGGACCTGCGGGCTGACGCTGGAAGGTCGTCGGGTTGAACTGGAAGTTGCGCGACAGCACGAGCGAGTCCATGAATTTCTCGTAGTTGGCGATACGTTCCGCACGGCGTTTCTCACGCACCTCGCGACGTTCTTCTTTGGGCGACAGCACTTTTTTCTGTCCGATCACGGTAGCGGCCGCCGCACAGAGCAGCAGGCCCGCAACGATAATGACTGTTTTTTTCATAGCACATAAGGTTTGTTACGGCTATGAAAGCAAGTTTTGTGCCGAAAGCGGGATCATGAGCCGCTTCCCGCTCCGGGCCGCCGCTGGCGGCAGCGGCGGCAACGGCGAATCCGCCCCCAAGCAAGGAGTTTCGGGGCCTCACGGCAGCGTGTCCCGCCGGATTGGCGGACACGCTACAAGCCCAGCTTTTTGAGGAACTGCCCCGTGTAGCTGCCCTCGCACTGCGCCACCTCGTGCGGCGTGCCCGCGGCGATGATCTCCCCGCCGGCGGCTCCGCCCTCGGGACCTATATCTATAATATGGTCGGCGACCTTGATGACGTCGAGGTTGTGCTCGATGACGATGACCGTATTGCCGCGGTCGACGAGTTTGTTCAGCACCTCCAGCAGCAGGCGGATGTCCTCGAAAT
This sequence comes from uncultured Alistipes sp., assembly GCA_900541585.1. Taxonomy (GTDB): domain Bacteria; phylum Bacteroidota; class Bacteroidia; order Bacteroidales; family Rikenellaceae; genus Alistipes. The sequence continues at coordinate 217,744 of UQKD01000001.1, forward strand.
GGAGTCCCGTCGTGGGTTCGTCGAGGATGTAGAGCGTGCGGCCCGTGTCGCGTTTCGAAAGCTCCGAAGAGAGTTTGATGCGCTGGCTCTCGCCGCCCGACAGCGTCGTGCAGGGCTGCCCGAGCGTGAGGTAGCCGAGGCCCACCTCCTGGATGGCCCGGAGCTTCTGATATATGTTAGGTATGTTCTCGAAGAACTCCACGGCCATGTTGACCGTCATGTTCAGCACGTCGTCGATATTCTTGCCCTTGTACTTCACTTCGAGCGTCTCGCGGTTGTAGCGGTGGCCGCCGCACGCCTTGCAGCGCACGTAGACGTCGGGCAGGAAATTCATCTCGATGGTCTGCACGCCGGCGCCGCGGCACTCCTCGCAGCGGCCGCCCTTGACGTTGAACGAGAAACGCCCGGCCTTGAAGCCGCGGATCTGGGCGTCGGGCGTCATTTCGAACAGCTTGCGGATGTCGGAAAAGACGTTCGAATAGGTCGCGGGGTTCGACCGCGGCGTGCGCCCGATGGGCGACTGGTCGACGACGACCAGTTTGTCGATGTGCCCGACACCCTCCGCCCCGTCGTACTCCAGCGGCTGGTCGAAGGAGCGGTAAAGCTCCCTGGCGAGAATCGGCCGCAGGGTCTCGTTGACGAGCGTCGACTTGCCCGAGCCGCTGACGCCCGTCACGCAGATGAACCTGCCCAGCGGAAATTCCGCCGTGACGTTCTTGAGGTTGTTGCCCCGCGCGCCGCGGATCACGATCTTCTCGCCCGTGCCCTTGCGCAGCGTTTCGGGAATCCCGATCCGCCGGCGCCCCGTGAGGTAATCGGCCGTGATGGTGTCGGACCGGAGGATGTCGTCGAACGTCCCGGCAGCCACGATGTTGCCGCCCTTGCGCCCGGCGCGCGGTCCCACGTCGACGATGAAGTCGGCGGCGCGCATCATGTCCTCGTCGTGCTCGACGACGATCACCGAGTTGCCCGCGTCGCGCAGCTCTTCGAGGCTGCGGATCAGCCGCCGGTTGTCGCGCTGGTGAAGCCCGATCGAAGGCTCGTCGAGGATATAGAGCACGTTCACGAGTTTCGAGCCTATCTGCGTGGCGAGGCGGATGCGCTGGCTCTCGCCGCCCGACAGCGAGCGCGACGAGCGCGCCAGCGAGAGGTAGCCCAGCCCCACATCCATCAGGAACCGCAGGCGTTCGCGAATCTCCTTGACGATCTCCTGCGCGATCTTCCACTCCTTTTCCGACAGCTGCTTTTCGATAGTGGGAACCCACTCCGAGAACTCGGAGATCGACATGGCCGACACCTCGGCGATGTTCTTCCCGGCGACGCGGAACTGCAACGACTCCTTCCGCAGACGCGAACCGCCGCAGACGGAGCATTTGCGGTAGACGAGAAACTGGTCGCGCCACTTCTGGCCATGCTTCGAGTCGTCGTCCTCGGTGCGGCCGATGTACTCGGCCACGCCCTCCCACGAGAGGAACTGCCGTCCGCCCGAGGACGAAAACTCCTGCAGGTCGACCGTCAGCGGCTCGGAGTCGCCGTAGAGCACAGCATTCAGGCCCTCCTCGGAGAAACTCTCGATCGGGTCGTCGAGCGTGAAATCGTAACGGCGGCCCAGCATCTCCAGGATGGCGAAAAGCATGTTGTTGCGGTACTTGCCCAGCGGCTCGACAGCCCCTTCGCGCAGCGAGAGGCGGGCGTCGGGGATGATCTTCCCCACGTCGAAGACCGCCTCCTCGCCCAGTCCGTTGCAATGCGGGCAGGCGCCCTTCGGCGAGTTGAACGAGAAGGTGTGCGGCGCGGGGTCCTCGAAGGCCACGCCCGTCGAGGGGCACATCAGGTGGCGCGAGTAGAAGCGCTGCTGCTCGGTCCCGTAGTCGTAGACGGCCATCGTGCCCTTGCCCTGGCGCATCGACTCCTTCAGGGAGGTCATCAGCCGGTCGCGCGACTCTTCGCTGACCGCGAGGCGGTCGACCACCAGGTCGATGGTGTGTATCTTGTAACGGTCGAGACGCATGCCGGACGATATTTCACGGATTTCGCCGTCGATACGCGCATAGATATACCCTTTTTTGGCCAGCGATTCGAACAACTCGCGATAGTGGCCCTTGCGGCCCTTGACGATGGGGGCCATCAGCGCGATCCTGCGCCCGGCGAAACCCGCGAGGATCAGTTCGGCGATCTGGTCGTCGGTATAGTGAACCATCTCCTCGCCCGTCACGGGCGAATAGGCCCGCGACGCCCGCGCGTAGAGCAGGCGCAGGAAATCGTTGATCTCGGTCACGGTCCCCACCGTCGAGCGGGGATTCTTGTTGGTCGTCTTCTGTTCGATGGCCACCACGGGACTCAAACCCGTGATCTTGTCCACGTCGGGACGCTCCATCGTCCCCACGAACTGCCGCGCGTAGGTCGACAGCGTCTCCATGTAGCGGCGCTGTCCCTCGGCATAGATCGTGTCGAAGGCCAGCGACGATTTGCCCGACCCCGAGAGGCCGGTGACGACTACCAGTTTGCGGCGCGGGATTTCGAGGTCTACGTTCTTGAGGTTGTGGACCCGGGCGCCCAGTATTTTGATCGTATCTTCCATTTTCATCGAGAGAAACGTACCGGAGGCCCCTTTTATTGGATGCGGGGAGCGTTCCCGGTGCGAAAAGTGCGTAAAGATACGACATTCGCGCCTGAAAAACAAGCAGGGTCGATTACATTTGAATCCGGAAATCGTCGGCGTCCCGCCACGCGGGGAACTTTTCGCGGAACGCCGCCAGCGCATCGACGTCGAACACCGCCGTGAAGGTCTGCTCACGGTCGTCCGCTTCGGCCATCGTGCGGCCCTTGAAGTCGACGAGGGCCGAATCCCCGGCGTAACGGACCGAAGGGTCCTCCCCCACGCGGTTCACCCCTGCGACATAGCATTGGTTTTCGATGGCCCGGGCACGCAGCAGCGTCCGCCACGCCTCCCGCCGCGGCGCGGGCCACGAGGCGCAGCACAGAATAGCGTCGTAATCGCCCCGGCAACGGCTCCAGACCGGGAAACGCAGGTCGTAGCAGACCAGCAGCAGGAACCTCACGCCCCCGTATCCGACCACCGTGCGGCAACTGCCGGGAGCATAGTTCCGGGCCTCGCCGCCGGGCGTGAACAGGTGGCGTTTGTCGTAGTGCACGCACTCGCCCGAGGGTTTCACGAAATACATCCGGTTGAAGAAACGCCCGCCCTCGGCGACGGCGACGCTGCCCGCGAAGGCCTTGCCGTATCGGGCGGCCCAGCGGCGCAGGGCCGTGACCACCGCCCCGTCATCCCCTTCGGCCACACCGGCCGGGGCAAGCGTGAATCCCGTGGCGAACAGCTCGGGCAGCAGCACGACGTCCGCATCGGCCGCGGCGACCATCGGTTCGAGCCGCGCGAGGTTCCGCGCGGGCTGTTCCCAGGCGATGTCGCACTGGCAGAGGGCGATGCGGACTCCCACAGCGGTCAGAGTTTATAGACGGTCAGCGACGAGGCCCGGTCGCGCTGGTGGAAAAGCGTCACCCGGCAGGGCACGAAATCCGACGCCGCGCAGCTCCACAGGTCGATGAACTGCTGGGGGCTGCGCTCCGTAAGCGGGAACCACGAACTCTGCACCTGCACCATGATCCGGTGTCCGGCGCGGAAGGTATGCGCGATGTCGGTCGTGCGGAAAGGTACGGTCTCGGGCCTGCCCGGCACGAAGGCTTTCGGGCGCGTGAAGCCGTCGCGGTAGCGGCCGCGCACCGCGTCGCCGCGGACGAGCATCTGCATCCCCGCATGCTCGCCCCCATCGGGGAAGACGTCGATCAGCTTCACGACGAAATCGGCATCGGTGGTCGAGAGGGCCACCTCCAGCGCCGCTTCGACCGGCCCGGCGAGCGTCATATCCTCCTCCAGCGGTTCGGTCACGAACGTCAGCACGTCCTTGCGTCCTTCGAGAAACCGCTGGTCGGCGATCATGTACTCCTTGGGCCGCCGCGTGCCGGAGGTTGCGATATACGGCACGGGATCGGAGGGATCGGAAGTATAGCTCGTCGACGAGGATTTGGCCGTGGGTCTCTGCACGGCGAGACGGCCTCCTTCGGCGAGATAGAGGGTCAGTTTGCGGGCCTCGGAAGGCGTCCAGCGGTCGAACGTATGCCAGCGGTCGTCGCCCGAGGTGAAGGCCGCCACCGACGGCAGCCGGTCGACGGTGTCGCGCGCCCGGAGGTAGCAGTCGAAGAACGGGACTTCGAAATGCTCCATGTAGTACTCCCCGGAGGCTTCGGCGCCGAAATCGAAATCGCCGAGCCGGCGGCCGTCGCCGCGCCACGCCCCGTGGGCCCACGGGCCGACGACCAGGTGGAGCGGAGTCCGGGCACTCTGCCGCAGGACGGCTTTGTAGAGGTTCCAGGCCCCGTAGCAATCCTCGGCGTCGAACGTGCCGCCCACGACCAGCATCGCGGGACGGATGTTGTAGCAGGCCAGGCGCGTGTCGCGCGCACGCCACCACTCGTCGTAGTCGGGATGCCCGGCGACCTCCTCCCAAAAGGCATTGGGCGCCAGCAGTTTCGTCAGGTCGGCCCGCGTGGGGTGCTCCGTGAGGAAGAACGTGCGTTCGTCGGGCGTCACCGTCAGCGGACGCCGCGGCATCTTCTCCGTCGGGGTGTGCCCCGCAGGGGCGTTCATCGAATTGAGGAACCGCACGGCATCGCTCAGCATCAGCACGCCGTTGTGATGGACGTCGTCGCCCATGTACCAGTCCGTAACGGGGGCCTGCGGCGAGACGGCCTTCACGGCCGGATGCCCGCTCAACCCGCCCATCAGGGCGTAGAATCCCGGGTAGGAGCATCCCGCGAAACCCACACGGCCGTTGTTGCCGGGAATGTTCTTCACCAGCCAGTCCACCGTATCGTAGCTGTCCGTCGTCTCGTCCACGCTGCCGAAGCCCGCGGGACGTACGTGCATGAACTCGCCCTCGCTCATGTAGCGGCCCCGGACGTCCTGCTGGACGATGATGTAGCCGCGGTCGACGTAGCTGCGCATGTAACCCCTTTCGAAGCTGCCGGGAAACTGCCCCTCGCCGTAAGGTCCCGTGCCGTAAGGCGTCCGGAAAATGATTATCGGGGCCTTGCCGGGGGCCTTGGGCGTGAAGACCGAGGTGTGCAGGCGCACGCTGTCGCGCATGGCGATACGGTATTCGGCCTTGTCGTAGAGCGTGCTGACCGGCTGGGCGCACGCGGCGGCCGCAGCCAGCAATCCCGCCCAGAGCAGGAACAGAAGTCGGCGTAGGTTCATCATTTCGGGAGATTTTTACGTTTCGTAAAGATACGATTTTTCGGCCAATCCGCAAAACTTTCGTTCCGCAAGCCGGCAAATCCGCCGCATCTTCCGCCCGGAGGGCCTGCGAAGTTTGGATTCGGACGAAAATAAACGTACTTTTGCAGCGTATATATCAGAAAAACCATGTTGAGAGCAGGACGCATACAAACCCTCACCGTAAGCCGCGTATCGGAATACGGCCTATACCTCGCCGACGAAGAGCAGAACGAAGTGCTGCTTCCCAACCGCTACACCTCGCTGACGGACAAGGTCGGCGACCAAAAGGAGGTCTTCCTCTACCACGACTCGGAGGACCGCCTCGTGGCGACGACCGAAACGCCGCTGCTGCGCGAAGGCGAAGCGGGCTACCTGCGCGTGGTGGACAAGACGGCCCACGGGGCTTTCCTCGACTGGGGACTGCACGGCAAGGACCTGTTCCTCCCCAACCGCAACCAGCAGGGCGGCATCCTGGCCGGACACAGCTACATCGTCTACCTCTACGAAGACAACATCACGGGCCGTTGCGTGGCCACGACCAAACTCAAGAGTTTCATCAACAACGACCTGATCTCGGTAAAACCCCGGCAGGAGGTGGCGCTGCTGGTGGCCTCGGAGAGCGAAATCGGCTTCCGCGTGATCGTCGAGAACCGCCACTGGGGCATGATCTACCGCAACCAGATCTTCCGCCCCGTGGCCGTCGGCGACCGGATGAAAGGCTACGTCAGGCGCATCACCGAGGACAACCGCATCGACGTGAGCCTCCAGCAGACGGGATTCGCACAGGTGAAGGACTCGGCGGAGGTGCTGCTCCAGCTTGTCCGCGACAACGGCGGGTTCCTGCCCCTGAACGACGACAGCTCCCCCGAGGAGGTGACGCGCCTCACGGGAACGAGCAAGAAGGTTTTCAAACGCTCGCTGGGCATGCTCCTCAAGCGCGGCGCGGTCGAAGCCGGCGAAAAAGGCATCAAAATCCGGAAACATGGCAAAGATTAACACCGCGGAGCGCGTTTCGGCGGAAGCCTCGGACAACTTCGTTTTCCAGCGCTCGCTGCTGGCCTACCACGCCGCCGCGGCACGCATCGCGGGCGACGTGCTCGAAATCGGAACCGGGGCCGGCTACGGCATCGAGGTAGTGGCGCCCCGGGCGCGGCGGTTCGTCACCGTCGACAAGCACGCCCCGGCGCCGGAACTGCTCGACCGCCCCAATGTCGAGTTCCGGCAGGCGGTGGTCCCGCCGCTGGACTTCCCCGACCGAAGCTTCGACTGCGTGATCTCGTTCCAGGTGATCGAGCATATCAAACGAGACGCGGAGTTCGTGCGCGAAATATACCGCATACTGCGCCCGGAGGGACGGTTCATCGTAACGACCCCCAACGCCCCGATGTCGCTCACCCGCAACCCGTGGCACGTGCGGGAATATACGCCCGAACAGTTGCACAGGCTGCTCGCCACACGTTTCTCGGAGATCGAGGCCCTCGGGGTCTTCGGCGACGAAAAGGTGATGGACTACTATGCGGAAAACCGCCGCGGCGTCGAGCGCTTCACGCGCTTCGACATCCTCGACCTCCAGCACCGCCTGCCGCGCTGGATGCTGCAAATCCCCTACGACATACTCAACCGCATGAACCGCCGCAAGCTCCTCCGGGAGAACACCGGGCTGACGACTTCGATCCGCATGGACGACTACCGCATCGAACCGGTGGGCGACGGTTGTTTCGATCTGTTCTACATCGCGGTGAAATAAAAAGGAGGGAGGTTTTCGAAACCTCCCCCTTTTTTCGTCTATTTCAGTTTTACCCCGAGGCTCTGCCCCGTGCGGAGCTGCTTGCGGACGACCTCCCGGCCGTCCTGCGTCACGGTGACTTCCATTCCCTTCGCCGCACGGCGCACCTCGATGTCGAACGCCAAGCCGAAAGCGCGCACGCGGCGCAGGCTCATGCGGCCCCACGCCGCAGGCAGGCGCGGCGTCAGGGTAAACGACCGGAAGCCCGTCGGGCGGATTCCGAACACCCCTTCGGTCAGGATGCGGCAGTAAAGCCCGCTCTCGGCCGAAAGATGGCGCTGGGAGCCTTCGGGCCACGCCTCGATGGCGTAAGGTACATGGTCGCCCAACAGGCGCACTCCGGAATAATAGGACAAATAACCGGTGGCCTTCTCCGTTTCGCCCGAGGCGTAGACCCCGCGCAGGGCGTAGAGCGTCGAACGGTCCCAGAAGGTCTGGTCGCCCGACTGGGTCAGCAGACCGTTTTCGGTCCACAGTTTGGGCGAAAAAAGCGCCCCGACGGTCGCCTCCCTGCGTTCGTCGATGCCGACGGTCAGCGGAATGCAGATCCACGCACGCAGGCGGTCGTTGCCCGTATAATAACGGTAGGTGTCGAAGCCCTCGACCATGCCTCCGAAATGGCGGTCGATGTCTTTCCGCAGCGCGGCGGCCTGACGTTCGTACGCGGCCAGCTGCCGGGCGGGCTTATGCAGTTCGCGGCCCAGCATCGCGGCCGAGAGCAGCGCGTCGTAATAAAGCGACGAGGTGCACAGGTTGGCGTCCCCGGCCGGGAAGCGCCCTTCCAGTTCGTCCGAATCGGAAGCCACCACGCCGTCACCGGTCAGTTGGCGGCGGCAGTACTCCAGACACCACTCCACCAACGGCCACACCTCGGCCGCTTCGGCGGCATCGCCGCGCGCCAGCGCATAACGCGCCGCGCCGTAGGCGATCATGGCCGCATCGCCGCGGTCGCCCGCGCCGTTCCAGAAACTCTCCCCTTCGGCCACGATCGAACTGGGAATCGGGCGGTAATCGGGATTCATATAGCGGGCGAAATGGCGGAACGAGCAGAGTGCCGAACGGTTGCCCGTTTCGTAGCCCAGGAAGGGGAAAAACGGATTGATGTATTCGGCCTGGTCGTTGGCCCAGATCGCCGCATAGAAACGCTCGCCGCCGGGACCGTGCATCAGGCCGCCTTCGGTGTCGTAGATGCTCTCCGCAGCGCGGATTTTCGCAAAGGCGAACATGGCGTCGATCACCGGGTCGGGTGTCTCCAGCACCAGGCTGCGCTGCCATTCGGCCACCAGTGCACGGCGTTTGGCATATTCCGCGTCGGTGTTCAGCGCCAAGGCTTCGTCCCCGGACCGGCGACCGCTGAAAAAGGCCCCGAAGGCCACCTCGGCCTGCGGAGCGAGCATCAGCGCCGTATCGCCGCAGATCTCGGCCACCAGTTCGTAACTGCCCTCCACACCCTTCGCCGGAGCGGTCCGGATCACCGAACGCGCCCGGGGAATCTCGACGTAAAGCGGCTTCTCGCCCGTATTCTTCAGGATGTATTTTTCGCAGAAGGCAGCCTCGTCGACCGACGGGAAAAGGATGCGCGTCAGCGAGAGCGTGCCTTTTGCCGCCGTCCAGTCGCTCTCGACGGTCATTGCGCCGTCGAGTACGATCCGGCGGACTTTCTCCTGCTGAAGGCAATTCTCATTGACCGAGAGCATCCGGGGAACGTCCCACGCGAAACGCCGCATCAGCGAGCCGTGCGTATTGTTCGGGATGGTGCGCAGCATCGGCCACACGACACTGCGTTCGAACCGGAAACCGCCGTCGGCGCCGACACCGTAGCGCAGGACGGCGGAAATCCGCAATCCGCTCATTTCGATATGGTCCCGGTGCGAATCGCCCTCGCGGACATTCCACACGATGGCCGTGCTGTCGGGAACCACCTCCCAGCGGGTTTGCGTCCCGCCAAGGGCGGGCGCCGTCAGACAACAGAGAAACGGCAGGAAAAAGCGGCTGATTCGGATCATGGAATTCGGATTTTCGTTTATTTTATAAAAGATAAGTCGCAATATTTCGAATCGTAACAAAAATACGATAAAAAACGAAATCCGCAAAAAAAAGAACGGCTGCATATTCCGCGGAACGCCGCCCGCCGGAAGAGGAAAAACCCTTTCGTTACAATTTACAGCCGAGTTTTTTCACCGCTCAACGCAATGATTGCCAACCATATAATAACACACATACGATGTTTTACCGATTTTTCTTTGTTTTTCTCGTTTTTTTTATACTTTTGCAAATCAGCCATAACGGGTTAATCACTCTTGACGACAACTAATCCGTTGATAATTGGGAACTTAAAAATATTGTGACTATGTATTGGACGCTTGAACTGGCATCGAAGCTCGAGGATGCTCCCTGGCCTGCAACGAAAGATGAACTGATTGACTATGCGGTACGTTCGGGTGCGCCGCTCGAAGTGCTCGAAAACCTGCAGGAGATAGAAGACGAAGGTGAAATCTACGAATCTATCGAAGACATCTGGCCCGACTACCCCTCCAAGGACGATTTCTTCTTCAACGAAGAGGAGTACTGATAGGTAATGATATAAATTAGGGGCTATGCCATTAAAGGCCTAAAAGCCAATGTTCTAATTGAAATTTGTCTTGAAAAAAGGTGACCCTTTCGGTCATCTTTTTTATTTTTGCGCCGCAAAACGGTTTTATATCGATTTTTCATCCGAAGTTTTGACCCTTATGTTTCAGATTAGGGGCTATAAATAAAAATAGCGATGATTTGTAGATTTTGCGGACACGAATGTAAAAAAGACGGACATCAAGCGAATGGTGCTCAACGATATGAATGTAAACATTGTCATAAAAAACAACAGGCAGAGTATGCATATAATGCCTATGCTGTCGATTTGAATGAGAACAAATTCGCTATACGAAAGAGGGGCTAGGAATCCGTAGTATATCGAGAGTATTACATATTTCGGTATCAACTCTTTTGAAACGCATTCTTCTTATTGCAAAAAGAATTGCTCGGCCGACTATCCCTTTAGGCCATATATACGAAGTCGATGAAATACAGAGTTTTGTTCGACAGAAGAAAAATCCTATTTGGATTGCCTATGCTCTGGATCGAGAATCCAAACAGGTGGTTAGCTATAATATTGGTCCTCGGACAAATACAACTTTGAGTGTTGTAACTGATACGTTGAGATATGCACAAGCAAAATATATCTATACGGATCGATTACGCAACTACCGGTCGCTTATCGACAAGTATGTCCATCGCACCACGTATTATGGAACCAATCATATCGAACGCCATAATTTAACAGTGCGAACACATTTGAAGCGACTATCTCGTAAAACAATATGTTTCAGTCGAAGTGTAGCCATGCTATCGGCAATCCTGAAAATCTATTTTTGGGGATAACCCTAATTTTACAAAAAAGTCGTTTAGGCCGATTTTAACTTATTTTAATAGGATCGAATCAAAAACTAAAGCACTATGTTTTTGGGGCGTGACAGTTTGTGGCGTCGAGATGGCAACTTGTGGCATTTTCTCTCATATAATC
>UQKD01000002.1 GCA_900541585.1 uncultured Alistipes sp.
TTTTTTGGCCGCGGGTCGGTTTTTGCGCCGCTTTTTGACGACCAAAAAGCGGCAACAGAACAGCAGTCGCAGACTGCGCTTTCTTGCCAAGCGGGATAAAGTTTCTGACATCTCTCTTAAAAAATACCATTATGCAATTTACACGAATTCCGCAACAGTACTCCCCGCTCGGCGGGGAACTCCGCTATGCCGTCAATCAGGAGGCGGCCGGAAACATCGACATCCGCATCGTCGATGCGGCAGCCGGGGCCGCAGACGGAATCGGCGCGGCCGTCTCATCCGGCGGCGCAAACAGCGCCGGCAAGGGCGGACCGGCCGGCGACGGCAGTGCGCTGCTGGGGGCAAAACGTTTTGCGGCCGTCGTTGAAGCCGCGTTCGATGCGGCGCCCTACCTCCGGCGACGGCTGCATTTCACGCCCGCAACGGGCCGGACCGGGTTTTACCCCGCCGAAGGGCGGACCGTCACGGTCGTCGTCGAGGCCGCGGAGACGGACGGTGAGGCGGCTCCGGCGGTCGCTCCGGCGCGCACGTTCCTGCCGGGCGAGGCCCCCGGAACACCCGGTCTGCGAACCTCGATGCCGCTCGCGCGCCTGATTCCGCAAGGGGCGTGCGACGAACTGACGCTGCTGACTGGCGGGGCCTGCACCGTGACGGTGACGGCCGAGGCCGGGGACACCGCGATGGCCGAGAGTTACCGCGTGAGCGAAGCGGGGCTGCACCTTTTCCGGTTCGACACGCGCGATTTCCCGGGTGCGGAGCGTGTGACGGTCGATGCCGGGGAGTGCGGCGCGGTGAACTATTCGGTGATTCCGGCCGTGCGCGACGGGGTCCGGCTGGCGTGGCGCAGCAGCGCGGGGTCGGTAGAGCACTACACGTTTCCGGTGGTGAGGACGGTGACCGTCCGTGCCGAACGGCGGGAGGCAGAAGGCCCGGAGGGGCGTGTGGTCGCCGCATCGTCCGCCGGCCGCGAAACGCTGCTCGCATCGGCCTACGAAGGGCAGGCCGTGCTGGAAGCTCTGGCCTACCTGACGGCCGCTCCCGAGGTGTGGATCGCCGAGGGGGATGTGTACACGCCGGTCTGCGTGGTGACCGACGAGGCGGTGGTCCGCCGCCACGGCACGCTGTGCTGCCTGGAAATCGCCATTCGTCCGAAACGTAAATCCTGCGTGTCATGGAACTGAAAATCGACGGACAGGTTTGCGACCTGGGAACGGCGCCCGTCGCGGTTCCCGGCTACGATGCGGTGAAACTCGCCTCCGCGGAGTCCTGCCGCGAAGGGCGGTCGTTGAAGATCACGATTCCCGCAACGCCGCGCAACGATGCACTCGTGGGGTTCGCCTGCGATCCGCACACAGCGGTCGGGTTCAACGATGTGCTCCACACGGCGGAGCTGTCGGCCGAAGGCTCGGCGCTGATCGTCGGAACGGTGCGCCTGCTGGCCGTGTCGGGGGAGGAGTATACGCTCGAAATCCGTGACGGAGGGGCCGGGTGGGCCGAAAATGCCGCCCGCCGCATGTTTTCCCGATTGGAGGTGGCATGGGACAGTGCCTTGACACCGACGGCGATCGTCGAAAGCTGGACGGACGACTCCCCGGTGAAGTTTTTCCCCATTCACCGCGACGAATACCGTCAGCAGAACAGCTCCTCGGACCTGCTTCCGGCTGAGCGCCTGCTTTCGGTGGAGGACTACCACCCGTTTCTGCACATCGCTACGCTCGTCGGGCAGATTTTTCGGGAAGCGGGTTACGCCGTGAAGAGCCGTTTCTTCGAATCGGCGTTTTTCCGGTCGCTCTACATGAGCGGGGCCTACTCCTCGCGCGACACCACGGCCGCGGCCAACCGCATGGGTTTCTCGGCGCGGCGACTGGCTCCGGCGACGGCGGCGGCGAACGAACTGGGGCGGGTTTCGGCCAACCCCAAGGCCATCGCCAACACCGTGGGCAACATCGTCGACACGGCCACGCCCCAAAGCGTCGACGCCGACGGCGAGGCGGTCGACGGGCTTTTCAACAACGGCAACTGCTTCTCGACGGATAACGGCAAGATCGTCTTCACGCCGCCGGCGGAGATCAGCGTCGGGTTCGAGTACTGCCTGAAATACACCACCGCCCACCGCATCGTCTCGCGGACGCGCCTCAAAGGGTTCGACACGGTCTACCTCGGGCCGGGGTCGGAGTTCCGGTTCGAACTGGCAAACCGGTACAGGGATCTTCGCGACGCCGTTGCGCCGAATTTCACCTATCGCGCGCTGGTTTTCGACCACCTCGCCGGGGCACAGTACCGCCTGACCTACACCCGCAACGGCGTACCCGGCACGGTGTGGACCGACTTTGCGGCCCGTTCGGCGCAGGTCACCACCCCGGCCTCGGGGACCGTCGCCGATCCCGTGCTGCTGGTCCGCAGCGGTTCGCAGTGGGTCGTCTACCGCGGCGACTGGGCGCTCTACAACGGCTACGTCGGCGAGACGGGGCAGACGATGGTCGAGGTGCGGTTCCGCACGGCCGCCGAGAGCGTTTCGCCCGCATCGCCCAAGTATTTCAACCTGATTTACTTCGCGGGGGCGGAGCCCGGGATGGCGCTGACCCTGCACAAGGAGTGCTCGCTGCGGCCGCGCTTCCTCTCGGCTCCGGGATTCGGGTCGCGGATCGCATTCGCCGACGTGGCGCAGCACCGCATCCGGCAGTCGGAACTGCTCGACGCCCTCGCGCATCTGTTCAACCTGCGGTTCTATACCGAGGAGGCGACGCGGAGGGTCTGGATCGAGCCGGAAGGGGAGTTCTTCGGTGCGGGGCCGGAGACGGACTGGAGCGGCAGGACGGATTTTTCGCAGCCTGTCGAGCGGCGGCCTGTCGCCCCGGAGATTCACGAGGTGAGGACGTGGCGGTACCGGGACGGCGACGGCGCGGTGGCGCGCTTCGATGCCGCCGGGGAGGAGGCTCCGCTCGGAGCGTGGAGTTTTGCGGCAGACTCCTGCGCCGCGATGCAGGGCGAAAAGGTGCTGCGCAATCCGCTGTTCAGCCCCTCGCTGAATGCCGCGGGGCATTACCTCAATGCGCCGTCGGCGCTGATTCCCGAGGTCGGCGACCGCGACGACGCGGAGGAGGACGGGACCAACTTCACGCTCCGCATCGTCCGCTACGCCGGGATGCATCCGTTGCCCGGGGACGAGCGGTGGGGCTATCCTTCGGGACGTTCGGAGTATCCGCTCGCGGCGTTCCATTTCGCGGGGGACGACGCTGCGGAAGGGTTCACGCTCTGTTTCGAGGACCGCGACGGACAGCAGGGGCTGCACCGCTTCTACGACGGGCAGGTGCGCCGGGAGGCCGTCCGTGAGCGGATCGTCCTTTCGCTGCGGCTCGCGCCCCACGAATTCGAAGCGCTCCTGACGCCCGGAACGGGGGCGCCGGACATCCGTTCGGTCTTCCGCATCGACACCGGGGCGGGCGTGGTGCGGGCCGCGCTGCACGCCGTCGGCGACTACGACCTCGCGAAAGCCTCGGTGCGCTGCACGTTCAACCGCCTCATGGAAGACTGATGACGCGACACGACGAAATACTGGCCGAAACGGCGCTTCGCGAAGTCCGCGGGCTGACGGCCCGGCAGGCGGTGCTGCGGCTGTTCGAACTGGGGCTGGTCAGCCGCCGGGGCTGTGAACAGCGGGCCATCTGCGACGAGGTGGAGCGGCTCGAACGGCAGGGCATGGCCCGCTGCGAAGCCTTCGAAGCCGCCGCACAGAAGCTTTGCTGCTCCTATGAAAAGGTGCGCGGCGCATTTTACAACAAAACCAAAAATTGAATCATGAAATCGGAAATCCAAATCAACAACACGGCCGGGGTCTGCCAGATCGACATCGAGGGGACCATCGGCGTGCCCGAGGAGTGGCAGTTCGAAGAGCCTGACGCCCGGGTGGCGACCTACGAGCGTTTTCGCGACGCCCTGCGGCGCATTGCGGAGATCGAGGCCCCGGAGGTGGTGGTCAACATCCGTTCGACGGGCGGCGACGTGAACGACGCGCTGCTGATCCACGACGCGCTCCGGCAGCTTCCGGCGCAAATCACGACCCGCTGTTACGGCTATACGGCCTCGGCGGCGACGATCATCGCCCAGGCGGCGTCGGAGGGGTGCCGCCTCCTGTCGGCCAACGCCCTCTACCTGATCCACACGGCCGTCTGCTCGACCGAGGGCAATGCCGCGGAGATCGCCGGTAAGATCGACCTGCTGCACCAGACCGACGCGCGCATCGCCGCGGTCTACGCGTCCCGTTCGGGGCGTCCGGCCGCGGAGTTCGAAGCCCTGATGGCCGAGAACAACGGCAACGGCCGTTGGCTCGCACCCGAGGAGGCCGTCGCGGCGGGGCTGGCCGACAAGGTGGTCGAAGCCGCGGAGCAGTCGGCGCCCTCGCTGGTGCGGAATATCGCCCGGGGCTGGGAGCGTTTGCTGGCCAACATCGGCCTGCGGCCCGGCCCGGCACTTCCCGCCGACCGCAACGTGCTCCACTTCGACGGGGAGGTGCAGGCCCTGCACAGCCGTTCGGCCGTCGCGGCCGACGAAGCCCGCCGGCAGGCCGCACCGACCTCCACGCAGCCGCGCGAGGATCCCTCCTGCGGCGATGCCGTCCGTTCGGCCAACGAGCGCGCCTATGCCGAAGACGCAAGGCGTATGCGCATTTAAAAATGAAAAATTAGGAATTGCCTCTCTCTACGGCAAAACAAAACAACCCAATTCATAACCATTCAAAAACATCATCACCATGACCTATCTCGAAAATTCGAAACAGTACACCGGTTCCGACCTCGAAAACATCTTCTTCCGCCCGATGCTCACCGGGGAATCGGCGCAGGACCTCGGCGTGCGCGTACTCTACAACATGCCCCAGCCCACGCACGTCCAGCTCTGGGACGGCCAGCGCAACATCCTTCAGAAATTCACCTCCGCAGGCTGGGCCGGGGGCAAAACGGCGACCAAGTACGAGAAGACGGTCAACCTTAACCGGGTGAAGGCCGAACTGGGATTCTCGGCCGCCAACTACTTCTCGATGGTCTACGAAAAGGTCTCGTCGCTGGTCAACACCCACATGGACGACCTTTCGGGCACGGAACTCGAACAGGCCGAAACGGCGCTTTTCAAACAGGCCCTCGCCGAGAATATCCGCGTTACGATGTGGATCGGCGACACTGCCGCGTTGTCGGGTTACAACACCTTCGATGGACTCTTGAAGCGTATCAACGGTCTGGTCGACGACGACGGCGTCTACAACTTTTCCTTCCAGGCGGCCGCGCTCGGAGACCCGGCCTATGCGGTCGAGCTGTTCGACAAGTTGTGGGCCGGGGCCGATCCCCGCATCCCGGGCCTCAAGGCCGACGACCGGCTGGCCTACTTCGTTTCGTCGGACATCTATCGTCTCTACGAGAAATACCTCGATTCGAAGGGCGCCGACGCGGCCTATGCCGATGCGATGAACGGCCGCCGGACGCTGGCCTACCACGGCATTCCGGTCGTGGACGTAAGGCTGGGCAGCTACCTCGGCGCAACCTCCTTCCGCCAGTCGTTCGTCATGCTCACCGACCGCCGCAACCTCGTACTGGCCGTCAACACGGCCGACATGCCCGGCAACGAGGTGCGCATGTGGTACAACCCCGACGAGATGGAGAACCGCCAGCGTGCGGTCTTCATGGCCGGAACCCAGGTCCTCGACGAGGCGCTGATCTCCTTTGCGTACAAGCAGTAAAAACCCGGGAACGCGCATCCGCAGGGGGACTTCCCCGCGGATGCCGCGTCCCTGAAATCCGAAAAACGCCATGAGCAAAACGAAAAGAATCAAAACGGCCGTGGGGGTCACCGACCGCACGGACCCCTATTATGCGCTGGGATCGTCGCGGGTCGAGAGCGACAAATTCTGGCGCTGGGGCGACGACAACCTCTTCCCGGCGGCGCTGGCGCTGATGGCCCGGCGTTCGACGACCCACCGGCGCATCATCAACGACAAGGCCGACTATATCTCCGGCAAGGGATTCACGTGCGACGAGACGCAGCAGCCGCAGCTGGCGGCATTCGTCCGGTGCGTCAACGGCCGGGGCGAGAGCCTCCGCCAGGTGCTGGGCAAGCTGGCCTTCGACAAGTCGCTGTTCGGCAACGCGTTCCTCGAAGCGGTCACCGACCCCGGGCACACCTTTCTGTCGCTCTATCACCAGGACGCCTCGCGCTGCCGCGTGGCCCGCGACTCGAAGCACATCCTGCTGCACCACGACTGGACGGCGTTTAAACCCGCCGAGGCGCGCACGCTGCCGCTCTACCCCGATTTCGAAGTGCAGGAGGACGGCACGCTGCGCTCGATCGTCCATTACAAGGATTATGAACCGATGTTCGAACACTACGGCGTGCCGCCCTACATCGCGGGGTTCAGCGTCTCGGCGATCGCCTGGAAGACCGACCGCTGGAACATTTCGCGCCTCGACAATTCGTTCCAGCTGTCGGGCGTGATGATGCTCGACTCGTCGGTGGACAACGAGGCCGAGGCCGAACGCATCGTGCGGCTTGCGGAGCAGAAATTCGCCGGGAACCCCGGGCAGGTGATGTTCGTCATCCGCGACGGCGGCGAGGATGACAATTCGCGCTTCATCCCCATCGCCGCGCAGAACGAGGGCGACTGGCAGGCGCTGCACGAACAGGCCGTCGGCGACATCGTCGTGGCCCACTCGTGGTTCCGGACGCTGAGCGGACTGGACTATGCCGCGGGATTCAGCGCCGAACGCATCCTCCACGAATACGAGGTGGCGCTCAACACGGTGATCCTCGCCGAGCAGGACGAACTGACGGAGCCGATCCGTGCCGTCATCGCCTCGGTGCTGGGGCTGGACACGGCGTCGCTGCAAATCGTCAACCGCCCGCCGACCCGCTCGAAACCCATCTACATGAAGGTTTGGGAGGCCCGCAAGGCCGACGGACTCGACTACGACCCGGAGGATGAACGCCAGCAGGCGTTTTTGTCCGAAATCACCAAATACAATATCAAAAGCATCGAATGAAAACTCTGATTACGCCCCTGCAAGTCCTGCGGCTTGCCTTCGGCGAGGGGGAATACCTGCCGCCGGAGTCGGTCACGGAGGCCGACATCGCCGCCGCCGAGCGGCGTTACCTCGTTCCGGTCATCGGGCTGACGCTTTACGAAAAACTCCTCGGCGGCGCCTGCGCCGATTTCCGGACCGGATACCTCGAAGCTCCGGCGGCCCTTTTCACGCGCGCCGTCCTCCAGCCGCGGCTCGACGTCCGCACCGGGCAGTGCGGCACGACGGCCCCGAAATCCGCCTATGCCCAGCCGGCCGGGGACACGGCCCGCCGGCATCTGCGGCGCGCCCTGCTGGCACAGGCCCGCACGCTGCTGCGCCGCGCCGCGGAGCATCTCCGCGCGCACCGGGACGAATTTCCGGAATACGATCCCGAAAACGATATCTTCAACCGCTGTACGACCGATGGAGGCTTTGTTCAAATTCGTTAGCGGCGTGGCGGCGGGGATCGCCGCGCTGTTCGCGCCGATCGGGCCGCTGGCGGCCACGACCGTCGTCTTCATCGGCGTCGACTTCCTCTCGGGAGTGGCGGCCGACCGGGCCGCGGCCCGCCGCGAGGGCCGGCCGTGGTATTTCGAGAGCTGCAAGGCGTGGCGCACGGTCCTCAAACTCGCCCTCGCGCTCACGGCGATCTCGATGGCGTGGCTGATCGACAGCTGCGTGCTGGATTTCATGCGGCTGAACCTTGCGCGGCTCCTTACTGGATTCACCTGCGGTGTGGAGCTGTGGTCGTTTCTCGAAAACGCCGCGCAGCTCTCCGACGCTCCGCTGTTCCGCTGGCTGCGCCGCTACGTGCACCGCCGCATCCGGAAGGAGGCGGGCGATGAGTAGGGGGCTGGCCAATCGCAATCCGGGGAATATCCGGCAGTCGAAGGTGCGTTACAAGGGTGAAGTGCAGCCCTCCCGGGACCCGGCGTTCAAGCAGTTCGAATCGCTGGCCTGGGGTTACCGGGCCGTCTTCGTGCTGTTGCATACTTATCGGGTCCGCCACGGACTGCGGACCATCCGCGGGATGATCTCCCGCTGGGCGCCGCCCTCGGAGAACCGCACCGACGCCTACATCCGCGCCGTGGCTGCCGACACGGGCATCGGGCCGGACGAACCGCTCGACACGCTCGACCCGGCGACGATGATCCCCCTGGCCGCGGCTATTTCGCGCGTGGAAAACGGCACGGCGGCGGACCGCGGCGAAATCGAGCGCGGTTGGGCGTTGTTTTCCGACTGATTTTGCTATCTTTACGGCTCAATAGACCGTCCGGATGAAAATTTCCCGCCTGACCGACCGGCTCGACCGCATGCCGATGCTCAAGATTCTCGTGTTTTTCGCCGCGGGAATCGCGCTGGCTGGCTGTTACGAACTGCCCCTGTGTTTTCTCGCAGGGGCTTTCGTCGTGACGGGCGCGCTGGCCCTGTCGCTGCGCTCGTCGGCCGCCACGGCGGCGATGCTCCTCACAGCGGGGTTCGCCGCTGCGCAGCTCCGCGTGCCCCGGCCCACCGTGCCGCGGGGCGTGCACACGGTCTACGAAATCACGGTCGAGGGGTTTCCGGCCGACCGGGGCCGCTATGCCGTCGCCGATGCGTCGGTGGCGGCGTGGCGCAATCCTGCCGACGGACGCTGGCATGCCTCCGACGCCCGTATCCGGCTTTACGCCGATTCGCTTGCGGAGTTGCATGCCGGGGAGCGTATCCGCTGCCGGGGCGCGGTGCGGCCGTTTCGCGGCGGTGCGGAAAGCTACCGCCGGCTGATGGCGCGGCGGGGCTATGCCGGAACCCTGTGGATTACAGAGCGGACGCTCCTCGAACGCCTCCCGCAGCAGCATGCAGGATTGCACCGCAGGGCGGTCGAAAGGCTCTCCCGGCTGCCGATGAGCGCCGGGGCCGCGGCCGTCGTCGAGGCCATGGCGGCGGGCGAACGGCGCGGCGTCACGCCCTGCCTCCGCACGGCGTACTCCCGGAGCGGGTTGTCGCACCTGCTGGCCGTATCGGGTCTTCACACGGGGATCGTTTTCGTGCTGGTCAACCTCGCGCTGTGGTGGCTGCCGCTTTTCAGGCGGGGACACCTGCTGAAAAACCTGCTGGCAGCCGCTGCCGTGTGGCTTTTCGTCGCGGCGGCGGGGTTTCCGCCCAGCGCCGTCCGGGCCGCGGTGATGTGCACCGTTCTGCAGGCGGCTCTGGCCTCGGCGTCGGAATACGCCGGGCTGAACGCCCTGGCCGCGGCGGGGTTCGGGATGCTGGTATGGAATCCCAACTGGCTGGGCGACATCAGCTTTCAGTTGTCGTTCGTCGCCGTGGCGGCCATCCTTGCCTGGGGCGTGCCGCTCTGCCGCCGCTGCCGGACCCGGTGGAAGGCCGTGAACGTCGTCGTCGACGCCTACCTGATCGGCTTTGTGGCGACTGCCGCCACTGCGCCGCTCGTTTCGCACACGTTTGGCGTCGTGCCGCTGGCGGGACTGGCGGTCAATCCGCTGGCCATTGCGCTGGCCGGGGTCGTCGTGTTCGGCGGCGCGTTGTGGATGGCGGCTCCGGTCGGTATGCTCGCCCCGGCGTTCGGGTTCGTCACGGGAACCGCCGCCGAAGGAATCAGCGCGCTGGCCCGGCTGACCGCCTCGCTGCCCGGAGGTGCGGCCGACTACGCCCTCGGCGGATGGCAGACAGCGGCGGTCTACGCTGTTTTTGCGCTTGCGACCCTCGCTGCGTGGAGCGGCGAACCGAAAAAAAGCGTACCTTTGCGGACGTGATTACCCCCGAAGAATATTCCCTCCTGCTCACGGACGAAGTGCGGCGCGCCATCGCGGCCGCACGGGGCCGCGACCCGCTGGAGGTGGCTCTGGACCGCTCTGTCCCCTACGCCCGGCTCGTGGCCACGCAGGTCAAATACCTCGCGCGGGCCGCGCAGAAGCTCCCTTCGTATGCCGCGGCGCAGTGTATCCTGCCGCCGCTGGCTTTCGAGCAGGCGTCGAGCGAGGCGTGCGCCGCCCGCAAGCTCCTCGAAGGCGATACGGTGCTGGATCTCACCTGCGGGCTGGGTGTCGACGCCCTCTTTTTGAGCCGCCGCTTCCGCCGCGTGGTGACGCTCGAACGCAATGAGGTGCTGGCCCGCGTCGCCGCGGAGAATTTTTCCAGAATGGGCGTTGCGAATGTCGAAGTCGTCTGCATGTCCGCCGAGGAGTACCTCCGACGCGACGGCCTGCGTTTCGACTGGATTTACGCCGATCCCGACCGCCGTTCGGCCCAAGGCCGCAAACTGGTGCGGCTGGAGGATTGTTCGCCCGACATCGTCGCCCTGAAGCCGCGTCTTGCGCAGGTTTCGGGGCGTCTGTGCGTCAAGAACTCCCCGCTGTTCGACGTCGGCGAGGCCCTCCGGCTCTTTCCCGGCAGCCGCGTAGAGGTGTTGTCGCTCGGGGACGAATGCAAGGAGGTCGTGGTCTATGACGACGGCACGGGGCCGCTCGTCACCGCCACGGCCCTCGGGCGCGGGAGTTTCTCGGCCCGGCCGGGTGAGGCTCCTCCTCCTCCGGGACCGTTCGACCCGGCGCGTTACGGCTATCTGGTGATCCCCGACGTATCGTTGCAGAAGGCCCGTCTCGCGCGGCTCCACCTTGCGGGAAAGGCCGACATCTGGAGCGACAACGGGTACGGGTTCGCCGCGGAGGAGCCGGAAGGCGTGCTGGGGCGGATCTTCGCCGTCGAAAGCATCGAACCCTACGACCCCAAACGGCTGAAGCGTGAACTGAATGGCCGCGGCGCGGAGGTGCTCAAGCGCGATTTCCCGCTCGCCGCGGAGGAGCTTATGCGCCGCCTCGGGCTGCATGCCGGGAGCGGCCTGCGGCTGGCCTTCACGAAAATAGGGAACGATTTTTGGGTTATCCGTTTAAAATAGCTACATTTGCCTGATTGCCAGGCCGTGACTCATGAAACTCAACGAATTTCTGACATACTTCACCGACACGATTTTCCGGCGCGACGTCACCGAATGGCGCAACCCCGTCGTGCGGTGGCTCGTGCAGCAATACCGCCTGCTGTTCTACACCGCCCGCGGCCTGCTCGAACACGGAACCATCGTCCGCTCGGCGGCGCTCACCTTCTATACGCTGATGTCGCTGGTGCCGATTCTCGCGGTGGTATTCGCCGTGGTGAAAGGATTCGGGCTGGCCGACGGACTGATCGAAAACCTCTACGGCCTTTTTCCCCGAAACCCCGACATCGTCGACTACATCGTCAACTTCGCCGAAAACGCCCTGGCGCGCACGCAGGGCGGCGTGGTGGCCGCCGTGGCCCTCGTGATGCTGTTCTGGGCCGTGATCCGGGTCTTCGGGTCGATCGAAAGCGCCTTCAACAACATCTGGGAGGTCAAGGTCGAGCGCAGCATCACCCGCCAGTGGACCGACTACATCGCCGTGGTGATGATCGTCCCGATCCTCTGGATCGTGGCCAACGCCGTGGGTAACTACGCCGAGCAGCTGCTCGGATTCGACGACAGCTGGTATTTTAACCTGCTGTCGCACCTCGTCTCGATGTTCGTCATCTGGGTGATGTTCACCTTCCTCTACATCGTCATACCCAACGCCAGAGTGCGCTTCGGCAGCGCCCTGATGGCCGGCATCGTCGCCGGGACGATCTTCCTGCTCTTCCAGTGGGGATACGTCTACGTGCAGCGGTGGATGACCTCGTACAACGCCATCTACGGCAGTTTCGCGGCCCTGCCGCTGTTTCTGATCTGGATGCAGACCTCGTGGGAGATTCTCCTTTTCGGCGGCGAGCTGTCGTTCGCCTATCAGAATATCGCGCGTTTCGGCGAAGAGCGCGAGTCGCTGCTCATCAGCTACGACCAGCGGCGCAAGGTGCTGCTTGCGGTGATGCTCACCGTTGTGCGGAATTTCCGCGACAAGGGCGGCGCACTGCCTGCGGACGAGATCCGCGAACGCCTCGACCTGCCCACGCGCATCGTCAACGACGTGCTGTTCCAGCTCGTGCAGGCCGGGCAGCTGATCGCCGTACGCAGCGGCGACGGCGAGCGGGAAGTGGCCTTCACCCCGGCGCACGACATCGCGTCGATGACCGTCTACGGCGTGCTGGAGGCGGTCGAACGGTCGGGACAGACCACTTTTGACCTCGGACAGACGCCCGAACTGGCGCGTATCGACCGCGAACTGGAGATGCTGAAAGAGTCGGCCCGCAAGTCGCAGGACAACGTGCGGCTTGTGGACCTGCTGTAAAACCCAAACGGAAAGAGCCTATGAAACGCGTCGTCATCATCGGCAGCGGGAACCTTGCGGAAGCGCTGGCCCGCGCCGTCGCCAAGAGCGATCTGGAACTCGTGCAGATTTTCGCCCGCAATCCCGAGCGGGCGCGCGTCGTCGCGGAGCTGGCCGCGACCGACTGGGCGACGCACTCCGAAATGCTCCGTCAGGATGCCGACATCTACCTCATCGCCGTGAGCGACAAGGCCGTGGAGCAGGTTGCCGCGACGCTTCCGATTCCCGAAAGCGCCGCCGTGGCCCACACTGCCGGGAGCGTGCCGGTCACGGCCATCCCCGCGCGGTTCGCCCGGCGTGCCGTTTTCTACCCGATGCAGACCTTCACGAAAGGGCGCGAGGCGGACTTTTCCGTGATCCCCGTATTTCTCGAAGCGCCGTCGCCCGAATTGCGTCCGGAACTGGAGGCGTTCGCCCGGAAACTCTCCGGGACGGTCATCTGGGCCTCCTCCGCACAGCGCTGCAAGGTGCATCTGGCGGCGGTTTTCGCCTGCAACTTCGCCAACCACATGTACGCTGTGGGCGAGCGCATCGTCCGTGGTGCGGGACTGGATTTCGACGTGCTGAAACCGCTGATCGCCGAAACCGCGGCCAAGGCCTGCGACGCCCGTTCGCCGCTCGACGTGCAGACGGGCCCCGCCGTGCGCAACGATTTCGCCACGAAGGCCCGCCACGGCGACCTGCTGGCCTTCGACCTCCGACTGAAAAACATCTATTCAACGATAAGTCAAAGCATATGGGAAACTTCAAAGAAGATATAGCGCGCTGCGAAGCCTTCGTCTTCGACGTCGACGGCGTGATGACCGACGGTGGCATCATCCCCACGCCCGACGGCGACTTCATCCGCCGCTACAACGCCAAGGACGGCTACGCGCTGGCCTACGCGATCAAGATCGGCTACAAGGTCTGCATCATCACCGGCGGCCGGGGGCGAACGCTCGAAAACCGCCTTCGGATGCTCGGCATCGACCATTTCTACGTCGACTGCATGGACAAGATTACGGCCATCCGCGAATACATGGCGGGCCAGGGACTCGATCCGGCCAACGTGATCTACATGGGCGACGACATCCCCGACCTGGATTGCATGCGCGAAGTGGGCCTTCCGGTCTGTCCGGCGGACGCCGCGTCGGAGGTGATCGAGGCGTCGCGTTACGTCTCGGAGTTCCGGGGCGGCGAAGGGGCCGTGCGCGACATCGTCGAGCAGGTGCTCCGCGCCCGCGGCGACTGGGCGCGCGACTCGCAGGGCGTCACGCCTTCGTCGCTCGCCGCGTCGCGGTAAGGCGTTCCGGAAGAGGCGCGGTTTCCTTCCCGCCCGACGAAAAAGGCGCAGCCGCCTTTCTCTTCTTTCTTTGAAAGAAGAAGAAACAATGCGGGGTTTCCGGCTAAAATTTGTATCTTTGCCGGGCTATAAGCCTCCGTCATGCTCGAAAAACTGGCCAAACAAACTGCCGTCTACGGTATCAGCACCATCGTCGTAAGGTTCTTGAGCTACCTGCTCACGCCTTACTACACGCGTGTGTTCGGGCAGGAGACCTACGGCGTCGTCACCGACATCTACGCCCTTATCCCGCTGGCGCTCACGCTGCTGACGATGGGCATGGAATCGAGCTATTTCCGCTTTTCGGCCAAAGCCGAGGAGGCGGGCGGGGATGTGAAAAGCGCCAAACGCCGGCTTTTCGCCACGACGTGGGGCGTCACGTCGCTCGCCGCGGCGGTGTTCTTCCTGGCGACGGCTTTTTTCCGCGACGGCATTGCCCGCATGATGGGCGAGGCATATGCCGCACATCCCGAATATGTCGTCTGGGTCGGCCTGATCATCCTTTTCGACGTCTGGTCCTGCATCCCCTTCTCGCGGCTGCGCGAGCAGGGCAGGGCCATGACGTTCGTGGGACTGAAAGCCATGAACGTCGTTCTGAACGTGGTGCTGGCCTTCGGGTTCGGCGCCGCGGGGCTGTTCGCCACCGACTTCGGCGTGGGGTGGGTCTTCGTCGCCAACCTCATTGCGAGTGTCGTGACGTGGCTGGCGATCCTCGCGACTGCCGACCGTACCGTTCCGAAGATCGACTGGACGTTGCTCGCCGCGGTCTTCGCCTACTCGCTGCCGCTGCTGGTGGGCGGGCTTGCCGGCACGGCCAACGAATTTATCGATCGTCAGCTGATCAAGTACCTCGTTCCCGAGGGCGCCATGGCCCAGCTGGGCATCTACGGGGCCATCACGAAGATCGCCGTGGTGATGATGCTCTTCTACCAGATGTACCGCCTCGCCGCCGAGCCGTTCTTCCTCTCGAACTTCAAAAAGTCGGACTTCGTCGAGATGAACGCCGCGGCGCTGAAATACTACGTCATGGCCTCGATGCTGATTTTCCTCGGCATCGCGCTTTTCCGCGACGTTTTCGCGCTGATCGTGGGGCGTAGTTTCCGCGAGGGTATTTTTATCCTTCCGGTGGTGCTGGGGGCCAATGTGCTGACGGGCGTGTGGCTCAACCTCTCGTTCTGGTACAAGCGCGAGGAGCGTACTTCGCTGGCCATCGTCGTCACGGGTGCGGGACTCGCGGCCATCGTCGCTTTCGGCTTCTGGCTCATTCCGCTGTGGGGTTACTACGGGGCCGCGTGGGCGCGCCTGGCGAGCGAAACGGTGATGGTCGCCGTCAGCTGGTGGCTCAACCGCCGCTGTTATCCGACGCCCTACGACTGGCGGCGCATCGGCGAATACGTCGCCGCGGCGCTCGCGGTTTTCGCCGCCTGCGAGGCCTTGACCGCCTCCACGGACAATATGTTTGTAAGCTATGCGTTTAATATAGTGTTGTTTGCGCTGTATGCCGCCTACCTCGTCCGCCGCGAGCGGATCGACCTGGGGGCGATGTTGCGCGCATTCCTGCACAGGTAAAAATGAATCGGAGCATGCAGAAACGACTTTTCCCCAGAATCGCAGCCGCGGCTTCGGCCGTCCTGCTCCTCGCCGCCTGCGGTCGACCCCGTCCGGAAGGCTCGGCCGAGGTGCTGCTGCATACCACGGCGGGCGACATCCGCATCGAACTCGACGGGCGGACGCCTCTTCACCGGGACAATTTCCTGAAACTGACCCGCGAAGGCTTTTTCGATTCGGTGCTGTTCCACCGCGTGATCGCCGATTTCATGATCCAGGCGGGCGATCCCGCCTCGCGGCGCGCCCCGGCGGGCACGATGCTGGGCGAGGCCGATGCGGGCTACCTGATTCCCGCCGAGATCGTCTATCCGGCGCTGGCGCATACGCGCGGTGCGCTGGCCGCGGCCCGGACTTCCGACGAGGTGAATCCCGAACGGAAATCCTCCGGCAGTCAGTTCTACATCGTCTGGGGCAAGCCCTTCGACGGCGCGACGCTCGACCGGATTCAGCAGAGCGTGACCGCTGCGACGAACGGAGAGGTCGTGATCCCCGACTCCTTGCGGACGATCTATGAAACCACCGGCGGCACGCCGTTTCTCGACGGACAGTATACCGTCTTCGGCCGTGTGACCGAGGGCCTGGAGATCGTGGAGTCCATTCAGGGCGTGGCGACCGATTCGGCCGACCGGCCGCTGGAGGACGTGCGGATCATCCGGGCCGAAGCGGTTCAAAAATAAATTGGCGATGAAGAAGACGACCGGAAAAATCGTGGTGATGGGTGCCAGTTTCGCGCTTTTCCTCTGCGGGGTCGGGGCGCTCCAGCTGGAGCGCGGCACGGCGCGGACCGTGATCCTCGCACTGGTTTTCGCGGGTTTGCTGACGATTGCCGGGGTGCAGACCTTCCGGCGGATGAAAAATAAGGAGTAAAATGCGTTTTGCGGACATTACAGGACAGGAGGATTTGAAACGGCATCTGACGCAGTCGGTCGATGCCGGGCGCGTGAGCCATGCCCAGCTCTTCACGGGCAAGGCGGGTTCCGGGGCGCTGGCCGTGGCCGTGGCCTATGTCCAGTACCTCTGCTGTCGTCACCGCCGCGACGGCGACTCGTGCGGCGAATGCCCCGACTGCCGGCAGATCGCGGCGCTGGCGCACCCCGACCTGCATCTGGTTTTCCCGGTCAACAAACAGGGCAAGAAGTCGGGCGAGGCGATGCGCAGCGACGAGTTCCTGCCGCAGTTCCGCACGCTGTTCGCCGAGCGCGGCGGCTACTTCTCGCCGCAGGACTGGTACGACCGTCTCGACCTGGGCAAGACGCTCAAGGGCATGATCGCGGCCCGCGAGGCCGACGAGATCATCCGCAAGCTGTCGTTCAAGAGTTTCGAGGCCGACTACAAGACCATGCTGATCTGGCTTCCGGAGGCGATGAACGAGGAGGCCGCGAACAAGATTCTCAAGATTCTGGAGGAGCCGTGGGACCGCACGCTTTTCATCCTGGTCTCCGAGCATCCCGACCGCCTGCTGCCGACGATCGTTTCGCGTACGCAGGAGGTGGCCGTGCCGCGTATTTCGCCCGACGTGCTGGAGCGGGTGGCGCAGCAGCGGGGTGTGGCCGATCCGCTGCAGGCCCGCAACATGGCGCGTCTGGCGGCCGGCGATTTGCTGGAACTGGGCCACCTGGTGGCGGGCGAGAGCGATGCGCTGCGCAAGGAGCATTTCGACCTTTTCTGCAGTCTCATGCGTTTGAGCTACAACGACAAGCACCTCGAACTGGTCGCCTGGGCCGAGGATGCCGCGCAGCTCACCCGCGAGCAGCAGCGGGCGTTTTTGCGCGATGCGGCGCGGCTTTTGCGCGAGAGCTTCATGCTCCATGCCGGTATCCGCGAGGTCAGCTACCTGTGGGGCGAGGAGCTGGCTTTCTGTTCGAAATTCGCCCCTTTCGTCGGCCCGCGGAATATCGAGCCGCTGATCGCCGAGATCGAGAGCGCCGCCGCGCAGATTGCGCAGAACGGCAATCCGACGATCGTATTTACCCATTTTGCCCTCTCGGTGAGCAAGATGATAAAACATTTGTAACTTTGAGAACCGCATACGTTTTTTGGGACCGGATAAATCCGGACAGACGGCAGATCGTCGCTGACGGAATGCGGTATGAAATTTTAAGAACCTGAAACATTGGATTATGGCACGTGTGGCACTTCTTTTAGGCGGTAACCAGGGCGATGTGAAACGGACCCTGCAAACGGCGCAGCAGCTCGTCAACTCCCGTGTGGGGGCCGTGCTGCGTTGCTCGCACCGTTATGAAAGCGAACCGTGGGGATTCCCGGCCGCAGAGCGTTTTTCGAACCAGGCGCTGGAGGTCTCCACCGACCTCACGCCGCACGAGGTGCTCGACGCCTGCCAGCAGATCGAGCGGGAACTGGGCCGCAACCGTGCCGCCGAGGCGGTCGAGAAGGCCTCTTCGGGAACTGTTTACTGTTCGCGGCCGATCGACATAGACATCATTTTCTACGACGACGAAGTGATCGGCGACGAACGTCTCACGGTTCCCCATCCGCTGCTCGCCGAACGGGAATTCGCGCTGACGCCGCTCTGCGAGATCATGCGCCAGCGGCGGCATCCCTTGACGGGAGCGACCGTCGGGGAGATGCTCGACGCGCTCCGAAACAAATAGAACGGGTATGAAGGCAAAACGAATATTACCGCTTTTGGCGGCAGCCGCGCTGTTCGCGGGGTGCTTCAAGGACGTATCGTACAAGACGAATTACGTCCTCAAACCCCTTGCGCAGGCACAGACGGTCGATCCGATCGAGCCGTTCGAAGGGCTGAAAGCCTATGCTTTCGACGCCGATACGGTCTTTTACACCGTGGCTTCCTACGAGGATGCGCTCAACGGGGTCATTGCGCGGAAAGACGACCTTTCGGACCGGATCGCCTCCCCGGCCGCCACGGCTGAACCCTGCGTGCGGGAGGGTACCGTGGGGTGGGTGCAGATGCCGCTTTCGGCCGAGACGCAGATGGTCGTGGCTGTCGACCCGTTAAACAGAGTCTATGCCTATACGCAGCAGGAGCTGGGCGAGAACCTCCCGAACCTCTATGTGTCGCTGATTTTCAAACCCTGGAAGGGTTTTTCCTACAAGGAGGGCAACTGGAGTTTCTACAACGAGTTCTATGCGCCTCCCGTCTACCTCGACTGTTTCATCGATCCCTCGGTCCAGCTTGCCGAGGGCGGCGAGACCTCGGAGATCGCCAGCGTGAAGGCCTATGCCTACGCCGCCGACACCACGGCGTTCTACATCGCCTCGTACGACGATGCCGTGTCGGGCAAACTCACGGCGAAAACTGCCGGCGTCACCCCGCCCGCCACGCCGTTCTCGGCCTACGAGGACAAGGCGACCGGGCTTTACAAGATGGAGGTCAGCTCCGCGACCCTGATGGTGGTCGTGGTCGACCGCACCAACCGCCTCTACGCCTACTCGAAACAGGTCGTCGACCTCGAAGGCGAGGCCGTGACCCTGCCGGTGGTCTTCCGTCCGTGGCACGCGACGTGGATTTACGTCGAGGACGGCTGGCGCTTCGTCGATGCGTCGCGCGCTCCTGAAACGAACCCCCAAACACAATCCCGACGCCGATGAACACTCCGCGACATATGCTTAACGTGCTGCGCCTTGCGGTGGCGCTGCTCTTCGCTTCGGCCCTCATGAGCCGCTGTGCGAGCATGATGACCCCCACGGGAGGTCCCCGCGACTCGCTGCCTCCCGTCATCGTGAACATGACGCCCGACAACTTCGCGACCGACCGCCCGACGGTCGGCCACGGGAAAATCTACATCGAGTTCGACGAGTTCGTGCAGCTCAAGGACCAGCAGAAGGAGTTCTTCACCTCGCCGGCGATGAAGAAAAAGCCGCTCATCACCCTGCGCGGCCGGGGCATCGTCGTGCAGCTGCGCGACACGCTGGCTCCGAATACGACCTATGCGCTCAATTTCGGCAGCGCCATCCGCGACAACAACGAGGGCAACCCGCTCTATTCGATGCGCTACGTCTTCTCGACGGGTCCCGAGATCGACTCGATGGTCCTTTCGGGCTATACGGCCGACAGTTACAAGGCCGACTCCGTGTCGAAGACCTTCATCTGGTTCTTCCCGGCCGACTCGGTCGAGCACGTCGCCGGATACGACTCCACGATCTTCAAGTACAAACCCGCGGCGATCGCCCGTGCCGAGAACAACGGTATCTTCATCGCCCAGAACCTCAAGCCGATCCCCTACCGCGTCTATGCCGTCCAGGATAAGAACGACAATCAGATGTACGAGCCGGGCAGCGACCAGGTGGGTTTCCTCGAAGGGACCTATAACCCCGCCGAGATGCCCGATTTCGGCATGTGGTACGACTCGATCCGCCAGTACGTGACGGCCGAACCGCAGCTCTACTTCCGTATGTTCACCGACAAAGCGTTCCGCCGCCAGGTGCTTTCGCAGACCGAACGGCCCCAGCAGCACAAGGCGATGCTCTATTTTGCGTCGGCGCATCCGAAGATCACCCGGCTCCGTTTCGACAGCATCCCGGCCGACCGGGTGATCATCGATCCGCAGACCGTGGGCCGCGATACGATCGCCTTGTGGTTCAACGTTCCCTCGTCGGCGCTTCCCGACACGATCAAGGGCGAGATTTCCTATTTCAAGCACGACACCGTCAACCGGTTGCAGGAGGTCACCGAGCCGCTGAAACTCTCCTGGAGGCTGATCGAGACCAAGGAGCAGGAGCGCGAACGCGAGAAACTCGAACGCGAACGCCGCAAGGCCGAGGCCGCGGGTGAGGAGTGGGAGGAGCCTGAAAAGGAGAACCCCTTCGCCTTCAAGATGCCCACTTCGGGCGAGATCAACCCCGAGAATCACCTGACGGTCGATTTCGACTATCCGCTCGTGAAACTCGATTCGGCCAAACTGCTGCTGACGCGCGTGCTCGAGGACAACTCGATCGAGGACATTCCCGTGCGCATGGTGCGCGATACGGGGATGCTGCGCCGCTGGCAGGTCCGTGCTCCGTGGAAGCTGGGCGGACAGTATACGCTGACCATCCCCGAGGGCGCCATCACCGACGTCGCGGGTCTCTCCAACGACTCGATCATCGGCAAGTACACGGTTCTCGATCCCGAGAAGTTCGCCACGGTGCTCATCCACGTCCGCGGGCGTGACGACGGCACGAAATACATCGTCCAGCTGCTCGACGGCAACAACGCGCTCAAGCAGGAGAAGCGCGACGTGGTGACCGGCGATGTTCGGTTCAACTACGTTCCCGCGGGCGAGATCAAGTTTCGTGTTATCGAAGACAGGAACGGCAACGGCAAGTGGGATTCGGGCAATGTGGTCGAACGCCTCCAGCCCGAGCGGGCCGAGATCTATGCCAACGACCAGGGCGAGGACACTTTCGCCACGAAGACCAACTGGGAGATCGAATTCTCGATGGATATGAACCGTATCTTCGCACCGGTCACGATGCAGTCGCTTTCGCGTCTGCTGGACGAGCGCGAATCGCAGCGCCTGCGCCGCGAGGCGGAGAAGCGGGCCAAGGAGGGTCCGAAACGGGATCAGGACCGCAACCGGCAGCAGAATGACAATAACAGCAACTTCAACGCTGCGGGCGGGATGTTCAATAATTTCAGGTAAGATGACGATGAAACGACATATCCGGACGGTGCTCTTCGCCCTTGCGGCCCTCGCCGCATGGCAGGGGGCTTCGGCGCAGCATACGCTCGGCTTCACGGTGGGCTACGGCATGGGTAACGGCCGCTTTCAGCCCCAGCAGGAGATGCGGGCGATCTGGGGACTTTACAGCGGCGGCCTTTCGTGGCGCTACTACGGCAAGCAACGCTTCGTGGGTGGCTTCGGCATCGACCTGGAGTTCCAGCAGCAGGGCTTCTCTTTTGCGACCAACGCCGCGCAGGTCGAGGAGAAGAAGGATTACCTCTACTATACGCGGCACATCAATTCCGTCGTGCTGCCGATCGTCTGGCAGCCGCACTTCTACATGCTGCGCAACCACGTCCGCATCTACCTCGAAGCGGCCGCGACCTTCTCCTACAACATCTCGTCCACCTACGAGAACGAGCAGGCCCGGGCCAACGGCTCCGCCGACTGGAAGGGCGACTATCCCTTCAAACTCGCGCGCGACAACCGCTGGGGCTACGGACTGGCGGGCGGCGGCGGCATCGCCTTCCTGATCCGCCGTTTCGAACTGAATTTCCGCGTGCGCTACTCGTTCGGTTATTCGGACATCGTCCGCAACCGCAACAAATACTACGACAACAACAGCGACGGTGCGGAAAATCCCTTCTGGGCCACTCCGCTGCGTTCGCCGCTCGACAATCTCATGATCTCCGTGGGGCTGAACTACCGCTTCAACAAACAGGGCTTCGAGACCTGGAAACCAAGACCCAAGAAGGAGAAGAACCGCGAGGTCTTCAAGTTCGGGTTGTAAAAAACTACAAGTTATGGAAACTACCCGTCAGCAGAAAATCGCCAAGCAGATCCAGAAGGATGTTGCCGAAATCTTCCAGAAGGAAGGCGCCCCGATCGTGCGCGGTTCGCTCGTAACGGTCACCGCCGTACGCATATCCCCCGATTTCAGCTACGCCAAAATCTACGTCAGCATCTTCCCCTTCGGGCAGAGCGGCGAGGTGATGAAGCGGCTCGAACACCAGAACTGGTTCATCCGCCGCGCCCTGGGCCAGCGGATCCGCAACCAGCTGAAAAACGTCCCCGAAATCCAGTTCCTCCTCGACGATTCGCTCGAATACATCGAGCATATAGAGCAGGCGCTGAAAGAAGATTGACAATTATGCGCTTCTGTCGGTTGTTCCCGCTGCCTGCGGCGTCGTTTGCAAGTCCGATCCGCCCCCGAACCTCTGCCGAGGCGGGGGCTTCGGGATTTACGCTCTAATCCGTCGCCCGCCATGCTGCCGCAGCTCTTCGCCCGTCGCTACCTCTTTTCGTCCCAGTCCCGGTCGGTGGTCAACCTGATCTCGGGATTGAGCGTTGCGGCCGTGGCGATGCCCGTCGCGGCGATGATCATCCTGCTGTCGGTCTTCAACGGTTTCGAGTCGCTCGTCAAGTCGATGTATTCGGCTTTCGACGCCGATCTGACCGTCTCTCCGCGGCAGGGGCAGACCTTTGCGCAGCGGGACCTCGACACCGCGGCCCTGGCACGTATCCCGGGAGTCGGCGCGCTGTCGTTCACCCTGGAGCAGAGCGCCCTGCTCGAACACGGAGGGCGCCAGGCCACCGCCACGATCCGGGGCGTCGACGACGCCTACGGGGCTGTCTTTCAGCTTGGCGATGCCGTTTCCGCCGGGGAGTGGCGCGTGCGGCTGG
Organism: uncultured Alistipes sp.; assembly: GCA_900541585.1. GTDB lineage: Bacteria > Bacteroidota > Bacteroidia > Bacteroidales > Rikenellaceae > Alistipes. The sequence goes on from UQKD01000002.1 coordinate 22,559, forward strand.
GCGATCTGGAACGGCTGGTCGTCGGGCAGTCGATGGCGTGGATGCTGGGTATCCGCTCGCTGGCCGATGCCGACGTCACGCTCTACGCCGTGCGGCGGGGATCGTTCTCCTCGCTGCTGCCGCTCGAAAACTACACGCGCCGCACGGAACCCGTAGGCGGCGTCTATACCCTCGACCTCGAAACCGAACGCACCTACGTGCTCGCCTCGCTGCGGCTTGCGCAGGAGCTGTTCGGCTATGCGGGCCGCGCCTCGGCGCTCGTCGTGCGCCTCGCTCCCGGAGCCGATGCCGCGGCGGTCCGCAAGGCCGTTGCGGAGGCTGCGGGCGACGGATTCCGCGTCCGCACGCGCGACGAACTGCGCGCTTCGTTCTACCGCATCATGACCTACGAGAAGTGGGGCATCTTTTTCATCGCCCTGCTGGTGCTCGTCATCGCTTCGTTCTCGGTGGTGGGGGCGCTGGCCATGCTGATCGTCGAAAAACGGGACGACATTTCCACGCTCCGCGCCCTGGGGGCCGACACGGGCCTCGTCCGCGCCGTGTTCCGCACCGAAGGGTTTCTGATATGCGGTCTGGGCGCTGTCGCCGGCATGGCGCTGGGCGTTGCCGCGACCCTCGCGCAGCAGTATTTCGGGCTGATCGAGATTCCGGCCGAGACCTTCCTCACGAAGAGCTATCCCGTCGAATTCCGACCGGCCGACCTGGCGGTCGTCGCCGCGTCGTTCGCCGCCGTGGCCGCCGTCCTTTCGAACATCACCGTCCGCAGTATGATTAAAACCGACACCCGATTATGAAACGATTCCTCCGCATAACGGCTTCCGCGGCCCTCGTGCTGCTGCTGGCCGCCTGCGCCCGCCACAAGATCATCCCCGACGACAAGCTGGCGCAGATTTTCCACGATGCGTTCCTCACCAACGCCTACATCGGCAGCGAGGGCGTGAAGACCGATTCGCTGCGCATCTACGAGCCGATCTTCGCCCGCTACGGCTACACGACCGACGATGTGCACTACACCATCGGCAACTTCTCGAAGCGCAAGAGCGCCCGTTTGGGCGACGTGGTCGAGCGGGCCATCGAAATGCTCGAACGGGAGGGGAAAATCTATAACCAGGAGGTCGCCGTGCTCGACACGATCGACAACGTCGCCCGCCGCACCTTCACGCGCACGGTGCTCGCCGACTCGCTCATCCGCGTCGGGTCGCTGCGCGACACGGCCCGTTTGAGCTTTACGCTCGACGTCGAGCCGGGCGAATACAGCCTTTCGCTCAAATACCTCGTCGATTCGCTCGACCGCAACCAGCGGGGGCTGAAAGGCTCCGTGTGGCTCGAACGGCGCGACAGCTCGCGCACCAACGTCTACACCACGACCTTGCGGCGCAACCGCGAGGAGACCTTTTCGCGCCGGTTTACGACCGACACAACGCACCGTTGCCTGCGCATCGACTTCCTGACCTTCAACGCCAGGCCCGAGCGGCCGTCGGTGACGGTCACCGACCTCAAGGTGGAGTACATTCCTCCGACCCGCACGGCCGTCGAAAAACTCTACGAACAGCAACTCGACATCCGGATTTTCGCCGATGACTTCCTCCGTGCCGCAGCCATCCCGAAGGATAGCCTCTAACCTGCTGTGGACCCCGCAGGGCCTCGTCCGGCATCCGCTCCTGACCCTCGGGGCGGACGGGCGCGTGCTCACCGCGGGGAGTTGTCCCGATCCGGACCGTCTCGCCGCCACGGAGTTCTATGCGGGGCTGCTGGTCCCGGATTTCCCGGCCGACTACCGCGCCGCGTTCGACGGCATGCGCGTCGCCGCGCTGCCGCTTTCCGAACTGCTGCCGCAGGCCGTGACGCCCGGCGGAGTGCTGGTCGTCATCTCGGGACTCGACTACGAATCGCTGCGGCTTACGCCGCAGTCGCAGATCCGGAAGTTGTAGTTATTCCGGGTGTGGGTGTGGTTTCCGACCGCTTCCCCTGATTTGCCGGTACCGTTCGCGGCCAATATCTGACTCCATCCCGGCTCTCCTTCAGCGAGGGAGATGACGTACTGCCCGGATGGTTGGTATCGTGAAAAGTCACCTCTTGTCAGATGGGCAAATGCTCCTCGACCGTGCGCCGCAGGTGTTCGCTGTCGAGATGGGTGTAGATTTCGGTCGTGAGGATGCTTTCGTGCCCCAGCATCTCCTGTACCTGGCGGATCGAGGCACCGCCTTCCAGCAGGTGCGTCGCGAACGAGTGGCGGAAGGTGTGGGGACTGATGCGCTTCTCGATTCCGGCCCGTCCGGCCGCCTGTTTGAGGATCGTGAAGACCATCACCCGCGTAAGCTGTCCCCCGCGGTTGTTCAGGAAGACGATCTCCTCGCCCGTCCGGGCGCTCCGCCGCTCTTCGAGGTAGCGCTGAATGCGTTCGCGCGCCGTTGAACTGACCGGCACGATCCGCTGTTTGTCGCCCTTGCCGATCACGCGGATATATCCCTCCCCGAAAAAGAGGTCCTGCATGCGCAGCGACGTGAGTTCCGAGACCCGCAGTCCGCACGAATAGAGCACTTCGAGCATGGCGCAGTCGCGCAGCCCCTTCACCGTCGAGGTGTCCACGGCGGCGATGATGCGGTCGATCTCCGCGGTGATGAGCACGTCGGGCAGCTGGCGGCCGAATTTGGGTGTCAGGACGAACTCCGCGGGCGACGATTCGATCTTGTCCGAGATCATCAGGTAGTTGAAGAAACTCTTTATGCCGCTCAGCGCCCGGGCCTGCGAGGTCTTCTCGCGTCCCCGCTCGTAGAGCCACGCCATGTAGCGTTCGACCATCTGCGGTTCGACCTTGTGGGGCGCGACGTCCCACTGGCGCAGGATGAAGTGCGCGAACTGCCTGTAGTCGCGCATGTACGATTCGACGGTGTTTTCCGAGAGCCGCTTTTCCAATTTTATGTAGGTACGGTAACGACGGCCGGTTTCGTCCCACTTTTTCGTATTTTCTGCCATCTTTTGGTCCGCTGAATCCGGGATTATTGTAACTTTGTCCGAACGAAGGTACGAAAAATTTTACATAATATGGATTACACAGTCCTCAATATCGCAGTCGCCGACGACGAGCAGGCTGAAATCCTGACCGCCGAACTGGCCGATTTCCCGTTCGAGAGCTTCGAGACCGGAGACGGCGTGCTGAAAGCCTATATTCCGGCCGTGCGGCTCTCCGGCTGCAAGGACGATGTCGACGCCCTGCTGGCGCGCTGCGGGATCGAGGGGCGTTACGCCGTCATCCGGACCCAAAACTGGAATGCCGCCTGGGAGAGCGATTTCCCGCCGGTCGACGTCGAAGGCCGCCTGCGCATCCGCGCCCCGTTCCACGATCCGGTCCCTGCGGGGGAGATGGAGGTGGTCGTGCTGCCCCGGATGTCGTTCGGCACGGGCCATCACGCCACCACGTGGCTCATGTCGCGTGCGGTGCTCGGCCTCGGGGTCGCGGGCCGCACGGGACTCGACATGGGCAGCGGCACGGGCGTGCTGGCTATCGTCGCCGCCAAATGCGGCGCGGCGCACGTCGACGCCGTGGACATCGACGACTGGGCGGACGGGAACTGCCGTGAAAATGTCGCCATGAACGGTGTCGCGGACCGGGTCGAACCGATGCTGGGCGACGTCGGCCGCATCGCGGGACGGCGTTACGACTTCATCCTGGCCAATATCAATCGCAACATCCTCGTGGCCGACATGCCGGCCTACGCCGCGGCGCTGGCTCCGGGCGGCGATCTGGTGATGAGCGGTTTCCTCGAAGCGGACACTGCGGCCGTCACCCAAGCCGCTGCGAAACTGGGCATGGAGACCGTCGCGGCCGAAACCCGCGAAGGCTGGATGATGATACGTGTTAAAAAGAAGAAGTAATCCCGGTCGCATGCGATAAGTCCCCGCCGAGGCGGGGATTTAGGGGTGGGTCAGACTTGTAAACGCGGCGGAACGCCGCGGGAACAGCGGTCCGATCCGGAAAGCGTTCAGGAAAAGAGATTAATTCTGTGATTTGAAAACCTACAAAGGCCGCGGCATCGTGCTGCATACGCTCAAATACGGCGACACGTCGATGGTCGCCTACCTGCTGACCGACGTCGGGGGCCGCCGCAGCTATATGGTGCAGGGAGTCCGCAGCCGCAACGGCCGGGGTTCGAAACTGGCGCTGTTCCAGCCGATGTTCCCCGTCGAGTTCGAGGGACTGGAATCCCCGCGGCAGCAGATGGACCGCTTTAAGGAAGTGCGTGCGGGTTTTGTGCTGCAAAGTCTTCCGTTCGACGTCCGAAAATCGACCATGGCGCTGTTTATGGCCGAGGTTTTGTACCGCCTCGTCCGGGAGAGCGAGCCGAACGAAGCGCTTTTCGATTTCGTGTGGGGTTCGGCCGAGGCGCTGGACGCCATGGACGAGGGGGTTCCGAATTTCCACCTCTGGTTCCTGGCCAACCTGAGCCGCCTGCTGGGCTTCCGTCCCGGCAACGACTATACGCCGGGAGCGTGGTTCGACATCCGCGAGGGGCTGTATACGCCCGTGCGGCCGGCGCATCCCGGGGTGATGACCCAGGAGTGCGCCTGCCTGCTGGAGAGGATGCTCTCCTGCGACGTGCGGCGCCTGGGCGACGTGGGGCTGAACCGCGACCGGCGGTCGGAGTTCCTCAACGCCATGCTGGCCTATTTCGGCTATCACCTCGACGCCATCAGTGCCGTGCAGTCGGTGCGCATACTAAAAGAGGTGTTTTAACGTTAAGTTTTAAGATAAAAGGGAAGAAAATTATGAGAAAGATGTTGCTTGCGGCCGCAGCGCTCGCCGTAGCGCTCGCCGCCTCGGCCCAGGAGCCGAAATTCGATTTCAGGCGCGACTCGACCCGTACTTCGGGCTTCACGCTTCCCGATTCGCTGGCGCACATGTCGCCGTGGAAACCCGACTACAAGACGATGGCTCCGGTGAAGACCAAACCCTCGGTGTCGATGACCTCGGTGGTGGTTATCCAGAAGGAGAACCTGCCTTCGCGCGTCACCGTCATCGACAACAATACGCTGCGTCTGGGGCAGCACTTCACCCTTTCGAACGGGCAGGCCTGGAACTGGAGTCCTTTTCCCGACGCCTTCCTCGACGCACGTACGCTTTCTTTCCCCATGCCGCGGTAGCGCCTCGGAAAGATTGTTCTTCAAACACAGGCTCCTGTTTTTCGCAGGAGCCTGTGTTTTTATGCGTCAGAACTTGTGCACGGCGCGCACGCATGTCTGACCGGCCTTCGGGTATCCAGCCTCCGTTTTGTCAGGGCTGTAAAAATCCCGGTTGCCGCAGATCGCCGATGCGGATTCCGAGACTTCGGTCGAGGACCATATCAGCAGCGAATACATCCCTCCCGGGTCCCCTCCGTAGGATTCCATCAAATCCTTATTCCGCTTCCGGGCGCGGTTCCAGTCGCCGAAACTTATTTTTCCCGACATGTCGACGTCCAGCAGCCGCCAGAAATCGTGCAGTTCGTCTGCCGCAGGCATATACCACCCTTCGCCCTGCGATTCACACCATTCGAAAGCCGGGAAATCGGCCCATGTCAGTTCGGTTCCGGCGATCCACTCCGTCACCCTGTGGCGGTTGTTCCAGCCGTCGGCACGGTCGGAAAGTCCGAGCCGCAGGTTGTCCAGCCTCGTTGTTTCGGCCCACGCCAGCCTGGCCTGCCCGAGCGACAGGATCAGCCCGTGGCGACCTTCGTCCGTCGTCGAGATCACCACTCCCCGCACGCCGTCCTCGTCGAACAGGTCGCCGGGACGGTAGGAGCGTGTCACCGCAGGCCACGGGTAGTCCGCCGCTGCGGACTTCTCCTCCGCGAACAGCTCCCGCTCGCCGTTGGCATAGGTGATCGAAAATACCTCGGCCCGCGCAATGCGCAGCATTTTCGCGGGATCGTCCCACATCTTGCAGAGAACATCCGTTTCGGTGATTTCCGTCACACGGGTCTTTATCTCATCCGCATTGCGCAACAGGATCACATCCTGCGCGGCGACTCCGTGCCATGCCGCAAGGGCTGTCAGGAACAGTAGCATTTTTTTCATGGCTTAAAAACGGTAAGCGTAGGTCAGCCCCAGCGACCAGGGATTGCTGCCGATCGCCTCGTGCGGGGAGACGAAGTTTTGCAGCCATTGCAATCCGATTTCGGAATGGCCGAATTTGTAGCCGTATTCGAGAACGGCCGCCACGACGGCCGATTTGACCATGTCGCCCGGAACCTTATGCCACGTATCGAGCGGGTACGCCTGTAAATCTTCGTCCTGCTGCCATCGTTCCGCAACCTCGGGCGAAGCCTCGAAGCGGACTTTCATGGCCGTCGGCACGGAAACCCGGAATCCGATCCGCATGGAAAATCCGTTTTTTACGGGCGTCAGTCCATAGTAAACATGGGCGAAGACGGCGTCGAATTTGTTTTTGAACGTGACCGAGAGGTTTTCCGCCTTGAGCTGGGTCGCACCGCCCGTCTGCATGTATCCCAGTCCGAACCCGATATGCCCTTCGCCGGTCTTCCGGAAATAGCGTTCGCCGAAAACCGACAGCCCGGCTCCGATGCGCGGGCTTTGGCTCGTGGAAAAAGCATCCGGACGGGCCGAGGACAGCGATCCGATCATGCCGTTGATGTCATCCTTCATCGACCAGAAGCTCAATCCTATATCGGCGCGCACACCCCATTCCCACAACTTTGCGCGTTCCTTCTTTTTCGTTTGGGCGGCGGCGCGCGAGACTGCCGCCTGCGACGGGACGGCGGCTCCCGGGTCCGGTCTCTTTCCGGCTGCGGCAGGCCGGTCGAGCGGCGTGATTATGTCCTTGGCCCCCGATTCGTAGCGGATGACGAAGACTTCGCTGCGGGAGATCGAATAGACGGGTCCCGTTAGGTTCGTGAATTTGCGGTAGCGGATCGACCGTTCGCCGACCTCTTCCACCTTCGCACGGATCTCCTCGCCGTTTTTCTTCACAATGATGTCCTGCGCCGAGGCAGCCATCGACAGCAGCATGAACGCCGCCAGAAACAAGATACGCTTCATAAAATTTAAGTTTTAAGGGTTGATAAATTTTACAAAGGCACGTAAAAAACGTGGACAATTTTCAATATCCACAAGAGAGGCCCTGGATAGCCCATGCAGTAGAATACAGATAAAATGCCCACGCCGTAAAACAGCGAGAGCACCAACTCTTATTCCTTACTGCATTAGAAATTTTCCAGGTTTCTCTTGTAAGAAAAAAGCCGATGCGCTTTTATGTCCCATGTATGCAGTCCTCACAGGCTGCACCGGCAAATATAGCGATTAATCCGGGAAATGCAAAACGTTTCCGGACGGGTTTTTACGTATTTTCGCGTATTGATCCGCAACGGCGAAATTCCGAATTTTGTACCCTGAAAAGAAACGCCGCTTATGAAACCGATTCTTCTGCTGTTGTTATCGCTGCTCCCGTTCGGGGCATTCGCCGGGGAGCTGGTTCCTGCGCCCGCAGCGGGCGAACCCACCGCCGCCGAACTTTCTGCCGGGATCGAAGCCTTGAAAGCCAGGACCTCGGCATGGGACAAAATCCTGGCACGTCTGCCCAAAATCTCGGGCTACGTGCAGACCGGCTACGAGTGGTCGGAGACCTCCTCGACCTTCTTCATCAAGCGCGTGCGTCTGAACTTGGCGGGGGACATCGCCGAAAAACTCGACTACCGCGTGCAGATCGAGTTCTGCGGCCCGAAAATCGTCGACGCCTACATCCGTTACCGGCCTTTCGAGCAGCTGAATTTCCAGCTGGGAGAGTACAAACTGCCCTTTTCGATCGAGAATACCGATTACGTGCCCCTTAAGTACGAGTTCATCGAATACCCGCTGCCGCTGCGCCGGCTGATGGGTTTCAACGACGTGTGCGGACTCTCGGCCACGGGCCGCGACATGGGCGCCATGCTCTACGGCGGATTCTTCAACCGCAAAGGGTACAGCGTCCTGGGTTACAACTTCGGCGTGTTCAACGGCGAGGGCCTGAACGTCAAGGACAGGAACAAATCGAAGGACCTTGTGGCGCGGCTGACGCTGCGTCCCGTCCGGGGATTGCAGATCGCCGGTTCCTACTACTGGGGCGAGTACGGCGCCGACTACCTCAAGCGCGTCCGCTACGGTGCGGGCGCCTGCTACGACGAGGGGCCGTTGGTCGTGCGCGCCGAGTGGATCTGCGGCACGACGGGGCTTCCCGCGGGCGGCGAACTCGACAGCGACGGCTGGTACGCCGTCGGCGGGTGGCGCGTGGCACCGGCGCTGATGTCCGTGGTGCGCTACGATACGTTCCTCGAAAACTCCTCGGAGAGCGCCTCGCGCCAGACCAACTACACGGCGGGCGTCGTGTGGCAGCCCGTGAAATACCTGCGCTGCCAGCTCAACTACACCTACGAAGATTATGCGTCCCGCGCCGCCGCCAACCGCAATGTGGTGTCGCTGATGCTCTCCGGAATTTTTTAATTGAATTGCCATGAAAAACTTTTTCGAAAAACTCCGTGTCGAGGACTGGGTGGTGGTCTGGGTCTCGATCCCGCTGCTGCTGCTTGCGGCGCTCATTCCCGCCGACCTGCCGAGCGTGCCCGCGACCCTCGTGGGCGAAGTGGCGTGGTATAACATCGGCCTGCTGTTCGCCATCGTGCTGGGGGTGCTCTACGTCGGCTGCCTGCTGCTGCGGCGTCCCCTCAAGGGGTTGCTGCCGTCGCTGGTCGTGGTCTTCGCCGTCTCGCTGCTGGCGCAGGTCGTGGCCAAAATCCCGGCCGTCTCCTACTACGGTTTCGAGTCGGTCTTCTTCTCGGTGCTGTTCGGCCTGGTGATCCGCAATGTGTGGCGCGTCCCCGCGTGGATGAAGCCCGCCATTCAGGGCGAGTTCTTCATCAAGATCGGCGTGGTGTGCCTCGGCGCCACGATCCTTTTCAGCGACGTGATGAAATCGGGGGTCTTCGGACTCGTGCAGGCCTGCCTCGTGGTGGCCGTCGTGTGGTTCTTCGCCTTCTGGTTCTCGCGCCGCATGAAGGTCGACGAGCGTTCGGCGATGATCCTTTCGAGCGGACTCTCGATCTGCGGTGTCTCGGCTTCGATCACCGCGGCGCGTGTGGTGGGCGGCGACGACCGCAAACTTTCGTATATCGTTTCGCTGGTGCTGATTGTCGTCGTGCCGATGATCTACCTCATGCCGTGGCTGGCCGGCCTGATCCTGCCGCACCTGTTCGCTCCCGAAGTGGCCGAGGAGGTCGCCGGGGCGTGGATCGGCGGCACGATCGACACCACCTCGGGCGTCGCCGCGTCGAGCATGATCGTCGGCGAGGTCGCCAACCAGCACGCCGTGATCATCAAGGCGGCGCAGAATGTGCTGATCGGCGTGGTGGCGTTTTTCATTGCGCTTTACCTTTCGACCCGCGGCGAGAAGGGCGGGCAGACTCCCTCGCTGGGCATCGTGTGGGAGAAGTTCCCCAAATTCATTCTCGGATTCGTCGCCGCGTCGCTCGTCTTCAGCCTCTGCCAGTCGAACGGCCTCTTTACGCTCAATGCCAAGGGCAAGCTGATCGAACCGGGTGTGGCGAAGATGTTTTCGACGGTCTTTTTCTCGCTGGCCTTCGTCTGCATCGGTCTCGACACGCGCCTCAAGGACATCGTGTCGAAGGAAAACCGCAACGTCCTCTGGTCGTTCCTCGTGGCGCAGACCTTCAATATCGTGGTGACGTTCCTTATCGCCTGCCTGCTCTTCGGCATCCTCAAACCAGCGCTTTAAGAAAGCGCGTTTAGGGGCGGTGGTTGGTATTCCCGTTTTGGGAGTGAGTCTGCGCTGCGACTGCCATTAATAAGAAAGGCTAACGAATCCGTTAGCCTTTCTTATTGAATTTCCGGAATCCCGGATTGTCTTTCCGGGGTGTTCGCTGCTCCGGGCGTCCTTTTCCGGCGGCGGGTTTTCCGTCGAAGAAATACGCCTTTTGCCGCCGCTTCTCGTCCTGCGACCGGGCGACATGGACTTTCTCGTGCGTGTAGGGGTTCTCTCCCGTGTAGAACATCACCGAGGAGAGGGTCATCGGCGTGGGCGTGAGGTCCTGCACCTGTTCGAGGTTGAAGTGCATTTTCCCCAACACCTTCTCCGACAGCGACTTCATATCCCGCTCGGTGCATCCCGGGTGTGACGAGATGAAGTAAGGGATCAACTGATAGGGCAGATGTTCCTGACTGCAAATGCGATGGAAGTCGGCGGTCAGCCGTTCGAAGAGTGCGAACGGCGGTTTGCGCATCAGTTTCAATACGTTATCCTCGGTGTGTTCGGGCGCCACTTTAAGTCGTCCCGAGGTGTGGTGTTTCAGCACCGTCTCCAGATAGGGCGAGCGGTCGAACAAATCGTAGCGGATGCCGCTGCCGATAAAAGCCTTCTTGATGCCCTTGACGGCGCGGATTTTTGCGTATAATGCCAGCAGCGGGCCGTGGTCGTTGTCGAGGTTGGGGCACATCTTCGGGTGGAGGCACGACGCGCGGCGGCATTTGCGGCACAGCTCCCTGTCGCGGCCGCCCATGCGGTACATGTTGGCCGATGGGGCTCCGACATCCGAGAGATAGCCCTTGAAACCGGGCGATTTCGCGATGCGCTCCACCTCGGCGAGGATCGACCGCTCGCTGCGCGAGTTGATGAACTTGCCCTGGTGGGCCGAAATGGTGCAGAACGAGCAGCCTCCGAAACAGCCGCGGTGGATATTGACCGAGTTGCGGATCATCTCCCAGGCCGGGATGTCCCCCTTGCCTGCGTAACGCGGATGCGGGGCGCGTTCGTAGGGGAGGTCGAACGAGTGGTCCAGCTCCTCGGTGGTGAGCGTCGTGTTGGCGGGCGTCACGACCACGTAGCGGTCGCCGACGGCCTCGACGAGCGTCGCCGTGGGTTCCATCAGGTTGCTCTGGGTCTCGATGACGGTGAAATTCTCCCCGAAGGCGGCCTTGTCGCCGACGCACTCCTCGTAGCTGTGGAGGCGGATCGTCGCGGCGGGGTCGAGCCGTGAGACGTGGCTTTCGTCGGAGAGGAACGCCACCTGGCGGATCTTGCGCAGCAGTTTGGCGTTGTAGCCGTTGCGCATCGCCCGGGCCACCTGCTGCACGACCCGCTCGCCCATGCCGTAGATCAAGAGGTCGGCGCCCGATTCGGCCAGGACGGAGGGCTTCAGCCGGTCGCTCCAGTAGTCGTAGTGGGTCAGGCGGCGCAGCGAGGCTTCGATGCCCCCGATGACCACCGGGGTGTGCGGATAGAGGCGTTTGAGGATTTGCGAGTAGACCGTCACGGCGTAGTCGGGGCGGAATCCCGCCTTGCCGCCGGGCGTGTAGGCGTCGTCGTGGCGCAGGCGGAGATTGGCGGTGTAATGGTTGACCATCGAGTCCATCGACCCGCCGGAGACGCCGAAAAAGAGGCGCGGAGCGCCCAGTTTCGTGAAGTCGCGCAGGTCGTCGCGCCAGTTGGGCTGGGGGACGATCGCCACGCGGTAGCCCTCGGCTTCGAGCAGGCGTCCCACGACGGCCGCCCCGAATGCCGGGTGGTCGATGTAGGCGTCGCCCGAGAAGAGGATCACGTCGAGTTGGTCCCATCCGCGTTCGCGGACTTCCTTGATGGTGGTCGGTAGAAACAAGATCGTTCGTTATTTTTTATTTCGGGGCGTATATTTTGGCCGGCTTACGCTTCCCCGGTCTCTTTGGCAGCCGACGTATAAACGTCCCACTTGGCCAGCAGGGCCGTGAAGTCGGCCGGGAGGGGGCTTTCGAACAGCACCTCTTCGTGCGTTGCGGGGTGTTCGAAGCCCAGCAGGCGGGCGTGCAGCGCGTGGCGCGGCATCACCGCGAAGCAGTTTTCGATGAACTGGCGGTATTTGGCGAAGGTCGTGCCCTTGAGGATGCGGTCGCCGCCGTAGCGTTCGTCGTTGAACAGCGGATGGCCGATCCACGCCATGTGGACGCGGATCTGGTGCGTGCGTCCCGTCTCGAGGCGGCACTCCACCAAGGTCACGTAACCGTAGCGTTTCAACACCTTCCAGTGCGTCACGGCGTGCTTGCCGTCCGACCCGTCGGCGAAGACGAACATCTTCTGCCGGTCGCGGGGACTGCGGCCGATGTTGCCCGTGATCGTCCCCTCGTCCTCCTCGAAATTGCCCCACACGAGGGCCACGTAGCGGCGCTGGATCGTGTGGTCGAAGAACTGCTTGGCCAGCCGCGCGTGGGTCTGCTCGTCCTTGGCGATCACCAGCAGTCCCGAGGTGTTCTTGTCGATGCGGTGCACCAGTCCCGCACGGTTCTGCTCCTCGGCCGGGATTCCCTGCTTGTTGAGGTGGTGCATCAGCGCGTTGACCAGCGTGCCGCTGTAATTGCCCACCCCCGGATGCACGACCAGACCGGCCGGTTTGTCGACCAGCAGCAGCCATCGGTCCTCATAGGGGATGTCGAGCGGAATGTCTTCGGCGACGAGTTCCACCTCGCGCCGCGGGTAGGGCATCACGATCTGGATGCGGTCCAGCGGCTTGACCTTGTAGCTCGACTTGGCCGCCTTGCCGTTGACGAGGATGTTTCCGCTGTCGGCCGCCGCCTGGATGCGGTTGCGCGAGCAGTGCTCCATCCTCACGGTCAGGAACTTGTCCAGCCGCATGGGGGTCTGCCCCTTGTCGGCTGTCACCGCAAAGTGTTCGTAGAGGCCCGCTTCTTCTTCGTCCTCCGCATCAGCCGGAACGGCGTTCAGCTCCGGGTCGTCGATGGGGTATCTGTCGGTCATCAGTCGAAAAATCCGTCGTTGTCCTTTTGGGAGGGCCGCTCTTCGGCGGGTTCCGCCGAGGCCTCCTCGAGGGCCGCCCGTGCGAGCGAGTCGGCCAGCTGCTGCTCTTCGGCCCGACGTTCCTCGGCGGCGACGGCCGCCTGCTTCTCGGCCTCGGCCCGGTACCGGGCGAGTTTCTTCTCGTCGAGCGTCAGCCGCAGGTCGACCCTCGATCCCAGCGCTGCGCTGCGTTCGGCGCCCGGCGTCTGGATGTAGACGCGCGTGTCCTTCTGGTTGAGCAGGTTGACCCCTTCGTCGAAGTCCACGCGCCCGACGTTGAGTCCCAGCTCCCAGAGGCGGCCCTTGGCCTGTGCCAGCGGCAGTCCCACCAGCCGCGGCACGATCGTCGTGCCGTAGCCGTCTTCGACACCCACGTAGAGCGTCACGCCGGAACCCATCTCGGCCTCCATACGAGTTGTGGGGGTCACGGGTTTGCCTTCGCAGTACTCCTCCAGCACGTAGTTCGTGGCCATGTCGGGGCGGTAGATCAGCTCGGCGATCTCCAGTCCGGCGATTTCGAGCATGTTCTTGGCCTGCCGCAGCGAACGCCCGGCCACGTAGGGCACGGGGACCATCTTCTGGCGGAAGGAGTTGATCGTGATGTAGACCGTGCGTCCGGGTTTCACCTCGACGCCCCCTTCGGGCAGCTGGTCGAGGACGATGCCCCCTTCGTAGGCGGGGACGAACAGCGAGTCGTTGATATGCAGTTGCAGATCGTGCTTGCGGGCGATGCGTTGAGCCTGGTCGAGCGGCACGCCCGAGAAGTCGGGGACGGTGCGCCGCGCGCCGTGGCGTGTGCCCAGTTGCATGAGGATATGCGCGGCGACGGCCATCGCGAGGATGATCGCCGCGATCAGCGTGAGGTTCCAGAGCAGCGGATGCCGCCGGAGCCGGGACAGGTAATTCTGGGGTTTCTCCATAGATCGCAGGTTATTTCGGGGCCTTCCGGTAAAGGTAGACGGCGGTGCCGAGGTAAATGATATTGGGCAGCCACACGGCCAGCCCGGGCGGGAGGGTTCCGCTCTTGGCGAACTCCTCGAAGAAGCGGTTGAAAAGGATGTACGAGAAGCAGAGTCCCGTGCCGATGCCGATGTGCAGTCCCGTGCCGCCGCGGACCTTGCGCGAGGAGAGCGACACGCCGATGAGCGTCAGGATGAACGTCGAAAGCGGATAGGCGTAGCGCGCGTGCTTCTCGACCTCGATCAGGTTGATCGAGTCGGAGCCTTTGGCCCGCTGCTGGTCCAGGAAGGCGTTCAGTTCCGAGATGTTCATGGTCTGGATCAGGTCGTTGATCTCGCCCAGCTCGGTGGCTTCGAGGTTGATCAGCGTGTCGAGGTTGCGGAACTGCTCGAAGGTCTCCGTGCCCGCGGAGTCGAACTCCCGTTTGGTGTAGCGCGGGGCGGTCCAGCGTTTGGTCTCGGGGTTGAATTTGGCGTCCGAGGCTTCGAGCGAGTGGGTCATCGTGCCGCTTTCGTAGCGTTCCAGCACGAAGAACGAGGCCTGGCGGGCGCCGTCGTTGTAGCCGCGGATGTAGGCGAAGATGCCCGGCTCGATCTGGCGGTAGATGTGGCGGTCGTATTTGGTGTTCTGCTTGCGTTTGATGTATTGCTGCTCGAAGGAGACGATGTGCCGCTGCGAAATGGGGATCAGCCAGAGGTTGAGCGTCAGCGACAGCGAGGCGATGATCAGCGCCCCGAGGAAATAGGGCCACATCAGCCTGCGGAACGACATGCCGCCCGAGAGCATGGCCACGATCTCGGTCTGGTAGGCCATCTTCGAGGTGAAGAAGATGCAGGCGATGAAGGTGAACAGACCGCTGAACTGGTTGATGAAGTAGGGGATGAAGTTGAGGTAGTAGTCGAGGATGACCGATTTCAGGGGTGCGTGCAGCTCCGTGAAGTCGTCGATCTTCTCCACATAGTCGAAGACCACCACGATCACGATGATCATGGCGATGGCGAAGAAATAGGTCGACAGGAACTTGCCCAGTATGTAACGGTCCAGAATCTTGAACCCCGGAAAACGCATTTTCATTGTTTAGAGTCTTCGTTGCAGTTTTTCGACCATTCCCTCCTTCCACGCCCTGAAATCCCCGGCGAGGATGTGTTCGCGCGCCGCCCCGACCAGCCGCAGGTAGAAGGCGATGTTGTGCAGCGAGGCGATCTCGGCCGCGAGCATCTCGCCGCAGACGCAGAGGTGGTGCAGGTAGGCCTTCGAGTAAAGCCTGTCGACAAAGGCCGTGCCCGCGGGGTCGATGGGCGAGAAGTCGTCCTCCCACTTCTTGTTGCGGATGTTGATGACGCCCTCGGCCGTGAACAGCTGTCCGTTGCGGCCGTTGCGCGTCGGCATCACGCAGTCGAACATGTCCACCCCGCGCTCGATGCCTTCGAGGATGTTCACCGGCGTACCGACTCCCATCAGATAACGCGGGCGGTCCTCCGGCAGTATGGCGTTGACCACTTCGATCATTTCGTACATGACCTCCGTAGGCTCGCCCACGGCCAGTCCGCCGATGGCGTAACCGTCGGCATTGTACTGCTTCACGTTCTCCGCGGCCCGGGCGCGCAGGTCCGGGTAGGTGCATCCCTGCACGATGGGGAACAGCGCCTGGTAATGGCCGTACTTGGGACTGGTCCGGTGATACTGGTTGAAACACCGGTCGAGCCACCGCTCCGTGAGGCCGAGCGATTTGGCGGCGTATTCGCGCGGGGCGTCGCCCGGGGGGCATTCGTCGAAGGCCATCATGATGTCGGCGCCGATCGTGCGCTCGGTGTCCACGACGCTTTCGGGCGTGAAGAGGTGCTTCGAGCCGTCGATGTGCGACCGGAAATGGCACCCTTCCTCTTTCAGCTTACGGCACGCCGCAAGTGAAAAAACCTGAAAACCGCCGCTGTCGGTGAGCATCGGGCCTTCCCAGGTCGAGAAGCGGTGCACGCCGCCGGCGCGTTCGATGATCTCCATGCCGGGACGCAGGTAGAGGTGGTAGGTGTTGGCCAGGATGATCTGCGCGCGGGCCTCGTCGCGCACGTCGCGGTGGAAAATGCCCTTCACCGTCGCGGCCGTGCCCACGGGCATGAAGATCGGGGTGCGGACGACGCCGTGGTCGGTCTGCAGCTCTCCCGCGCGGGCGTGCGACGAAGGGTCTTTATGTTGCAGGGTGAATTTCATACTCATATATTCGGCAAAAATACACAAAATATTTCTATCTTTGCGCATATTTCGTCAATATGCTTTTCTTCGAACGATTTCTGACATGTTACGGCTGGGAGGGCGCAGCCCTCGCGGGGGCCGCGCTCCTGATGCTCGGCGTGCAGTTGTACTATTATATTTTCGTCTACGGCCGCATCCCCGGCTACAAGAACAACCGCCGTCCGCAGACGATGGACCGCGAACCGCCCGTGTCGGTGGTGGTCCCCCTCTTTTCGGAGGACTATTCGTTCGTCGAGGAGCGCCTGCCGCTGATCCTGGCCCAGAACTACCCCGATTTCGAGGTGGTGATCGTCTACGTGGGCCACGACTCTGATTTTTACGAGGACCTCGTGCGGCTGAAACAGTCGTTCCCGCAGATCACGACCACCAAGATCCACCTCGACCCCCGTTTCCCGATCTCGCGCAAGATGGCGCTCAACGTGGGTATCAAGTCGGCCCACTACGAGTGCATGGTCTTCACCTCGACCGACGCCGTGCCGCAGACCGACCGCTGGCTCTCGCTGATGGCCAAGGGGTTCATGCGCGGCGAGATCGTCATGGGCTACTGCGGCGTGGAGCGCGGGAAGGGCTTTGCGAACTACATGATGCGCGCCTGGCGGATGATGCACTCGGCCGACTGGATCGCCCGGGCCGTGCGGCGCCGCGCCTACCGCGGGACGCTCCACAACTACGGCTTCACCAAGAGCCTCTATTTCGGGGCCAACGGCTTCAGCCACCTCAATATGAACATCGGTGAGGACGACCTGTTTATGCAGCGGGTCATGACGCGCGACAACGTGAGCGTGATCCTCTCGCCCCGCGCCTCGCTGCGCGAAAAAATGTGGGGCGGCATGGGCTGGTGGATGAGCCAGCTGCGCTATTTCGGTTCGGCGTTCCGCTTCTATCCCCGTGCGGTGAAGACCTTCGTCCGCTGGGAGATGGGTTCGCGGGTGCTGTTTTTCGCCACGGTGATCTGCGCCCTTGCTGTCATGCCCCCGGAGTACAAGCTCGCCGCACTGCTGCTCGCCGTCATCCGCTATGTCGTCGTGGCGCTCGAAGTGCGCCGCATAGCGCGGCGGCTGGGCGAGGGAGGCATTGCAGGGCGCTACTTCATCTACGACCTGCTCGGCCCGCTGTGGGCCGCGGCGCTGGGGGCGATGCTGCTCCGCCGTGACAACCGCGTATGGAGATAGCCGACTATATCGTAGCCGAAGACCGCGAGCTGGTTGACCGGGTGCTCAAGGGGGACAACGACGCCTTCGAGTACCTTTTCAACCGTTACCGCGACGCCATCCACCGGCTGTTCGTGCAGCGTTTGGGCGGCGCGAACGATGCCGACGACCTGTTGCAGGAGACCTTCATCAAAGTCTACATCAACCTCCACCGTTACAGCGCGGACTACACCTTCGGGCAGTGGGTCTACACCATTGCGCGCAACACGTTCATCGACTTCGTGCGCCGCCGTCAGGACGACCTGCCGATCGACGAGCGTTTCGCCGCCCCGGCCTCGAGCGCCCCGACTCCCGAGGAGAGCGTCATCAACCTCCAGCAGCGTACGCAGATCGAGCACTACCTCGAACGCCTCGCGCCCCGTTACCGGCAGCTGATCCTGATGCGTTTTTTCGAGGAGTACTCCTACGAGGAGATCGCGGCGAAATTGGCGCTGCCGCTCGGGACCGTGAAAACCCAGATACACCGCGCCCGCGAACAGATGTGCAGGTTCATCGCTCAAGGCGATGAACAATGAATAATGAACGATGAACGATTCGAAATTGGAGCCGATTCTCAAATATTTTCCCGATTTGACCGACCTTCAGCGCGAGCGGTTTGCGGCGCTGTACGGTCTCTATGCCGACTGGAACGCGAAGATCAACGTCGTTTCGCGCAAGGACTTCGACCAGCTCTACCTGCGTCACGTGCTGCATTCGCTGGCCATCGCCAAGGTCTGCACGTTCGGCGACGGGGCACGGATTCTGGACGTGGGGTGCGGCGGCGGATTCCCCTCCGTGCCGCTGGCGATCCTCTTTCCCGGGGCGCATTTCACGGCCGCAGACTCCATCCGCAAGAAGATAACGGTGGTCGAAGGGGTCGCGGCGGGCCTCGGGCTGGAAAACCTCACGCCCCGCTGCGTGCGGGTCGAAACCCTGACGGAGCGATTCGACTACGTCGTTTCGCGCGCCGTGACGGCCATGCCGGAGTTTGTGAAATGGGTCTGGCCCCTGATCGAACGGGGAGAGAAAGGATCGCTGCCCAACGGCATCCTCTACCTCAAGGGCGGCGATCTGGCCGAGGAACTGGCCCTGACGGGCAAACGGTGGTATATTTACGACATTCCGCGCTTCTTCGGCGAGGAGTTCTTCGAGACCAAGAAGGTGGTTTACACATCGAAAAAATAATTTTAGGGGACGCAGGGCATCGGCAGGATTTGAACAAAGGATGGCGGCATTTGAAATGGAATGATACAATATCGGAGTTTGTTTAACCCTGAATATGATGAATATGAAAAGAATCCTGTTTTTACTTGCGTTTGCAATCGTGGAATTTGCGGCAAACGCGCAATCGACCGTTTATGTGGTTTTTGCATCGACGGAGAATCGGTCTGCGGTGAATGGAGCATGGCACTCGAAAATTGCTCCGGACTCACAACTCGGTCGGGAAATCACGGCCCATGTGATAAGCCTGATTTGCGAAAGCAGCAATAGTTGTTTCACGTTTGTGTCAGAGGATAATGCCGCTCCGATCAAAAAACCGAAAGATTTTTTGAAGACCGTGGCTTGCATCGATTGGGATGTGCTTGCACCTACGCTCTCGAAATCGCAGGCCGAGATGAAATACAAGGAGATTTTGGCGCATGATACGATCTATTTTATCGACCGCAACGATATTGAAGGGGATGAAATGAACCTGATTCGTGTGCATGAACCGCGAAGCAGGTTTTGAGAACCCGGACATAAATCGAAATCGGGAAGGTTCAAAGCCTTCCCGTTTCTTTTTATCTGGATTTTGCCGCAGGCTTCTGCCGGGCGATGATCGTGCGGAGATTATCCATAAAAGTCCCGGCATCGGCGGCGCCCGTGATGCGGCCCAGCAGTTCGCCCCGGGTGTCGAACACGAGGTAGAGCGGAATCGAACCGCTGCCGTATTTCTTCAGCAGTTCGCGGCCCGTGGTTTTGTCCGTGTCGTATTTGGCCGCCACGAACCGCTGGTCCATGAATTCCCCGACGTCCTTGCGCGAGAAGACCTGCTTCTCCATCATCCGGCACGGAGGACACCAGCTGGCATAGAGGTCGATGAAGACCAGTTTACCCTGTTTTATCGCCATTTCGCGCACGGCATCCGTCGATTTGGTCTCGAATTTCACCTGTGCCCGCGCCGCGCCTGTCCCGAGGGCCAGCAGCAGCAGAAAGATCAGTTTTTTCATATAATCTGTTTTTTTGCTGACGGGGTGCAAAAACCGGACCGGGCCGGCCGCTTAAAAAGAGCTTTGAGGAGTAGCGGTGCGCAGTCCAATCGCCGGGATTTTCCGGTTGCTGGAAACGCGGCAGCGCAGAACCGGTCCGACAGCGCGATAAGGTTCCTCCGCCCCTGAATCCCGGTTCTTAACCGGGCGCCCTCTAAAGCCCGCCTTTTAGGCGGGTGCTCAACAGACCGCATGCGGCCTGGATGTCCTCGCCGCGCGAAGCGCGGATCGTGGTCTGGATGCCGCGGGCGGTCAGTGCGTCGCGGAAGCGGACCATCGCCTCGTCGCCGGGCGAGAAATAGGGCGAGTCGGGAATCCGGTGGAAGCGGATCAGGTTGATGCGGCATTTGATGCCGTTCAGCAGGCGCGTCAACTCGCGGATGTGGCGCGGAGAGTCGTTCAGCCCGCTCATCACGATGTATTCGAACGACACCCGCCGCTGATGGGTGAAGTCGTATTCGCCGAGGATCGCGACGACCTGGGCGATCGGCCACGCCCGTTCGACGGGCATGATCTCCATACGCTCCTCGTGGAAGGGATTGTGCAGGCTGACGGCCAGGTGGACCTTCGTCGCGTCGAGGAAGCGCCGCAATTCGGGCACGACGCCCGCCGTGGAGAGCGTGATGCGTGTCGGCGACCAGCCGAAACCCCACTCGGAGGTGAGGATTTCGAGCGCCCGCAGCACTTCGTCCGTGTTGTCGAGCGGTTCGCCCATGCCCATGAACACGAGGTTCGTGAGTTTGTCGCGCTCGGGCAGCGAAACCACCTGGTTGAGGATTTCGGCCGCCGTGAGCGACTGTTGAAGCCCCTGCCGCCCCGTGGCGCAGAAGCGGCAGCCCATGCGGCATCCGGCCTGCGACGAGACGCAGAGCGTGGCCCGCTCCCCGTCGGGGATGTAGGCCGACTCGACGTAATGCCCCGCCAGGGTGCGGAACAGGTATTTTTTCGTGCCGTCGGCCGACTCGGTGACGCGCTCCGGGGCGCTCAGCGCCGGTGAAAACCGCTCGGCGAGCCGCTGGCGGTGCACGGCGGCGATGTCGGTCATTTGCAGCGGGTCCTCCGTGTGGCGGACGTAGAGCCAGCGGGCGATCTGCCGCGCGGCGAAGCGCGGCATTCCCAACTCGCCGCAAAGGGCTGCGAGCTGGTCGGGCGTTTTGCCGTATAACGATTCCTGATGTGCCATTCTTGGGGTTCCGGGGGCTGTTTTCTGTGACAAAAGTAGGTAAAAAATGAAGATTTTTGCGTCCGCATGTGCATTTTTGAATTTTTATCCATATATTTGTGGTGCATAGCACTCCTATGCCCGTTTTTTGCCCGAACAATTAAAATTATTGAGATAAATGGAAATTAAGAAATCACCCAAAGCGGACCTCCGGAACAAGCGGGGTCTTTTGCTCGAAATCGGTCTGGTCGTTTCGCTTTGCCTCGTGATCGGGGCTTTCGCCTACACCCCGAAAGAGCGCACGATTGAAAAGATGGATTTGCAGGCTGCTATCGTCGAGGAGGAGATCGTCGAGATCACCCGCCAGGACCAGAAGCCTCCCGAGCCTCCCAAACGTGTAGAGGTGAAGGTTATCGCCGACCTGCTGCAGGTCGTTACCAACGACACGAAGATCACCACCGAAGTGGACTTCGCCGAGTTCGACGAGAATACCGAGGTGATCCAGCAGGTCGAGGTGGGCGAAGAGACCATCGAGGACGACCAGCCGTTCCTGATCGCCGAGACGATGCCTTCGTTCCAGGGCGGGGACCTCAATACCTTCCGCAACTGGGTGCAGCAGAACGTGAAGTTCCCGCAGATCGCCCTCGAAAACGGTATCCAGGGCCGCGTGGTTCTCTCGTTCGTGATCGAGAAGGACGGCCGTCTGACCAATATCCAGGTGCTTCAGACGCCCGACCGTTCGCTCTCCGAGGAGGCTATCCGCGTACTGAACAAGTCCCCGAAGTGGAGCCCCGGCAAACAGCGTAACCAGGTGGTTCGTGTGAAGTATACCCTGCCGGTAGACTTCCGCGTACAGAACTAAAACCCGGGACAGGAATATCCGCCCGGCAGCCGCGGCGGAGTTCCTGCAAAAAGGCTGCATCGATTTGTTTCCGACCAACCCTTTAATGCTGACTGATATGGAAGTAAAAAAATCATTCAAGGCGGATCTTCGGAATAAGAGAGGCCTTTTGTTGGAAATCGGTGCGGTGCTGGCGCTTGGTCTCGTTATATCGGCTTTCGCCTACGCACCGGCGGAGTACCGGATCGAACGGTCGCCGATGGAGTACGGGAATGCCGATGTGATCGAGCTGACCGAAATCACCCGGGACCGGCCCAAGGAGGTGCAGCCCCGGAAAGTCGAGATCAGAATCCCGAGTCAGGTGATCCGGATCATGGATAACGGTACGCAGATCCAGACGGATGTCGACCTGTCGATTTTCGATGCCGAAACCCCCATCGAGTTCGTCACCCCCACGGCGGAACCCGCTGTCGAGGACGAGATCTTCCTGATCGCCGAGACCATGCCTTCGTTCATGGACGGAGACCTCGAAACCTTCCGGAACTGGGTGATGCAGAACGTGAAGTTTCCGCAGATCGCCCTCGAAAACGGCATCCACGGTCGTGTGATTCTCTCGTTCGTGATCGACAAGGACGGACGCCTGACCAATATCGAGGTTCTCCAGTCGCCCGACCGTTCGCTGGCGGACGAAGCGATCCGCGTGCTGAACAAATCGCCGAAGTGGAGCCCCGGTAAACAGCGGAATCAGACGGTGCGTGTGAGATACACCCTGCCGGTCGAGTTCCGCATGCAAAATTGAGGCGTTACGGCTGAACTTTTGAGGGTATCCTGCTTTCGGGCGGATACCCTTATTTGTAGCATCGTGTTTGCAGCACGTTGTCCGACCCGGCAGAAGCCGGGTTGAAACCGGAATAAAATAGAACTGTTTTGGAAGAAAATAAACTGAATCCCCAGCCTGCCGCCGCGGCCGATTGCCGCGAGCGCGCCGTGCTGGTCGCCGTCATCCGCGACAGCCAGGACCCGCGCCAGGCCGAGGAGTTTCTCGACGAACTGGAGTTTCTGGCCGAGACGGCCGACATCTGCTCGGTGAAACGTTTCACCCAGCGCCTGCTGCAGCCTTCGTCGCGCATCTACGTCGGTCCCGGCAAGCTGGAGGAGATCGCTGCGTATTGCCGCGAGAACGAAATCGACGTGGTGATCTTCGACGACGAACTGACTCCCTCGCAGACGCGCAACATCGAAAAGGAGATGCCCTGCCGCCTGCTGGACCGCACGCGCCTGATCCTCGACATCTTCATGTCGCGTGCCCAGACGGCCTACGCCAAGACGCAGGTGCAGCTGGCCAATTACGAATACATGCTGCCCCGGTTGTCGGGCCTATGGACCCACCTCGAACGCCAGAGGGGCGGTACGGGAACCCGCGGCGGCGCCGGTGAGCGCGAGATCGAGACCGACCGCCGTATCATCCGCAACCGCATCGCCAAACTGAAGGAGGACCTCAAGAAGATCGACCGCCAGATGGCCGTGCAGCGGTCGAACCGCGGTGCGATGGTTCGCGTGGCGTTGGTCGGCTATACCAACGTAGGCAAATCGACGCTGATGAACCTGATTTCGAAAAGCGAGGTCTTCGCCGAGAACAAGCTCTTCGCCACGCTCGACACCACGGTCCGCAAGGTGGTTTTCGATAATCTGCCCTTCCTGCTTTCGGACACGGTGGGCTTTATCCGCAAACTGCCCACGGAGCTGATCGAGTCGTTCAAATCGACGCTGGACGAGGTCCGCGAAGCCGACCTGCTGATTCATGTGGTGGACATCTCGCACCCGCAGTTCGAGGAGCAGATCGCCGTGGTGAAGCAGACCCTGCAGGAGATCGGCGCGGGCGACAAACCCGTCTATCTGGTCTTCAACAAGGTCGACGCCTATACCTACGTCGAGAAGGAGGAGGACGACCTGACGCCTGCCACGCGTGAGAACCTCTCGCTGGAGGAACTTATGAAGAGCTGGATCGCACGGGCCAACACGCCCTGCATCTTCCTCTCGGCGCTGACGAAGACCAACCTGGAAAAATTCCGTTCGGATCTCTATGGCATGGTGCGTGAGATTCATGCCGGGCGTTATCCGTTCAACAATTTCCTCTACTGACAACCAAACCCACTCAATCATGACGTTGCATATCCTCTCCCAGCAGAACTCCGTTCTCAACAAATTCATCGCTGAAATCCGCGACAAGCGGATTCAGAAGGATTCGATGCGTTTCCGCCGCAACATGGAGCGCATCGGCGAGATCACGGCCTATGAAATATCGAAAACGTTCAGCTACAAACCGTGCGTTGTCGAGACGCCTCTGGGTGAAGCCTCCGTCGAGATGATCGACGAGCAGATCGTGGTGGCGACGATTCTCCGTGCGGGGCTTCCCTATCACCAGGGATTTTTAAATTACTTTGACGATGCCCAAAATGCCTTCGTCTCGGCTTACCGCAAGAGCACCAAGGACGGCAAGTTCACCGTGAAGGTCGAGTACATCTCGTGCGGAAGCCTCGAAGGCAAGACGCTGCTGCTGGTCGATCCGATGCTGGCCACCGGGTCGTCGCTCGTGCTGACCTACAACGCCTTGTGCGAGAAGGGCGGCACGCCGGCCTACACTCACGTCGCCGCGGTCGTCGCCAGCGAACAGGGGCTTGACTATGCCATGAAGAACATGCCGCGGCAGACCACTACGATCTGGACGGCCGTTGTC
The DNA here is from genome assembly GCA_900541585.1 of uncultured Alistipes sp. Classification (GTDB taxonomy): domain Bacteria; phylum Bacteroidota; class Bacteroidia; order Bacteroidales; family Rikenellaceae; genus Alistipes. Next base: position 46,753 of record UQKD01000002.1, read on the forward strand.
GACGAGGAGCTGACTTCGCGTTCGTACATCGTTCCCGGTATCGGAGATGCTGGAGACCTGGCTTACGGCGAAAAAATATAGTTTTTCGATTTTATGCGGCTATTTTCGCACATCCCTTGCGCGTGACGAATGGGACGTACTTTGGTACTACCCATCCGTCCCGTGCGGCGTGATGCCCGAAACTACCCTGCCTAAAATCAAAAAAATGAATAAGTAATGCGCCGAAAACTCGCTTTCCTCGTTGCCGTGTTCTGCGCGACCGTCCTTATGATGGTCGTGCAGAAACCCGTCTTTATGGCGTGGTATGCCGCGGAGGCGGCCGGGACGGGCCTCGGCGGCTGGATGGATGTGCTGTGGCACGGGCTGACGCTCGACATGACTGTTGCGGGTTATGTCACTGCACTGCCTCTCTTGGCCGTACTCCTTTCGCTGTGGGTGCGTATTCCGGAGCGGGTGTGGCGGGGTGTGCTGACAGCCTATTTCGTGCTGGTCGCCGTGATGACGGCCGTGATCTTCGCCGTCGACGTCGCGTTGTATGAGCATTGGGGGTTCCGCCTCGATGCGACGGTCCTGATTTACCTCGCCGATCCGAAGGAGGCGATGGCGAGCGTCGATTTCTGGCTCGGCGTGCGGCAGACCCTGCTGGCCGCTGCGTATGCCGCGCTGATGGTCTGGGCTTACCGCCGCATCCTGCGCATTTTCGACGGACGAACTGTCGGCTGGCGGCTGGCCCTGCCCGGAAGCCTCGTCGTCGTCGTGCTCGCGGGATTCGACTTCCTGGCGATCCGCGGCGGATTGGGGGCCTCGGTGGCCAATGTTTCGAAGGTCTATTTCAGCCCCGTGCCGTTCCTGAACCATGCGGCCACGAATCCCGTTTTCTCGTTTCTGTCCAGTCTCGGCGACCGTGCCGACTATGCCGGCGAATACCCCTTCTTCGACGAAGAGACGCGCGCCGCGAAGTTCGACGCCCTGCGGGGCAACGGCCCGGCAGCGGGTCCCACCGAGCGGGTGCTCGATACGCTGCGGCCCAATGTGGTGATCGTCATTCTGGAGAGCTTCGCCCGGACGGTGATGGACGAGGAGGTCGGCGGGGAACCCGTCATGCCCAACATGCAGCGGCTGAAGGGCGAGGGCATCTGGTTCGAGAATTTCTTCGCCAACTCGTTCCGCACGGACCGCGGCGAGGTGGCAATCCTGAGCGGTTTCCCGGCGCAGACGCGCATGTCGGTCATGAAACTCCCGGCCAAGAGCCGCAACCTGCCCTCGGTGGCGCGTTCGCTCGCGGGGGAGGGCTATAAGACGAGTTTCGCCTATGGCGGCGACCTCAATTTCACCAACCAGGCCTCCTACATGTACGCTACGGGATGGCAGGAGCTGATCTGGCAGAAGGACCTGCGCTTCGACGTCCCGGCTTCGGACTGGGGTTACGACGACGCGCTGATGTGCGACTGGTTCGTCGACCGCGTGATCGCATTGAGCGAGTCCCGGGAGCCGTTTCTCGCGGGACTGCTGACGTTGAGCAGCCATACGCCCTTCGACGTTCCCTACGCGAAGTTCGAAGACAAGGTGCTGAACGCAATGGCCTTCTCGGACGATTGTGTGGGGAAGATGATCGACCGCCTGAAGGCTTCGTCCGCGTGGGAAAACCTGCTCGTCGTGCTGGTTGCCGACCACGGCTATCCCTACCCGCGGACGCTCGCCTACAACGAGCCGCTGCGCCACCGCATTCCGATGATCTGGACGGGCGGGGCCGTCGCGCGGCCGCGCGTGGTGGAGGACTACGCCTCGCAGATCGACATCGCCGCGACGCTGCTCGCCCAGCTGGGCGTCGCGCATGGCGACTTCGATTACAGCAAGGACATTTTCGCCCCGGCACCTCCGCGCAAGTTCGCCTACTACGCCTTCAACGACGGCTTCGGCGTGGTCGACGCTTCGGGCGAGGCGGTGTGGGACGTGACGGGCGGCCGGGCTGTGACGGAGACGAACCCCGAACTGCTCGACGTGGGGCGCACGATGTTGCAAACGACTTACGTGGATATCGGCCGCCGCTGAAGAATACCCCTTTTTAGGTATTGCGGCATGGCGCTTGTCCGCATATCTTTGTGCACGGAAAATAATACCTATGTTTATGTATAAGAATGGTGGATATACGGGCGACGACCGGATGTGCGATCTGGTCTGCGACCGCTATGCCGTGTTGCAGGTGATGAGCCGTTTCGGCATTGCGCTGGGATTCGGCGACAAGACCATCGCCGAGGTGTGCGCCGAGAACAAGGTGGACGCTGCGACGTTCCTTGCCGTGGTGAACATGCTGATGAACTTCGGCAACGGCGCGGAGCTGGCCGGCGAAGTCTCGGTCCGTTCGCTGACCGACTACCTGCACAACTCCCACGGTTATTTCCTGGACTTCCGGCTTCCGGCCATCCGGCGGAAGCTGATCGAGGCGGTCGACTGCGCCCAGAGCGACGTTTCGTTCGCCATCATGCGCTTTTTTGACGAGTATGCCGCCGAGGTTCAGCGCCACATGTCCTACGAGGAGCAGACCGTTTTTCCGTACGTCGAGTCGCTGCTCTCGGGCGAGAAGAACACGGCCTATTCGATCGACATTTTCCGCCGCCAGCACGACCAGGTCGAGATCAAGCTGCGCGAGCTGAAGAACATCATCATCAAATACTATCCTTCGGGCAGCACGAACGAACTCAACGGCGTGCTGTTCGACATCTTCAACTGCGAGCACGAACTCGCCTCGCACAACGCCGTGGAGGACGAACTCTTCATTCCGGCCGTCGAGCGGCTGGCGGCGACGGGTCCCCGCACGGTGAAGCCCGAGCCGCTGAGCGTCCGTGAAAAGGAGATTATCGTCTGCGTGGTGAAGGGTATGACCAACAAACAGATCGCCGATGCGCTCTGCATCTCGGCCCATACCGTGATCACCCACCGCCGCAACATCGCTGCGAAATTGCAGATACACTCCGCGGCGGGGCTTACGATCTATGCCATCGTCAACAAACTGGTGGAACTCTCTGAAATCAAGGATACCATAATCGATCCGCAGCCATGACACACGAACACCATCATCACGAACACGCGGTCACGTCGCTCAACAAGGCCTTCATCCTGGGCATTGCGCTCAACGTGGCTTTCGTCGCCGTCGAATTCGCCGTCGGCCTCTACTACGGCTCGATGGGCCTGCTGTCCGACGCCGGGCACAACCTCTCCGACGTGGCCAGCCTGCTGCTGGCCATGCTGGCCTTCCGGCTGGCGCAGGTGCAGGCTACGCCCCGCTACACCTACGGCTATAAGAAAAGCACGGTGCTGATCTCGCTGCTGAACTCGGTGATCCTGCTGATCGCCGTGGGGGTCATCGTCGCCGAGAGCATCGGCCGCATGCTGCATCCCGCGCCGGTCGAGGGCGGCGCCATCGCCTGGACGGCGGGTGTCGGGGTGGTGATCAACGGCTTCACGGCGTGGCTCTTCATGAAGGACAAGGACCGCGACCTGAACGTCAAGGGCGCTTACCTGCACATGGCCGCCGATGCGCTGGTGTCGGTCGGGGTGCTTGTTTCGGGACTCGTGATTTCGTGGACGGGGTGGACGATCGTCGACCCTGTCGTGGGGCTGGTCGTCGCCGCGGTGATCGTGGCGTCGGTCTGGTCGCTGACGCGCGACAGCCTGCGCCTCTCGCTCGACGGGGTTCCCGGGGAGATCGACATAGCCGGGATCGAACGGAAGATGACCGCCGTTCCGGGCGTGAAGGCCGTTCACCACATCCACGTTTGGGCCATCAGTACGACCGAAAACGCTCTGACGGCCCATGTCGTGCTCGAAACCCTGTCCCGGATGGAGGCGGTGAAACGCGACCTGAAAGACCTCCTGGGCCATGCCGGGATCTCCCATGCGACGCTCGAATTCGAATCTGCGGCCGAGCGATGCGACGATTTGCACGACTGATTCGTGTGCTTGGACGAAATCGTTCTGTTTAAAGGCGGAATCCCGACCCTAATCGTCAGGGTCGGGATTGTTTTTCCCTGAAAAGGGTATGATCTTTGTTTTCAGGAGGAAAGATGGGTTTAAAAGTAAACAGTGACGCAGCTCTTCGGAGGGAGGGGACGGTCGGCCGGTTGGCCGGCCGTTTTTTGCACCTACGGCACGGGATCGTAGCCGCTTCCGCCCCACGGATGGCATTTCGACAGCCGCCGCAGGGTGAGCCACAGCCCCTTGACAGGTCCGTGCCTGCGCAGCGCTTCGAGCGCATACTGCGAGCAGGTGGGGGTGAACCGGCACGACGGGGGCGTGAAGGGCGAGATGCAGAGCTGGTAGAACCTCACCAGTCCGATCAGCGGCAGGGCGCAGGCCTGTTTAAAGATGCTCCACGACCGACTCCAGAATCCTGCGGACTGCATTTGCGACGGTTTTATAGGGCAGCGCCTCCTTCGACGAGTAGATCAGCGCCAGGTCCAGGTTGACCGGCCGTCCGTCGTGCAGGATCTGCTTTTGCAGGCGGTAGGCCTCCTTCGTGCGGCGGCGCAGTAGGTTGCGTCTGTTGGCCCGTTTGTGGAACTTTTTGGGGACGGAAAAGAGTACTTCGACCGATTGTTCGGTGTCGGGTTCCGCGAACCACACGTAGCGGAACGGAAAGACGAAGCCGCTTTCGCCGCTCTCGAACAGACGGCGCACGGCCCCGAGCGAACGGAGCCTTTCGGTGCGGGGTAGCGAGTGTGCGGGCATGGCGGCAGGGGGCTTGCGGCCCTTATTTGCGGGATTCCGTGGCCGGGCGGCGCGTGCGGCCCTTCTTGGCCAGCTTGTGCTGCTGGCTGCGGATGAACTCCTCCTTGCGGGCGTCGGTCACCAGCTCCACCGGCTCGATCTCCTCGCCTTTCTGCACCTTTTGCAGGTAGAGGTCGATGGCCTTGACCATCGAGGGGGCTTCGGGCGTCGGGGCGTTGGCCAGCACGGTGATTCCGGCCCCGAGGGCAGCGCGCAGCGTACCTTCGCCGAATACCGCCACGGCGGGCAGGTCGTCGGTTCCGAACTTCTCGATGAGGGTTTTCACGTCCGAGGGCGAATAGAGCGCCAGCAGGTCGTAGTCGGCCATTTTAACGTCGTCCAGATCCCCGGCGACCGTGCGGGCCAGGATGACGGGATCGAACGAGAGTTTGAGCTTGGCGAGCGTTTCCGGCAGCTCGGGTTTGTGGGGTTCGCTCAGCGCCAGCAGGAATTTCTCCTCCTTGTGTTTGATGATCAGCTCGACGAGCGACGTGAACGAGCCGTCGGCAAACGAAATCTTGCGTTTGCGGTAGACGATGTATTTCTGCAGGTAGAGCGCCACTGCCTCCGTCTGGCAGATGTATTTCATGGTTTCGGGCACGGTGATGCGTGCCTCTTCGCAGATATGGAAAAAACTGTCGACTGTCGTGCGCGATGTGAATATGACGGCCGTGTGCGTGAGTATTTCGACCCTTTGGGCGCGGAACTCCTTCAGGGAGACGCCTTCTACGCGGATGAAGGGCCGGTAGGCGATTTCCACGTGGTGTTTCTGGGACAATTCGTAGAACGGGGACTTTTCGATGACAGCGGGCCTCGGCTGCGAAACTAATACACTCTTTACTTTCAATGTTGCGAATTGATTTAGGTTTGTCTTTGCCGTTTCATCTTACCGCAAGCAGCCATAATAGGCTGATTGGGAAGACTTCCACGGTGCAAAGGTACAAAAACCAATGCAAAATCGAAACTTTTTTGGAAAGAAACAGGTTTAATGTCTCCTTGAGGTATAAGACGGCCGCTGCGGTCAATTCGATGGCGACGATGCAGAACCAGACGCCGCCCGTGCCTTGCGGGCAGAGCGCGAAAAGCAGCAGCGGGGGTGAAATGAGGACCACCCCGAGGGCGAAATAGGTGCGTTTGAGCAGCATGAGCTGTGCGATGAAGGGCTGCGAGAGGGTCAAGGTCCCGGCCAGCCGCACGGCGATTGCCTGATAGGCGGCTACGCCCAGCGCAGCGAGCGAGGCCAGGAGGCTCAAAATCAGGACTGCGCCCTGCGGAATGGCCTCTGCCAGCCGGCCGGGCATCAGCGTGTCGCCGTATTTGACCGCCGCGACGCCCAGAAAAAGCAGCCCGATGGCGGTGGCGATGTTCAGGAAACGGGAGTAGCCGCTTCCGCCCGGGTCCTCGGAGAGGCGTTTCCCCGTGGCCGTGTCGCGCGAAATACGTCCCAGCAGTGTGCGCACGTCGCCCAGGTTGCGGTAGAGCAGCATGGCGTAGGTCGCGGCGAGCAGCAGCACGAAACTTTGGAAAACGGCGTTCTCCGTGAGCGACGGAGGCGGTGCGAGCGGAATGCGCGCGGGTTCCGCAAGGGTGGACTGCGCTCCGAAGATTGCGGCGGAGGTCGTGTCGCGCCATTCGGAAGGGGCCGCGCCGGTCGCCGCAAAGGGGAACAGTGCGGAACCGCTTTCGCCCGATGCCGTTTCCGTCCGGAGCGTATCCGGCCCGGGGACGTGCTCCGTCAGGACCGGCGCTCCCGGAGTCCCGGACGCCGAATCCGCCGCAGACACTGCGATTCGCGTATGTGCCGCCGATGGGGTCATCAGGCGAAGTGGCGTTTGAGTGTGATACGGATGGTGGTTCCCTTGCCGATTTCGGAGTCGATGACGGCGATCTTACCCTGGTGGTACTCCTCGACGATGCGGCGCGAGAGCGACAGCCCGAGGCCCCAGCCGCGGGTCTTGGTCGTGAATCCCGGTTCGAAGATGCGTTTCCAGTTGCTCTTGGGAATGCCCTTGCCCGTGTCCTTCACGTCGATCATGACGCTCTTGTCGTCCGACGAAATCCGCACGTCGATGGCCCCGTGCCCTTGCAGGGCGTCGAGCGAGTTCTTCATCAGGTTCTCCACGACCCATTCGAACAACGCGGCGTTGATGTTGGCCTGCACGGGGGCGATGGCCAGCCCGTTGTAGTCGAGCGTCACGTTGCGGGGGATGCGTTTACGGAAGTACATGACCGATTCGCCCACCACTTCGTTGATGTTCGCCGGGGTGAGGGGCGTCTCGGAACCGATTTTCGAAAAACGGTCCACGATCTTCATCAGGTGCGTGAGGTCCTTGTTCATCTCTTCGACGGCCGTCTGGTCCACGTCCTGCGAACGCAGGTATTCGATCCATCCCAGCAGCGACGAGGTCGGGGTTCCCAGCTGGTGGGCGGTCTCCTTGGCCAGTCCGATCCAGACGCGGTTCTGCTCGTCGTGTTTCGACGAGCGGAAGGCGATGAACCCCAGCGCGATGAAGGCCGTGATGACGAGAATCTGCACGTAGGGGAAGTAGTAGAGCGACTTGAGCAGCGCCGACTTGCCGTAGAAGATGATGTGGTAGTGCTGCGACGACCAGAAGAACTTCACCGGGATCGGCGGGTTCTCGACCGAAAATTTGTCGATCTGCTTCCGGAGCCGTCCGGGGTGGTTGATGATCTTCTCGGGGATGAGGTGCGAGTTGATGACTTCGAGGTTCTCGTTGGTGATGATGAACGGGATGTTGTTGCCGTTGGACATGATGTCGGCCACGAACGGGTCCTGGATCGTGCCGCCCAGCACGTCGCGCGTGACGCGCTCCATGGCGTGGGCCCACAGCGCCACGTCGTGCTGCTCCTTCTCTTTGAGCCGCTGGGCCATGTTGTTGGTGTAGAGCAGCGACACGGCGCCGAGCGTCACCCCGACGACGATCACCACCACCCGGTTGCGGAACGAGAAGAATTCGCTGCGGAGTTTCATGGCTCTATTTGCGCTTGGTGTCCTGCTCGCGGGTGATGCGCCCATACGTTGCGGGGTCGTTCAGCACTCTGACGGCCTCGGCCACCTCCCTGTCGCCCGGCAGCGAATGCTCGATCACGCCCGCCTGGTAGCCGTGGCGCATGACGATGTCGTTGTTGATCGCCTCGACGACCTGCGTGCGGTAGGTTTCGAGGTTGGTCTGCGTGTCGTCCTTCAGCTCGGCCTCCACCTGCTCGAACTTGTCCTTCAGCTGCGCGAAGCGGTCGTCCTCGGCGGCCTTTTTCAGCGCCTTGAGCGCCCGCCGGGTGTCCGATTCGTAGGGGACCTTCTTGCCTTTCATGAACTCCGCGAAGTCGGCGTAGTCCTTGTCCGTGATCGAGAAGGTGCGGATGTCGATCTGCCGGCCGGGGTTGCGGCGCGTGTATTCGTCGCCGAAATCCTCGATGAATCCCAGCGCATAGAGCGTCAGGGCGAAGCGTGAAATGTACTCCGGGTCGGTTGCGATGTCGGGCATCACGCCGCCGCCGTCGTAGACCTTGCGGCCCGCGCGGGTCGTGAACTCCGAGATCAGCGAGTCGGGCACGGTCCGCACCGAACCCTCCTGCGAGTGGGAGTAGTCGATGGCCTGGATGCAGCGGCCCGAGGGGATGTAGTATTTGGCCGTGGTGAGTTTGAGCATGGCGTTGTAGCCCAGCGGGCGGGTCGACTGTACGAGTCCCTTGCCGAAGCTGCGCTGGCCGATCAGCACCGCGCGGTCGAGGTCCTGCAACGCCCCGGCGACGATCTCGGCCGCCGACGCCGAGTTGCCGTTGATCAGCACCGCCAGCGGCAGGTCTGCGAGGATCGGCTCCGCGTCGGTGCGGAACACCTGTTTCGAATCTTCCGAACGCCCCTTGGTGCTGACCACCTCGGTTCCTTTGGGGACGAACATTCCCAGGATTTTGACCGCCTCCTGCATGATGCCGCCGCCGTTGGAGCGGTAGTCGAGCACCAGCCCTTTCAGCGGCTTCTCGGCGCGCAGCCGTTCGATGGCAGCGCGCATCTCCTCGTAGCATCCTTCGGTGAAGTCGCCGTGGCGGATGTAGCCGATGCCGTCGGCGACCCATCCGGCATAGGGCACGCCCGGGATCGCGATCCGCTCGCGGCGGATCGTCGCCGTCTGCTGCGTGCCGTCGAGGTGTTCAACGGTCACGCGGACCTTGCTGCCCGGCTCGCCCTTGAGGCGCGAGGAGACCTGCTCGGTGGTGAAGCCTTTGGTGTCCTTGCCGTCGATCGAGAGGATCTTGTCGCCGATCTTCAGCCCGGCCTTGTCGGCGGGCGATCCCTGGTAGGGCTGCGCGATGCGGACGTAGTCGTCCTTCTGGCGGATGAGCGACCCGATGCCGCCGTACTTGCCCGTGGTGAGCAGTTCGAAATCCTGCATCCCCTCCTCGGGGATATACTCCGTGTAGGGGTCGAGGTCGCTGACCATGCCGGCGGCGGCCCCCTCCATCAGGCGGTCGGGGTCCACGGGGTCGACGTACCCCAGCGAGAGTTCGCGCATCATGTTGACGGTGATCTCCATGTTGCGGCCCAGCCCGAAGTCGTTGCGGGCGGCGAATGTCAAGAGGCCCGCGGCGCCGACAGCGGCCGCCGCAGTGAGCAGGTAACGGTATTTTCTAATCATTGCGTGTCATGTGTATGTACGAATCGAGCCGGTACTGCACCCGGGCGACGCCGCGGCGGATGCCGTCGAGCACGATCCATTGTCCGTACTGTGAAACTTTTATCTCGTCTTCGCCCAGCAACATCAGCTTCTGGCCGAAATTGTCGGCGCGGAAAGTCATCGCCCCGTCCTCTTCCGAGCGCAGCGAAAAGCCTGCCGAGCGGAATGCGTTCAGGATCTGTTCCCGGTTCTTCTTGATGTCGCCCTCCACCCGGCGCACCACGAACCCGAATCTGGGGTAGACGGCGGCCAGCACCACGATCGCCGCGAAGAGCATCAGGTAGCGGTCGGTGTGCAGCATGACGTAGAGCGTGTCGTCGAGCGACAGCGCCGAAGTCCCGGTCATCAGCATCAGCCCCATCAGGGCTATACAGAGAACGCACAGGGCGAAGAAATATTTTAACGAGCGGACGAAGTATTTCATAAGTTGAAAGTGGAGAGTTGAAAGTTATCAGTTTAAAGTCGGGAACCGGGTTATTGTAGGTTTTTGGGGGAAAGCAGAAAGAAACGAAGCGAATTTTTAACTTTACACTTTCATCTTTCCATTTTCGATGTGGTCGGCCACCTCCTGCATCAGCCATTTGGGCGTCGACGTGGCGCCGCAGATGCCCACCGTTGCGGCCCCCTCGAACCATGCGGGATCGATCTCCGAGGCCTCTTCGACGACATACGTGCGCGGGTTGGCCCGGCGGCACACTTCGGAGAGCACCTTGCCGTTCGACGACTTGCGTCCGCAGACGAACACCACGGTGTCGAACCGTCCGGAGAACTCCGTGAGGTGCTGTTCGCGGTTCGATACCTGCCGGCAGATCGTGTCGTCGATGCAGACCTGCCCCGCATCGGCGGCCCGGCGGCGCATTTCGGCGCCCAGCCGTTCGAACAGCCCGATGCTCTGCGTGGTCTGCGAAAGGAAATAGACCGGACGCGAGAAGTCGATCAGGGCCAGGTCCTCCTCCCTTTCGATCACGATCGTCGGGTCCGCGACCTGCCCCGTGAGGCCCACCACTTCGGCGTGGCCCCGTTTGCCGAGGATCACGACCTGCCCGCCGATGGGACGCATCCGTTCGTGGGCCTCCTTCACCCGGCGTTGCAGCCGTGCGACCACCGGGCAGGTGGCGTCGATGATCCCGATGTCCATCGCCCTTGCGGCGGCGTAGGTCGTAGGGGGTTCCCCGTGGGCGCGGATGAAAAGGCGGCAGCCCGCCAGGTGCGGCATGTCGGCGTGGGTCACGGTCCGCAGTCCCAGCCGTTCGAGGCGCTGGACCTCGATGCGGTTGTGAACGATGTCGCCGAGCGAGTAGACCGTGCCGCCCTCCGCGAGGGCGCGTTCGGCCTCCGTGATTGCGCGGACAACGCCGAAGCAGAAGCCCGATTTATCGTCGATCTCGACTATCATAGCCCTTTGCGGTGCGCCCGGCGGCGCTTTATCGGTTATCGGTTGATTTTAGCGAATTGCTCCATAAACCACGCCATCTGTTCGTCGACGGTCATGTGGCTGTTGTCGAGTACAATGGCGTCGTCGGCCCGGCGCAGCGGCGATACGGCGCGGCTCATGTCGGCCTTGTCGCGCTCGCGGATGTTGCGCTCGACCTCCTCCATCGTCACCGACATGCCCTTGCCCGTCAGCTCCTTGTAGCGGCGGCAGGCGCGCACGGCGGTGTCGGCCGTCATGAACAGCTTCAGTTCGGCATCGGGGAATACCACCGTGCCGATGTCGCGGCCGTCCATCACCACGCCCCGGCGGCGGCCCATCTCCTGCTGCATGGCCACCAGCTTGCGGCGCACCTCGGGGATGGCGCTCACGCGGCTCACGCAGTTCGAAACCTCGATGGTGCGGATCTTGCCCTCGACCCGATCGCCGTTGACGTAGATGTCGCTGGCTCCGCGTTCGGGGTTGAAACGGAAGGTGATTGAAATATCGTCCAGCAGTTTCACGACGGACTCTTCGTCGACGATGCCCGACCGGATAGCCCCGTGTTCGAGGGCGTAGAGCGTCACGGCGCGGTACATGGCGCCCGTGTCGATGAAGATATAGCCCAGGCGGGCCGCGATGGCTTTGGCGAAGGTGCTTTTTCCGCACGACGAAAAGCCGTCGACGGCAATGATGATCCTGTGTTTAGTGTCCGACATTGGGGAATATATCAAAGAAGGTCGATAATATGGTGTAAATGCCTAATATGCCGATGATGAGTCCCGCGACGTGGTTGATCGTGAGCATGTGCCGCGGGCGGAAGCGGCGGCGGAAGAGGTTGATGACGAAGGCCAGCAGGGTCCACCACGCCACCGCGCCGCCGAAGAACCCGGCGATGACGAACAGCGAACGCATGAAGCCCCCGAAGGTGTGGTCGGCCATGTCGCCGCCCGAAATCTTGAACACCGCGAAGAAGGCCAGGATATAGGGGATGACCATGATGAAATTGGCGATCGTAAGCCCGAAAATCGAGGCGAAATCCTGCCACAGCGAGGTTTTTCCGGCACGGTTGCGGCGGATCTGCGGCACGGGATTCTGCGCGAAGATGAAAACGCCGACGATCACCACGAAGATGCCGCCGATCACCCGCAGCAGCGTGTCGTACTGTTCGATCTGTGCCTGTAGCATCGAGTAGAAGAACAGTGCGGCCATGGCCATGAACGTATCGGCGCAGGCGACGCCGATGCCTGAAACGATGCCCGAGCGGCGGCTTTTCGACAGCGTGCGCTGGATGCAGAGCACTGCCACGGGGCCTACCGTGATCGAAGCGGCGATGCCTACGCAGATGCCGCGGAACAGGGTCTCGACGATTTCAAATGCCATTTTCTCGGTTTGCTGCGCGTCACGAACGCGCCTGTTACTTATATTGCCCCTGCGCGGAAGACGGCCCGGAAAAAGGCGTTGTCTCCGGCTCTGCGGCGGGTTTCCGTATTTGCGAAGCAAAGATACAAAAAAGCTCCGACATCCGCCTATGAAAAGGCAAAAAAAGGGCGCGGCGGGTTATTCCGCAGGTCGGATATGTTGATAAAATATCGAAAACTTTGGCCCCGTGCTTGCATATCGTCCGTTGAAAATGAATAAATTTGCAGAAACAGTACTCCACAATGGCAGAGATGAAACAATTCGGCATCGACCTCGAACTGGACGACGCCGTGGCCCAGGGCCACTATTCGAACCTGGCGATCATATCGCACTCCACTTCGGAGTTCATCATCGACTTTGCGACGGTGCTGCCCGGTGTGCAGAAAGCGCGCGTCAAGAGCCGCATCATCCTCACGCCTGAGCATGCCAAGCGGTTGCTGCGTTCGCTGCAGGAGAACATCGTGCGCTACGAGAGCAACGTGGGCAAGATCGAGATTCCCTCGCCCCAGCCCACGCCCGACGCGGGGCCCAAGATGGGTCAGGCCTGAAAACCTGCGGCGCTGCACGGCAGCGCCTTTTTTGCGCCCGGCGCGCCGTGTCACGTTTTTGTCACGGCCGAAAATTTTGCGGCATGGAAAAAAACGTTACTTTTGTGGCAAAAGCCCAGATTCTGCCATGTCCTCACCCTCGCCGTCAGACCAGCGGTTATTCGAAGGCATCCGATTCGGCAACGAGGCCGATTTCGAGTGCTTCTTCCGGCGTTACTATCCCCGATTGGTGAACTACGCCGCCCGGTTCGTCGCCGGGCACGAGACGGCACGCGACCTGGTGCAGGACAGTTTTGCGCGCCTGTGGGAGCGGCGGCGCGAGCTGCGCGAACTGGATCTGGCGTCGCTGCTGTTCACGATGGTGCGCAATGCATGTCTCAATTACCTGAAACACAACGGCGTCGTGGCGCGTCACGAACTCGAGTACACGGCCCGCATGCGGGGTGAGGAGCGGATTTACAGCTACGATTTTTTGAGCGACGCCGAGCAGCCGTGCCTCTACGAGGAGTTGCAGCGCGAGGTGCAGAAGGCTGTCGACGCGCTGCCCGACCGCTGCCGCGAGGTTTTCCGGATGAGCCGCTTCGAAGGGCTGAAGAACCGCGAAATCGCCGCGCGGCTGGGCATCTCCGAGACGGCTGTCGAGAAACACCTGGCCCGTGCCGTCGGCCGGTTGGGCGAGCACCTGCGGCGAAGCTGTTCGTTCGAACTTTCGGTGGCCGTGCTTTCGTGCCTGCTGGCGAATTACCTCTAAAATCAGATAGACGATCATTGACCCGACGGCGGAGATTTCCCTCTCCGCTGTTGTTGTTTTTCTTTCTTTTTGCGACTTTTTCGATTTTTTGTGATTGGGAAGGTTGGGGAAAAGTAAATTCGGTTGTTTTAAAATATGTAACGGAAATGGAAGAGATGAAATTCGATCAGGAAGAGATGCGGCATCTGGCCGGACGCTATTTTGCGGGAGAGATCGCCGCCGAGGAGGAGCGCGAGCTGTTCCGCTTCGTCACCTCCGACGCCGCATGCCGCAGGCAGTTCGCCGCCTGGCGGCTCGAATGGGAGGCGATGCCGGCGTCGGACCCCGCGACCGACCGCGACTGGCACCGCCTGCGGTCGCGTATCCGCCTGCAAGGTCCCGGACGGAGCGCCCGGCTGGGGCGGATCGCCGTGATATGGCGCGTCGCGGCCGCCGTGGCGGTGGTGTGCGCGGCCTTCTTCGGTGCGCGGCTCTACGACCGCCTGCTGCTGGAGCGCGCCACGGAGTGCTACACCGTGACCACGAAGAGCGGCGACCGCAGCACGGTCTGCCTGCCCGACGGAACGCAGGTGCGGCTCAACGGGTCGTCGACGCTGACCTATCCGGCCAATTTCAACGCCACGAACCGCTCGGTCGAGCTTTCGGGTGCCGCCTACTTCGACGTTTCGCCCGACGAAAAGCACCGCTTCGAAGTGAAGGTCGGAAACTGTTCGGTGGTGGTCAAGGGCACGAAATTCGACGTGACGGCCTATCCCGACGACTCGCTCATCACCACCACGCTGCTCGAAGGCGCCGTCGGCTTCACCGCGCCGCGCGGGGAGACCGCGCTTCGCCCGGGCGAGTCGCTCACCTACGACCGCTTCGCCGAAACCACGGCCATCACGCACGTCAACACGGCGCAGTACCTGGCCTGGATCGAGGGGCGCATCGAGTTCATCGACGTGACGATCGTGCAGCTGTGCGAGAGTTTGAGCAGTCTTTACGGCGTCGAAATCACGCTCGACGACCGCCTGCGCGCCGACGGAACTTTCATCACCATCCGCCTGAGCAACCAGGAGTCGCTCGACAGCGTCCTGAAGGCTCTCGACCTGATCGTTCCGGTCTCGATCCACCGGCAGGGTCCTTCGGTGCGTCTCTCGGCCAAGTGACGCCCGCATCCCGAAACACCTTTAAAACAACCAATACCTTAAACAAATGAAGCAATTCTCCAATCTGAAACGGGCGTTTCTGCCGTGTCTGTTCGTGTTGCTGACGCTCCCGGCGTGGGGGCAGATGCAGCCCGTCACGAAGAACTTCCGGAAAACGCCTCTCAAAAACGTGCTCAAGGAGGTGGAGGCACAGACCGGGCTGTCGATCATGTACGACACCCGGGAGCTGAACCTCGAACGTCCGGTCACGGCTTCGTTCGACCGCACGCCTGTGTCGCAGGTGCTGCGCGAGGTGCTCGACCGCACCGTCCAGTATTCGATCAAGGACAAGATGATCGTGATCTACAAGGCGTCGGCAACTCCCCCCCCCGCAGCCGGGAAGGGTAAGACCCTAACGGGTACGGTGCTGGACGAAACGGGCGCGCCGATGGTCGGCGCCGCGGTCACCACGCCCGACGGCCGCCGCGGCACGGTCACTGACAGCAACGGCCGCTATTCGCTGACGCTCGGTGCCGGGGACGCCCTGATTTCGGTCTCCTACCTGGGCTATGTCACCCGGCAGATCGTCATCGGCGACCGTACGGAAGTCGACGTCAACCTGGTCCCCGATGCCAAAAACACCATCAACGAGGTGGTGGTCATCGGTTACGGCGCGGTGAAGAAATCCGACCTGACGGGTTCGGTCTCCAACGTGAAGATGTCCGACATCCGCGACGTGCCCAACACGTCGGTCGACCAGGCTCTGCAGGGCCGCATCGCCGGTGTGGACATCATGTCGACTTCGGGTGCGCCGGGGGCCACGACCTCGATCCGCGTGCGCGGCACGCGTTCGATCTCGGCGTCGAACGAACCGCTGATCGTCGTCGACGGCGTGATCGACGCCGTGAGCGACCTGAACGACATCAACTCGGCCGACATCGAGCAGATTTCGGTACTCAAGGACGCCTCGTCGACGGCCATCTACGGCTCGCGCGGCGCCAACGGCGTGATCATCGTCACCACGCGGCAGGGAGTCACCTCGAAGCCGTCGGTCACGGCCAAGGCCGAATTCGGCGTCTCGAAACTCGCCCGCGACCTCGACCTGATGGATGCGCAGGAGTTCGTCCGCTATCTCAACGACCGGAACTATTTCTCCTCGCGCGACCCGCAGCGTCCGCCGCGCTTCGACCCTTCGGAGTACGGGCGCGGGACCGACTGGATCGACGAGATCACCCGCACGGCCCTCTACCAGAACTATAACCTTTCGGTCAGCGGCCGCAGCCAGAAGTCGAGCTACTTCGCGGCCCTCGGCGGCAACGACACGCAGGGTATCGTCGACGGCAGCGGGTTCCGCCGCATCACGGCCCGTCTGAATCTCTCGTACGACTTCGCCAAGTGGCTGACCGTCGGTTTCAAGGGCAGCTACACCTTCCGCGACGAGAATCCCAACCGGGCGACCATCGGCGGCGCGAACATCTGGGACGGCGCCGTCTACCTGGCCCCGACGATGGGTCCCAAAGACTATATCAACCCCCTCTACGAGAACGGCGTGCGCATCGATACGCCCCGCGCCAAGATCGACTGCAACGAGAACGAGAGCGAGCGCATGACCAATACCGACGTGCTGGAGTTCACGATCAGGCCCGTGCGCGGGCTGATCATCAAGAGCCAGAACTCCTACATGGTCTACCAGCGCCACGACTATCAGTTCTGGCCCAGCTACCTGCCGAAGCGTACCGAGGGCGAAGGCTCCGACGCCTACCGTTACGAGGGCGATGCCCGGCGGCTGACCTCGGAAAATACGGTCTCCTACTCGAAGAAATTCGCCTCGGGGCACTATTTCGATGCGATGGCGGGCTTTTCGGCCACGCACGAAACGGTGAACTCCTTTTCGCTGAAGGCCGAGGGGCTGCTCACCGACGATCTGAAGTGGAACAACATGAACACCATCGGCAGCAAGGAGAACTACAACGCCGGGACCAATTCGAACAAGGTCGTGCGCGAGTCGGTGCTCATGCGCCTGAACTACAACTACAAGAGCCGCTACTACTTCACCTTCACGGGCCGTTACGACGGGTCGTCGAACTTCGCCGAGAACAACAAATGGGGCTTTTTCCCCTCGGCGGCCGTCAAGTGGAACGCCAAGAACGAGAATTTCCTCAAGCAGGTGCGCTGGCTCGACGAGCTGTCGCTGCGCCTGAGTGCCGGACGCACGGGTAACGACGCCATCTCGACCTACCGTTCGCTCGAAGCCTACGGCACGACCACCAACGGCTATCTGTTCGGCGGCACGCAGTCGGCGTCGTTCTTCCCCTCGCGTGTGGCCAACCCCGACCTGACGTGGGAGAAAACCACGCTCTACAATGCGGGACTCGACTTCTCGGCCTTCGACGGCCGCCTGAACGTCACCGTCGACGGCTACTATTCGACCACCCGCGACCTGCTGCTTTCCTTGCAGACGATCCACACCACGGGCTACACGAGCCGCTTCACGAATCTGGGCAAGACGTCGAACCGCGGCGTCGAGGTATCGGTCGAGAGCCGTAACATCGTGAAGCCGAAATTCGGCTGGACGACGAGTTTCACCCTCTCGCACAACAAGCAGATGGTCGACGACATCGGCCACGAAGAGTATGTCTCGTGCCTCGAAAGCGGCGGCAATACCAACTACATGATGTACGGCTACAAGACGGGCTATCCCCTCAATGCGCTCTGGGGATTCCAGTACGCCGGGGTCTGGAAGACGACCGACCAGTTCGAGCGCAACCGCTTTACCAAGAGTTACATCTCCTCGTCGACGGGCAGCGACGCCCAGCTGATGCTGGGGTATCCCAAGTACGTCGACCAGAACCGCGACGGCATTCTTTCGGAAGAGGACCTGATCTATCTGGGCAACTCCGACCCCGTGCTTTACGGCGGTTTGCAGAACACCTTCAATATCGGCAACCTGCGCATCGGATTCTACTTCTCCTACTCGCTGGGCGGCAAGATCTACAACTACTCCGAACTGGCGATGGCCGGCGGTTACGCCACCAACCAGTACCGCTACATGCTCGACGCGTGGCATCCCGTGCGTAACCCGGATTCCGACCTGCCCCGTGCGGGGACCGACGACCGGCTGGTTCCCAGTTCGTTGCAGGTGCACGACGCCTCGTACCTGCGTCTGAAGAACGCCACGGTCTCCTACACGTTCGACCTGCGGAAGAAGACCCGCCTGCTGCGCGACATCACGCTGGCCGTCACGGGCGAGAATCTCTGGCTCTGGACCAAGTACAACGGTTTCGACCCCGACGTTTCGAGCGAGGGGACCAGTTCGACCCTGCGCCGCGTCGACATGGGCGCCTATCCCCGTTCGCGGATGTTCGTGTTCAGCATCCAGCTGCGTTATTAAATCCACCCGACAATTTCCGAAGAAGATGAAAAACTTCAATCAATTCATACTGACGCTCCTCGCGGCGGGACTGCTCGCCTCCTGTTCGCTGACGGAGGAGCCGACCTCGTTCGTCAACCGCAAGTCGTTCTACAAGAACGAGTCGCAGTGCATTGCGGCGCTCAATTCGTGCTACATGCCCGCGAATGCGATCTATACGGCCAACTTCATGCTGGTCACCGAGGCCTGCACCGACATCTGGTACTCCTCCTCGACGACCGTCGACGCCTGCCTCGACGTGACCCCCGCCAAGCCGCAGTACGGCAAAACGGTCTGGACGCAGGGTTACAAGGGCGTCATGTACTGCAACGAGTGCGTCGAGTGCATCTCGACGGCCGACCTGGCCGACGAGGTGAAGATGCCCCTGGCGGCCGAAGCCCGCGTGATGCGCGCGCTTTACTACTATATCCTGACCTGCATGTTCGGCGACGTGCCGTTCTACACCACGATGGTCGACACCGACCAGCGGCTGGCCGAAATCCGCCGCCTGCCCCGCACCCCGGCCCACGAAATCCGCCAGGAGCTGTACGACGACCTGGAGCAGAACGCCCTGCCGTGGTTCACCGTCGAGAACGGTCGCAAGTGCCGTGCCTCGGAGGCCGTCGACAACCGTTCGGGCTATGCGCTGGCGCTGATGCTGATGGCCAAGTTCGCCCTGTGGAACGAGGACTGGAACGGGGCGCTGATCCCCCTGCAGGCCCTTGAGGAGCTGTACGGCGACTTCAACGAAGGCAACTACCCGCTGGCCGAGACCCAGTGGCGCTACAAGAACCCCGCGGAGACCATTTTCGAGATCCAGCACGCCTGGTCGCTCACCGGCACGCAGTACAACGGCAACGTGGCGGCGATCATGATGCCCACGCACAACGGCGACGGGGTCTTCGACGGCGTACCTCTGAAGGGTTACGGCACGTCGATGCCTGGCTGGTCGTCGCTGCGGGCCAACAACCGCTATGCGATCTTCCGCCCCGCGACGGGCAACACGCAGACCGAGCATACGGCCTACATCGACGCGCTGTTCAACCCCCTGCCCCTGACCTACGACACCTACGACGCGACGCTGAACCGCTATACGGTGAGGATCGACCGCGAGGCGCTGGCCGCCGGGGAGATCCGCGGGCAGAAGATCGACCGCCGCGTGCAGTACTTCCTCGGCCTAGGCGACCTGGAGGCGGGCGAGACCTTTAAGATCACGCGCAACTACGGTGTGCCCTGGCCCGGTCCGAAATTCTGGTGTCCGGACATCGAGCAGAACTACGACTCGAACAACTACCGCATTTTCCGCTATGCCGACGCCATTCTGATGATGGCCGAATGTTACTGCAACCTGGAGAACGCCGAGGAGACGATGCGTTACCTGAACCTGGTCCGCGAACGTGCGGGCGTCGATCCCGTCACCAATTTCACGGGCTTCGAAGACCTCACGCTGGCCATCCGCTGCGAGCGCGCCCGGGAGTTGGGCGGCGAGTTCCAGCGCAAGTTCGACCTCGTGCGCTGGGGCATCTGGTACGATCAGACCTACGCCTACACCAACAACGCGACGCTCAAGGGCAAGATGCGTCCCTGCCACCGCTATTATCCCATTCCCGACGCGCAGTGCGCCCTCTCGGGCTATGTGCTGACCAACGACGAGTACCTTGCCGACGGATTATAAAAACCAGAACCGATGAAACGAATCAACAACCTGATACTGGCGCTGGCGGGACTCTTCGCGGCCGCGTGCGCCGACACCTTCGAGGAACGTTACGACCTGGCTGTCAACACGGACCGCTATTCGGTCACGGCCGAGGCCGGCAAACTCCCCGTCACGGTCTACTGCTCGGAAGCGTGGACCGCGCAGCTCACCGCCGAATCGGCGTGGGCGACGCTCGACCGCACGGCCGGCAGCGGCATCACGACCATCCGCCTCAATTATGCCGATAACCCCGGACTGGCCCGCTCGGTCGGGGTCGTGCTGCGCGGCTCGGGACTTGAAAAGACCGTCACCGTGGTCCAGAAGGCGGGAATCACCGCCCCCGAACTGATCTTCCTCTCGAAGGACCTCGCCTTCGCCAACGGCGCCTACAAGGGCACGGCGGCCTTCGAAACCAACCTGCCCGACGAGCTTCTCCGCGATGTCGTGCCGGCGGTGACCTACGCCGCGGAGGGCGACGCGTGGATTTCCGACGTCGCCTACCACGCCGACGACACGGAGGCGGGCGAGACCGAAATCCCGCTGGCCCGCCGGGGGCTGATCACCTTCTCCACGGCCGCCAACGCCACGGGAGAACCCCGCACGGCAACGGTCGGATTTTCGGTCGAGGATGCCGACGGCAATGTCTTCGGCGACTCGTTCACCGTGACGCAGAGCGCCGACGAGGGCCGCATCACGCTCGCCGACGACGTGGTCCCCATCGAGGGCGGCCGACGCGCTGTGGCCTTCTCGACCAACCTCGGGGCGCTGCTTGCGGAGATGAAGGTCGAAGTCACCTATGCCGATCCGGCCGTCGCGGGCTTTATCTCCGATGTCGAACTCGGCGCCGGGGAGCTGACCTATGCGATTGCGGCGAACGAGGGCGTGGAGAAACGTTATGCAACGATCACGGTCTCCTGCACCGACCTTGCGGGCGGTGTGGTTTCGGCCTCTTCGAACATCACCCAGCGGGTGACGGCCCAGCCGCGCGAACTTCCGTTCGCCGACCTGCGGGCGCTCTTCACGGCCGAGGACAAACCCTACGCCAGCGACGAGGACCATATCGATTACCTGCTGTGCCGTGTCATCGGCGATGCAGGAAACCCGAACATGGATCAGAACCTCAATACGGGTCCCAACAGCATCACCACCGACGAAAACGACCGCACGAACTACGTGCAGAGCATGGACGGCCGCTACGGCTTCCGCCTGAAGTTCGCCACGGCCGCCGACAACGTCTGCCTGCGCGGCGAACAGGTGAAAATCCTGCTCGACGGCGTGACCCTCTCGCGCGAAAGCGATCCGATGCGCTACACGCTGCGCGGCGTGAAGGCCGGAAACATCGGGAAGGTGGCCGAAGCCTCCGCCCTGGAACCCAAGGCGCGGACCATCGCGACGCTCACCGACGACGACATCTACACCTATTGCGCGCTTTCGGGACTGGAATTCTCCGTCAAGGAGGGTGCCTACACCAATGTCCGCGAGTACGACGCCATCGGCAATCCCTGCAACGAAGGCATCGCCTTCCCCGGCAACGCACAGGCCCAGAAGGCCAAGGACGGCGCGGCCAACCTGCTCTACGACGGAGACAACGACGCGATCTACATGCTCGTGAACATGAACTGCGGCTGGCGCCGCACCGGGCAGAGCGTGCCGCAGGGTGTCGGCACGGTCGGCGGCATCGTGGTCCACACGCCGATGGAGCGCTGGGGCGGCAACGTGGGACGTTATTCGATCCGGCCTTTCGACGAAGGGGACATCGCCATCCCGCGCGCCGCGGCGTCGGCCTATGCGACGCTCGTCGAATGGCGGCTGGACAAGGCCGTGATTTCGGTCGGGGCCTACAAGTGGAACGACAACGGGACCTACACGGTCGGCTCGGCGGCCAATTCGGCCACGCAGCTCGTCCAGAACCGGATGCACGCCACGACCGACAACACAGGCGGCGGAGCGCGGCTTTACAGCGAGAACCGCATGCTCAACCAGACGGTTACCGCCGACCGTTCATACCCCATCGCCATCGTCCACGGCTACCGCGGGCTGAATGTCTCGAACTATGTCTCGGGCGACGGCACGACGATGGGCATGTCGAAATACACGATGCTGGGCTTCCTCGGCAACGTCGCCGGCTGGTACGAGTGGAACGGCGATACGTGGACGGGCCGGACCAACGGCATCGTGATGGAGTTCTCGACGGCGGGCGTCGGCGGCTCGGCCGCCGCGGTCAGCTTCTCGACCGCCGCGGGCAAGCACAGCACCAACGAGGCCGCCTGCTCGTGGACCAACGCCAGCTCGTATCCCGTCTACTGGAAGGTGGAGTACGCCACCTCGGCCGACGGGGTGACGTGGAGCGACTACACCGAAGCCGTCAACGCCGCCACCGGGAAGCGCGGTTTCGAAATGCGCTCGCTGCCGTGGTGCATCAACAACGGCGCCTCGCGCACGTCGATCTACGATACGGCCAACCAGACGGGCCTTTACACCCAGTCCGACTTCGGATTCGGCCTCGTGCCCTACCGCTTCGTGCTGCCCGCCGAGGTGCTCGGCAAAACGAAGGTGCGGGTGCGCATCAGCCCGTCGTCCGACGTCATCGCGACATGGAACACCGGTATCGGCAGCTACGCCCTGGGCCAGACGCACCGTAACCTGCGCATAGCGCGGACCTATCCGTTCGACATCGCCAACGGCGTCTATGTCGAAGACCTTTCGATCCAATACAAATAGTCCCGAACCATGAAACACCTGCTGAAATACCTGCTCGCCGCCGCGGTCCTTCCCCTTTGGGGGCAGGCTGCGGCCGACGGGCCGTTCGGACAGCTCCGCGGGCTGTGCGAACCCGGGAAGTCGGTCTTGCTGACCGCCCCGACGGTGGTCGAAGGCATCGTCGTCAGCGACTACCGCAGCCCCAACACGGAGCTGAATCCCAACCTGAACTACTTTTCCGTCGATCTCGAAGAGAACGACCGCACGGCCTACGTCGAGGCCGCCGACGGCAGCTGCGGCATCCGTCTGCGCTTCGACGAGGCGAGTGAAAACCGGCTCGCCCGCTACGACCGCGTGCGTCTCGATCTCAACGGCTGCCGCCTTACGCGCACGGCTTCGCCCGACTGCATGACGCTGACGGGCGTGCAGGCGCTCAACGTACTCTCGGTCGCGCCCGGCACGGCCGCGGACCTTCCCCTAAAGGAGCGGACCGTCGCGACGCTCACCGACGACGACCTCTATACCTTCGTGACGCTGCGCGATGCGGAGTTCGTCTTCAAGGAGGGTTCCTACACCAACATCTGGGAGCCTTACGCCCAGTCCTGCGGTGAACTCCACCACTACAAATACGACATCAACAACCGCATGGACGGCTGGGCGTCGCTGGTCCGCGACGCCGAAGGCGGCACGATCTACATGCTGGTCAATACCCTCTGCGCGTGGCGCCGTGCCGGCAAACCCCTGCCGCAGGGCATGGGTCCGCTTTCGGGTGTGGTGGTCCACACGCCGATGCGCCGTTACGGCGGCGATATGGGCCGCTATTCGATCCGCCCGCTCGACGAGGGCGACATCGCCGTCAGCCGCAAGCGCAACTCCCCGTGGAAACGTCTCACGGGGTGGCTGCTCGACGGTTCGGCGGGCGCGTCGCTCGAATTCGAACTGCTCGGCTACCAGAACCTCGGAACCGAGGGCCGGAAGGGCGACCGGGTGCTCAGCGACGCCGGAAGTTCGCGCGGTTATCTTTGGACCGACTGCGGCGCTTTCGTGCACGTCGACGGCGACTACAACGCCCTCGGGACGCAGAACAAGGGATGGGTCGGCAACGGCGCGGTGGTCTTCAAGGCCCCGACGCCCGACTGGTACAAGTGGGACAACATGGGGCGCATGGTCGGCTCAAACGCCTTCTACATCGCTTTTCCGACCAAAAAAGCCCGCGGCACGGCCCTGCAACTCGCCTTCGAGTGGGGCGCAGGCAACCAGGACGGCAATTTCTCGTGGAACTTCCCGCTGGAGTGGAAGGCCGAATATGCGGTCGACGGCGGCGAGTTCCAGCCTCTCCGGGACGCCGCCACGGGACGCGGGACCTTCGTGCTGCGCTCGCTGCCCTGGTGGGACAAGGTGATCGACGGCTCGGGCCATACCGACCGTCTGCGCACGCCCTACGACTGCGGCATGGGCCTTCAGCAGCGCGTTTTCCGCCTGCCGGCCGAGGCCCTCGGCCGCGACGAGGTCGTCGTGCGCCTCTCGCCCGCCTCGGGTCTGTTGTCGCAGATCCGCGGCAACCCCTCCGCCGACGTGATGATCCCGACTTCGGTGGTCCGTAAAAACTGCAAACAAACCACCGTCATCCGCTTCGGCACGATCACGGTCGATTACAAATAACCCCAAAACAGAACCTGAACATGAAATCCTGCAAGATATTACGCTACGGCGCGGTGTGCGGCCTGGCGGCCCTCGCGGCCGTCGGCTGCTCGGTCGACGACGCCGAGACCATCCGCGTGCGCGAACTCACGGCCGCCGAGCACGAACTTTTCGTCCCGGCGTCGGGCGGAACCGCCGAAATACAGCTTTATTCCAACGGACGGGTCCGGGTCGAGGCGCTCAACGACATCGGCGGCTGGGCCTCGGTCGACCGGACGGAGTTCGACGGCGACCGGATGGTTTCGGTCACCTTTACGGAGAACGGTTCGTTCCGCCGCATGGCCAAACTGCGCTTCGTGCTCGACGGCGGCACACGGGCCGACACGGTCTGCATCAAGCAGTACGGCGTGGTTCCGTCGCTCGAATGCCCGGCTCCCTACAAATCGATCCGCGGCAGCGTCGAGACCTTCACCCAGTTCGAAATCGACACCAACGTTCCGCTCGGGGACTTCGCCGTCACGACTACCTACGTCGGCGCGACCGGAGACTGGATACGCAGCGTGCAGCCCGAGCAGGGCATGCTGGTCGTCGACACGAAACCCAATCCGGGCGACGACGTCTGCAAGGCGGTCGTCAACCTGAGCTACGTCGACGGCTGGGAGGAGACCTTCTCGGTCAACCTCTACATCACGCAGGCCGACAAGGACGACGAATTCGGCCGCGAGGTGTCGTTCGCCGACGTGCGGGCGCTGGCGACGGCCGAAGGCACGGCCGTCGACGAGGACATCCTGATCGAAGGCATCGTCGTCAGCGACTTCCACAGCAAGAACATGGAGGCCAACCCCAGCGTTTCGTACGACAAGGTCGACGTGACGGTCAACGACTGCACGGCCTACCTCGAAAGCCCCGACGGCCGCTACGGCTTCCGCCTGCGCTTCGACACGCCCGGGGACAACGTGCTGGCGCGCGGTACGCGCTTGTCGCTCTCGCTCAACGGCACGGTCCTCACGCGCGAGGAGAATCCCGAACGCTACACGATCAGCAGCCTGGTCGGCGAAAACATGGTCGAAAGCGCTGCCGGAGAGGCGATTCCCGCCAAGCAGCGCCGGATTTCGGAGCTGACCGACGACGACGTATACACCTTCGTCTCGCTCGAAAACACCGAATTCCTGTTCAAGGAGGGCAGCTATGCCAACGTCTACGAAAATTACAGTCTTTCGTCCGAGGTCAACGCCTCGCAGACGGGCAACAACAACCGCATGGACGGCTGGGCGTCGCTGCTGATGGACGACGCGGGGAACTCGATCTACGCCCCGGTCAACATGCTCTGCCTCTGGCGCCGCTCGGGCCAGGGCGTCCCGCAGGGGACGGGTACGACCCACGGCATCGTGGTGCACAACGAATTGCCGCGCTACGGCAATGTGGGGCGCTACCAGATCCGCGTGCTCGACGAGTCGGGCTTCGGCATGGAGTGGGCCGGGGAATCGGCCTATACGGAGTTTGCCGAATGGGACGGCAACCCTCACAAATACTCGTTCGGGACCTATGCCAAGCTCAACGGCCGGTATGCCTATAACCGGCTGGAATCGATCACGCCGTCGGACGACATTTCGTCGGACAAGACCGTGCCGAACGCCGAGCTGTTCTGCGAAAACCACGTCGAAACCACGACCACAGAGGCCTGGCCCATTGCAGGAACAGGCAATTACAACAATCCGGAGGTCGGCTCGCTCGGAACGTCGCTCACCTGCAAAGCCTATTTCGTCAAGGCCGGCGTGAAGGGCTGGTATCGCTGGGAAGGGAACGAAGTGGTAGGCTACAACGGCCTGCGTCTGGAGTTCTCGACCGCCTCGATCAGCGGTTCGCACATGCTTCTCGGCTTCTCGTTCGCCGCGGGGACCATTTCGGCCAACACCTCGAAGACCTATCCGGCGCACTGGTGCGTGGAGTATTCCGTCGACGGGGGACAAAGCTATACGCTCTGCCCGAGCGCCGCCACGGGCGCCGATTACGTGCACATGCGTTCGCTGCCGTGGTGGGACGCTTCGCTGGCCGGAAACCGCTACAACACCTGCTCTTCGGCGGGTATCGGGCTGACCGACCACCTCTTCCGCCTCCCTGCGGAGGTCTTCGGCAGGGAGCGGGTGGCGGTCCGCATCCGCCCCTACGACAAGGTGATGACCGTGCTGCCGCTCGTCTGGAACGGCGATACGGAGACCGCCGAGATCAGCGCCGCCACGACCTACGACAACCAATTGCGGTGGGGTATCATCACCCTGCGTTACCGGTAGCGCCATGTCTGCGATTCGTCGTACGATATACGTCCTGCTCGTCCTGCCGCTGCTCTTCGGGGGCTGCGGCGGGGACGGTGCGGACGACGGGGACAAACCCCGTCCGCCCGCGGGCGGCGGGGTGACCCTGCGGCTGAAGGTGGCTGCCGGGGAGTCCGGCCTGCGTTGGGACTGGTCCGGGGAGCCGCGCGCACTGGTCAACGGCGTGGTCCGCACGGTGGGCATCGACGCCAACGGCGTGCCGGTCGTGGACGCCGATGTCTCTGCGGACGGTCTCTATACGGTTCATTTCCCGGCCGACGCTTACAGCCGCGCGAAGCAGGCCTTCGTGCTGCCGCCCGCGCAGTTCCCGGCTTCGGACGGCAGCCTGCAGGCCGCCGCATGCCCGATGTACGGCACGGTCCGGACCACGGGCGATGCGGCCGAGGTGACGCTCTCGCCGCTGTGCGGCGTCGTGCGGATTCCGTTAGCGGGCGATGCGCACATCGCTTCGGTCCGCGTCGGGGATCGCTCGGGCGGGGCTGTCTCGGGCCTGTTTCCGTTCGACCCGGCGACGCCGGGGATTGTCCGGAACGGCGGTTCCGGGAACCTGTCGTGGGTGGTGCTCGACTGTGCCGGGACGGGCGGCGGGGTTCGGCCCGCGGCTTCCGGCACGGAGTTCTGCGTGGCGGTTCCCGCAGGCGATTACACCTCGGGCCTCTCCGTCCGCATCACCGACTGCGCCCACCGTTCGGCGACCTGGGACATTCCCGGTCCGTGTACCGTCGCGGCGGGCGGGGTGACGGCCCTTGCACCGCTGAATTACGCTCCCGACCAAGGCCTGCTCTTCGCCGAGCATTTCGACAACTGCGTCTGGGGGTGCGACTACGCCGCGGAAACGGGCGGTTACGGCATCGGGGCAGGCAGTTCCGTGCCGTCGCCCGCCACATCGGCGGGGACCGAGGCGGCCTATGTCGCCAAAGGGACCGGGACGCCCGGCAGCGCGCTTTTCGAGACCTCGGACTACAACTCCGCGCCTGCCGCGAGCACGACGCTCGCCGTGCGCCGCGACTACCTGCGCAACCGCGGGCTTTACGACTGGCAGCGGCTCTTCTACGCCGCGGAATACCGCGGCTGTCTGTGCGGCGGCGACGTCGGCGGCTACGACAACCGGGGCATCCTCGTGACTCCCCGCATGGCCAACGCCGGCGAACCGTGCTATGCCGAGCTGTCGTTCCGCATCTGCACCGAACGCGGCATGGCGAGCGACGTGGCCTGCATGGCCGAGTCGGGCGTGCTGCTGGGGTGCGAGGTCGACGGCGTGCCGGTCGATGTCGATGTCGCGACGGGGGCCGACATTTCGCAGTCGGTGCAGGGTGTCACCCGTACGGCCGTCCTGCTGCGTGCCGCGAAGCTGACGCCCGGCATGTGGCACCAGGTGCGGATGTCGTTCGGGGCCGTGGCCGCCGGAAGCGCATTCCGCTTCATGCCCACGGTGATCCGCAACGCCAAAAACTGCTTTTGGATCGACGACGTCGAGGTACGCCGCACGGACCGCTACGCCCATGCGGGCGATTGCGTCACGGTCGAACCCACGACCGAGCGCGCCGCCGCGGGCGGGGATGTCTCGCGCCTGCGCCTGCGTCCGAGTGCCGTGCTGTCGATGGCCAACGAGACGACCTACACCGTCACGCCGGGTTACGGCATGACGTGGATCTGTCCCAGCCTCTCGTCCGACGAGTCGGTCTGGACGCAGGACGTCGCCTTCGCCGAAAAGCAGCTCGCCGCCAACGGCTGCAAGGTGTGGTGCATCCACCTGCCCTACGGCTCGACGACCGCCGTGCGCAACCGCGACCTCTGCGCCGCGGGCGCCGACCGTACCGCCTCGGTGGCCTTCTTCACCCGGGCGATCCGCGCCGTTGCGCCCCTGAAGCCGAAAAACGTGCTGGTCCACTGCAACCAGACCCTCGCCTTCGGCGACGGCAGCTCGGCCGCGAGCCTCGCGCTGTCGCTGCACGAGTTGCAGACGGTCGCCGATGAGATCGGGGCGCATGTCTGCGTCGAGAACATGTCCTACGGCGTGGGCGCCGATGCCGCGGTGCTTGCCGCGGCTGTCGACGAGGCCAATGCGATGGGCAGCCACCGCCACGAGGTCCGCATCGCCTTCGACACGGGCCACGCCAACCTCTACCTTACGCGCGAACAGCCCGGGAAGACCGTCCTCGACTGGCTCCGCACCGCCGGTGCACGCATCGGACAGCTGCACATTCACGGCAACCGCGGCTGGGACGGGCGGATCAACGACGACCACCTGATGCCGGGCTACGCCGGGCGGCTGGGCTATGCCGACGCTATCGGCCGGGCGGGGCTGTGGGGCGAGTTCTACCATGCGCTGCTTGCCGAATGCCGCTACCGGGGTCCCTTCACCTACGAAATCGCGAGCCGCACGTTCGGCACGGTCGCAGGGGAGGAGCGCAGCGACAACGTTTCGGCCCCGTGGACCGTTGCGCATAACTACGACACTTACCTGTATCCCGCCTTCCGGGAGTACGCCAACCGAAAATGAACGCCATGAAAAAACTGATTTGTCTGCTGCTGATGCTCTGTGCGGGCACGGCGGCCTTCGCGTGGGGCGGGCGTGAACACCGCCTGATCGCTTACATCGCCGAGGCGCACCTCACGCCCCGCACCCGGCAGGTGCTCGACCGTTACCTCGACCAGTCGATCGTCGAGTATTCGACCTGGATGGACCGCTACCGCACGGCCCCCGGTTACGAGATAACGACCTACTGGCACATGGTCACCATCGACGAGGACGGCAACGTGCCGCCCGAACCCCTGCGTCCCAACGGTGACGGCGACGCCGTGCGCCAGCTCACGCGCGCCATCGAACGGCTGCGCAACTACCGCGAACTCTCCGATTCGACGGTCAATGTCAACCTCAAATACGTTATCCACCTCGTCGGTGAGATGCACTGCCCGGGGCACATCTATTTCGCCGACCTGCCGGGCGGCATGGACGCCCCGCGGCACTACGACTTCTTCCACCTGAAATACAAGGGTAAGGAGGTGACCTACCACTGGGTCTGGGACGGCTCGGTTTCGCGCCAGTATCCCGACTGGACCGAGGAGGATTTCCGCCGCGAACTGGACAGGTGGCCCGCCGAAAAACAGCGTGCCGTTAGCGAGGGCACGCCGACGGACTGGGCGCTGGAGTGTGCCCGCAGCTGCCGCGTGATTTACGACTGGGCCAAACCCGGCGACGACATCGACGAGGGGTTTCTGCGGGAACACGGCGCCCTGCCCGTCGACCAGGCCCTGCGCGGGGCCTACCGGCTGGCGCGCGTACTCAACGATTTGTTCGACAACTAAAACCTACCGACCATGAAACATACGATCCGAACGGCAATGGCCGCTCTGCTCTGCCTTGCCGCCGTCGCGGGCGTGCGGGCCGGCGATTTCGGGGCGCTGCGTGCCCAGGCCGCGGGCCGCACCGTGCGGCTGGCTCCCGGCACGCAGCTCGAAGCCCTCGTCGTCAGCGACTACCGCTCGCAGAACATGGAACTCAATCCCAACAGCTCTTACGAGAAAGTGGACCTGGGTGAAAACCTCCGCACGGCCTATGTCGAAAGCCCGGACGGCCGTTACGGCTTCCGGCTGCGTTTCGCCGGCATCTACGAAAACCGCCTCGAACGGGGCGACCGCGTGCGGCTCGACCTGGGCGGCTGTTCGCTGACCGGGGAGGCGGATCCCGAACGCTACACGGTCGACGGCCTGCGCGCCGCGAATGTCGAGGTGCTCGAGCGCGGCGTCGCACTGCCCGGGAAGGAGCGGCGTATCGCCGACCTGAAGGACGAGGACCTCTATACTTATGTGACGCTTACCGGGACGGAGTTTTTGAGCAAGCAGGGATGCTATGCGAATGTATTCGAATCGTGCGTCCAGCGGTCGCGGCTCAACGCCTTCGACCAGCCCTCGCGCCGCACCGACGGGTGGGCGTCGCTGCTCAAGGATGCCGACAACGGTTCGATTTACATGCTCGTCAATACCAAATGCGCGTGGCGGCGCGACGGCCGCGGCGTTCCCCACGGCGTCGGAGCCGTCTCGGGCATCGTGGTCCATACCCCGATGCGCCGTTACGGCGGCGACATGGGACGCTATGCGATTCGTCCGCTCGACGAGCGCGACATCGCCATCCCCCGCGACACGGCCTCCTCCTATGCCGTCGTCGCCGAGTGGAACTGGGACCGCAATTACGACGCCGCCATCCGCTTCGAGAAGCAGGGCTACACGCCCCGCGTCCCGAAGTCGGGCGTCGCGGGCGACCGTGTCCTTCCCGACGCGGGCGAGGGATTTCTCTCGACGACCTCCGGAGCCAGGATGCGGCTCGACACGGAGTACGACACGCGCTATGCGCAGGACGGCGACGGCAAGGCCATGCGCGTCAACGCCGCCCTGCGGCTCGATTCCGACACCCATGACTGGTTCCGGTTCGACAGCCGCGGCCGCATGAGCGGTGCGGAAGCCGTCGTCGTCGAGACTTCGACCGAAGGGATTGAAGGGCGGGGGTTGTCGTTCGACTTTTCGTTTCTCGCGGGCAACCACGACATCAACCGTTCGTGGGGCTATCCCGTGGAGTGGAAGGTCGAATATTCGGCCGACGGACTGCCGTTCATCGACGCGGGGCGCATTTTCGTACTGCGTCCGGTCGTTTACAACGACGCCGTGATCAAAGACCTCGGCCTGCGCAGGCTTTCGTACGACGCAGCGCCGGGATTCACCGAATACAGCGTGCCGCTCCCGGCTTCGCTGCTCGGGCACAAGCGGCTCACCGTGCGGTTGACGCCCGCTTCGGCCGTCATGGCCACGATCCCCGAGAATCCGGCCGACGACTCGGCCGGCAGTGTCGTCACGGCCGATTTCCGCCAGCCCTTCGTGCTGCGGCTGGGGCGGGTGGCCGTCCGGGTGCTCCGATGACGAAGAAGCCCGCTGCGAAAGCAGCGGGCTTCTTTTATGCACGGGGCGTTTACAGCGCTTCGGCGACGACGTAGGTGCTGCCGCCGATAAAGATCATGTCCTCGGGGGCCGCCAGTTCTTTGGCCCGGGCCACGGCGGCCGTCACCTCCTCCACCGCCTCGCCGCGGAGCCCGTAGATCGCGGCTTTCGCGGTCAGCTCGGCGGCCGGGAGGGCGCGTTCGGAGCGGGCCTGCGTGAAGATGTAGTGGGCGTCGTGCGGCAGCAGGGGCAGGATGTGCGCCAGGTCCTTGTCGCGCACGAAGCCGATCACGCAGTAGAGTTCCCGGTGGGGTGTGGCTTTCAGCTGGTCGGCGACGTAGGCGATGCCGTGGGCGTTGTGGCCCGTGTCGCAGATCGTGAGCGGCGATTCCGCCAGCGTCTGCCAGCGTCCCAGCAGGGCCGTGTTGGCCGCGGCGCAGCGCATGCCTTCGAGGTAGGCGCGGCGTGAAATGGTGAGCGGCGTCTCCTCGTGCAGGAAGTCGACCGCCGCCGAGGCGGTCACGATGTTGCGGCTCTGGTAGCCGCCCTGCAGGTCGAGCGACACGTCGAACGTCCTCCCGTCGCGCGAGCGGTGGAGGCGGAAACTCTGGCCCGTGCCCTCCATGTGGTGTTCTTCGCACGAGAATTCCTGCTCGGCGTAGATCACCCGCGACTTGTTGGCCGCGGCGACCTGTTCGAAAACCCCGTTGTAACGGACGTCGGCCTCGCCGATGATCACCGGGATGCTTTTTTTGATGATCCCGGCCTTTTCCGTCGCGATCTTCGGCAGCGTGTCGCCCAGCAGGGAGGTGTGCTCCAGCCCGATGTTGGTGATGACGCTCAATATCGGTACGATGATGTTCGTGGCGTCGAGCCGTCCCCCGAGCCCCGTTTCGATCACCGCCACCTCGACGTCGCTCTGGGCGAAGTAGTCGAAGGCCATTGCGGCGGTCATCTCGAAGAACGACAGTTCCAGTTCGACCATCTTGTCGTGGTGCTTGTCCACGAAGTTCACCACCTTTTGCTTGGGGATCATCTCGCCGTCGACGCGGATGCGTTCGCGAAAGTCCTGCAGGTGGGGCGAGGTGAACAGTCCCGTGCGGTATCCGGCCTGCTGGAGCACCGAGGCGATGATGTGCGCCACGGAGCCTTTGCCGTTGGTTCCGGCGACGTGGATCGTGAAGAAGTTGCGCTGGGGGTTTCCGATGTGGCGGCAGAATGCGGTGATGCGCTCCAATCCCGGTTTGTAAGCCGTCGCGCCCTGGGTTTCGAAAACGGGAAGCGACTGAAAGAGGAATTCGAGTGTCTGGGTGTAATTCATATCAGCAAGGGGTTTATTTGACGAGGTGGTTCCTGCGTTTGTAGCGGTAGGCCACGTAGTAGAGCACCGACAGCAGCAGGACATATTCGGAGATGCGGGCCAGGTAGTCGCCGTAGCGGGTGTAGAAGGTGAGTTCCGAGTTGAGCGGGACTTCGGCGGTGATCACGCCGCGCTGTTCCCAGCCGAGCGTCTCGCCCACGTCGCCGCGGGCCGAGATGAAGCCCGATTTCCCGGTGTTGGCCGAGCGGGCGATAGCGCGGCGGTGCTCGACGGCCCGCAGGCGCGAGATCGAGAACAGGTGCTTGTAACCGGGCGTGTCGCCCCACCAGCCGTCGTTCGAAATGATGGCCATGAACTGCGCGCCGCGGCGTACGAATCCGCCGTAGAAGTCGCCGTAAAGCCCTTCGTAGCAGATCGCCGGGCCGGCTTTGACACCGTTGTGCTCGAAGGCCGTGCCGTGCAGGCCCTTGCCGATCTGTCCGACCGTGCCGCCCAGGTCGATGACGAGGAATTTCAACACGTCGAAGACCCATGTCGGGGTGTTTTCGACGCCGATCACCAGCCGGCCTTTGTGGTGCAGCTGCGTGCGGCCCGCGGAGTCGAGTCCCACGGCCGTGTTGAAGCGGTCGAAATAGCCGTTGCCGAAACGCTCCGGGCGGGCCGTCTCGGTCTGCGCCCCGGCCGGGTAGCGGCGGATGGTGCCGGCTCCGGTGATGAGCAGGGCTTCGGGATGCCGGCTGCGGAGCGAGTCGGTCAGCTCCTGCCAGAATGCGCCCGGTTCGCCCGCCGAATAGAAGTCGCTCAATCCGGGTTCCAGGTAGTCGCCCGGCACGGCGGTCTCGGGCAGCAGGATGAACTGCGCGCCGGCGGGAACCTCCGCCAGGAGGTCCGCGATGTTGCGCTCCTGCCGCTGGACGTCGCCGTGGAATTTGTCGTAACAGTCCACGTTGGGCTGGATGACGCTCACTGCGACGCTCCCTTCGCCGGGTTGTTTCCAGTTTCCCCGGATGGCCAGCGAGACGGCCATCGGCACGATGACGATGCAGGCTGCTGCGATCCACCGCCGTGCGGAGCGCGTCCGGAGGGCTTCGAAGATCAGGATGTTGGAGAGCAGCACCCACAGCGTGCCGCCGAAGACGCCCGTGTATTCGTACCACTGCACGGCCCAGACCTCGTGCGAAAAGCCGTTGCCCAGGATGAGCCACGGCCACGAGAAGTCGCCCACGGTGTACCAGTATTCCGTCGTGATCCACGCCGTGACGAGCGTGACGTAGGCCAGCGCCTTGGGGGCTTTTTTCGAAACGGTGTGGAAGAGCATGAAGGCGATCATGTTCATCGTCGTCGAGGCGAGCGTGGCGGCCGGGGGGCCTACGGGCGTGGCGTACCAGATCCACCAGATCGTCATCGCGTTCCACAGCACGAACGCGAGTGCCGCCCAGCCGAACATGCCCCACCACGAGCGGCGCGTGTCGTCGTACGACGCGCTGATCCACAGCAGCGGAACGAATCCGACAAGGAGCGTCATGCCCGTCACTCCGAGCCATCCCGGCGAGAGCAGGATGGCCGATAGGATTACCGCCGCGAATCTACGAAACATGAAATGAGATTTTTACGACGGCAAAAGTAGTCAAATGAGTGCAGATTTCAAAATATTTCATACTTTTGTAACGAAACCAACCAATCTGCTATACTAATGAAGAAATTGTTCGTTTTATTGTCTTTTTGCGCTCTTGCGGGAATCTTATGTTCGGCTTTTCGCGATTCGAAAGGCTGGAAG
Organism: uncultured Alistipes sp.; assembly: GCA_900541585.1. GTDB lineage: Bacteria > Bacteroidota > Bacteroidia > Bacteroidales > Rikenellaceae > Alistipes. The sequence goes on from UQKD01000002.1 coordinate 81,285, forward strand.
ACGGTCGACGGCGTGATCGTCTTCGATACGCCCGCGCGCGAACCAGGCCAGAAATCGGTACTGGGGCTCAAAACCGCGCCGATGGAGACGGTTCGTGTGGGCTTCATCGGGCTGGGCATGCGCGGCCCCGGGGCCGTGGAACGCTTCACGCACCTCGACGGCGTCGAGATCAAAGCCCTCTGCGACCTTTATCCCGAGCGCGTGGACAGCGCGCAGGCGATTCTCGTGCGCCGCGGGCTTCCCCGGGCGGCGTTCTATTGCGGCGAGGAGGGCTGGAAACAGCTTTGCGAGCGCGATGACATCGACCTGGTGTACATCGTGACCCCGTGGCAGCAGCACGTCCCGATGGCCGTTTACGCCATGGAACACGGCAAACACGTCGCTGTCGAAGTTCCCGCCGCCACGTCGCTCGAAGAGTGCTGGCAGTTGGTGAACACCGCCGAGAAGACGCAGCGGCACTGCATGATGCTCGAAAACTGCGTTTACGACTTCTTCGAACTGACGACGCTCAACATGGCCCGGCAGGGGCTGTTCGGGGACATCCTCCATGTCGAGGGTTCGTACATCCACGACCTCGACGCCTTCTGGGACTACTACCAGGACAGCTGGCGTCTGAAGTTCAACCAGAAACACCGCGGTGACGTCTACGCCACGCACGGTCTCGGCCCCGCCTGTCAACTGCTCGACATCCACCGCGGCGACAAGATGAACTACCTGGTGTCGATGGATACCAAATCGGTCAACGGCCTGAAACTCGCCGAAGAGAAGCTGGGCGCCACGGAGTTCGCCAATGCCGACCATACGACGACGCTGATCAAGACCGAGAAGGGCCGCACGATCCTGCTCGAACACAATGTCTACACGCCCCGTCCTTACAGCCGCATGTACCAGCTGACCGGCACGAAGGGCTTCGCCAACAAATACCCCATCCAGGGCTATGCTTTCAACCCCGACCAGCTTGCGGATTCGGGCGTGCCCGACCACGAGAACCTGAACGCCCACCGCTTCGTGTCGAAGGAGGTGCGCGAGGCGCTGATGGCGCGGTACAAGGATCCGATCGTCCTCGACATCGAGGCCAAGGCCCGCGAGGTCGGCGGCCACGGCGGCATGGACTTCATCATGGATTACCGGCTGATCTACTGCCTGCAGCACGGTCTGCCGCTGGATCAGGACGTCTACGACGCGGCCGAGTGGTCGTGCATCGGCGCCCTTACGGCGATGTCGCTCGAACACAACAGCGCCCCGGTGGCCGTTCCCGACTTCACGCGCGGCGACTGGAACAAGACCGACGGTTACCGGCATGCGATGCTGGTGCAGTGATCCGGAGACCGTATGAACGAAAATGAGCGCAGCCCGCGGGCTGCGCTCATTTTTTGTTCCGGGGCGTCGTTCAGATGCTCCCGAACAGTTTGCTGCGCGCGATCAGACTGGCGCCGATGACACCTGCATCGGTTCCCAGCGCGGAGGTGACGACCGGGACGTTCTGGCTCATCAGCTTGAGCGAGTATTTGCGTATGGCCAGTTCGACGGGCTGGAGGAAATGGTAAGGCTCGGCCTGCGCCAGGTTGCCGCCGATGATGATGATTTCGGGGTTGAACAGGTTGATCAGCCCTGCCAGCTGATGGCCCAGTTCCGTGCCGGTCTGGCTGATCAGTTCGATGCAGAGCGGATCTTCGCGTTCGGCCGCTTCGATGATGTCGTTCGTCGTGATGACGGCCCCCTTCCTTACCTTGCGCGAGAGGACCGACGATTCGCCGTTGTTGATACGTTCGATCAGTTTGCGGTGGATGGCGCGGCCCGAAACCTCGGTCTCGATGCAACCCTTTTTGCCGCAGTGGCACAGGATGTTGTTGTTGTACATGTGGACGTGGCCGAACTCGCCCGAATAGCCGTCCTTGCCGTAGTAGACCTTGCCGTCGATGACGATGCCCAGCCCGAGACCCCAGCCGATGTTGACATAGAGCAGGTTTTCATACCGTTTGTTCTCCCCGGACATGTATTCGCCGTAGGCCATCGCCTTGGTGTCGTTCTCGATGAAGATTTTCAGCCCCAGTTTTTCTTTCAGAATGTCCGCGAGCGGCGTGTCGTGGGTCTCCTCGAAGTTGAAGACGCTGGCGCTCGTGCCGGTGCGGCTGTCCACGCGGCCCGAGAGGTTGAGGTTTGCGCCCGCGATCTTTTCCGGGTCGATGCCCTCCAGCGTGTCGATGAACCGCTGCACGCGGTTGCAGAGTTCGTCCAGCGCGTCGTGCGTGTTTTCGAACCGGAAATCGGTGTGCCGCTCGATGCGCACGACCTCGCCGATGAAGTTGATCAGCGCGATGTTCAGTTCGAAGGTTTTCATGTCGATACCCAGGAAGTAGTAGGAGTCGGGGTTGACGCCGTAGCGGATCGCCTTGCGGCCTTTCGTGTGCAGGTTCACCCGCTCCAGTTCGGCGATCATGCCGTCCGACTGGAGTTCGGCGACGTATTTGGCAATGGTCGTGAGGCTGTAGCCCGTCGCTTCGGCGATCTCGGTCACCATGAAATTTCCGTTGCGCATCACATGGCGCAGGATGCTGCTGCGAATGGTTCCTCCGACGCTGCGGCCGGCGGTCTTCGTTCTGAATTTCTCCAACATAATAGGGTCTGTTTGCAAGAGCAAATATAAGACAAAAACCCATATAAACAAATGAAAATGTTTTTATATGCCGACTTTTATGCAAGAAGTTTTGTTTTTAGGCCCGATTGCGGGTTTATATATCAAAAATATGGAATAATTAAATGTTGGTTTCCCGGGGCTGAAAAATCGGAAATATTGCATTGTAAATCAATTACATAATTGCATATACAGGACGTGATTTTCTGTGTGAATTTAAAAATTTAGTTTTTTAATTTTATTTGATTAAAAAATATTTTGTGTTAATAAAAACATTCTATAGATTTGTGATGAAACGGGTCTGAAATACCTATAAAATATACATAAAACTACTATGGAAAAGATCAAAGGACTTATCGACGCTCCCTTTACCCCGATGCTGGCCAACGGGGACATCAATCTGGAACCCATTCCGGCCTATGCCGCCATGCTGGCCGAAAACGGATTGAAGGGCGTGTTCATCAACGGTTCGTCGGGCGAGGGGTACATGCTCACCGCCGAGGAGCGGATGGCGTTGGCCGAGAAGTGGATCGCCGCGGCGCCCGCCGGGTTCAAGGTGATCGTGCACGTGGGCAGCTGCTGCCTGCGGGAGAGCGCGAAACTCGCCGCCCATGCCGCCGGAATCGGGGCCTGGGGCATCGGCGCCATGGCGCCCCCGTTCCCGAAGATCGGCCGTATCGAGGAGCTGGTCAAATACTGCGAGGCCATCGCTTCGGCCGCACCCGGACTGCCGTTCTATTATTACCACATCCCCGCCTTCAACGGCGCGTTCCTGCCGATGCTCGACCTGCTCAAGGCCGTCGACGGGCGCATTTCGAACTTCGCGGGCATCAAATACACCTTCGAAAGCCTCTATGAGTACAACCAGTGCCGCCTCTACGGGAACGGCCGGTTCGACATGCTGCACGGGCAGGACGAAACGATCCTTCCGAGCCTGGCGCAGGGCGGTGCGCAGGGCGGTATCGGCGGCACGACGAACTACAACGGCCGCGAGCTGGTCGGCATCATCGAAGCCTGGGAGCGGGGCGATCTGGAGACCGCCCGTGAAAAGCAGAACTTCTCGCAGGCGGTGATCAACGTCATCTGCAACTACCGCGGCAACATCGTCGGCGGCAAGCGCATCATGAAACTCATCGGGCTGGACCTCGGACCCAACCGTGTCCCGTTCCGCAACATGACCGACGACGAGGAGCGGTCGATGAAGGCCGAACTGGAGGCCATCGGCTTCTTCGCGCGCTGCAACCGGTTCTGACCGCGGCGCGCTTCCCGAACCCGAATAACCTAAAAACTGACGATATGAAAAAAATCTCCCTCTTTGCGACGGGATTGCTGTGTGCGATGGCCGGGGGCACGTCCTGCAGCGACGACTATGCGGTGCCCGACTATTCGCGTCCCGCATCGAATACCATCGCTTTCAGCTGCCAGTCGGCCTGGGGCGAAGACAACCGGACGCTTTGGACGGAAGAGAGCCGCATCGGTTTCTTCTGCGGACAGACCAATTCGTCCAATGTGGCGCTGGGTGCCGCCGCCATCTCGGTCGGCGAACCCCTGGGGCTGTTCTACACCAAGCTGCCCTGGGCCGCGGGCGAGCACACCTTTTATCTTTATATGCCTTATGACGAAGCCAACGCTTCGACCCGGCTCACGGGTTCGCTCGGCGCGACGCAGTTTCAGAACGGCGTTTCAGCGGCACATATCGCGCAGAGCAGCCTCGCCTATGCGGCGGTGACCTCCGTTGAGACGGAAAACCCCGTCGCCGTGACGCTCCGTCATGTTTTCGGCTACCTCGACCTGGCGGTGACGACTGCGAAATGGCAGGGCTGGTCGGTGGAGTCCGTCGTCGTGACGAGCAAGTCCGGAACGACCCTGGCGGGCGACTATACGTTCGATATGCCCACCGCGAAACTCGCCTTCACGGGCAATGAATCCCCGTCCGTGACGCTAAAAGTCAGCGGTGCGACGCTCGGCGAGGGGACGTTCCACGGCTATGCCGCCGTGGCCGCTCCCGTCGGCGCCGGGACCTACGAAGTCGCCGTGCAGGTGGCGAAGGACGGCGAACAGAGCATCGTTCTCAAGGGTGAAGCCTCGCTCGCCGAAGGCATTGCGCCCGAAGCGGTCACCACGATGGCGCTTGCCGTCGACTCGTTCGACGAAGAGATCGCCGAGGACGATTCGATCGATTTGAGCGATCCCGACGGCGACGGCGTGAAGGAGACGGCCAACTGCTATGTGGCCGGAGCTGCGGGCCGGACCTACCGCTTCCCCGCAACGGTGATGGGCAATGGCTACACGACCCCTGCGACTGCCGATTATGCCGGTGCGGGCACTGCTCCGGGAATCACTCCGGAGGCCCTCGCTCCCAAGTCGGCGCAGCTGCTCTGGCAGACCGAGCCGAACCTGATCGCCGACGTCAAACTGCGCAGCAACCAGGTCTACTTCACGCTCAACGGCGAGGCCGGCGGTGCGCTGAAGGAGGGCAATGCCGTGATTGCGGTCTTCAGCGAGGCCGACAGCGGCGGCGACATCCTCTGGAGCTGGCATATCTGGGTGACGGCGGCCGATCTCGACGCTGCGGTGCAGACCTATACGCTCTACGACAACTTAGCGGCCGCAGGTCCTACCGTCCTGATGGATCGCAATCTGGGCGCGCTCAAAGCGGGCATGTGGGGTACGAACGGCGACAACCTCGCCCTGGGGCTGCTCTACCAGTGGGGTCGCAAGGACCCGTTCCAGAATATCGACGACACCGACATCGGCGGCACGGGAGCCTTGGCCATCGGTCGTCTGCGCAAGACCTACGATGCCGCGGGCAACGCCCTTTCGGTCGACAATGCGGCTGCCGAATACGATGCGACGAACTGGCGTTACTTCACCGCCAAGACGATTCCCGCCGACCGCATCGCCCGCTATCCGATGAATTTCGGCTACCTCAGCACCAGCAACAACTGGCTCGACGAGGCCCGTGACGACCTCTGGGGCAATCCGTTCAGCGGCGAGGTCGGCGAGACCGGCCACAAGTCGGTTTACGACCCGTGTCCTCCCGGATACCGCGTGCCGCACCGTTACATCGGTACGATGTTCACTACCGACGGAAAGAACGCGTCGAACAAGAACGCCGCCGACCTGGCCCGCTGGAAGGGACAGTACACGACGCAGGCCGAGATTCAGGGTGCAGGCGGCAACATCTACCCCTATGGCGGCGGGAGCGCCTCCTATCCCCTCGGCGGCATGCTCTTCGTCAGCGGCGGCAAGATCGTGCCCTTCCGTACGGGCAAATATGTGGGCGCCTACCACGTGAGCATGCCCGCCAACAACGTCAAAACCTCCTACCGGTTCTATTTCGACTACGGAAATATCAAACCCGAGGACAGCAATGCCCGCTACGTCGGCGCCAGCATCCGCTGCATGAAAGAGCAATAGATACATAGATACCTTCCGTCCGCTTCCGCGGCGCATCCCGCACGGGGTGCGCCGGGAGGCAGGACCCCAAACCCGAATTCATACCATGACAACCGAACAACAAAAATACCTGGACGACTGCCGGAAACGCTATGCGGCCGATCTGACGGACGACATCCTGCCGTTCTGGATGAAGCACGGCCTCGACCGCGAACACGGCGGGATCTACACCTGCGTCGACCGCGACGGAGCGCGGATGGACACCACCAAATCGGTCTGGTTCCAGGGCCGTTTCGGATACGTCTGCGCGGCGGCCTACCGCCATGCCGGGCGGAATCCCGAGTGGCTCGCGGCGTCGAAGAGCGCGCTGGACTTCCTCGAACGCCACTGCATCGACACCGACGGACACCTGTTTTTCACGGTGACCGCTGAGGGCGCACCCGTCCAGAAGCGGCGTTACGTCTTCTCGGAGTGTTTCGCCGCAATCGCCATGGCCGAATACGCCGCGGCTTCGGGCGATTGCTCCTATGCCGCAAAGGCCCTCGACATGTTCCGCAATACGCTGCGGATGCTCTCCACGCCGGGTTTTCTGGAACCCAAAACGCTGGTCCCTTCGCGCGGGCACTCGATCACGATGATGCTGATCAACGTGGCGCAGGTGGTCAGGCAGGTGGCCCCCGATCCGGTGCTCGACGCACAGATCGACAGGTCGGTCGACGAGCTGCGGCGTTATTTCATGCACCCCGAGTTCGGGTCCATCCTCGAGACGGTGGGTCCGGACGGGGAGTTCATCGACACCTGCGCCGGCCGCACGATCAATCCCGGGCATTGCATGGAGACCGCGTGGTTCCTGCTCGACGTGGCCCGCACGCGTGGCTGGGACGCACAGCTGGTCGAAATGGCCGTCACGATCATCGACTGGGCCTGGAAATGGGGCTGGGACGAGCCTTACGGCGGTATGATCAACTTCCGCGACTGCCGCAACTTCCCGCCGCAGGACTATTCGCAGGACATGAAATTCTGGTGGCCTCAGTGCGAAACGATCCTCGCGGCGCTCTATGCCTATGTGGCTACGGGTGACGGAAAATACCTCGAAATGCACCGCAGGGTCAACGACTACGCCTACCGGGTCTTCCCCGACGCCGAATACGGCGAATGGTACGGCTACCTGCACCGGGACGGTACGGTGGCGCAGCCGGCCAAGGGCAACCTGTTCAAGGGGCCTTTCCACATCCCGCGCATGATGCTCAAGGCGACGCAGCTGTGCGACGAAATCCTGAATGAATAACCTTAAAAACGATACCTGTAATGAAATCTGAAATCAACTATTGCCTGCGTGTGCTGCTGATGGCGGGATGTCTGGTGACTCCGCCCCTTGCGTTGTCCGCCTGTGCAGACGATGAAATCAAGCGTCCGGCGGTGACTGACCCCGTGATGCCCGATCTCGGGCCGGAGGCTGCCGAAGGGACGATCAGCCTTTCGCAGATGGAGACCTATACTCCCTTCACGGCCGGAACGGGCGCCCATTCGTACCGTATTCCCGCGATGGTGACCGCTGCCGACGGCTCGCTGCTGGTGTTCTGCGAGGCGCGCTACAATTCGTGGATGGACAAGAGCTACACGGACATCGTGGTCCGGCGCAGCACCGACAACGGCAAAACGTGGTCCGAGCAGACCAACCTGACCGGGTCGGCCAACGGCGGCGGCTACGCTTTCATGGACCCCACGCCCGTGGCCGACCGGACGACGGGCAGGATCTTCGTGTTCTGCTGCCGTTGGGTCAAGTCGGACGCCGACGCGACCAAGACGCGCGCCTATATGATCTCCTCGTCGGACAACGGCGCCACGTGGAGCGATCCGGCGGATGTCACCGACCAGGTGATCGTGCCGGGCTGCTTCAGCTCGGGATTCGGTCCCGGCTCGGGCATTCAGATCTCGCGCGGACGCCGCGCGGGACGCCTCATCCTCCCTTCGAGGCAGTATAACGGTTCGGCCAGCAAGGGTTTCGCCGTCTATTCCGACGACCACGGCACCACCTGGAAGGTAAGTTCCGAGGTGCTGGGCGGCGAGAGCCAGATCGCCGAGTGCGGCGAGGACCGGCTGACCGTCAACATCCGCAAGGGCACCGACCGCTACTCCTCCTTCTCGAAGGACGGCGGCCAGACGTGGACCGCGGCCGCAAAGGACGGCGGGCTGCCTTCGTTCGAGAGCGGCTGCCATGCGAGCGTTTGCAGCGGCGGCGGGAATATGGTCTTCTACTGCGGTCCGAAGGGCGGCGCGAAGTCCTCGACGCACGACAACCGCTACGAACTGATGCTTTACCGCAGTCCCACGGGCGCCCAGGGGTGGACGCGCAGCCAGTTGCTCTACGACCTGGCGGCCGGTTATCCCGACATGACGCTGCTCGGCGACGGACGCCTGGCCATCGTCTTCGAGGCCGGTCCCGAGAAGGGCTTCATCACCCGGAGCAGCCGTCCGGCGGGCTGGATGCGTCTCGATGTGCTGATTTTGCCCCGGGAGGTGGCCGACTACGGCTATTGGTTCGAATAATACTAACGTTTAACCTGGAAAACCATGAGACAAAATTCCAAACTCAATAGATGCCGGATGCTGTTGGTGTCGGCGCTGATGCTGTTCACGATCGGCGTGGCGGCCGCGCAGCCCCGCCATACGGTGACGGGAAAGGTGACCGATGCGTCCGGCGCTCCGATGGTCGGGGTGACGGTGATCGAGCAGGGGACGACCAACGGCACGACGACCGGTGTCGACGGGAGCTATTCCCTGACGGTGAAGGGCGAAAAGGGCGTGTTGACATTCAGTTCGCTGGGATATACCTCGCAAAACATTCCCGTGGGCGGGAAGGCCACGGTCGATGTGAAACTCGACGAGGATGCCATCAACATGAGCGAGGTGGTGGTGACCGGATACGGCCGCACCGTCACGAAAGATAAACTGACGGCCGCGATTTCGAAGGTTTCGGGCGACATCCTCGAAAGGGGCGTGCGTTCGAATCCCTTGCAGGCGCTGGCCGGTACGGTGACGGGCGTGCGTGTCGCCACGACGTCGGGACAGCCCGGTGCGGCGCCCTCGATCGTCATTCGCGGCGGCGCGGCCCTCGACGGCACGGGTACGCCCCTCTATGTGATCGACGGCGTGCAGAAGGAGGATATGAACGACATCAACTCGAATGACATCGAGTCGATCGAAATCCTGAAGGACGCCGCGGCGACGGCCCTTTACGGTGCCAAGGCCAATGCGGGCGTGGTGCTCGTGACGACCAAGCGCGGCCGTGCGGGCAAAGCCGAAATCTCGTTCAAGGCCAACGTCGGACTGAACTACCTGCGCAAGACCAACGAGTTCCTCGCGGCCGACGACTACCTTTACTACCTGCGTCTGGCGGCTTACCGTTCGGGCAACGTCGCGGCACTCTCGGCCGCCGGCCCCTACGGGACGGGCAACCTTTACGAAGCCGACGGCAACAAGGCGCAGGAGGGCGTTTACAGTACGATATTCCTCACCGACGACAATGCTTTCCTGCTCAAGAAGGGTTACAAACAGATGATCGATCCGATTACGGGCAAGACCATCATTTACAGCGAATTTACGCCGAGCGACGCTTCGGTGCGCGACATGGCGCTGACGCAGGACTACAACATCTCGGCGTCGGGCGGCAACGACCGCGGGCGTTACTATGCCAGCCTGGGTTACTACGACGAGTCGGGTTTCCCGGTGATCTCCTATTACAAGCGGTTGTCGTTCACGACCAACGCCTCGTACAAGATCACCCCGTGGCTCGAATCGAACAGCCAGTTCAACTTCTCGCGTTCGGACAGCCGCCAGGTGAGCGATTACATCGGCGGCGGCGAGTCCAACTTCTTCGGCATCATGTTCTCGGCGCCCCCGACGATGCGCCGGTTCAACCCCGACGGCGATCCGGTCGTCTGTTCGACCAACTGGGAGAACGGCAACTGGGATGCTGCCCAGAGCAGTTTCTACCGCCGCAACACCAATTACCGCTTCACGATGAACCAGGGCCTGAAATTCAATATCACGGACCATATTTCGCTGAAGGTTAACGGTATGTGGTACTTCAACATGTATGAAAAGGAGAAGTTCAACCGGACCTATATCGTCAAGCCGGGTTCCCCGAACAGCGACCATGCGGCTTCGGCGAGCTATTCGCGCATGCTGTCGCAGACCTACAACGCCATCGCGGGTTACGAAAATTCGTGGAACGACCACAATTTGAGCGTCATTGTCGGTTACGAGTTCTACGACAAGTTCAATTTCGGCCTCTCGGCCGGCGGGCAGGGCGCCGACTCCGACGACTTCATCAGTCTGGGGTATATCGACAAGACCCTCGATAAGAACATTTCGAAGATCAGCATGAATTCGACCCACCTGAACGAGCGCAGCATGTCGGTCTTCGGCAACGCCAGCTACGACTACAAGGGCAAGTACCTCTTCTCGTTCTCGGCACGCTACGACGGTTATTCGAAGCTGGTGAACAACAAGTGGGGCTTCTTCCCGGGCGTCAGCGCCGCGTGGAACATCCACAAGGAGAAGTTCATGGAGGGCACGCAGGGCTGGCTGTCGAGCCTGAAGATCCGTGCCGGATACGGCCAGAACGGAAATGTGAACATCCTGGCCGGACCTTACGATTTGCAGGGCAACTATGGCAAGACCGGCAGCTACGACGACGAATACGGCATCCTGATCAACAAACTGCCCTATCCCGACCTGCGCTGGGAGAAAACGACCTCGGTGGACTTCGCCGTCGAAGCCAGTTTCCTGAACCGCTTCCGGGTGTCGGTGGGAGCCTATAACAAACTTACCTCCGACCTGCTGGCCGAGGTTCCCTTCCCCAGCTCGGCGGGCGTCGGCAACCAGTACACCAACAACGGCAGCGTCCGTAACCGTGGCCTGGAGTTCGAGTTCGACGCCACCGTCTTCCAGAACAAGGACTGGAAGGTGCAGGTGGGCGGAAATGCGACCTACATGCGCTCGAAGATCATGCGGCTGCCCGACAACGGCAACCTGAACAACCGCCAGGGCGGACAGCAGGTCTACAATGCGGCCGGCGACCTGATCTGGGTCGGCGGCAAGCAAGAGGGACAGGAGTACGGCGTGGCCTATGCCTACCGGATGGTCGACGTCGTGCGCAGCGAGGCCGACCTGCAGAAATATGCCTGGTATGTGGACACGACCCCTTCGGCCGGCACGATCTACGGTCCCGGCGCCTGGGCGACGCTGACTGCCGCCGAGCAGGAGAAGGGGCAGCTGCTGCAACCCGGCGACGCCATCTTCTACGATGTCAACGGAGACAACACGATCGACCAGTACGACCAGGTGAAGATGGGCAACACGATTCCCCGCTGGGTCGGCGGCGTGAACCTCTCGGTGGCCTGGAAGGGGCTTTCGCTCTACGCGCGTTTCGACTACGCCACGGGTTATGTGGCCAGAAACAGCCGCAAACAGTATTACATGGGGCTTTCGCAGGGTACGTTCAACACCCTCAAGGAGAGCAAGGACACCTGGTCGGAGGAGCGTCCCGACGCCAAATACCCGATCCTGATGTACGCCGACACGAAGTTCCGCAACAACTACCGCATGAGCAACATTTTCTACGACGATTCGAGTTACCTCTGCGCCCGCGAAATCGCGTTGAGCTACTCGCTGCCCGAGAAGTGGGCGCGTGTGGTCCGCATGAAGAACCTCACGGTGTCGGTAACGGGTCAGAATCTTTTCTACTGGACCGGTTCGTCGCTCTACAACCCCGAGTACGGCGTCAACGGAAACGGCGGCTACGGCATTCCCCGGACGGTGCTTTTCGGCGTCAAGGCCACTTTCTAAATCTTTAAAACACGACGGTTATGAAACGAATGAAGATATGTCTCCTCCTGTTGATCGGATCGCTGACGGCATCCTGCAACGCCCTCGACCTGGGTCCGGAGGACATCTACTCGATCAACAACTACTGGAACTCGGCCGAGCAGTGCGAACGCTTTATGATCGGGCTGCACTACCGGGTGCGGGAGCGTGCCGAGAACATGCTGCTGATGGGCGAAATGCGCGGCGGCATGCTCAACACGGCCTCCGTGACCTCCACGGGCGAGGGAGCCTACAATGTCGAGGCGGTGAACAACAACCTCTCGGAGGCCAATCCGGGCCTGACCAACTGGGGCAATTTCTACATGGACATCTACCAGATCAACCACGCCATCGACAAAATCTCGACTGCGTGTGAGTTTCTCGACGACAAGACCCGCCACACCTATCTGGGACAGCTCTACGGACTGCGCGCCTTCTACTATTTCCACATGTTGCGCACGTGGGGCGGAGTGCCCCTCTGCGACAAGCCCGACGTGCTGATGACCAGCGAGATCGCCAAACTCAACAAGGAGCGTGCGACCGAGCAGGAGACCTGGCAGTTCGTCCGCGACGACGTGGAGCGTTCGTGCCGGATGTATGAGGAGCTGGGATTCGGGAATTTCAAGAGCAAGAACTGCTACTGGAACAAAGCGGCTTCCTACTGTCTGAAGGCCGAGGTGTGCCTCTGGGGTGCGAAGGTGAAGCCGCTGAAAGGTTCGGCGGTCCTCTCTCCGTCGCCCGAGGACGACCTGACGGACGCCAAAAATGCGTTGGAGGCCGTCGAGCCGCTCTACGCATACAATGCGAAGTTCGCCGACGCCTTCTCGCCGACGGGCAAGGACTCGAACCGTGAGACGATCTTCGCCCTCCGCTACAAACTGGGCGAAAAGTCGAACCACTACATCAATTTCACCTATAACGTGGCTACTTTCACGAAATATCTCGACAAGGACGGCAACAAGATCGGCAACGTCTTCAACATCGGCAGCGGCGCCATGCGCTACGAATATTCGCAGGCGTGCTATGACGCTTTCGACGAGGACGATTCGCGCCGGGACGCGACCTTCATGCAGTTCTACCTGAAGGACAACGACGAAAAGGTATATCCTGCCGGCCGTGCGCTGTGCAAGTTCCTGGGCGAGGTCGACAACGGCAAGAAGCAGTTCACCAACGACGTGCCCGTCTACCGCTACATGGACGTGGCGCTGATGCTCGCCGAGGTGAACACCTGCCTGAACGTCCCGGCCGAGGTGAAGAAGTGGATCGAGGCGGTCCGCACCCGGGCCTACGGCGCGGCGAAGCGGCCTGCGTTCACCTATACGACCCCGGAGGCTGCCGAGGAGGCGATCCTTGCCGAACGTACCAGGGAGTTCGTGGCCGAAGGCAAGCGGTGGTACGACGTACGCCGCATGCTGGGCGGCAGGTATGCTCTGGAGCTGGTGCGCGGAAACGAGCTGAAACTCGTGTGGCCGATCGACGCGGGCGTCCTCTCGAAGGACAGCAAGGTGAAACAGAACGAAGGATATGTGACGGAATGACCGGCGGACTTGTAAATATCCGGACTGCGGCGCTGCTGCTGGCGGGATGCCTCGGCATCCTGCCGGCGGCGGCACGCGAAATGCGGGTACAGGTGCACAACGCCTGCATTCCCGTGATGACCGACCGGCCGTTCAACGTCGTGGCCGAAATCTGCGTCGAGAACCGGGACGCGGAGCCGGTCGTTTTCGACGGGGTTTCGGTCGCGCTCGGGGACGGGCCTGCTGCCGGGGCTGTCCGTTCGCTGCGGTTGGTCTATACCGGCACGATGTCGGCCCTCTGGTCGCGCACAACGTCGTGGGCCATGAAGGACCAGTTCAAACGCCTCGGAGGCTGTCAGACGATCTACTGCGATCCGGGCTATGTCCTTCCGCAGCCCGAGGTGCGGCCCGTCGCAGGTGGTTCCGTATGGCTTCCTGCGGGCGTCCGGCTTCCGAAGGGGCGTCACTATTTCTACGTCAGCGCCGCCGTCGGTCCTGTCGCGGCGGATGCCTTGTCCGATGCCTTCGGGCTTGCCGTGACACGGGTCGGGATCGGCGGTTCCGACGCCGCTTTCACCCAGGACCGCAACCTTCCCCGCCGGTTGGGCGTCGCCGTCCGCCGGCACGGTGACGACGGCGTGTATGCCTATCGCATTCCGGGTCTGGTGACGACGAACGAGGGCACGCTGCTGGGGGTCTACGACGTGCGCCGACGCACGAGCCTCGATCTGCAGGACGACATCGACGTGGGTTTGAGCCGCAGTACCGACGGCGGGCGCACGTGGGAGCCGATGCGTATTATCATGGACATGGGTACATGGGGCGGACTGCCCGAGGCGCAGAACGGCATCGGCGATCCGGCGATCCTGGTCGACGAACGGACGGGCGAGATTTTCGTCGTCGCCGTCTGGGTCCACGGCATCGGCAACGACCGCGCCTGGACGGGCGTGGGGCAGGGCATGGCTCCCGAGGAGACCTCGCAGCTGATGATCGTCAGCAGCCGCGACGACGGCCGCACGTGGTCTGCGCCGCGCAACATCACCCCGCAGGTCAAGGACCCTTCGTGGTCGCTGACTCTGCAAGGTCCCGGGCGCGGGATCACGATGCGCGACGGCACGCTCGTCTTCCCGATCCAGTATATCGACTCGACGCGGGTTCCCAACGCGGGCGTGATGTACAGCCCCGACCACGGGCGGACGTGGCGGACGCACCGCTTCGCCAAGTCCAATACCACCGAATCGCAGGTGGCCGAGCCGGCGCCGGGCGTGCTGATGCTCAACATGCGCGACAACCGCAGGACGGGGCGTGCGGTCTTCACGACGCGCGACCTGGGGCGCACCTGGACCGAGCACGTCTCGTCGGGGGCTTTGCGCGAACCGGTCTGCATGGCCAGTTTGCTCCATGTTCCGGCGGAACGGAACGTTCTCGGGCGTGACGTGCTGCTGTTCTCGAACCCCGATACGACCAAGGGCCGCAACCATATGACCGTCAAGGCGAGCCTCGACGGGGGTTATACGTGGCTTCCCGGGAATCAGCTCCTGCTCGACGAGGAGGAGAACTGGGGCTATTCGTGCCTGACGATGGTCGACCCCGGGACGGTCGGCATCCTCTACGAGGGAAGCACCGCGCAGCTGGTCTTCCAGACCGTGAAACTGCGTGACATCGTGCGCAGTGCGGACGACGGGCTTTCCTGGCGTTCCCTGCCTGAAACGGCTCCTGCGGAAGCCGGATATGCGGCCGGGGTTTCGGCCATGTACGCCGGTGCTGCGGGGGATGCGCTGATCGCTGCGGGAGGCGCAAACTTCCCGGGTGTTCCGGCCGCCGAAGGCGGTGAAAAAACCTTCTACGACGGTGTCTTCCTGCTGCGCGGCGGGGTTTGGAACCGGGCCGGGCGGCTGCCTGCTCCGGCGGCTTACGGCGTGACCTTCCCGGTCGGGGACGGACTCGTGCTCGCCGGGGGCGCCAATGCCTCGGGAGCGCTGCGCAGCGTCGTGAAACTTCGCCCGAAAGGGAAAAAGGTCGTTGCCGCGGAGCTGCCCGCCCTGCCGTGTGCCGTCGAGCAGGCGGCGGGAGCGGCCGTCGGCGGAAAACTCTACCTGGCGGGCGGCATCGCCGACGGGACCCCCTCGGCGGCGCTGTACATGCTCGACACGCGTGCCGCAAAGCCGCAGTGGCGGTCATTGGCTCCGGTTCCCGAGGCCTTCGTCCAGCCCGTTATGGCGGCTTCGGCGGGCCGTCTCTACCTCTGGGGCGGATTCGATCCGCGGGACGGGTCGGTTTCGGGCAATGGCTACTGCTACGATCCCGCCGCCGACGCATGGCATGAAATCCCCGGCGTTCCCGACGGCGGAACGTTTGTCGGAGGCTGTGCCGCGACGCTTGCCGACGGTCGCATCCTCTGCACCGGGGGCGTCGACCGCGCCGTTTTCGCCGCGGCGCTGCGGCTGCCGTCCGCCGAACTCGGATCTTACCTTTCACAACCGCCCGCGGCCTACCGTTTCCGTGCTGCGGCGTGGATTTTCGATCCTGCGTCCGGGCAGTGGAGCCGGGCCGGGGTGTCGGGCCGCACGGCCCGCGCAGGCGCGTCGCTCGTGCCCTGTGCCGGAGGCGTCTGCCTGCTCGGCGGAGAGATCAAACCCGGGGTCCGCACTCCGGACGTATGCCGCACCGACGGCTTGGAATAACTTCAAACCCTGTTAACGATGAATCGGATTCAAACGAGTAAAATTTATCCCTGGGTGGTCGTGGCCCTGCTGTGGGTCGTGGCCCTGCTCAACTACATGGACCGCCAGATGCTCTCGACGATGCGCGATGCCATGCAGTTCGACATCACGGAGCTTGAATCGGCCGTCAACTTCGGCCGGCTGATGGCCATTTTCCTCTGGATTTACGGCTTCATGAGTCCCGTGGCGGGGGCCGTCGCCGACCGTATCAGCCGCAAATGGCTCATCGTCGTCTCGTTGGGCGTCTGGTCCACCGTGACGCTGCTGATGGGCTATTCGACGACCTTCACCCAGATCTACTGGCTGCGGGCGCTGATGGGCGTCAGCGAGGCGCTCTATATTCCGGCCGGGCTGTCGCTGATCGCCGACTACTTCACCGGGTCGAGGCGCAGCCTGGCCATCGGCATCCACATGACCGGGCTTTATGTCGGCCAGGCCGTCGGCGGTTTCGGTGCGACGGTGGCCGCGGCCTTCTCGTGGCAGACGACCTTCCACTGGTTCGGCATCGTCTATGCCCTGGTGCTGATCCTGCTGCTGCACGAAAAACGCCGCGAGAGGCCCGAACCGAAGGTCGACGCGCCCAAGCCTGCCGGGGAGACCGTCTGGCGGAGCTTCGCGCTGCTCTTCTCGAATATCGCCTTCTGGACGATCCTCTTCTACTTCGCCTCGTCGTCGCTGCCGGGCTGGGCGACCAAGAACTGGCTCCCGACGCTCTTCTCCGAGAGCCTCCGCATCCCGATGTCGCAGGCCGGACCGCTCTCGACCATCACCATCGCCTTTTCGTCGTTCCTGGGCGTGATGATCGGCGGACCGGTGTCCGACCGCTGGGTGCGGCGCAACCTGCGCGGGCGCATCTACACCAGCGCCATCGGGCTGGCCCTGATGATCCCGGCGCTGGTGCTGCTGGGACTGGGCAGCGGCATGTTCGCAGCCGTGGCCGCGGGGCTTTGCTTCGGTGTGGGCTACGGCATGTTCGACGCCAACAACATGCCCATCCTCTGCCAGTTCGTGCCGGCGCGCCAGCGCGCTTCGGCCTACGGGGTGATGAACATGACGGGCGTCTTCGCCGGGGCCGTCGTTACGAAGGTCCTCGGCGGCTGGGCCGACGGCGGTAACCTCGGACTGGGATTCGCCCTGATGGCGGCCGTTCTCGCGCTGGCACTTTTCATGCAGCTGACCGTCCTGCGTCCGAAAACCGATAACATGGAGTGATGAACCGGGAAATAGACCTTTCGGAAACCTGCTACGGCCGGGTCCGCGACCTGCAATACGACCTGGCCGTGCTGCCGTGGGGTGCGACGGAGCCTCACAACCTGCATCTGCCTTACCTGACGGACTGCATCCTTGCGCACGACATTGCCGTGGATGCCGCGCGGAAGGCCCTCGAAACCTGCGGTGTGCGCTGCATGGTGCTGCCGCCCGTGAGCATGGGTTCGCAGAACCCCGGGCAGCGCGAACTGCCGTTCTGCATCCATGCCCGTTACGAAACGCAGAAGGCGATCCTCACCGACATCGCGTCGTCGCTCCGGGCGCAGGGCATGCGGCGGCTGGTGATCGTCAACGGTCACGGCGGCAACTGTTTTAAAAACATGATCCGCGATCTGGCGGTGGAGATGCCCGACCTGCTGATCGCCGCGGGCGACTGGTATGCGGCGTGCCCGGCGCAGGACTTTTTCGACGAACCGGGCGACCATGCCGACGAACTCGAGACCTCGGTGATGATGCACTATCATCCCGAGCTGGTGAACCTCGCCGAGGCGGGACCGGGGACTTCGAAACCTTTTGCAGCGCGCATGCTGAACGAAAAGGTGGTCTGGGTGCCCCGCGACTGGCGGCGGGTGTCGCAGGATACGGGCATCGGCAATCCGGCGAAAGCCACGGCCGGGAAGGGCCGCCGCTTCGCCGAAGCCGTCGCCGGCCGTTTCGCGGAGTTGTTCTGCGAACTGGCCCGCGGCCCGGTTTACCGGGATTGACGGCGCGGGTCGCCGGGGTGTGAAAAAAGCGGCAGACCTCATGGTCTGCCGCTTTTTCTTATAGACTGTGGCCGTGTTTTTGCACGTGCCGATCGAGCCTCACCGCCGGATTCCTCCCCGCGAAAGTACCTCCTCGAAGTAGGCAATGGTCTTTAAGAGACCGTCTCGCAGCTGGATTTTCGGCTCCCAGCCGTCGAGCATGTTGCGGGCGAGCGAGATGTCGGGCTGCCGCTGCTGGGGGTCGTCGGCGGGCAGGGGCAGGTGGACGATTTTCGATTTCGAACCCGTCAGGGAGATCACCTCCCGGGCCAGTTCGGCGATGGTGAATTCGTTCGGGTTGCCGATGTTCACCGGGCCGGTGAAATCGTCGGGCGTGTCGTTCATCATGCGCACCATGCCTTCGATCAGGTCGTCGATGTACTGGAACGAACGGCTCTGCTCGCCGTCGCCGTAGATCGTGATATTGTCGCCCCGCAGCGCCTGGACGATGAAATTCGAGACCACGCGGCCGTCGTTGATGTCCATTTTCGGACCGTAGGTGTTGAATATGCGGATGATCTTCACGGGAATGCCGTGTTCGCGGTAGTAGCTCATGAAGAGCGATTCGGCGCAGCGCTTGCCCTCGTCGTAGCACGAGCGGACGCCCAGCGGGTTGACGTGTCCCCAGTAATCCTCCCGCTGGGGGTGGATCAGCGGGTCGCCGTAGACCTCCGAGGTCGAGGCCTGGAGGATCTTGGCCCGGTTGTATTTGGCCATGCCCAGCATGTTGATCGAGCCGATCACCGACGTTTGGGTGGTTTTGATCGGATCGTGCTGGTAGTAGATCGGCGAAGCGGGGCAGGCGAGGTTGTAGATCTCCTCGACCTCGGCCATATAGGGATAGACGATGTCGTGGCGGATGACCTCGAAATTGGGGTGCGGCAGCAGATGCCGGATATTGCTTTTGTGGCCGGTGAAATAGTTGTCGATGCAGATGATGTCGTTGCCTTCCGCAAGCAGCCTTTCGCATAGGTGGGAACCGATGAATCCGGCGCCGCCTGATATTAGTATTCGCTTCATTCCCAAGAGGAGAAGATTGATTCAGAAACACAAAGGTAGAATTTATATTTAAAATGAACTATCTTTGCAGATGAAATAAACAAATTGGGTCGAAAAAACATGCCTTATGGGCCGAAAAGCCGTATCCTGCCTGTTGAAAATTCTGGGCGTCGCCTTTACCGCATTGCTGCTGGCGGCAGCCGTCGTGAGCTGGCGCTCGTCGTTCATCTCTCCTGAAGCCGGAAACTTCTGGGCTTCCGTCGCATTGCTGATGCCCGTCATCCTGGCGCTGAACCTCGCGGCGCTCGTCTGGTGGCTTTTCCGCCGCAAGTGGGGCGTTGCGCTGATGCCCGCCGCGGCACTGGCGCTCAATCTGGGGTATATTTCGGCGATGGTCCAGCTGCCCGATTTCGACAGCAAGGGTCCCCATGACATCCGCATCGCCACGCTCAACTCCTTCGGGTTCCGCCGTCTCGGCCCCACGCCCGTCACGGCCTACGGCATCGCTACGGTGATGAAGCGCGAGCAGGTCGACGTGCTCTGTCTCCAGGAGTTTCCCGAGGACCGCGCGTTTCCGGCCGACAGCATCGCCCGGTTTTTCGCCGCGCGGATGCCCTACTACGTCGTCCAAAGCGGGCAGGCCATCCTGAGCCGTTTTCCGATCCTCGACCACCGCTACGTCCGGTTTCCCGACTCGGGCAACGACTACCTGGAGGCGGACCTCCGGGTGGGCGACGACACCGTGCGCGTCTTTTCGGTGCACCTCCAGACCTCCGGCATTTCGAGCCTGCGCCACCGGTTCCGCAAGGATTACAACAGCAACGCCCCGGTCGAACGGGTGATCGGCGAACTGGAGCGCAACAGCCGTATCCGGGCGCAGCAGGTGCGCGAAATCCGTGCGGTGATCGACTCCACGCATTATCCGGTCATCCTTGCCGGGGATTTCAACGACACGCCCTCCTCCTATACCTACCGCCGGCTCAGGGGCGACATGACGGACGGCTTCCGGGCCGTCGGCAATGGCTTCGGCGGCACGTTCCGCTATCTGGGCGGCGTGCTGCGCATCGACTACGTCTTCTACGACGACAATTTCACGGGGGTGGGTTACTACATGCCCGACGACGATTTGAGCGACCACAAGGCCGTCATCGCAGAGCTTAAGCTCCGGCGGTAGCCTCGGCGGCCTTTTCCTGTTCGGGCTGTTCCTTGGCGATGGTGAACGTGAAGGTCGAGCCTTCGCCCTCCTTCGATTCGATGGTCACCTCGCCGCCGTTGCGGCGGGTGAGGTCCTGCACCAGCTGCAATCCCAGTCCCGATCCCTCTTCGTTCTTCGTTCCGTAGGTGGTGTGGTGGATTTCGGGGTTGAGCAGTTTGGGAATGTCCTCCTCCTTGATGCCGATGCCGAAGTCGCGGACGGCGATCACGGCATGCGAAGGTGTGTCGCGGACCGAAATGATGATGCGTCCGCCCTCTTTGGTATACTTGATGGCGTTGGACATCAGGTTGCGCATGATCGTCTTGACCATGTCCACGTCGCAGTGGACCGTGATCGGGCCGGGAATGTCGTATTCGACCTCGATGTTCTTGACCTGCGCCACCGTGTCGGACATCTTGCTGGCGAAAAGCACCACCTCCGAAATGTCCACCTCCTGGAAAACCGTGTTCATGCGTCCGATCTGGCTCTTGGTCCATTTCAGGAGGTTGTCCAGCAGCATGAAGGTGCTTTCGGTGATGTTGTTGCCCATCGAGAGCATCTCGAAGTTGTCCTCGCCGATCTGTTCGGCCGTGAGGTTGATCGAAAGCATGTTGAAGACCATCTTGAGCGTGCCGATCGGCGATCGGAGGTCGTGGGCGATCACCGAATACATCTTGTCGCGCGCCTCGACGGTCTCCTGCAGTTCGTCCCGCTGCTGGAGGATGGTGCGCTGCGCCGCTGCCAGGTAGATGTGGTGGGCCACACGGGTGATCAGCTCCTCGTGGTTGAACGGCTTGGAAATGTAGTCGCTGGCTCCGAACTTGAATCCCTTCACGATGTCCTCGGGGTTGTGCAGCGCCGTGAGGAAAATTACGGGGATGTCCTCGTGCGCGGGGTCCGCCTTCAGCCGTTTCAGCACTTCGTAGCCGTCCAGGTCGGGCATCATGATGTCCAGCAGGATCAGGTCGGGGTTCACCTCCGCGACTTTTTGCAGCGCTTCGAAACCGCTCGACGCCGTGACGATCTTGTATTTCGCCCGGCTCAACACGGCTTTGAGCAGCATGATGTTCGTGGCGATGTCGTCGACCGCGAGGATGGTGTAATCCTCGGGCTTGATGGCAATGTTTTTCATGGCAGTCAGCAGTTTATAACCAACAAATCTAATAAAAAAATCGGGCTTGTGCAAAAAATCATGCGCGGCGGGCCTTTTCCCACGTCCCGCGGCCCCGGTGGGTTGCCAGATACCAGGCTCCGCGGAAGACGTTGAGGTTCATGAAGAGGAAATAGTAGGGAACCGAGAGCATGCCGCCGCGGTTTCCGCGGCGTTCGCGCACCCATCCGGCGGCCGCCGCGAGGTAAAAGACCGCCTGCAGGGCGAGCAGCACGGCGTAAAGTGCCGGATGTCCGGACCAGAGCAGCGCCACGTTGAGGGGCACCAGGGCCGCGAGCGCCACGGGGGTGACGGTCCACCGCAGCACGCGGTGCGAGACGTACTGGAACCACAGCACCCCGTAGCGGAATGGATTCAACAACTTGCGCAGGCGCCATACCGACTGTAATCCTCCCGCTGCGATACGGCGTTTGCGCTTGCCCTCCTCGCCCATGTCGGCCGACGGGGTCTCGAGGGCGCAGGCCTCCTTGCAGTAGGCGATCCGGTAGCCGTCGGCGGCGATGAGCATCGAACAGACGAAGTCGTCCAGCAGCGTGTCTTCGGGCATCGTACGCCATAGGTCGCGCCGCACGGCGAACAGCTCCCCGGCGGCTCCCACGGCCGAATGAAGGCGGCAGTCCCACTCCTTGAGTTTCGATTCGTATTTCCAGTAGACCCCTTCGGTCGCGGCGGCGCCGGACCCTTCCGCGGCCGCCACGCGCTTCTCGCCGGCGACGCACCCCACCTGCGGGTCGTCGAAACGGCGCACGATTTCGGCCACGGCTTCGGGGTTGAGCATCGTGTTGGCGTCGGTGAAGACGACGATCGGGGTATGGATATGCTCCAGCGCACGGTTCAGCGCGGCGGTTTTGCCGCCGCGCCGGGCGTCGTGGAGCACCGTGACCCCAGGATAGGCGGCCAGCAATTCGGGCGTGCGGTCGGTCGATCCGTCCGTCACCCAGGCGATGTGCAGCCGCCCTTCGGGGTAGACCAGCGCCCGGCAGTTTTCCATTTTGGCGGCGACGATCTCCTGCTCGTTGTAAGCGGCGATCAGCAGCGTCACTTCGGGTGCTTCGGCCGGGGCGGCGTGTTTCGCGGCGGGGCACACCGCCTCGCGGAGTTTCACCAGCACGGCGAGCAGGGCGCCGTACCCGACGTAGGTGTAGACGACGAGCAGGGCGCAGGCCCAGAAAACGATGGCTGTGGCAGTCATGGCGTCGGTCGGTTTATTTGCGGCGGAGCAGCCGTTCGGCTCCCCGGACGAACTTGTATCCGAAGAGGTTGATCAGGAGAGTCCGGGTGCGGTAGTAGGCGAAGGCCTTGGGCGAGAACCACGAATTCTGGTAGTGGTGGATGGTGTAGGTGTCGGGCGTGAGCATCACCCTGCGCGAGTCGAAGACCTTCGGCGAGAAGTAATCCGGCGGCAGGATATAGACCGCTTCGGAGAGGTCCTTCCGTTTCAGGGCTTCGAGGCCTCCCTCGGCCTTCACGATGGGTTTCAGCTGCGGAATCCGCTCCTGCATGATCTCGGGCAGCATCCGGATGTCGTACGTCCCGTCCTCGCGGACGAATTTGCGCCCTTCGTAGTAGTCGAGGCACTGCTTGATCCAGTCGCAGCCCTTCTCGGCGCCCAGCACGGCGGCTTCGATCGTCCCGGCGGTCTCGGCCCCCGCGAAATAGGGCAGGTCGAGCAGCGGGTCGAAGCTCCGCAACACCTCGACGTCCGAGTCGAGGTAGATGCCTCCGTAGTTGTAGAGGGCGTAGAAACGGATGTAGTCGGCTGCGAAGGCGTATTTCTTCGCCTCGAAGGCCTGCTTCACCCAGGGCACGGACTCCAGGTCGAAGCGTTCGGTGTCCCAGAGGACGACTTCGTAGTCGGGCAGGTGTTTTTTCCAGCTGGCGAGGCACTTTTCGATCTTCGCGGGATAGGGATCTCCGCTCAGCCAGCAGAGGTGGATTTGCTTGGGTATCATGGTTTCTGGAATTTCATTTCGGTCATTACCTTTTGCATCTGCCGCTCCCACGAGAGCCGTCCCTCGATGGTCGTGCGGATGTGCGCCGGGGTGCGGTCCGCCGTGTCGAGCCAGCCGAGGAGGGCGGTGATATCGAGCGGCGTGTCGTCGGCCGGAGCCTTCAGAACGTAGGGCATGCCGTCGAAGTCGCTGTCCCGCTCGGAGTAGACGAACGGGATGCCCCGCGCGGCGTATTCGCGGTTTTTGAGGCTTTTGAGGCTCTCGATGCCGTTGCGGTGGCGGGCGAGACTCGCCACGCCCATGTCGCACCACGCGAACTGGGAGTCGAGCGCCGCGCCCGAGCGGGGTCCCGTGATTTCGACATACTCGCCGAGGCCGTATGCCTCGATGCTGCGGGCGTAGCCGCCGATCAGGCCGGGCATGCCGTCGCCCACGATGCGGAGTCTCACCACACGGTCGTGCGGCCCGGCATAGTAGTCTTTCAGCCCTTCGATCACGCGGTCGAAGCCGTGCCACGGGTGGATGTTGGCCAGCGCCAGCAGCCGCACCTCGCGCGTGATGTCGTGCAGTTCGGTTTTGAGCGGAACGGCGTCGAAGTCGATGCCGTTGGAGATGCGGATGGTCTTCTGTCCGAAGATCTCCTCGTCGTCGGAGAAGGTGACGATGCGGTCGACCTCGCGGGCCAGGCTGCGGCGGAACAGCCGGTCGACCTGCAACTGGCATTGCTCCTTGAGCCCTGTTTCGCGGAACTCGGCGTCGTAGGGATAGGTAGGGATTTCGAGGGCGATGCGCACTCCGAGCCGATGCACGCGGCGCAGCCATGCGACGAGCAGCGGATTGGCGTTCAGGTCGTGGCGGATGTAGAGAAACCCCACCCCTTCGCGGCGGATGTAGTCGGTGATGTCGGCGTAGGAGACGCGTTTGAGCACCTTGGCGCAAAACCCGCTCCCGAAGGTGCGGATCACCTCGTCGCCCGCCAGTCGCCGCTGCGTGCCGTCCGGACCGATCTCCAGGTGGCACAGCGCGATCCTTGCGCCGCTCCGGCGGAGGGCCTCGCACTGGGCGAAAATCTTCTTTGAGATGCCGCTGTGGGCCGAGAATCCGTGGAATACGATGAACAGTCCTTTCATGGCGGTTTATTTTCCGGGCCGCAGGTGCGCCGCGAGTTCTTTGAGGTCATACACGCCGCCCAGCTGGACGTAGGCCAGCCAGACAACCGCCGCCGCCGCGCTTTTCGCCGCCAATGCCGCCGTCAGGGACGTTCCGGCCGGGAGCAGGTGGGTCAGGCCCGCGAGCGCGAGCGCGAGGATCGCCGTGAGCAGCAGCGGCGAAAGGAGACTTTTCCAGAAGGGTCCCCATTTCATCCGCAGGGTCAGGCAGAAGAGTGCGTGATAGCATTGCACGAAGTTGACGGCGAACGAGAGGCAGATGGCCCAGGCCACGGCTTCGAGCGTCCCGAAGGCGAAGATGCCGGTGCAGATGGCCGTGACGTTGAGCGTGGCCGAAAACAGGCCGCAGATAAAGAGCATCCGCGTGGCGTTTGCGGCCTGGAAGATCGAACCCGAGGTTGACATCACGATCTGGATGCCGACCGAGAGGGCCAGGATGCGGAACGCCGCTACCGACGGCATCCACTGTCCGCCGAAGATGATCAGCACCAGCTCCTCGGCCGTGAACCACAGCACGGCCGACAGCGGCAGGCCGATGAAGGCCAGCAGGCGGATCACCTTCAGATAGGATTCGCCCAGCTTTTTCAGGTCGTCCTGCATGTGGGCGAAGATGGGGTGCATGACGGGCGAGATGACGAAGGCGATGTTTTGCAGCGGCATCATCATCAGGCGGTACGACTTGTCGTAATAGCCCAGGTCCGAGAGGCTCATGTAGCGTCCCATGAGCAGTTTGTCGAGGTTGCGGCTGAAGAAGTTGAGCAGCTGGAACGAGAACTGGTAGGCCGAGAACGAGAAGACCTTCCGGATCGCTCCGCGCGAAGGCCGCAGGCGGATGCGGAGCGGGTACTCGCGGTAGTTGATCGCGAAGAGCATCAGGCTCGAAAAGACGGGGTTGATCGTCAGGGCGTAGATGCCTGCCCCGGCGTAGGCCGCGGCGATGCCCGCGGCGCCTCCGACGACCTGCACGGCCAGCGAGCGCACGGCGGCGAAGCGGAAACGCTTGTCGCGCATCACCAGCGCGTTGGGGACGATGTTCGCCGTGGCGAAGAAGAGGTTCAGCGCGAGGATGCGGCAGATGTCGCGCAGTTGCGCCGAGTCGTCGTAGAACGAGGCGATCAGCCCCGAGGCGGCGAAGAAGAGCAGGGCGATGACGACTGCCGACCAGAGCGTGAGCGAGAAGATGCCGCCCAGGTCGCGGCGCGAGAGGTTCCGGTGCTGGATCACGGCCGGGCCGATGCCCAGGTCGCTGAAAATGGCGAAGAAGGCGATGATCACCGTGGCGATGTTCACCACGCCGAACTCTTCGGGGGTGAACAGGCGCGCGAGCACCGCCGTCACGAGGATCGTCACCACGACCCCCGCATACTTGGCGACGGAGGTGTAGAAAACGCCCGAGGCAAGCTCCCGGCCCACCGAATGCGGCTGTTTATCGTCGTTGTGCGTCATGCAATCGTTGGTAAATTCGTCCGTATGCCGCGGCGATCTGCGGCAGGCGGAGGTGTTCGCGGGCGTATTCGAGGTTCTCGCCGCCGTGTCCGGCATCGGCGAGCCGGGCCGCTTCGGCCAGCGCGCGGTCCACCGAAGCGGGATCCGCGGGGTCGAAGACCGGATTCCCGGTCGCGGCCAGCATTTCGCCGATATTTCCCGAATCCGGGCCTGCGACCACGCGTCCGAAAGCGAAAGCCTGGGGCACGTTGCCCGAGTTGAGGATGTCGGTGCGCTGGATGAAAACCACGTCGGCGGCCGTGAAGTAGGCCGGCAGGTCGGCGTCGGGAATCAGTCCTTCGGCCGAGGTGATGCGCATGCGGAACCGGTTTTCGGCCGCGTGTGCCGCATGGTACAACGTTTTCACGGCGAGGCGTTTCACTCCCCGGTGGTACGAGCCGTTGAGCGTGTAGGGCCACAGCCGGGGTGCGAGCAGGAATTTTCCGGCAAGAGGCAGCCGGCGAAACGCACGCCAGACCAGTTTCCGTTCCGAGGCGTGACGGAACGCCCCGAAGGCCAGCATCACGAAGGCATCGGCCGGAATCCCCAGTTTCCGCCGGGCCTCGCCGCGGTCGATGGGGGCGTACAGTCCTTCGTAGATGTGGTGCGGGATCACGGCGTGCAGCTGCTGCGAGGCGGGGTAGGCCGCAAGGAACTCCCGGCGGCTGTAATTGCCCAGATGCACCACGGCGTCGGCGTTCTCCTCGGTCAGCCGGTAGGCTTCGGCCAGCTGCGCGTCGCCCTTGTGGGGACGGGTGTTGTGGCGGGTGTAGACGACGGGGATGCCCTTTTCGTGCAGCGTTTGGAACTGCTGGCGGAGCGCCGCGACCTGTTCCGCCGTCGGATAGCTCCATCCGAACAGCTCCTCGGGCCATTGGAGGTGGATGACGTCGTAGGCTTCCGCATTGTTCCAGAACTCCCCGGCCGAGCACACGACTTCGAACCCGCAGGCGCGGATGCCCTCTGCGAGCAGGCGCACGAACGGGTTGTCGCTCAATCCCGAGGCTTTATAGACGATCAGTATTTTCATGGCCTGCTTCAAACCCGGACCCACTCTTTTTTATCGGAATCGTAGCGTTTCACGACCCGGGCCGGATTGCCCACGGCCACGCTGTACGGCGGGATGTCCTTGGTGACGACCGATCCGGCGCCGATCTGGCAGCGCTGGCCGATGGTGACGCCGGCCAGGATCGTCGAGTTGGTCCCCAGGTGGGTGTAGTCGCCGACCTTCACGGGCCGGAGCATCAGCGGCTGGAGGTTGGGGTCCGTCGTGACGTCCTCGTAGCCGTGGATGAGACCCTGCACCGAGACGTGCTGGCCCAGGAAGACGTGGCGGCCGATGTCGACCGGCCCGACCACCACCGAACCGATGCCCACGCGCGAACCTTCGCCGATCCGCACGTCGCCTGCGCCGTTGTTGACCACGGCGAAATCCTCGATCTGGGCGTTCTGCTCCAGCGTGAAGCGGTGCCAGGGGAAGACGTCGGCGCGGGCGTGCCGGCTGATTTTCGACCCCCGTCCCGCCGGGTGCAGCAGGGGGCGCAGTATCCTCACCCACCAACGCGGCCGCGGCCGCTTGGGCGAGGAGAGCATCCACAGCGCGAGGCGCCGCAGGCGGGGATTTCGTTTTATTGTTCCGATCATTGTTTCTTCAGGTTACGGTTTACGGGACCAGTTCGCGGTAGAGCGACAGCAGTTTCTGCGCGGTCTGCTCCCAGGAGAACAGTTTCGCCCGGTCGAGTCCGTAGGCGATCTTTTCGGCCCGGAACGCCGCATCGGATTCGAGCCGCAGGAGGGCGTCGGCGATCTCCGCGGGCGAAGTCGGGTCGACGAGGATGGCCCCCTGGCCCGCGATCTCGGGGATGGCCGAGGTGTTCGACGTGACGACGGGCGTCCCGCACGCCATCGCTTCGAGCTGCGGAATGCCGAAACTCTCGCGCAGCGAGGTGTAGAGGAACGCCGCCGCACCGTTGTAGACGGCCGCCAGGTCGTCGTTGGGGATATACCCCGGCAGACGGAGCATGTTTTCCAGATCGGGCGCTCCGATCCGTTGCAGGATGGATTTTGCCGCCTCGGGCGTGAGGTCGGCGATGAGCAGCGGCAGCGGGTGCGCCGAACGGCGCACGTATTCGGCGTAGGCGCGCAGCGTTCCCGGGGTGTTTTTCTTGGGGTCGGTGTTGCCCAGGAAAAAGAGGTATTCCGGGTCGGAAAGGTAACGTTGGGTGATTCCGGCCGTGTCGTCCATCGGCCGGAAGCGGGTGTTGTAGCCGTTGTGGATGGCCGTGATCCGTTCGGGGGCGAGACCGAGCGCCGTGCGGATGCGGTCGCATTCGAACTGCGACACGGTGATGATCTTGCGGCACTTGGGCAGGATGCGCGGCACTACGAGGCGGCGGTACTGCCGTCCGAGCGACTGGTAGAGCGATCGGTTGCGTGCGGCCTGTTTTTCGAGAAAGATGATGTCGTGGAGCGTCACCACGAGGGGCGTCGAACCCCACACCGGGGCGGTGTTGCTCGTGCAGTGCAGAAGGTCGGGCCGGATGCGCGCCACGGCCCGCGGCAAGGCCCACTGTTCCCACAGCGGGTACGACGGGCAGCGGAGTGTGAGGATATGCACGTTGGGCGTCTCCTCCAGGCAGCGGTCGGGACCGTCGCCGACGAGGATGAAGTATTCGTTTTCGGTGTCGAGCCGTTGCAGGCAGCGGATGGTTTCGAGCGCCACGAAGTCCATGCCGTGTTTGTTGGGGCGGAAAATGCGCTGTGCTTCGATGGCTATTTTCATGGGATCGAGTCGGTTTTTTCCGGGGCTGCGTCCGACGCTCCGGTGTGTCGGGTGTGGATGAACTTATCCTTGGTTCCGCCGAGGCGGAAGAGGTTTGCGGCGGTGAGCAGCACCAGTAGGGGAACCCGGCGCAGGGCGTGGCCGAGTTTGGCGTCGGTCTGCTCGTCGGGCAGGGCCATGGCCATCGCGAAGAGCAGCAGCAGCCAGGCCGCCCACCATTTGACCGATCCCCACGGGTCGAGGAAGGTCATCGCGACGGCCCACAGCGGAACCAGCCCGATGAGCAGCATCCGCGGCGGCAGACACCATTGCACCAGCTTGTCCACATAGTCGTAGTTGCCCCGGAGCAGTGCGCCCGGGAGGTCCCGGAGGGCCGAGCCGAGGGCGTAGAACTGTGCCGCGATCCACCGCCGCCGCTGGTTGTAGTAAGCCCCTTCGCCCTGCACCTTCTCGTCCAGCACCATGAGGTCGTCGAGGTAGTCGATGTAGATGCGCTGCCGCAGGAGCAGGGCTTCCAGTTCCTTGTCCTCGCCCGAGGTGCGGCATTTGCGGATGTTGTCGCGGAACCAGTCGTAGGCGAAGGCCATTCCCGAGCCGATCAGCGCTGACGAAAGTCCCAGCGCCACGTGGCCGCGGCGGAAAATCGAGTTGTTGATCTCCTCGCTGGCGGCGTCCAGCACCGCCGTGTCGCTGTCGCGGTTCTTGGCCGTGCGGTGGGCCTGCACCACCACCATGCCCGTGTCGAACACTTCGTTGAGGCGGGCGATGAAATCGGGTCCCACGAGGTTGTCGGCGTCGAGGATCGTGACGACATCGGCCGCGCCGGGTCCGAGTTGGTCCGTGGCTGCGGTCAGCGCCTTGGCCTTCGAGCTGTTCTCGAACATCACCACGATCACTGTCAGCGGCAGGCGGCGCAGTCCGGCGAGCGTTTCGGGCTTCAGCCGGTCGGCGATCACCGCCACGCGGTGCAGCCCTTCGGGATACTCTTGCGCCAGGGCCGCCTGTGCCGTGCGGAGGATCACCGCGTCGGCCTTGTAGGCGGGGATCAGCGTCACGAACCGCCGCTGTTTCCGCGCCGGGGGATAGTCGTCCGTGCGCCGCCGCATCGAGAACGCCGCGAAGAGGAAGAGGTAGAGCACCGGCAGCAGCAGTGCGAGAACGAACAGCCAGTCTATGATGGTCAGCGCAATCATTCTTTTCCGATTTTATGGCGCAAAAAATCCCGGCCGCCGCGCAGGACGGCCGCCGCGAGGTCCCGGCGTCCGCGGAGCAGGGCCGCGGCGACGCTTTTGGGAAGGGCCACGCCCAGTTGGTAGAGTATCGAGAGCCGCCGTTCCGTCCCGCGGCGGTTGCGGCGGGCGAACAGCAGGCGGTTGCGCGTGAGGTAATAGCTCCGCAGGGGGCTTTGTCGGCCCGTGGTGGCGCTCTCCTTGTGAAAAACGGTCGCCCGCGGGTCGTAGACGATCCTGTAACCCGCCTCGCGGATGCGCTCCGACCAATCCAGCTCCTCGTAGTAGAGGAAATACTCCTCGGGCATCGGTCCCGCTTTTTCGACCGCCTCGCGCCGCACCATCATCGCCGCGCCGTGGGCGTAGGGCGTCGTGTGCGGCGTGTCCCGGGAGCCGTCGTCGGGCTGTCCGAACCCGACGAGGGCGTTGCGCAGGGTAATGCGCGTCAGGGGTGTGTAGCCTGCGAACTGGATCGCCTGCGGGGGCGCCCAGAAGCGGATTTTGGGGCAGACGGCCCCGACCGAAGGATCGGCGTCGAGTGTCTCCGCGAGGTAATGCAGCGTGTCGTCCCCGACCTCCGTGTCGTTGTTGAGCAGCAGGAGGCGGTCGCCCGAGGCGGCCCGGATGCCGAGGTTGTTGCCGCCGGCGAAGCCGAGGTTCTCCGGACTTCGTATGGCTATTATTTCAGGATAGCGTTCTTGCAATTCCGTCGCTTCGTCGCGTTGCGATCCGTTGTCGACGACGACGATTTCGAGCGGCGTCGTGACGTGGCGGCGCAGCGAGTCGATCATCGCCGCGGTGAGAGCGAAGCCGTTGTAGTTGACCGATATGACCGATATGCGTGGTTTCATCTCCTTACTCTTTTGCCATTGCCGGCGGAAGCGCCGCCGCGCGGGGATTCACGGCCAGCAGGTTCTTCCGGGGAACCGTGTTCTGCGCCTTTCCGGCCTCCTCCAGCTCCTTGTCGAAATGCGGCGAGAGGAAGATGAAGGCCATGCTCATATAGATGATCGCTCCCGTGGGAATCTGGCCCAGCACCTCGTTGCCGTAGGACATCACCACCACGCCCGAGATGCCTGCGACGAGCGCCGCGACGAGTCCCCGCAGCTGGGCATTGCGCAGGCGGAAGATCACCAGCCAGGCGCCCCGTCCCAGCACGTAGAGCAGGATGCCGATGTGCAGCAGCAGTCCGACGATGCCCGTCTCGACCCAGATCATCACGAACCACGAGTCGGTGGGAACCTGCGACAGCGGGGCGTCCGGGGCGAAGACCTTGGCTTTGCCGCCTCCGTGTCCGAGACCCGCTCCGAACGGTTTTCCGCGCATCAGTTCGCGCAGCCGGGCCTGGTTCTCCAGGCGCACCTGGAACGAGGCGTCCTGGGTGTTGAAGGCGCTGCGGGCGCGGCGTATGATGGGGTTTCCCTGCCCGATGGTCGTGAAATTGAGGAAGATGAATGCCGCGATGATCAGCAAGACGCCCGCCACGACCATCCGGAAGTTGCGTGAGAGCACTACGAATACGGCGTATCCGGCGAAAGGTACGGCCAGTGCGCTGCGCGTTCCCGAGATCAGCATGCCATAGCACGCCGCGGCGGCCACCGCCAGCAGGTAGACCTTCATCCACGGGTTGCGGTAGTAGAGCGCGGAGATCGAGAAGACCACCATCGCCAGCCCCATGCCCGCGCCGAAGTTCGCGGCGTCGCTGTACACCGAGAAGTAGCGCACGCCGGTGTAGATGATGTGCGTGACGGCGCCGCCCTCGACGAACAGCCAGTAGTTCTCGGCGGCGTTGAAGCCGGCGTATTTCTGGACGAGGGCCTTCAGCACGGCGATCAGCGTCAGCACCGACCATACGGCCAGCATGGCCTTCAGGTATTTGTAGCGGGCCATCGTGAGCTGCGTGAGCGCTACGACCAGGAAGAAATAGAAGGCCAGCGAACGGATGGCCATGGTCCACCCCTTGGGCGAGACGCTCTGGGGATTGAACAGTTCGAGTACGCAGTAGACCATCCAGATCGCCGCCGCGAGAGTCAGTCCCGTGCCGGCGCGCCGCCACTCGATCCGGTGGACGAGGGCCTGCAGCAGGAGTATCGCCAGGTTGAAGAACAGCGCGCCGTCGAGGATCAGCCCGACCGGCACGCCGTGGAGGAACTCCCGGCCGAGATACATGATGAAATAGTTGAGCACCAGCATCCCGAGCATCGAGACCGCCGGGTTGCGGAGCGAGAACCACAGTGCGCAAAGCCCGATGGGGAGCATCGACACGGCCGCGCCCGCCGGCAGCCCGTAATGGGTGAAGGCGTAGGCGACGACGGCCACGCCTCCGGCCGCAATCAGTCCCAGGGCGATCCGGGGGACGCTCAGCGAGGCGGTTATGTTGCCGTAAAGCTCCATTTTCGATTGTTTTGCAGGATTGCGGACGACGGGCTACTTGACGGCCGTGAAACCGAACTGGCTGATCTGGTAACCCAGTCTGCGCAGGCGGGTGAAGGGCGGGAGCAGCCCCGTGAAGGTTTGTACGACGTCACGCCCCGCGTAGTTGAGGAAGAGCGCCGTGGGGGTCTCCCCGGCCATCTGTCCGCATTTCTCGAAGAGCAGCTGGTCGGTATCCTTCCAGGTGCGGTTGGCGGGGGCCACCACGATGTTGAGCTCCGCGCCTTGCAGCAGCTCCTTCGATACGGGGCTGTCGCTCAGGGGCGGGTATTCCACGATCACCACGTCGGCTTCCGCGAGCGGAATCTCGTCTCCGGCGTCGTGTACGAAGTCCCCGATCTGCCCGGCGAGCAGGTACTCTTTCTGGTGGGCGTCGAAATCCCGGTTCCACGACACGCTGCGTACCTTCATGCCCGTTTCGCGGAAATGGGCCGCGAGGTGCTCGGCGAGGGTCGATTTCCCGTCGCCCTGCTCCGTGGAGAGGATGTTGAGTACGTTGGGCCGCTTGCCGGGGTCGAAGTAGTTGAGCACGGCGTTGCCCATGAAGCGGGATGCGATCTGGCGGTACTGCTGGACGAAACGCCGCTCGCCGAACCGGCCCCGGCCCGGGAACGCCCCGATGACCTTGCCGCCGGTGATGCGCTCGGCGCGGATCTTGTCGCGCAGCGTGCGGTCGAGCAGTTCGAGCAGGATGAAGATGCCGAGGATGAAGACCAGCGTGCAGAAGAATGCCGCCGCGACCATCATCTTGCGCTTGGTCGGCTCGGCCGAAATGGGTAGCACCGGCGGGTTGATGATCTTGAGCGTCGCCGAGGTCATCTGCAGGTTCTTCTGCCGGAGGCGCGCCGTGTTGAGCGCCTGGAGCATCGAGAGGTACGACTGTTCGGTGAAGCTGATCAGACGGTTCTTGCGCTTGAGGGTCGAACCAACCGGAGCGTATTGCACGTAGCGGTCGTCGAGCGATTTCTTCCACTCGTTGACCACCTCCATCTCGGCCTGCGATTTGGTCGAGAGCAGCACGGCGTCGAGCCATTGCTGGATGAGCGATCCCGTGGAGATTCCCTCCTTGGTGTATTGCTGGCTGGCGATGGCCGACGTGATGCTGCGCAGGCTGTCGGTCTCGATCTGCATCCGGGCCTGGAGGCGTCCCACGTCGATCGGCTGGGTCACCGGCTCCCGTCCCGATGCGGGGTCGGGGATAAAGGCTTCGGCGGCTGTGATCTGCGCCTGGAGGTCCCCGATCTTGTGGAGCTGTTCGATGAAGGCCGCGTTGTTGCGGAAAATCTGGAGGTCTTCGAGCTGCGTCTCGATCTTCTTCCGGAGCGACTCCGAACTGTTGAGGTTCAGGCGCGTCTCCTCGTAGCGCAGTTCGAAGTCGCGCGAGAGGATGGCGATGTGCTTGGTCTGTTCGTCGTAGTTGATGATCAGGTTCTCGACGCTGTAATCGCGCAGCGAGTCCTCCTGCTCGCGCAGTTCGCGTCCCACGCGGGCCAGTTCCTGCTCGAAGAACCTGATGACGTTGTTGGTCTCGCCGTAGCGCAGTTCCTTGTACTGTTTGACGAACTCGTCGTTGAGGAGTTCCAGCGTGTTGTAGACCACGCCGGGGTCGTCGTTTTCGTAGCTCACTTCGAGCATGTCGCTGTTGGCGATGCGCCGCACTTCGATCCGGCTCAGAGCCTGGTAGCTGTAATAGCGGTGGGTCCAGTGGAAAAGTCCGTAGACGTGGTTGCCGTGCTCGGCGACCTCGTAGCCGAGCAGGTTTTCGAGCGTCTGCTCCTCGCTGTCGCGGTCGATCAGCGCGAGCACGTCGGGCGGCGTGTGCGCCACCTCGCTGCGGTAGTTGCGGGCGTAGATATAGCTGTTGTCCTGATCGGGGTCGCCGTGGACCATGTTCCGGGCGTAGAGGCGCAGCGAGACGTTGTGGAGCGTCGACTGCGACTTGATGATGTTGATCAGGTTGTCCATCGCATTGTTGATGATGTTCCAGTCCTGACGCGACCCTTCGCCGTTTTCGAGGTCGTAGCCCGACACGATGCCGGTGTAGATGGTCGAGGTCGAGCGGTAATAGCGGGCCTGGCGTCCCATGTAGAAATAGACCAGCAGGGCGACCGCTACCGGACAGATGATGAGCCACCACTTGATCCGGAAGAGGAATTTCAGTATGTATGCGATATACGTCGTCATGGGCGGGCGATTTATTTCGTCGGGTTGGGTTTGCTGATGATCGGTGTTTTGGAGAGCACTTCCAGTTGCAGCAACGCCTTGTTGAGCTGCGAACGGGTCTGTTCGTATTCGCGGATGGTCGAACTCTCGATGCTTTTCTGGCGGCTGAGCGTCTGCGCGTCGATCTTGCCGTTTACGAAATCGGCTTCGGCGGCGACGTACTGTGCCTTCGCGGCCACCATCGAACGGGCCGAGGTCTCCAGCAGCGAGAGGTTCTCGACGGCCGAAGTGTAGGCCTCGATGATCTTCAGGCAGATTTCGTCATACCAGCTGTTCATCTCGTACTCGATGCTTTCCAGCCGCTTGCGCTGCTGCTTGATGCGGTTGCGGCGGTTGAAAATCTCGTCGAGGGGCAGCGAAATGCCCGCTCCGACGGTCCACCACGCCTGTGTGGTTCCCGTGACGTTCTGCACTACGGGGAGGTTCTTGTCGTAGTACATGAGGCTGTTTACGTCGGTCGAGCCGTAGCTGTACTGGGCGTTGAGTTTGATGTTCTTGAGCCACGAGCGGCGCAGGGTCTTGATTTCGCGCTCCTCCTGCTCTTTCTTCGAGGCGAACTGGTTGACCTGCGGCGACTGCGCGCGGGCGTTTTCCAGCAATTCGTACAGCGGCGGCAGGTGCAGGTTCATGTACGTTTCGGCCGACATCCGCGCCAGGTCGTTGTATTCCTCGCGGGCGGGAGCGGCCGCAAGGCTGCCGCCGGGCTGTTGCGCAGCCGGGGCCTGCGCCCGGAGCAGGGCCGGGAGACACATTAGGACGGGGAGAAGCAGGAACTTTTTCATGGTCTAAACGTTTTCTTTCTGGATGAACGCCGTAAACGTGCGCAGGATGATCTTCAGGTCGAACCAGGGCGACATCCGGCGGGCGTATTCGATGTCGAGCTGCTTGCGCTGTTCGGGGGAGAGCTTGCCGGCGCCGCCGCGCTTTTCGACCTGCCACAGTCCCGTGAGTCCCGAAGGGCACATGAAGCGTTCGATATATTCGTCGCTGGTGAGGCGCTCGGCCTCGTAGAGCGGCAGGGGACGGTTGCCCACGACCGACATGTCGCCGCGCAGGATGTTGAACAGCTGCGGCAGTTCGTCGATGCTGTATTTGCGCAGGAAGCGTCCCAGCCGCGTGATGCGGGGGTCGTTTTCGATCTTTACGAAGGCGTTTTCCTGTTCGGTGTCCACGATCTGCTGGTGTTCCTCTTCGGGGATTGCGAAATCGTCGGCGAAAAGCATGCCGCTCTCCATGTCGGCGAGCAGTTTCTTCATCTCCTCGTCGTCGAGCGAGATTTTCGAGGTGCCGGAGTCTTTCCCCGCGTCTGCCGCATACTGATTCAGGCTGCTCAACTCCTTGAGCCGCTGGTCGGCGTCGGTGCGCATCGAACGGAATTTCAGGAAGTCGAAGACGCGGTAGTTGCTGCCCACGCGCTTCGAGCGGTAGATGACAGGTCCCGGGCTGTCGAGTTTGACCGCCACGGCCACGGCGAGCAGCAGCGGCGAGAGCGCGATGATCGCCCCGAGCGACGCGGCGATGTCGAAGGCCCGTTTCCAGAGCGGCATACGAAAAACCTGCACCTCCTCGTTTCTGTGTACGACGGGCCTGTGGGTGAATGTGTAGTCGGTCATGAACTGCAACGTGCGCTTGAAATCCTCGTCGGACACGTCGCCCGCCATGGCGCTGTTGACCCCGGCGCGCAGGTAACTGCGGCGTTCCTCGTCGCGGAGATGGCCCGGCGTGATCAGGATGATACCCGTTTCGGGGAACCGCGAGCGCAGGAAACGGATGTTGCTGCAATCGGTTCCCGGGTTTCGCTGTTCGTAGAGGACACAGGCGTGTTCGGCGCGGAGGGCCGTGAGCGTCCTCATCGCGGCGGCGATGTCGCCGGCAACGTGTATCTGTCCGCCGGTGAGTCCTGTGAAACGGGCCGTGTGGTCGCCTTTGCCTTTGATATAGATGACGGGGTATTTCAATCGATGATCTTTTTGATGCGTATTTTCAGTTCCAGCGGGTTGAAGGGCTTGACGATGTAGTCCTCGGCGCCCTCTTCCAGCAGCCGGATGCGCTCCGAAGTGCTGTCCTCGCTCGAAAGCATGATGACCGGGATTCCCCGCAGCAGCTCGTTGCGCTTGAGGTAGGCGAGGAATTCGTCGCCGCGCATTTCGGGCATGCGGATATCCGAAATGATCAGGTCGGGTATGTTGCCTTCGAGGAGCCATTGGATAGCGGCGAGGGGGTTCGGCTTGTAATGACAGTCGTAGTCCCCCTGGAGGTATACGTAAAGGATTTTTGCGATCTGATCTTTATCGTCGACGATCAGTACCTTTTTCTTGCTCATTGTTACTTTGATTTATCCCGTTTCCCGGCCCGGCCGGAGATATTGCATATAATTGAACGTAAAGATAAGGATATTAATCCGAATCCCGCATGCAAATATCGGTAAAAAAAACGGAATGTATACTATTCGGGATAAATAACTTATCAAAAACGGCCGTTTCGACCCGCTTTTTGGGGTCCCGAAGTCCGATTTCCGGGACAAATTGTAATAGGTATTCAAAAAATTGTTAACTTTGTAGCTGATGCTGTTCCCGATACGATCCCGGGAATCTTAAATTTCCACAGTCTATGGTGTGTGAAAACAGCGGCGCCGCGTTGCGGTCCCGGGTCCTTGTCGCAGAGGACAATCCCAGTAACTATAAACTCGTCGAGGTACTGCTTCGACGGGATTATGACCTCGTCCATGCGGTGAACGGCGCGGAGGCCGTCGAGCTTTTCCGGACGCAGGGTGCGGACCTGGTGCTGATGGATATCAACATGCCCGTCATGGACGGTTACGAGGCGTTCCGGCAGATCCGGGAACTGTCGCCCGCCGTTCCCGTCATCGCGCTGACGGCCTATGCTTTCGAGACCGACCGGCGGCGGATGTTCGACGTCGGATTCGACGACTGTCTGGCAAAACCCCTCCGTGCGGACAAACTCCGCGCAAGGGTGGCCGCCATGTTGGCGGCAAAGGAGGATATATGAGAAAACAACACGCGATAAACCCAGGCCGGTCGCTGCTGCTCTGCTGCTGCATCCTGTTGCTGCCTGCATTCGTCCGGGCGCATGAGTCCGCGGGGCGCGAGAGCATTCTGATCATTTCGTCGTACAATCCCGACACGCGCCGCATGTCGAGTTTCATCACCGAATTCGAACAGCGCATCGTCGCTTCGGGTGTTCCGTGCGACATCTACGTCGAGACCCTCGAATGCAAGGGCATCGCCGACGCGCCGCAGTGGATTTCCCAGATCGACAACCTGATTTCCCGCTACGAGGGCCGCTCGCTGCGCGCCATCGTGCTGCTGGGGCAGGAGGCGTGGGCTTCTTTCGTGTCGCTGGGCCGCATCCCCGACGGGGTGCTGTGTTTCAGCTGCTTCGCCAGCGAGAACGGCGTCATGCTGCCCGCGCCGTCCGATTCGTTGCAGACGTGGAAACCCCGTGCGGTCGACTACCAGGCCATGGGCGACAGCCTGAACCGGGTGGGCGGGATGCTCAACCGCTACGACATCCGGCGCAACATCGAACTGATCCGTTCGCTCTATCCCCAGGTGGAGAACATCGCCCTGGTGACCGACAATACCTACGGCGGCATTTCGCTGCAGGCGCTCGTACGCGAGGAGTGGGAGAACTACCCCGACCTGAATCTCGTGCTGGTGGACAGCCGCGAGGGGGAGGAGACGGCGTTCCGGACCTTTGCGACGCTGCCGCCCCGTTCGGCCGTGATGCTGGGCACGTGGCGCGTGGGCAGCGACGGCGAATACTTCATGCAGCGGTCGCTGAACGACCTGGTGCAGAACAACCCCCGCGTTCCGGTCTTCTCGGTGACCGGTACGGGCATCGGCGACATGGCGATCGGCGGTTACGTGCCCGAATACGAGAACGGTGCGGAGATCATTGCCGGCCAGATCCGGAAATACTACGATACGGACAGCATCGAGGACGCCCATTTCCATACGAGCAAGAGTCTCTACCTGTTCGATTCGCGCAAGCTCAAGGAGTGGAAGATCGCTGAATACGCCCTGCCCAAGGGCAGCGTCATCGAGGATACGATGGCGGCCAAGCTGTCGAAATATTCCCACTACATCGAGCTGCTGGTGCTGGGCATCCTGCTGCTGGTGCTGCTGCTGTTCTTCGTGACGTGGCTGCTGCTGCGCATGCGGCGGCTCAAACTCACGCTTGAGGAGCGCGAGGGCCAGCTGGTCGTCGCCCGGGAGAAGGCCGAGGAGTCGGACATGCTCAAGTCGGCGTTCCTGGCCAACATGAGCCACGAAATCCGTACGCCGCTCAACGCCATCGTGGGTTTCTCGTCGCTGATGCAGAGCGAGGAACTTTCGCAGGAGGAGCGTGCCGAGTACTGCGCCATCGTGGTCAACAACTCCGAGATGCTGCTCACGCTGCTGAACGACATTCTCGATATTTCGTCGCTCGAATGCGGCAAGATCAAATTCAACTACGCTTCGGAGGACATCGTGCAGATCTGCCAGCATGTGATGATGACCACGGCCCATACGCGGCAGGAGGGGGTCGAGGGGCGCTTCGAATGTCCCGTCGGGTCGTTCATGCTCACCACCGACGCCCACCGTCTTTCGCAAATTCTGATCAACCTGCTGACCAACGCCGGCAAGTTCACCTTCGAGGGCAGCATCACGCTGGGGGTGGAGATCGACGAGGAGCGGGGCGAGGTGCTTTTCTCGGTGGCCGACACCGGCCCGGGCATCCCGCTCGACAAGCAGGAGATGGTCTTCAACCGTTTCGAGAAACTCGACGGCAACAAGAAGAAGGGTACGGGCCTGGGCCTTGCCATCTGCCGCCAGATCGCCATGATCGTCGGGGGACGTATCTGGGTCGATCCCGGTTACACGGCCGGTGCACGTTTCGTCTTCGCGCATCCCATCGGAATCGACTCCGGTGGAGAGAATCGCGAGGGGGGGGGGGATTTCTACCCTCTGAGCAGCGCAAGCCCCTCTTTGTGAACGACGACGGACGGCTGGTTCCCGAAGGGAAATAAGACACTGAAAAAGGGTTCTCGAAATCGAGGACCCTTTTTTCGTATCGCGGGGCGGGACGGTTTTCCGGAACGGCGCTGTTTTCGCCGGGCGCCCTTTCCCGTTGCCCTGCTTCCGGATTTCGTTTCCGGGGCTTTGCCGTACTCGGACGGTCCGGCCGGCGGTTCCGGGAGGCATGCGCGACGGGTCACCTCTTTTTCGTCCTCCATTTGGGCTTTATGCCGATGAAGAACTCGGCGTTCATGCGCGGCATGGGCCGGGAGAGCACCGAGAGGTACTCCTCGTTGAAAAGGTTGTTGACCGTGCCTTTGAGCGTCAGGTCCGCCCACCGGAACGAGAATCCCTTTTCCAGCGAGAGGTTGCTCATCAGATAGGGCGTAAGGCGTCCGGTGAGGGTGATGTCGTTGCTCGACATGGTGTAGCGTTCGCTGTAATAGCAGAACTGGTAGAGCAGGCCCCAGTTTCGCCAGGAGAGCCTTCCGGTCGCCGTGGCCGAATATTCCGGCTCGTAGGGCAGCTGTTTGCCGACCGACTGGTCGGCCGGGGACATCGGCTCCCCTTCGTTGACCGACG
Source organism: uncultured Alistipes sp. (assembly GCA_900541585.1). Lineage (GTDB taxonomy): Bacteria > Bacteroidota > Bacteroidia > Bacteroidales > Rikenellaceae > Alistipes. The sequence continues at coordinate 121,683 of UQKD01000002.1, forward strand.
GCGCCCATGAGAACGTGCCGTCGAGGCTGATTTTCAGCTCTTTGGTAAGCGCAGCGGCCAGGTCGGCCCGGATCTCCACGCCGTAGGCGTGGACCTTTTTGATGTTCACCGGCGAGAAGAATCCCTTTGCCGTCGGCAGCCACAGAATCCAGTCGTCGATGTGCTGGTCGTACCACGACGCCGACCCCGAGAGCGTGTACGAGCCGTCCTTTCCCACGGCGAACGACAGTCCGGCTTCGTAAGCGATGCCCTTTTCGCTGTTCAGCCCGGGATTGCCGCCCGGCAGGAAGTAGAGGTCGTTGAGCGTCGGGAAACGGTAGTTGCGCGAGACGGAGGCTTTCGCCACGACGCTGCCGCGCCTGGAGAGCAGGCAGTCGGCGAAGAAGGCCGGGATGACCGGCGACCAGGACGTTCCGTACATGGCTTCGCGCAGGACGACCGACATTCCCAGCCGCTCCGTGGGGCGCCACTTGGCCGACAGGGAGCCGTCGAGTTCGATGCGGCCCTTGTCATAGCCGACGACGGCTTTGTCGCCCTGCTGGCGGATGATGTTCTTGTCGGCGCTTTCGACCAAGTGCTGGTGTGCGGAAACATTGGCCGTAAAGAGCCATTTCTCTCCGACGGTATATTCTCCCTCCGCCTGTCCGTAAAGGGTATTGATCCTGCTCCGCGAACGGGTCATGACCTCCAGAATGCCGTTGCCCTTGTCGCGCCGGTAGTCGTAGGCCATCCAGGTGTGGATATATCCCGCTTTTGCCGCGACTTTCCAGTCCCGCCGCAGATGATCCCACGAGAGGACGCTGCGCAGGGTGTGCTCGCGCTGGCGGTTTTCGAACTGCGTGTCGTCGGCGTAATCGGTCGTCAGCAGGGGCAGCTCCCGGTTGGAATTGATGTACCAGGCGTTCAGTCCGAAGCGGTCGCCGCGTCCGGTGTTGTAGTAGACCTCCTGCAGAACGTGCACGTCGTCGAACGCGCCGCTCTTGTTGCGCTCGGTGGGATAGTACGACCCGACGATGTTCATCTCCTCGTCGTAGATGTTCTCCTTCTTGTCGCGGTTGCGGTATTTGTAGTCGTTGGCCGAGGACTGGCAGACGGCGCGGGTCGATACCTGCCAGCGCTCGTCGCCCCACCCGAGACGCAGGAACTCGTCGAAGGTCCTGAACATGCCGATGCCCTGGATATATTGCAGTCCGAATCCGTCGGCCGCGGCCGGCGTGGTCGCGAGTTTCACCAGTCCGCCCAGTCCGCCGCCCGTTTCGCTGACCGACGAGGTTCCGTGCAGCAGCGAGGCGTCGTCGATGAAATAGGAGGGGATCATCGAAAAGTCCGTCATGCCCAGCATCGGGTTGTTGATGCGCATGCCGTTCCACGTCACCTGCGTGTGCGACGGGCCTGTGCCGCGGAACGATACCGTCGAGAGGGTTGCGCGGCCGTACTGCTTGACGAAAACCGGCGCGTTGAACGTCAGTGCGTCGGCAATCGAGAGGGCGATGTTCTCCTTGAGGACCGCCGAGTCGAATTTCGTCTCCTCGATGCCGATGCTTTTCATCGGGCGCCGGCCCCAGACCGGAACTTCGCGGATGGCGATGGCGTCTTTCCCGCGCCACTCCCCCGCGCCGGCGTTCTGCGGGTTTTCCGGCGGTGCGGACGGCAGCGGTTGCCCCTGCGCCCGCAGCAGCGCCGGGAACAGCAAAATCCAAAGAAACAAGGCGGTTGTTTTCATGCTCTCCCGTTATTTCCAGCAAAACGCTCCGGGCGCGATGCCCACGTAAAATTCGTCGACAGGCTCGCCCTTGGCCGTATAGCGGCAGACGATTCCCTGCTGCTGGTAGTCGACGGCGTCGGCGACGTACACGTCGCCGTTGGCCGGATCGACCGTCAGTCCGTAATATTTGGTCTCCCTGTATTCGAGGAACGGGCGCACCGGAAGCTGCTCTCCGGCGACGGGCATGCGCCAGACGTCGTCGTTGATCCAGTAGAGCGTGTCGCGCGTGCCGTTGAGCTGCACCTCCGACGGGGTGTCCCCCTTCCGGAACCGGAACTGCTTTTCCACGGAGAACGTTTCGGGGTCGATGCGGTACAGCGAGGGGGCTTCATATCCGTAGGGGCTGCCCTCGTAGCCGCCGTCGGTGATGGTCCACAACTTGTTGTTCCGGTCCATCACCAGCGACGTGGGCTGGATGCCGACGGTCAGCTGACCGACGACCCGGTCCGTCTCGGTGTCGATTTTGAGGATGCGGTTCTGGTACGACCAGCAGTTCACGAAGACGTATTTGCCGTACTGCACCATCTGCTCCGTGGAGCCGGATTCCGCTGTCATGTCCGGGCATTCGATATGTCCAGTGATTTGGTAACGTTTGGGGTTGACGATGAAGATGCGGTTGTCCCAGATCTGCGTGACGTAGGCCTTTTCATCCGAAACGAAATGGATGTACCGCGGCGAGGTGAGGTTGGTGATGCGTCCCACCTCGCGGAAGGTGTCGGGGTCGATGGCGAACACGACGTGCGAGTTGTTCGCCACGACCCATCCCACGCCGTTGTGCAGGACCATCGACTGCGCCACGTCGCCCAGCTTGAAGGCGTTGGCCCGGTAGAAAACTTCGTTTTCGACGGTTTTCGTTTCCGGATCGTAATACGACAGCGTGGCGTTTCCGTACTGGAACATGCCCTCGTTGACGATGAACAGACCCCGTTCCGTCGCCGAGAAATCCTCCGTGCGGCCGTAGTCCCACTTCATGCAGCCGCCCAGGGCGGAGAGGCACAAGGCCGCTGTCAGAATCTGTCGTAAGAATCGTTTCATGCGTCGGGAGCGGGAGTGAGGCTATCGGTTGAGGTTCTCGTCGACGGCCATTCCGGCGACTTCGGTCGAGAGTTCGCCCAGTCCTCCGGCGCTGCCGTTGACGGCGCTCTGCACCTTGATGAAGTCGATGTAGCGCAATCCGGCCGGCTGTCCGTCGGGTGTCATGGCGTTGGCGATCTTGAAATAGGTCTTCCCGGTCTTACCCGAAGAATCCAGGTTGTCGCTGCCCGCGTTGTCGACATACCCCCATTCGAACGAGTTGTTCGACCAGTCTCCGCCGGGGTCCTGCGTGGTGTTCTGTCGCAGGCCCGTGCCGTAATAGGTATGGGACTCCTCTTCGAGCCACAGGGGGTAGTAGTAGTCCTGCGGGTGGAACTGCTCCAGGTAGGCTACCTGCCCGCTCCGGTTCAGGTTGTCGGTCCATTTCACCCCCTGGCGGGGGCCGCCGGGTCTGTAATAGGTTACCGCATACTCCTGGGTGGTCCATTCGTTGCCCGTCTCGCTGCCCCGGAGTTCGTACCATTCGTCGTCGGGTTTGCCGTTGCCGTTGACGTCCTGCATCACCCACACGACGCCCGGCTCGTTGCTGCCTTCGAACTGGTTGCCGGGGATCGAAAAGTCGTATCCGCCCTTGTTCTCCACGCTGTGGTCGAAGGCGAGGATCACGTAGCCGCCGAAGTTGCCCAGCGAGACGAACTCTCCCTTTTTCAAGCGGTTTTCGGCGTAGAGGCGGGCCTCCTCGAAGGTTTTCTGGCCGGTATATCCGGCCATGTCCGTTTCGTTGACGAACTGTCCGGGCGCAGGCAGGAATTCGAGCACCCGGTCCGCCGCGGGCTGTCCCGTCGTCGCGATGACGCGCTCCGATTCGCGTTCGTAGCAGGTCACCCGGAGCGTTTCCTCGGTGATTCGCTTCGACGACGCGCGCGTGATATGGCGCGAGAGGGGTGCGAGAGGGCTTTCGTCCGTGTCCGTCACCCGGAAGGTGACCTCGTATTCGCCCTCCTTCTCCGGCGTGAAGGCGAACATGCGGTCGGTTGCGCCCTCCTGCAATGTGCCGTCCACGTACCACGTATATTCCGGTCCGACGGCGTCGGCCACCTGCGGCCGCAGGAACAGCGTCCGCCCGAGCGATACGCTCCGCACCAGCGGGTCGGCGGAGTAGGAAGAGGGGATGAACGCGATGCGGACCGGTATGACGTCCACGACGTGCACGGCGAGCGTTTTCTCGGCCGTGCCGTCCTCGTTGGCGGCCGTCAGCCGCAGGGTGCAGTCTCCCGGCCGGGTACGCATGAAGATGTAGTCCTTTTGGGTGGAGACCGGGACGGACGAGTCGTCCAGATACCATTCGTAACGGGCGTTTTCGCCGTTCTGCACCTCCGGTGCGAACGTGTATTCCCGTCCCGTGAGCACGTATAGCCCCGTCGGCGGCACGATGAGCGAGATGATGGGAGGAGCGAGCCGGTTCACGTCGATACGCGCCTCCTTCTCGTCGTATCCCGCCCGGTTTTCGACCCGCAGGGTCACGTAGACGCGGCCCTCCTCGCTGAACGCGTGTTCGAACACGCGCTCCGTGGAAACGACCTCGTCGTCGATCGTCCAGCTGTATGCGGCATCCCCTTCGTTTTCCACGGTCGGCGTGATCGTCACCGTACGACCGATCTTGGCCGCGTAAACGCCAGTCTCGCTGTCGAGCGTGATCCGGGGTTTGCTGTCCGGCAGCGTGATCTCTCCGTCCTTGTTGCAGGCTGCGGCAGCCAGCAATACCGAAAGCAGAACCGGTATCGCCGTCCGTCCGGCGTGACTGAAAAAACAGCTCATATCCTCTTCGTTTAAATCGTTCAACCAATCTTTGCGGATCTCCGAAAGATCCGCATTCGTGCCGGGCGCACGGCAAGCGTCCGGCCGGAATTTCGCAGTAACCTGATTTTACATTCGGGGATATGCCTGGAACCGTTTTTCCGGCCGATCACGATCCATTTCCCCCTGGATTGTAAAACCATTGCAGCGGCAGGTCTTCTGACTCGTTCCGGCCCCGGCGCCTTCCCGGTCGCGTGAAAACCAGTGGCAAGAGATTGTCGGGGTCTGATGTGCCGCTTCGGCGGCAGGAACTTACAGCAGAGGGAACTGTTGCCGATTTTCACGGCATTCCCTTTTAATCGCCCGGGGCCGGGGGCCTCGTTCGGCGAACCATTGCACGGCAAAGGTATGGAAAAAAGATGAAAAAGAAGACGCGGCGGCCGAATTTTATGCCGAAGGTCCCGCCCCGGGATTCATTTCCGGGCGTTTCCGGGGGCGTAACAGCCCGCCGGACGGGCGGCGGACGCCTGCCCCCCCCCTGGCGCCTGAAAACGAAAAAGTCTTACTTGTCAACGACAAATAAGACTTTTTGCAGTGGATGGCGTGCTTTCTCCCCTTTCTCACGCCTCCTGGAGCTGAATCCGAGATTTGAACTCGGGACCCCTTCATTACGAGTGAAGTGCTCTACCGCTGAGCTAATTCAGCCTTTCGGGAACGCCGAGGTTCCCTTTGGGACTGCAAATATCTGAAAAATATTTTTTTCTCGCAACAATTTTGCGAAAATTCTCGCTTTTCTTGCTATATTCGCGCTAAAACTGACCCGAAGCTATTTTGCGATGATTACTTTTCTGGTGTGCCTGGCGTTGCTGGTGGCCGCATATTTCACCTATGGGCGCTATCTGGAACGGCTCGTCGGCATCGATCCGGCGGTCCCGACGCCCTGCAGCCGCCTTTACGACGGCGTGGACTACGTGCCCCTGCCCCGGTGGCGCATTTTCCTGATCCAACTGCTCAACATTGCGGGGCTCGGCCCGATTTTCGGTGCCGTGCTCGGTGCGGCCTACGGTCCGGTCGCGTTTCTGTGGATCACTTTCGGCGGTATCTTTATGGGTGCGGCCCATGATTTTATCGCCGGGGTCATTTCCCTGCGCCACGACGGCGCGAGCCTTCCCGAGACGGCCGGGGTTTACCTCGGCGGCGGCATGAAGCTCGTCATGCGGCTCTTTTCCGCCGGGCTGATGATCCTCGTGGGGGCGGTGTTCCTCTCGCAGCCCGCCTCGCTCATCGCCAACCGCCTCGACGTTCCGGCGCTCGAAGGCATCGCCTTCGGCGGTTTCTCGTGGCTGCTGCTGATTGTGCTGGGCGTGATTCTCGTCTACTACATCGCCGCCACGCTGCTGCCCGTCGACAAGATCATCGGCCGCATCTACCCGGTCTTCGGCTTCGCGCTGCTGTTCATGGCCGTCGGCATCCTCGTCGTGCTGCTTTTCAGCGGCGAATACGCCATTCCGGAATTCACCTCCTTCGAAAACTGTATCGCCGATGCGAAGGACTTCCCGATCGTCCCGATGCTCTTCACGACCATTGCCTGCGGCGCCATTTCGGGCTTCCACGCCACGCAGTCGCCGCTGATGGCCCGTTGCATGCGCAACGAGCGCGAAAGCCGCTCGGTCTTCTACGGCGCGATGATCTCCGAATCTATCATCGCCCTCGTCTGGGCTGCCGTCGCCATGGCCTTCTGGGGCGATGTCGCGGGGCTGAACGCTGCCATCGCCGAATACGGGGGGCAGGCGGCCGTGATGATCGACGTGATCGCCAACAAGACGCTGGGTCCCGTGCTGGCCGTCTTCGTCATCTTCGGCGTGGTGGCCTGCGCCATCACTTCGGGGGATACGGCCTTCCGCTCCGCACGGCTGATCGTCGCCGACTTCATGGGCATCGAACAGCGCACGCTGCGCAAGCGCATCTACATCTGCCTTCCGCTTTTCGCACTGGGTCTGCTGATCATCTTCGGACTGCCTTTCCAGGCCATGTGGAGCTATTTCGCGTGGATGAACCAGACCCTCGCGGCAGTGACGCTCTGGATGATCGTCGCCTACCTCCGCCACCGGGGGCGCAACGTGTGGGTGGGACTGATCCCGGCCCTCGTCATGACTTACGTCTGCGCCAGCTATATTTTCGTTTCGCCGCTGATGCTGGGCATGCAGAACCGTACGGCGGCTTACCTGCTGGGCGGAGGCGTGACGCTGGCGGTACTTGTCGCCATGATCTTCAAACTCAAAGACAACGATGCAAAAGGCATATCTTGAACCCACGCCCGACCAGACTTTCGAGGTGGTCGGCGAAGGACCCTATAATTTCGCGAAAGTCCTCGCCCGGTCCCGCGAGATGCAGGCCGCCGGCGATATAGAGGGAGCCTGCAACGAGCGTTTCCAGGCTTTCCAGCGCCTTGCGGAGTTGATTCCCGAGGACGAGGAGGTCAATCTCGAATGGAACCACCGCAATTCGCGCGCGGCACTCGAACTGATCTTCGCCTCGGCCATCGACCACTTTCTGATCAACGATTTCGAAATGTCGGCGGCGCTGCTCGAAATGCTCCTCGAACTCGATCCCGAAGACCATCTGGAGGGGAGCGAACTGCTGGCCTTCGACTACCTGGCCATGGACGAGCAGGAGTTGTTCGACGAGGTGATCAACGACGTGTCGGACAAGCATCCGGGGCGTGAGGTGCTGCTGCTGTGGTCGGCTTTCCGCCGCAGCGGAAAACTGGCCGAAGGGGAGTTGCAGCGTTTCCGGACGCGTTTTGCGCCCTGGTTCGCCGAATTTACCGCCGACGAACATCCGGCCGACGAAGCGTATCTGCTGGACATCGGGAGCGAACGCCCCTCGCCCGCCGCGCAGGCCCGCGAACTGTGGCTCCAGACCGAGAACCTCTGGGTGCTCTGGCCCGGGTTCGTCGACGCCCTGCGTGCCGCCCGCTGACGGGCGCCTGCATGCCGGAAGTCGGAGACCCTGCCCCGAGAAACAGAACCGCAGCCCGGATTTCCGGACTGCGGTTTCTTCGTCATACCCCACCCTTCCTCCTGCGGCCGGGGATTCACTCCTTTCCGCCGTTCACCAGGCGGTTGAAGCAATGGCGGCAGATCGGCTCGTAGCTGTCCTGCGCGCCCAGCATCACCTGCTTTTCGTCGCTCGTCAGGCGGTGCGAATGGTGGGCGAGGTTGCCGCAGCGGACGCAGATGGCGTGGACCTTGGTGACGTACTCTGCGGTGGCCATCAGCGCGGGCATCGGACCGAACGGCTTTCCGGTGTAGTCCATGTCCAGTCCCGCGACGATCACGCGCACGCCGTTGTTGGCCAGCCGGCGGCACACGTCGACGATGCTCTGGTCGAAGAACTGTGCCTCGTCGATGCCCACCACGTCGACATCGGCTGTCATCAGCAGGATGTTCTGCGGCGACTCGACGGGGGTGGAGCGGATGGCGTTCGAGTCGTGCGAGACGACCTCCTCCTCGGAATAGCGCACGTCGATCCGGGGTTTGAAAATCTCGACCCGCTGGTGGGCGAACTTGGCTCGTTTCAGGCGGCGGATCAGCTCCTCGGTCTTCCCCGAGAACATCGAACCGCACACGACTTCGATCCAGCCCTTGCGGCTGGCATTCTCTAAAAACATAAAATGTAATTCTTTGTACTGGTATGACTTTCTTCGATCGTTATTCCATCCGGGAGCCTCCGCAATCTGTCTCGCGGGGCCGGCATACAAAGATAGCCGGTTTTTTCTTTTCTGCAAAGCGAAACCGGGACTATGACGCCTGCGGTTTCCGAAAAACGATCCGGCCCTCCCGCGAGGGGAAGGCCGGATGCGGAACGGGTCGTATGGACGGACCGTCAGTTCGACGTGGGGAACTTGTAGGCCACGGCCACGGGCTTTTCGCAGATGCCGACATACTCCTTCACCTTCTCCATCGTCTTCAGACTGTAAACGTAGAGGCTGCCGGGCTTGCGGCCGGTTGCCGTCGGATTGTAGGTGGCGATCAGCAGCTGGTCGTCGTCGATCACCGCGGAGGAGGTCGACGGTACGGCGTTCGTGCATATGTCCATGATCTGTTCGCCGTCGGGCAGCGTGATGTCGGGCTTGGTCCCTTCGACGGGAACGACCGGGTCGACGCCTGTCATCGCCCAGTGATAGATCTTGTTGTCGTAGTCGTAGTAGGCGTTTCCGTTGAGCTTCGTCGTGACGATCCGGGTGTTCGCATTCATCAGCATCGGCTGCACCTCGTTGTAGGTCTTGATCTCGGTCGGACTCGAAAGCGACGAGCTGGTGCTGATGATTTTGACGGTCTTCGGCGTCCCTTCGATCGTACGGGCTATGCAGTAGTATTTGGAGGCGTCATACTGTCCTGCCCCGACACGGCCTGCTGCCATGTTGATGAATTCGTATCCGTCGGGTGCGGCGTATCCCGCGATTTTCGAATTGGGGAATCCGGTGATTCCGGCCTCGGAGAACATGAGGATGTCGCGCACTCCGGCGGTTTTCGAGGCGAACAGTCCCTGCCGGCCGTATCGTGCGGGGAAGGGCGTTTCCCGCACGATGAGCATGTCGGTCGAGAATTCGTAGCGGTAGGCCCTCTCGTCGTCGCCGATCAGATAGGCCCAGTGAGCGGTTCCCGATGTCCTTTCGCCCAGGATTTGTCCGGTGCGGACCCCGTATTCGTCCATACCCTTCATGCGATAGGTGACGCCCAGCGTCACGGGGTCGAGGCGGTAGATCGAGCCTTCGTCGTCGCCCGAGGAGATCAGGATTCCCGAGGAGTATCCCGGCGAGGAGAATACGTAGACGTCGCGCAGGCTGCGGAAGTCGTATTCCGGATTGATCGTCAGCAGATTGTCCCAGACCTCCTGGGCGCCTTCGGCCTCCTCCTGCGGAGAGCGTTTCTTGACGAAAGCGAGCGATCCGGCGCCCTCGTCGTCGTTGCAGAGGATCAGGAACCCTTCGTCGAACCCGGCCTGCACGCGCAGGTCGTAGTAATGGAATCCGATGCTTTCACCGTTGTCGATCCGCAGGCGCAGTACGTAGCTGCCGGCCTTGTCGAATGCGTAGTCGAGCGTCGGCGAACTGGAAATGAACGTCGTGTCGACCATGCCGGGGAAGTCTCCCGCGGGTTTTCCGTAGGACCATTCGTAGACAGGGTCCTGCCCGCTTTCGCTCTCCACGCGGAGCTTGTCGAGATGGAGCGTTTCGGTCGCCTTGGCGTAGATGGTCCGGTCCAGACCGCTCACCGTGATCGGGGCCAGCTCCCGGTACTCCTCTTTGTCGAGTCCGTAGCAGGAGGCCAGCGCGATTCCGCAGCAGAGCGGCAACAGGTATTTCGCAAGTTGTTTCATGGTGCTTTTCGGTTAATAGTTATTTGCCGGGTCTCGCCAGCCGCCTGTCGTTACGTTGACGCTTCCGGTCGTATAATACTCCAGGTCGGGGTAATTGGTCGAATAGTAGTCGAACAGCGGGCAGAGCACGTAGCGGAGCCAGGCCATCTTGTGGGGGTTCTGCCGGTTGACCATGAACCCCATGCTCATGCGCAGCTGCTGTCCGTTGAGTCCCGTGTAGTAATCGTTGTCGATATTCTCGCCGTACTGTTCGACCATCGACGCGTAGAGCGTCGGGTTGGTCTCCGCGATGCCGTGGTAGAGTTCCAGCAGTTTCCGGTATTTGTCCTGCCGGAATTCGCCCGTATACTGATACCACTGCTGGGTGGCGGAGTAGTACCACCAGTAGGGGCAGGCGGCGGTTCCGTCCGAGATCAGGAACCGGTAGACGTTCCGGGGCACGCCTTCGAACTCTTCGCTTTGGGCGATCTGGAGCACCAGCGATGCTGTTTTCGTCATGATCTTCTCCGTGCGCTTCAGCGTCACGTCGATCTGCCCCTCCACGGCTCCGGCCGGGACGACGAGCCTGTCGATCGTGTAGTCTTCGCCCTCGACGGCGTCGATCAGCTCGCGCTGTACGCCGCCCGTGGTGTAATTCGAGGTGGTGTCGTGAATGGCCCTTACCTCGAACGTGCGGTCACGGTCTGCCGGCATTCCCAGCAGGGTCACGGTCACGGTCTTCTTGACCTCCTTCACCGATTCGTCGAGCAGGGCGAACGAAAAGTCGGTCGAGAGATACTGGTCCAGACTCGGATAGTTCTCGTATTTGAAATAGAGTTTGTCCTTCTGCGACGTGTCGTACATCAGCCACGTGTCGGAACAGGAGGCGAATGCCGCGACGGTTCCGGCCAGGACGGCTATTTTGAAAATGAGGTGTTTCATAAGGCTTGCGTTATTGTCTGTAATTGTCCTCTACGCTCTGCGGGACGGGCATCGTGTAGGTCGCGTCGTCGGTCCCTGCGAAATTGCCTCCCGGCATCGTAATGTCCAGCTGCAATCGTTTCATGTTGAAGAAGTCCTCGCCGTCGGCGAAAAACTCCTTCCGGCGCTCGTTGATGATGTTGCTCTCGGTGATTTTGCCCGTTTCGCGGTCGGCGAAAGGCGTCAGGTCACGCGATTTGACCACGTAGTCGAGGTATTCCGTCGCCTTGTCCGGGTCCTTCGTGAGGTTGGCTTCGGCCACGATGTAGTACATTTCGGGAATCCGGATCAGGCTCGGTCCGGGGATCGATTTGCCGCTGTACGTGGGGTTGGTCTCTCCCTGGGCGTACATCTTGTTGTAGTGTTTGATGCACCACGAATTGCCCGTGTCGAACCAGGCCGAGTAACGCTTGTCCGTACCGGACTGGTCGGTGGTGTAGATTTCGGAATACTGGCCGGAAAGCGCAAGGGTTCCGCCCTGGTAGATGTGATTCCGGTAGAAGTTGTAGGTGTACTGCGTCGAGTAGAGCCCGAAGACGGTCTCCTGCATGTTGAGCGTGCCGGTCTCCACGGCGTTCCAGGCCTCGGCGGTCGTCATCAGCGGGAATTTGCCGCTGTCGATCACCTTCTCGGCGTAATCCTCGGCCAGGTCCAGGTTGCCCATCGTCCAGTAGGCGCGGGCCAGCAGCGCCTGTACGGCGTAGAGGTTCAGGTGCGTGATGCGGCAGCTCGTGAAGCCGTCGGAGGCGTTGGTGCGGGTCGCCGTCACCAGTTCCTCGTCCGCCGCGAGGTATTTCTCCGCCTCGGTCAGGTCCGCGACGATCAGTTCGAACACCTTTTCCAGCGAACTGTACGGGGTGACTTCCATGCCGTATTTGGTCACGTAGGGAATGGCCTTGGCTTTGGCCGCGGCGTCTCCCGATGCGAACGGCACGGCGAAAATGCGGGCCATTTCGAAATGGAGGTAGGCGCGCAGCGCCAGCAGTTCGCCTTTGTAGAGCCGGATGTGGCGGAATTCGTCGTCGGACTTGGGCAGGACGTGCATCAGCGCCTTGTTGACGTATCCGATGGCCTTGTATCCGTTGATCCAGAGGTTTTCGGCTACCGTGACGGCGTTTTCGTGCTCCCACAGGCGCTGTACGACGTAGGCCATGTTGTCGCTCTGGCTGATGGTGAAGTTGCCGGTCATCAGTTCCGGATAGCCGAACGTGAGTGCGTAGGCGAATAGGTTCTTGTTGGTTCCCATCTCGGTATAGATGCCGTAGATGGCGTCTTCGCAGCCTTCGGCCGTCGAGAAAAGCTCCTTGTCGGTCACCTCCGATTTGGGATTGACGTCGAGATACGCCTCGCAGCTGCCCAGCAGCAGCGGCAGGGCCAGCAGGATATAGCTGTATTTTTTCATTCGTTTCATGGTCTCGGCAATATTAGAACGTGGGACGGAATGTCAGGTTGATGGTGCGGCAGTAGGGGTAGCTCGTACCGCGCTCGTATTTGACGGTCGAGAAGCGGACGATGTCCGATACGCCGACGCCGACGGCCAGACGCTTGAACCCGAGTCGTTTGAGGAATTTCGGCTGGAATTCGTAGGTGAGCGTCGCGCTCGAAAGCCACAGTTCGTTGAGCCGCTCCACGAAACGCTCCGAGTTGTGCGGGGTCATCGAACGCCGCTCCTTGATGGCCAGGTAGCGCGACAGGTCGCCCGGGTTCTTCCAGCGGTCCGTAAAGGCGCGTTCGTCGACGTTGTAGCGCGGGTCGATGTCTTCCACCTTCTCCCAGAGGGTCTTGTTGTAGGTGTCGCCGCCGAAGGTGTAGCTGAAAACGAAGTTCAGCGACCATCCCTTGTAACGCAGCGTGTTGAGCCACGTGCCCTGGAGCTTGGGCTGCGTGTTGCCCACGACCACCTCGTCCGCGGCATCGTACTTGAAGGTGTATTCGCCGTTTTTGTTGATGAAGATTTCCTGTCCCGTGGCGGGGTCGATGCCGGCCGAACGCACGGCGTAGATGTCGTACTGCGAGCCGCCTTCCCTAAAGCGCAGTTTCAGCGGGTTGTCCTCTTCGAGCTGGTAGGCGGTGTTCTTCAGCTTGTCGCTGATCTGCTTGATGCGGTCCTTGACGTGCGAACCGTTGATGACGGTCGTCCACGCCCAGTTCTTGCTGCGGATCACCTGTCCCGCCACCGAGAAGTCGTAACCTACGTTCTGGTTCTCGCCGAAGTTCACGACGATGTCCTCGGAACCGGTCGACGCCGGGAGGGGAATCGTCATCAGCTGGTCCTTGGTGGTGTTGCGGAAGTAGTCGAAGCTCATCACCAGCCGCTCCTTGAAGAGCGTGAGGTTGATGCCGAAGTTGTTCTTCAGCACGCGCTGCCACTTCAGTTCCGGGTTGCCCATGCGGATCGGCACGGTTCCCACGCCGGTGTAGTAGATGTTGCTGTTGCTGTACTTGTAGGTCGTGATGGCCTGGTAGGGGCTGCCGGTGGTCTGGCCGTTGTAGCCCCACGACCATTTGAGGCGGATCACGTCGATCCATTCGACGTTTTCGAGGAACTTCTCCTTGTGGAGGTTCCATCCCAGGCCGAACGACCACATCGGTGCGAACCGGTTCTCCTTGCCGTAGGCCGACGATCCCGACGTGCGGTACGAAACGTCGGCGAAATACCGGTTGCGGAAGTAGATGTTGCCGCTGGCGAAGAATCCGACCTTTGCCAGCAGCGTCTCGGTTCCGCTCGGGAGGTTCGAGGAGTCGTATCCCAGGGCGTATTTGATGTCCGAGAGGTTGTCTTTCAGGAAGCCCATCGCCGTGATGTACGAGGTCGTGGCGTTGGTGTGCTGGATGTCGCTTCCGGCGTTGATCACGAATCCCGAGCCTTCCTGCCCGATGTTGCGGCCGTAGTTGAGCACGATCTTGCCGTCGTAGTTGAACGCCTTGCCCGTGCCCAGTCCGTAGAGACCGCGCTTGGCCGGGTCGTTCTCGCCGAGGAACTGTGCGTCGTCGGGCGAAACGTATTTGTCCGACTGGCTGCTCTTGACGTCGATGTTGAACTGTCCCGAGACGTAGAAATCCTTGGTCACGTACCATTTGGCGTCGACCGTGTTGCGGAGGGTCTGGTTGCGCGAGGTGCTGAAACTCGACAGCGTGGCGTTGTAGAGCGGGTTGACCTGGTAGCCTTCGCTCGTCGTCGAGGTGTCCTCGGGGTCGAAATAGAAGGCCTTGACCAGTTCGCCGTACTCGTCGTAGGGCGACTCGTAGGGGTTGAGTTTCGTGTAGGCGCTGAATTTGCCGTAGGGCGAATCCGTCGCGTCGGTCAGCGTGTAGTTGGCCGTGTAACGGAGCGTGAGCTTGTCACGCATGTGGTAGCCTATCGAAAAGTTGAGCGTGTAGTTGCGGCGGTTGTCGCCCTTCATGACGCCGTACTTGTCGCTGAAGCGCAGCGATGCGCGGTAGTCGATCTTCTGGGCGCGGCCGCTCAGCGAGAGCGAGTGGGTGTGGCTGAACGGTACGCGGAGCGGGGCGCGTATCCAGTCGGTGTTGACGCCCCGGCGGACGTTCTGCAATTTGTAGGCGTAGGCCTTGTCCATCGCGCCGTTGTCCGATTCGTAGAGTCCGGCCAGGCGTTCCAGTTCCAGTTTCTGCGCCGCGTTGCAGAGGTTCATCGAACTCAGGTCCGGGATGCTCAGTTCGGGCACGAAGTTGTAGCTCAGGCGGGGTTTGCTGTCGGTCACCTGCTGGCGTTCGATGACGATTACGCCGTTGGCCGCCCGGTCGCCGTAGACGATCGAGGCTTGCGCGTCCTTCAGGACGTCGATGCGCTCGATCTCGTACATGTCGAGGTCGTACAGCTCCTCCATGCTGATTTCGGCGCCGTCGAGGATGATCAGCGGGTTGTTGTAGGCCTTCTCCTCGGCCGAGGTGGCGATGGAGTTCGAACCGCGGATCAGGATTTCGGGAATGGCGTTGGGGTTCGAGCCGAGGGCGTTGTTCTGTACGACCACCATGCCCGGGGTCACGGCGCTCAGGGCCGACATCAGGTTGGTGTTCGAGATGGCCACGAGGTCTTCGCCCTTGATCGAGGTCACCGAACCCGTGTAGGTGTTCTTGTTGCGGGTGAACATGCCGTTGACGACCACGTCGTCGATGCGCGTGCCGCCCTCCTTGAGGGTGACGTTCAGCCCCTTCGCCGAGCCGGTGATGATTACCTGCTGGGTCTCCATGCCCAGGAACCCGACTTCGAGGACGGCAGGGCTGGTCTTGGTCGAAAAGGTGAAGGTGAACTGGCCCTTTTCGTCGGTCGAGACGCCCTGTCCCGCGCCGCCTTTCAGAATGACCGATGCGCCGGGCAGCACCGTTTTGCCGGCGTCGCGAACGGTTCCGCTCACGGTGAACTTGCGCATCTTGACCGTCGAGTCGTAGACCAGCACGACGTTGTTCTCGATGGCGTATTTGAACGTCGACCCGGCGATGCACTTGTCGAGCAGTTCGTGTACGGTGGCTTTTTTGAATTCGCCGCTCACGGCCGGGAGCCGGCGGATGTCTTCGGGATCGTAGGCGAATTTGATGCCTGTCTTCCGGGTGATTTCGTCGAGCACCGCGGCCGCGGGTTTCTCCGTCAGCGTGACGGTGAGCGTCGCGTTCAGGTTGATCGGTTCACCCCCCCCCTGCGCCTGCGCCGTAGCGGCTATGCAGCATAACAAGCCCGCGACCAGCGACAGCCGCAGCGCACGGCTGAAAAGTTGTAGAATTCTTTGCATGTGTTTGGGTTTTTAGGCAGACCGGCCGGGGCGGCCGGTCTGCTCGGGTTTTAGTTCTTCTGTGACGGGAACAGGCTGCGTTCGAGTACGTAGATCATGCCCTGGTAGTGGGCACGTGTCTCTCCCGTGGCGCTTTTCACGCGCGACCGCAGCAGTTTCAGGATCCGGTCGTTGACGTTGACGAACAGCGCGCGCGACTCGTCGATCGACCGCAGCTGGACGTTGTACTGCCAGCCGTAGCCCGACGACAGGGCGTCGCTGTTCCAGAGCAGCGAGGCGACATATCCCTTTCCGTGCTCTTCTTCGGCCTCGCGCAGCGGGCCGAGGTAACGCTCCACGACGCCGCTCCGGTCGAGGCCCATCAGCGCGATCTCGTCCACCGAGGGGGCGTAGGCCTCCGCGATGCCGCCCAGCTTCATGCGCTTGGCCTCGCTGGAAGCGACGTCCGCGGCCGCGTCGACGAACATCCGCTGGATGAGCCGTTCCGACGGCGACACCGGGCGCCCCTTGATCGTGCTTTCGAAGACGATGCCGTAGAGGTCGTCCATATACTCCTGCGGCGTGTAGGGATCGTCGGCGATGTGCGACGAGAGTATGACGTTCTTATAATAGGTAAAGAACGCGCGGCAGAAGTTGAAGCGCAGGATGAACGAGAGGTCCACGTGCAGCGGCAGTTTTTCGGTCAGCGCGGGCTGTTCGAGCCATGCCGAGTCCTTTATCTGCCCGAGCACCCATTTCAGCGATGCGCGCTGCAACTCCTTCGGGACGGAAACGGCCTGCGGACCGCCCGCCGTGTTGCTGTTCACGTCCGTGAGGTAGATGCCGCCCACGTTGAGCATCACGGCGTTCACGTAGCGGGCGAACTGTCCGGCCGCGGACTCGTAAAGTTCCGTGCGGATTTTCAGGTCGGGGTCCTCCTCGTCGGTGATCCACTCCTCCATGTGCGAGAGGACGTATTTGAGGTTGCCGATGCCGTAGTCGCCGGCCTTGATGTGGTCGTCGCCGAGGTCCTCCTCGATGGCGGTGGGGTCGTAGCGGGCGACCACCTGCTGGCGGCCGTAACGATAGATCGGGTCGCCGACCTTCTCGTCGATCCATCCGCGGATGGTCTTCTCCTCGTCGAACATGTCCTTTTTGTCGGGCAGCGGCGTGTAGGCGTATTTGATGACGTATTCGTCATAGGGTCCGAGGTCCGGCGGGGTGAGTTTCACCCCTTTGTCGCCCGGCTGGGCCACGTAGTTGAAACGCGCGTAGTCCATGATCGAGGGGGTCGTGCCGTGCCGCTGCGTGAACGAGGCGCTGCGGAGCGAATCCACCGGGAAGGCGCTCGATGCGGCCATGTTGTGCATCAGGCCGAGGCAGTGCCCCACCTCATGGGCGAGGATGTACTCCAGCGACTCCTGAAACACGTCGTCGGGCAGCTCCTTGCCGCGCACGCGCTCGTCGACCTGCGCGGTCTGCACGAAACGCCAGTTGGCGGCCAGCTTCACCACGTCGTTGTACATCAGCACCGAGGCGTTGATGATCTCGCCCGAGCGGGGGTCGACCCACGAAGGCCCCATGGCGTTGGCCACGGCGGCCGGGACGTAGCGGATGCAGGAGTATTTCAGGTTGTCGGGGTCGAAATCGGGATCGTCCTTCGGGAAGTCCTCGATGTGCATGACGTTCTTGAACCCGATCTTCTCGAAGGCCTTGTTCCAGCGCAGCACGCCGCGGCGGATCGGTTCGCGCCACAGCGCGGGGAACGCGTCGTCGAGGTAGAAGACGATCGGCTTGACCGGCTCCACGAGTTCGCCGCGTTTCCAGGCCTCCGTGTCTTTGGGCTGGATGTTCCAGCGGTTGATGACCGAGAAATCCTCGATCTTGTCCTTCTTGCCGTTGATGCGCGACATGCCGGTCAGGAAGATGCCGATGCGCGAATCGGCCAGGCGGGGCCGCATCGCCACTTCGGGCAGCAGCAGGATCGTGCGCGTCACCTTCACGGTCATCGGCTCGTCCTTCTTGATGACCAGCAGGCCCAGCAGGTCGGCCGTCACCGAGTAGGAGAGGTAGGATTTGACGGTCACGTTGTCCTCGAAGGACTTGATCTGGTCGATCACCGAACCCTCGGACTTGAACTTGCCCGTGATGTTCACCACGCCACCCTTGGTGCTCTTGATCGGGGCGATCAGTTCGTTGTCGCCCGAGAAGAACTTGGTCATTTCGATCACCATGGCCGAACTGTCACGGTTGTAGCAGACCAGCGGGTAGGCGTGCATGATCGGCGGGAGGGTGCTCCGGCCGATGGCCTTGGCCATGTGGGGATCGTTCGTGTCGTGGACGGGCGGCACGACGGCCTGCGAGAGATAGATCGTCGTGTCGATGCGCGTGAACTTGACGTGAATGGGGTCCGTGGGCTTGTAGCCGATGGTTCCGAGGTTGGTGTCGCTGGCCTCCGAGATCGTGGAGGCGATCAGCATTTCACGGCCTATCGTCTTGAGGGGAACCTCCACGTAGAGTTTTCCCTTGAGCTTGTGGAGCGTCAGGAACGGTCCTTTGGCGGTCTGGCACGACTTGTCGTTGACGAACATTTTGGTGTACTTGTCGACTTTGGGTTTGGCGACCTCCTCGGTTTTCGATTTCTTCTTTTTGGATTTCGAAGCCGCCGTCCCCGACGCCGGGGCGATCAGCAGTCCCGCCGCCAGGAGCAGGACACAGAGTTTGGATAGTGAACGCATATAAGTAAAATTGATGAATAGACGTGTTTTTGTAAGTGTATGACGTATTTAAGTTTCAGAATGTTAAGAAAAAATCATTTTACGGTATGATTTGTTTTTGCCGATACCCCGTTCGGGTGCGGGGTCGACGCACAAAGATATAAAAAATAGGCCGAATGGTACATTCCGGCCGTTTTTTTGACCATGTTCCTTTCGGCTGCAAATCCCGGGAAACGGGGTCTGGCGGGCGGTTTTGGGGCCGGGCAGTCGAAAAAAGAACTGCCGCGCAGCTGATGGAATATTGCGCGGCAGGGGTTGTTTTGCGGAAAATCAGGGATTTACTTGCAGTCGTCGATGCGGGTGATTCTGGCTCCGAGGGCATTCAGTCGTCCGTCGATGTCCTTGTAGCCGCGGTCGATCTGGTCGATGTTCTGGATGGTCGAGACCCCTTCGGCCGACATGGCCGCGATCAGCAGCGCCACGCCCGCGCGGATGTCGGGCGAAGTCATGCGCGTCGCGCGCAGGCACAGCCGGTGGTCGTGGCCGATCACCGTGGCGCGGTGCGGGTCGCAGAGGATGATCTGCGCGCCCATGTCGATCAGTTTGTCGACGAAGAACAGGCGGCTTTCGAACATTTTCTGGTGGATCAGCACGGCGCCGTTGGCCTGCGTGGCCACCACGAGGAAGATCGACAGCAGGTCGGGCGTCAGCCCCGGCCAGGGGGCGTCGGCGATGGTCATGATCGAGCCGTCGAGGAACGTGTCGATGCTGTAATGGTCCTGCTGGGGGATGTGGATGTCGTCGCCCCGCTGTTCGAACCGGATGCCCATGCGGGCGAACTGTGCGGGGATGATGCCCAGGTTTTCGAACGAGACGTTTCGGATCGTCAGTTCCGAGCGGTTCATCGCGGCCATGCCGATGAAGCTGCCCACCTCGATCATGTCGGGCAGCAGCGTGTGCTCCGTGCCGCCGAGCGCTTCGACACCTTCGATTTCGAGCAGGTTCGAGGCGATGCCCGAAATCTTCGCGCCCATTCTGTTGAGCATCTTGCACAACTGCTGGAGATAGGGTTCGCAGGCCGCGTTGTAGATCGTCGTCCGGCCTTTGGCCATCACGGCGGCCATCACGATGTTGGCCGTACCGGTCACCGACGCCTCGTCCAGCAGCATGTAGGTTCCTTTCAGCTCCCGGCCTTCGACCATGAAGAACTCGTCGGCGATGTCGAAGTTGAACTTCGCGCCGAGTTTCTGGAATCCGAGGAAATGGGTGTCGAGCCTCCGGCGGCCGATCTTGTCGCCGCCCGGCTTGGGGATGTATCCCACGCCGAACCGCGCCAGCATCGGGCCGATCAGCATGACCGAACCCCTCAATCGCGTGCAGCGTTGGCGGTAATCGTCCGATTTGAGGTATTCGAAATCGATGTCGCGGGCGCAGAACGCGTAGGTGTCCTCCGCGAGTTGCTCCACCTCCACGCCCATGCAGCCGAGCAGTTCGATGAGCTGCATCACGTCGAGAATCCGGGGTATGTTCCTGACGACGACCCGCTGGGGCGTCAGCAGCGTGGCGCAGAGTATCTGCAACGCTTCGTTTTTGGCTCCCTGGGGGGTGATCGATCCGTGGAGGCGGTGTCCTCCTTCGACTTTGAATATGGCCATAAATAATAAAGTGTGGTTCTGGCACCAAAGGTACGAAAAAGTCGGACGGTTCCAAAACAGATTTGCGGGCGGTGCGGCAAAACATCCCGACTCCGAAAAGGGGTGTTTGCCTCCGTTACGACACCGAAGATAATAGGATTCCGGGCTTTTTTCGGAGTTTCGGAAAATATTTTCGCGAAAAACTTTTGCGGATAACTTTTTTGTTGTACTTTTGCAATCCGTAAAAATGTCTGAAACAATAAAAACTATATAGCTATGGCAATGAAGAGAACATACCAGCCTTCGCGTCGCAAGCGTATCAACAAGCACGGTTTCCGCGCTCGTATGGCTACGGCTAACGGTCGCAAGGTGCTGGCTGCGCGCCGCGCAAAGGGTCGCAAGAAACTGACCGTATCGGACGAGTCGACGTTCAAGTACGCTTAATTTCCTGCAGGAAAGATTTAAGGTCGGCTTTTAGCCGGCCTTCTTTCGTTTAACAGCTGCCGTATCGCTATGCTTTCGATCCGCCGAGCCACCGAAGCCGACTGCGGGCTGATCCGCCGTCTGGCCGGGGAGGTCTTCCCCGCCACCTACCGCGAGATCCTCACGCCCGCGCAACTGGATTACATGATGGAGTGGATGTACTCCAAAGAGAGCCTGCAAGGCCAGTTCCGTGCGGGCCACGTCTGGTTCATCGCCTCGTCCGACGGCGAGCCGTGCGGCTACGTTTCGGTCGAGCGGCAGGGCGGTGACCTGTTCCATCTGCAGAAAATCTATGTCCTGCCCCGTTTCCAGGGTCTCGGCGCCGGGGAGTTCCTGTTCCGCCGCGCCGTGGAATACATCCGCAGCGTGCATCCCGGACCCTGCATGATGGAACTCAACGTCAACCGCCGCAACCGGGCGCTGCATTTCTACGAACGGATGGGTATGCGCCGTCTGCGCGAGGGCGATTTCCCGATCGGCGACGGTTATTATATGAATGATTACATCATGGGGTTGGAGATTGTCTGACCCCGTTTCCGGCTTACTCCTCCAATACCCGTTTCACACCGCGGTTCCCGACGACCGATATGCGGCTGCCTTCGATCAGCACGGCGCGGCCGCGGTTTTTCCGCCGGTTGAGGTCGTTCTGTACGTTGACCGCTATCACGCGGCCGTCGTGGAAGGTCGAAATATCGGGGAAAATCGTGTGGCCGACCAGGAGCCGGTCGGCGTCGTAACGGCGTAACAGCGCTCCGGTCTGTTCCGGCGTCAGCGGATCGTATTTCTCGTCCGCGCAGACCATCCCGCGGTACCAGACCGGCCCGGCCGAGCGGTACAGGAATTCGAGCGTCGGGTCCTCCCTGCGCTCCTTCGAGGTCCGGTAAAGCCCTTCGCTCATCCGGGCGTTGAGTGTCTCTATTTCCAGATCGCGTTCGAGCAGTTGGGCGCTCAACCCCGCGTGTACGAACAGGTTGCGGCCGATGCGCAGCATCGTGTTGCGGGCCATGAGCCAGCGGCCGAGTTCCGTCTCGGGTGAGAACAGTTGGCGGTAATTCTCCATGCCGAGCTGCCGTGCCGTTTCGAGGTACTTCCCGCGCGTGTAGCGCACGTCGCCGGCCAGCACCATGCCTTCGTGGTTTCCCAACAGCAGCACGGCGGCGCCTCCCGCGTCCGCGGCCTCCTGTTCGAGTTTGTACATCAGCCACAGCAGCGGCAGTACGTCGTAGCCGCGGTCGAAAATGTCACCGATCACCACCAGCTGGTTGTTCCCGTAGTTCCACCGGTAGTCGCCGTCGATCACGCCGTGGGCCTGGAGGAGCGTTGCAAAACTCTGGAAATCGCCGTGGGGATCGGACGTGACGAACAGTTTCGGGGCCTGCGGAAGTTCCCAGGGACCTCGTTCTACGGCGTGCGGCGTGACACTGAACAGATAGGCATCCCGGCTCGAACGGACTTCGAAGGCGCCTCCGTCGTAAGGCATCACGTGGAGATGCCCCCGCTTGTCGGCGACCGCCGTATAGGCGCCCTTCTCCGCGTCATAGACGATGTAAGGTCCGTCGGTCGGGTGTTTCCGGCAGAGGTTGTATTTCGTCGGTTTCGATTCTGCGGCGGCGTCCGTCGCCGGGAGGGTGCAGAGCGTTGCGGCCAGCAGCAGTCCGAACAGCAGGGTCAGGCGTTTCATACTTCGGTGCGGTTCGGGGACGTTATTCGGCGTCCGTTTTGAACAGGTTCACTTCGCCCCGCTCGACCTTGCCGTACACGTCGGCCAACTCTGCGATTACGGGGGATATGTATTCCAGCGTATCCGTCACGGCCGATTTGTCGCCCTCGCCCTTGATGCGGTAGAGCATCGCGGCGTAGAGCGCGCGGAAGCAGAGTTCCGTGTCGTTCATCCCCGGGTTGCCCAGGACGCTCCGCAGGCGCGGCAGCTCGGGTTCGAGACGGGCGTACGTCTGGCGGTAATGCGCGCCGACGGGAAGTTTCATCAGCTGGAGATGCAGGTCGTGCAGGTCCTGGATCAGGTGGAGCGTATGTTCCAGATGCCCTTTCTCCTCCTTTCCTTCCTGGCGGAGCAGGTTCGCCAGGTCCATGTACCAGAGCAGGAAGACGTGCTTCTGCTCCTCGCCGATGTCCTTCCGCGGGGCGATCAGCGTCGAGAAGATCGCCTCGGGGCTGAATTGCAGCGCCCGGAGCAGGTCCTCCAGCTGCCAGAGATAGAGAATGTATTCGGCGATGTTTTCGCGCCGTTTTGCTTTTGCGATGTCCATTTCGTATTCGGTTTTCGAGGCTCCCCGCTACTTCTTAATCCACGTTTTCGGTCCCGTGAGGTGTTTGAGGAAGTATTGCTGCGATTTGAGGAGGTTGCGCGACTGGAGCACCATGTTCTTGGTCTCGGTCAGGATCGTGAGGTACAGCATGCTCGCCTTGGTGTTCGAACGGGCCTCGTTGATGCGCGTAAGCTCGGACTTGATGGCTTCGGCGATCGACTCGAACAGCTGGTCGCGCATCGTCAGCACCGTTTCGATCTCCGAGAAGTCGCCTTCGCGCAGCATCAGGTTGATGTGGCGGTAGATCGACTCCACGTCATCGTTGATCGACATCAGGTCGCGGGCCTGCTCCTTCGAAAGCCCTTCGTGGTTGTTGTCGATATGCTCGAATGCCGGACGGGTGATGTGCATCAGCGCCTTGGTCATTTCGTTGAGGTAGTCGACCACCTGCACGTAGTAGTGGGCCGTGTTGACGTCGCCGCCCTGGAGTTTCTTGAGCGTGGGGAGCAGCGAGTATTTTCGTTCGCGCGACTGGTAGAACAGGTCGTTCGACTCTTTGACCATGTCGCGCAGCACCTTGCGGTTCTCCTTGAAGACGGCGATCAGCGTGCGGTCGTAAATCTTCGTCGCGCACTCCATCGTGCGGCACACCTCGTCGCGCAGGTTGGCGATGATGTCCTCGTTGGTGTCTTCATGCTCCTTGACGATGGTGTTTTCCTTGTCCTTTTTCAGGAAATTGCTGTGGATGAGCATGTATCCGCACAACAGCGTGATGACGATGAAGGCCGGGGTCCCGCCGTAGATCAGCGCCAGTCCCACCACGAAGGCGATCAGGAATCCGCCCAGCGCGGTGATGAACCACCCGGCCACGACGGTCATGACGCCCGAAATGCGGTACACGGCGCTTTCGCGGCCCCATGCACGGTCGGCGAGCGACGAGCCCATCGCCACCATGAAGCAGACGTAGGTGGTCGACAGCGGGAGTTTGAGCGAGGTGGCCATGGCGATCAGCAGCGCCGAGGTCGTCAGGTTTACCGTGGCGCGGATCATGTCGTAGGGCGCGCCGCTGTGTTCTACGTCCTCGTATTCGAAGCGGCGCGAAATGGCTTCCCGCAGGTGTTTCGGGACTACGCGCTCGATGCCTGCGCTGACGTTGAGGGCCGCGCGGACGATCGTTCGCGAGAAGACCGACGAACCGTACTGCTGCTGGCCGGCGTCATCCTGTGCCGAGAGCGAAATTTCGGTCTCGGAGACGTGCATCGCCTTCTTCGAGGTCCACAGCGTGAGAATCATCAGGATGCCCGCAGTCAGCAGGATCAGGAAATTCGCCGGAACATTCTCGTTCAGCGCTCCCATGAGCATCTGCGTGTCGCCCGCTTCCCGGGCGATGGAATAGGCGTCGAACCCGGCCACGGGTACGCCGATGAAGTTCACCAGGTCGTTGCCTGCAAAGGCCAGCGCCAGCGCGAAGGTTCCCGAAAGGATCGTGATGCGCAGGATGTTGATTTTGAAACGCTGGATGAAGAACAGCAGCAGCGAGCAGACCACCCAGCAGATGGTGATGGCCGTGGGCAGATGCTCGTCGATCAGCTGGATGAAGGCGTTGTGGGCGAGCAGCGACTTGAGTCCCTTGAAGACGGCGAAATAGACGATCGCCGTCA
The DNA here is from genome assembly GCA_900541585.1 of uncultured Alistipes sp. Lineage (GTDB taxonomy): Bacteria > Bacteroidota > Bacteroidia > Bacteroidales > Rikenellaceae > Alistipes. The sequence goes on from UQKD01000002.1 coordinate 146,114, forward strand.
GCGAGGCTCCGCACCAAAGCGATCCGTAGCGGCGGAAGAGCGCCGTGTAGCGGAACGAGAAGATCATGCGCGAGACGTACATGACGAGCGTGCCGCAGGTGAAAGCGATCACCACCGACAGCAGGATGGCCGAAACGATGCCCATGGCGCGCGAGGTGTTGATGTACTGCCCGAGGGCCGATACGCCCTGTTCGGGGTCGTTCGAGATTTTGTAGATCGACACGGCGATCGCTGCGCCCAGCAGGCAGAATATCAGCGATACGGTGGTCGAGGTCGGGAGTCCCCACGAGTTGTAGAGGTCCAGCAGGATGACGTTGGCGAACATGACGCCCAGGTAGAGCATCATCACTTCGTGGAAGGTGAACAGTCCGGGGTTGAACATGCCGCTGCGGGCGACCTCCATCATGCCGCTCGACGTGACGACACCGATGATGATGCCGACGGACGCTACGGTGAGGATAACCTTCATCGAGGCGGCTTTGGAGCCGATGGCCGAATTGAGGAAGTTGACTGCGTCGTTCGTGACACCGACGAAAAGACCTGAAACAGCGAGGATTCCCAGAATGCCGACAATGACGGTGTAGATTTCGCTCATGTTGGGTTTTTAGTGCAAATTCTGAACAAATTTACGCCATTTTTTCCGATGAAATGATTTGGACATAGATTGTTAACATTAATTTAACACAAGATCGCCTGAGCGGCGCATCGTGGATGAATCCGGGAAGATCTTCCGGCGGATTCGGGCCTCTTTCCGGCAGCATCCTGTTCCCGGTTTTTCCGCGGGAGCGGACGGCCGCTGCGGCCAGTGCGGCCGGGAGCATGGTACGGCATGCCGCAAATCAAAAAACCTTCTGCACATTGCAGAAGGTTTTTGGGGGAAATCGGCGGAGAGGTGTTCGGCCGGCTGCCGTCCTCCCCGTATCCGTGCCGGGACTATTCGTCGTCGGTGTCGGTGTAGGCTTTGAGCAGTTTTTCCTGCACGTCGGCGGGAACCTGCTCGTAGCTGCCGAATTTCATCGTGTAGGTGGCCGAACCCGACGTCAGCGACGAAAGGGTCGTCGAGTAGCGGTACAGCTCGGCCAGCGGAACCAGCGCGTTCAGCCGGTCGAATCCCTTGTCCGACTCCATGCCGGCGATCATCGCGCGGCGGTTCTGCAGGTCCGACATCACGGCGCCCATGTATTCGCTCGGCACGAGCACCTCGACGCTGTATATCGGCTCCATGATCTTGGGTCCCGCGTTGCGGAAAGCCTCCTTGAAGGCGTTGCGGGCCGCCAGCTTGAACGAGATTTCGTTCGAATCTACCGGGTGCATCTTGCCGTCGTAGATCACCACGCGGATGTCGCGGGCGTACGATCCGGTCAGCGGGCCTTCGTCCATCTTCTCCATGATGCCCTTCAGGATGGCAGGCATGAAACGCGCGTCGATGGCGCCGCCCACGATCGCCGAGTAGAACTGCAGCTTGCCGCCCCACTGAAGGTCGTATTCCTCCTTGGTCTTGGGGTTCAGCACCATGTCGCCCTTGCCGGGAATCTTGTAGTTCTTCGGTTCGCCGATGCCCTCGTAATAGGGTTCGATGATCATGTGCACCTCGCCGAACTGGCCTGCGCCGCCCGACTGCTTCTTGTGGCGGTAGTCGGCCTGCGCGACCTTCGTGATGGTCTCGCGGTAGGGAATCTTCGGCGCGATGTATTCGTAGGCGAGTTTGTTCTCCTTCTCGATGCGCGAGCGCAGGATGTTCAGGTGGTGTTCGCCCTGGCCTTGGATGATGGTCTGCTTCAGCTCCTTGGAGTATTCGACCAGAATGGTAGGGTCTTCGAATTTGGCGTCGTTGAGCACCTTGCCCAGCTTCTCCTCGTCGGCCTGCTCCTTGCACTTGATGGCGGCGCGGTAACGTGGCTCGGGGAAAGCGATCGGTTCGACGGTCACGGGAGCCGACGGGGCCGAAAGCGTGTCGTTCGTCCGCGTGCCTTTCAGCTTCACCGTGCAGCCGATGTCGCCGGCCATGAGTTCCGTGACCTTGATCCGGTTTTTGCCCGCCACGGCGAACAGCTGCGAGAGCTTTTCCTTGTTTCCGGTGCGGGTGTTCACCAGCTCCGTTCCCTCGGCGATCTTGCCACGGATGACCCGGAAATAGGAGATCTCGCCGATGTGCTGTTCCACCTGGCTCTTGAAGACGAACGCTACGGCGGGTGCGGTCTCGTCGGCCGTGATCTCCTCGCCTTCGGTCGAGAGGAATGCCGGGGCCTTCTGCGGACCGGGAGCCACGTTGATGATGAATTCCATCAGGCGCTTGGTCCCGATGTCCCGCTTGCCGCTGGTGCAGAAAATGGGCATCACCTCGCGCTTCGAGAGGCCGATCTTCAGGCCCGAGCGGATGTCGTCCTGCGTGAGCGTGCCTTTGTCGAAGTAAAGCTCCATCAGCGCCTCGTCGTGTTCGGCGGCCATTTCCACCAGTTCCTTGTTCAGTTCCTGGGCCTTTTCCAGCTCCTCGGCCGGAATTTCCAGCTCCTCGCGGTGGCCGTCGTTGTCCTTGAAGCGGTACATCTTCATCAGCAGCACGTCGATGAAGGCGTTGAACTCGGGACCCTGGTTGACGGGGTACTGCACGATGACGGGTTTCACGCGCGACGAAGCCCGGATCGACTCGACCGTGGCCTCAAAGCTGGCCTTCTCGGCATCCAGCTGGTTCACCACGCCGATCACGGGTTTTTGCAGCAGCCGGGCGTAACGGGCCTGAATCTCGCTGCCCACCTCCCAGCCGTTCTGGGCGTTGAACAGGAAGACGCCCACGTCTCCGACCTTGAAAGCCGAGAAGAGGCTTCCGCAGAAGTCGTCCGAACCGGGGCAGTCGATGATGTTCAGCTTGCGGTCCATGAATTCGGTGAAGAGGATCGTCGAATAGATCGAGCGTTTGTATTCGTGCTCGATATCCGTGTTGTCCGAGAGCGTGTTGTTCGTCTCGATACTACCCCTGCGGTCGATGACCTTACCCTCGAAGGCCATCGCTTCGGCAAGGGTAGTTTTACCCGTGCCTGGCGCGCCGATGAGTACGATGTTCTTGATCTCTTTAGCTGAATAATTTTTCATATTCTCGTATGGTTTTAAGGTTTTTCGGTTAGCCGACTATAAATATACAAATTATTCGTGAAAAACAACTTCGGGAATGAAAAAATCGCCCCTTGAGGGCGATTTTTCGGTCTGTCGGAACTACGGATTCACTTTGCGGCCGCGGGGCGGTAGTGCGCCAGCGCGGGCAGAACGATCCGTTCCATGACGTCGTACCCTTCGGGCGTGGGGTGCACGCCGTCCTTGGTGTACTCGCTGCGCATCGAGCCGTCCCCGGCGTCCATCGCCGTGTAATAGTCGACCCAGGCCAGCCCGCGGTCGGAGGCGTACTGACGCAGCCGTGCGTTCAGGTCCCGGATTTTTTCGGGAACCGACTCGATCTCGGTCCTCCAGGGATATTTCCCGGCCGGGAGCACGGAGCAGATGATCGGCCGGATGCCTGCGGCCATTGCCAGTTCGGCCATCGATATGATGTTTTCGACGATGTGCTGGGTTGTGATCGGTCCGTTGTTCTGCGCCAGGTCGTTCGTCCCGGCGAGGATCACCACCGCCTGCGGGTGGAGGTTGATCACGTCGGCCCGGAAGCGGCAGAGCATCTGGCCGGTGACCTGCCCGCCGATGCCGCGGCAGGCGAAATTGTTCGCCGTGAAGAATTCGGGGTGGGCGTTGTCCCATCCGTCGGTGATCGAGTTGCCCATGAACACCACCGCGGGCGGCGTCGTGAGTTGTGCGTTGGCTTCGGCATAGCGGCCGTAGTTGGCCCAGTCGCGCTGTTGGGCCGTCAGCAGGGCCGGAAGTGCGAGCGCGATCAGCAGAATCAGCTTTTTCATGAAGATCGTTACTTTTTTTGAGCTTGGGTGATGTTGCGTGCGTTGCGTTCGTCGTCGCTGCGGCGGCGTTTGCCTCCGAAGCGGCCGAAGAGCCATCCCGCGGCGAAGGCGGCCAGCAGGAGGATGATGTCCACGAAGACGCTCGCCAGCCATCGCTGGATGGCCGGAGCGAAATTCCAGAGCAGCAGGAAGACGATCAGGATGCCCAGCAGGCCCAGACCGATTGTCCATTTCTTGTCCATAGTCGTTGTGTTTGCGGGGGTTTCGATGTGTTATTTGCCCACGACGGCTTCGAGTTCTTCGGCCGTGACGGGAATTTTCCGGTCGCCGATGATACGGCTGCCCGACTCCGTCACGAGGATGTCGTCCTCGATGCGGATGCCGCCGAAATCGCGGTAGGCTTCCAGTGCGTCGTAGTCGACTATACCTTTGTAAAGCCCTTCGGCGCGGCATTTGTCGATCAGTGCGGGGATGAAGTAGAGTCCCGGTTCGTCGGTCATCACGGTCCCCGGTTCGATCCGCCATGCCGCGCGGTAGACGCAGGTTCCCGACTTGGCCGCCCGTTCGGCGATCGAACCGTAGTCGAACGACCTCTCGCCCATCGCCTCGCAGTCGTGCACGTCCATGCCCAGCCCGTGGCCCAGCCCGTGGGGCATGAGCATCGTCATCGCGCCTGCGGCCACGGCGTCGGCGGCCGTGCCTTTCAGCAGGCCCAGCCCGACAAGTCCCTCGGCGAGGGTCATGTAGGCGGCGTTGTGCACCTCGGTATACATCATGTGGGGTTTCACGATACGGGCCACGTGGTCGTGTGCGGCCAGCACGATGTTGTAAATGTCTTTTTGCTTTTGGGTGAAGCGTCCGCTCACGGGATAGGTGCGCGTGTGGTCCGAGCAGTAGCCTTCGACGGTCTCGCCGCCGGCGTCGCACAGCAGCAGCCGTCCCTCCTCCAGCACGCCGTCGGCGTTGAGGTTGTGAAGCGTCTCGCCGTGCTGGGACACGATCGACGGGAACGATACGCCCTGTCCCAGGGATTTTGCGACGCCCTCGATGGCTCCCGCGATCTGGCGTTCGACGATGCCCGGGCGGCACATTCGCATGGCCGTCGTGTGCATTTCGTAGCCGATTCGGAAGGCGCGTTCCATCTCCTCGACCTCTTCGGCGCTCTTCTTCTCGCGCATCTCCGCCACGGCGAACATCAGGTCCACCGACTTGTAGTCGTGCAGCAGTGCGGGTTTGATGCCCAGCAGTGCCGACAGCTGGAGTTTCGTCTCCCCGCGGTAGGGCGGCAGGTAGTGGATCCTGCGGCCCAGAGAGATCGCCCTGCGCAGTCGTTTTTCAAGCTCCGCCATCGGGAACGTCGCCGCGACGCCCACTTCGGCGCCCATCTCGCGCAGCGTGGGCTGCGGTCCGGTCCAGATGATGTCCTCGACGGTGAAATCGTCGCCGTAGAGCGCCTCTTCGCCCGTGTCGGCGTCGATCAGGCCGGCGACCGACGGCACGTTCAGTCCGAAGTAGTAGCGCAGCGTGGAGTCCTGCCGGAAATAGTAGGCGTTGTTGGGATAGTTGTTCGGCGAGAGGGGATTGCCCGGGAGCAGGATGATGCCGCTCCCGATCTTCGTGCGCAGCTCGTGGCGGCGCGCAGTATAGGTTTTTGCTGAAAACATAACGTTGCTGTTTTCTACAAAAATAGTAAAAATATGGGAGGCTTCCTATCGCGGCGGGCTATTTTTCGGAAAATCGCCCCTGCGAACGCCCCGCGGCGCGTCTATTTGCGGCGCGCCAGCCCTTCGGGCAGGGGCAGCGAAATGCGTGCGAGGCTGACGACGGCTCCCGTGACGGCGAATCCGCCCGCCAGCAGCAGGGCGGTGCGGGTGCTGTTTTCGGGCACGACGTGGAACAGCAGGGCCATCAGCGCGGCGCCCGTCGTCTGTCCCACGAGGCGTGCCGTGGCCAGCATGCCGCTCGCCGAACCGCTCCGTTCGGGCGGGGCCGAGGCGATCAGGATGCTGTTGTTCGGCGACTGGAACAGCCCGAACCCTGCGCCGCAGAGCACCAGCCGCCAGATGATGTCGAAATCGGTCGGATGTTCCGGCAGGAAGGCCAGCAGGAACAGCCCCGCGGCCATCATCGCAAGGCCCGTGCCGCCCAGCAGCCCGGCGTGGACGCGCTCGACGAGCAGTCCGGCCACCGGGGCCACGACCATGATCACCGCGGGCCAGGCCGTCAGCAGCAGCCCCGTCTCGACGTCGTTGTATCCGCAGGCCTGCTGCAGGTAGAAGGGCAGCGCCACCATGGCGAGCATCTGCCCGAGGAACGAGCAGACCGACGTTGCGACCGACACCGAGAAGATCGGGATGCGCAGCAGGTCGAACGGCAGGATCGGGTAGGGTTCGCGCAGCTGGCCGCGGATGAAGAAGAAGCCGACGACGACGAGCGCCGCGACCCCCAGCGAGAGCACGCGCGGGTCCAGTCCGTGGGAAAAACCCTCGACCGAGGCCATCATGAGGCCGAACGTCAGGGCGTTCATTACCGCGTCGCGCCAGTCGAAGCGGTGATCGCGCACCCGCACGGGGTTCTCCGGCAGGAACCGGCGGCTGAGCGCCAGGGCGGCCAGCCCTATCGGGACGTTCACGGCGAACAGCCACGGCCAGTCGGCCACGGAGAGAATTCCCGCCGCCAGCGTCGGCCCGGCCACCGACGAGGTGGCGACCACCGTGGCGTTGATGCCCATGCCGCGCCCCAGCCGGGCCTTGGGGTAGATGAAGCGGATCAGCGTGGTGTTGACCGAGGTGATGGCCGCGGCTCCGAACCCCTGCATGACGCGCGCCGGCACGAGGGTCTGGAGCGATCCGGAGAGCGAACATCCCACCGATGCCACCGTGAAGAGCATCAGCCCGCCGATATAGACCTTGCGGTAACCCACCACGTCGCCCAGCGCCGAGAGGGAGAGCAGCGAGACCATGATGGCCAGCTGGTAGGCGTTGACGATCCAGATCGAATCGGCCGCCGAGATGCCCAGCTGCTGCCCGATGGTGGGCAGTGCGACGTTGGCGATGGTCCCGTCGATCACCGAGAGCGATACGCCGAACGCCACGGCCAGGATGGCCCCGAGCCGCCGGGGCATGGGCAGTCCGTCCGCCGGGGACAGGGGTATGCGGGGTACGGCGTGCATTGCGACTGCAAAAGTACGGATTTTTTCGGGCTTTTCCGGCAAAAGGTCCGAAAACGCGAAGGCCCGGAATTTCCGGGCCTTCGTCACACAACTATGATGGGCTTTCCGGTGCGGCGGCCGGTAAGAGGACCGCCTTCCGGGTCCGTTACCGGCGGCAGCTCTCCGGGACGATGTCGCCCTCGGGCCGGATGCCCTTGAGGTACTTGCCGAAGAACTTCTCCATCGCGCGGTAGAAGTCGAAACGGTTCTCTTCGTTGTGGAATCCGTGGCCCTCGTTGTCCTTGACCATGTAGTCCACCTCCACGCCGCGGGCGCGCAGCGCCTCGACCATCTGGTTGCTCTCGGCGATGTTCACGCGGGGGTCGTTGGCTCCCTGTACGACCAGCAGCGGGGTTTTGATCCGCCCGGCGTTGAGCGCCGGGGAGTTTTCGCGCAGCATCTCCTGCTGCGTTTCGGGGTTGCCGACCATTTCGTACATCTGGTCGAGCAGCGGCTTCCAGTAGGGAGGAATGGTGTTCATGAACGAGAAGAGGTTCGAGACACCCACGTAATCCACGGCGCAGGCGTAGAGGTCGGGATCTTTCACGATGCCCTGCAACGTGGCGTAACCGCCGTACGAGCCGCCGTAGATGGCGATCCGGGCGGGATCGGCGATGCCTTTTCCGATCAGCCAGTCGACGCCGTCGGTGATGTCGTCCTGCATCTCCTGCCCCCATTTGCCGAAGGCGATCTCCATGAAGCGGCGTCCGAAGCCCGTCGAGCCGCGGAAGTTCATCTGCAATACGGCGTAACCGCGGTTGGCCAGGAACTGCGCCTCGGGGTTGAAGCCCCACGAGTCGCGCGCCCACGGACCTCCGTGGGGGTTCACCACCACGGGCAGGTTTTTGGCGTTGCGCAGGGTCTTGCCCACGGGCAGCGTGAGGTAACCCTCGATGCGTTCGCCGTCGCGCGAGGTGTACTCGATGGGGAGCATTTCGGCCATCTCCTCCTGTTTGATCCACGGGCGGAGTTCGGCCAGTTTGGTCATCGTGTCGGCCTCGGCGTCGTAGAGATAGTAGGCGCCCGCCGTGCGGTCGCTGCCGGCGTAGACGATGTATTTGTCCTCGGCCTTGTCCGAACCGGCGATGCCCAGTTCGTAACCGCGCAGGTGGCGTTCCATGCGGCCGAACAGCTCGCCGGCCTCGCGGTCGAAGAAGTGGCGCGTCGTTCCCTTGTGGCCTTCGTACGATACGCCGAGCAGTTTTTTCTTCTTTTCGCTGTACCAGACGCCCTCCAGATCGTAGGTGTCGTTCGTGTAGAGCACCTCTTTCTCCTCGCACGTCGCGGGGTCCATCAGCACGAGGGCATCCTTGTCGCGTCCGAGGTTGGTGATGGCGTACACCATCCTGTTGTCGGGGGTGAACGTCGCGAAGTTGACCCCCTCCTTGAAGTTGGTCGTCAGCACGGGGCGGAACTCGTCGGCCTCGGTCTCGCGGTAGCGGATCTGGGTGTTCACGCCGTCGACGATGGCGTAGGCTACGCGCAGACGGCCGTCGTGGTCGGTCTGCCAGCCTTGCACGTCGCCGGGGTTTTCGCAAAGCAGGGTTTTCTCCCCTGTGTTGAGGTTCAGGCGGTAGGGATCGAATATCTGCGGGTTGCGCTCGTTCGTCCCGATGATCATCAGCGAGTCGATCTCCTCCAGCGGGTCGATGATCGTGGTCCGCACGCCCGGGAGGGCGGTGTAAGCCTTCGGATCCGTGCCGTCGATGTCGACGCCGTAGAGCTGGAAATTCTCGTCGCCGCCCGTGTCCTTGAGGTAGAGGATGCGGCCGTCGTTGGCCCAGAAGTACCCGGCCAGGTCGCGTTCGGTCTCCGAGGTGATTCGCACGGCCTCGTCCGAGCCGACCTGCTGTACGAAGATGTTGCGGCGGCTCTCCCAGGGGGCCATGTAGGAGAAGTACCTGCCGTCGGGCGAAATCTGGTAGCCCGACTTTTCCGAGTTGCGGAAGAAGGTCTCCATCGGCAGCTCGGGAGCAGCCTTCGGAGCGCAGGCGACGGCCGTGGCGGCCATTGCGGCGATAATCAGGAGTTTTTTCATGGGTTTTATTTGTTTGAGTTCTCTTCTTGTTTGTCGGTTTTGCGCCAGATGTTCGTCAGGCAGAGTACCAGCACGATGACGATCGGCAGATCGAACCCGTGCGGCGACTGGGGGAACATCAGATGTGTGGCGACCTTCACGGCGAAAGCCGCGACGACGAGGAAAATGGTCAGGATGCGGATGACTTTTTCGATTTCCATGGGATGTCTTTTCTGTTTTCGACACCGCAAACATACGAAACAAATTTTGAAAAACAAATAATTTTTATTGAAATTCGATAAATAATTTTCGATAGTTGGTCGTATTCGGTTTCCGGGCACGAAAAAAGGCGCACCCTTCGGATGCGCCTTCCCGTCGTTGGGGGACGGTCAGATTTTGAGGTATATCTTTTTCCGGTCGAGGAACCACAGCAGCAGCCAGCAGACGGTGACGTATCCCGCCGAGAGGACCACGGCGGCTGCCTCGGACGAGAGTTTCGAAGCCAGCCCGCCGAAGAAGAATTCCGAGGTGTAGCTCACGCGGACGATCCGCTGGACCATGTAAATCGTGATCGAATTGACGCCGATGACCTTGAAGAAATAGCTCCACCGCCGCCACTGCCGCACATCTATTATATAATAGAACAGAGCGAACATGCCCAGCGAGTAGGCTCCCGCGGCGAACACGAAGGCCGGTGTCCAGAGTTTTTTGTTGATCGGCTGCAACGGGTCGAGGCAGAGCGCCAGCACCAGCAGCACGACCGCCCCGGCGGCCATCCAGAGCGCCTTGCGGCTGCCGGAGGTCCGCTCTTCGGAGCGGCGGACGAACTCGCCCGTGAACATGCCCAGCATGGCCGTCACGATGGCCGGGAGGGTGCTCAACAGCCCTTCGGGGTCGAATCCCCTGCCTCCCAGCAGGTGTGTGGGCATCACCATCCGGTCGACGTAGCCCACGATGTTGCCTTCGAGGGTCAGCGGTCCGGCCCCTCCGGCGTCGGGCGCGGCTGCGAATTGCAGCAGCAGTCCGTAGCCGAGCAGGATCGCGGCGGCGATGACGGCACGCGAGCGCACGTTGAAGTTGACGAACAGCAGCGCCGCGAACATCCACGCCAGGCCGATCCGGCCCAGTACGCTCGGCAGGCGCAGCGTGGCGAAGTCGAGTTTGAACAGGCCGCTGTAAACGAATCCCAGCACCACGAGCGTCAGGCCGCGGCGGATGACTTTCAGGTAGATGCTCCGCTCGCTCATCCCTTTTTCGCGCTGTTTGGCGAGGGAGAAGGGGAACGAGATGCCCGCGATAAAGAGGAACAGCGGGAAGATGGTGTCGTGGTGGAAGAATCCGTTCCAGTCGGCGTGACCCATCTGGGCGGCCGTCCAGTCCGAAAACTCCCCGGGCCAGAGCTTGCACAAGGCCGCTACCAGCCCTGCGAATCCCATGATGAAGAGCATGTCGAAGCCCCGGAGGGCGTCGAGCGAGAGGAGCCGCTGCGAAGCGGCCGGTTTGGTCGGTTGAGGTTTCATCGATATCGGGTTTCAGGTTGTTTCGGCGGGGACGAATTTGTAGAGCTGGTCGCCGCGGCGGACGACGCCGGGCGTGCGGATGGCGCAGAGTTCCCCCTGGGCGACCGATTCTGCCGGCTGTCCGTCGGGTCCGTGCAGTTCGGTGAGCGTCTGTTCGGCGACGCCCGTGGTTGCGCCGAGGAAGAAGATCGGTTCCCCGACGGCGAGCGGCGCCGCTTCGACCGATACTTCAGCTACCGAGAGTTTCTTGTAAAAATTCACCACTTTACCCACATACACTTTGCGTTGGGTGGCCGACGATCCGTAGGCGGGGCTGTGCTCCACGACGGGACGTCCGGCGTAGTAGCCTTCCCAGAAACCGCGGTTGAAAACCGTGCGGAGCCGCTCTTTCAGCTCCGCAGTTAAAGCGGGGGTGTAGGTTCCGGACTCCATCGCCTTGAGCGCCTGGTCGTAACACTCCACCACGCGCTTGACGTACTCCGCGCCGCGGGCGCGTCCCTCGATCTTCAGCACCCGGACTCCCGCGGCGATCATTTTGTCGAGGAAGTCGATGGTGCAGAGGTCCTTGGGCGAGAGGACGTAGCGGCCGTCGATGTCCAGCTGCGCGCCCGTCTCCTTGTCCGTGACGGTGTATTTGCGGCGGCACAGCTGGCGGCAGGCGCCGCGGTTGGCCGAGCAGTTGGTTTCGTAGAGCGAAAGGTAGCATTTGCCCGAGACGGACATGCACAGCGCGCCGTGGGCGAACATTTCGATTTCGACCAGTTCGCCCCGCGGGCCGCGGATGTCGTCCTCGACGATCCGGCGGCGGATCGCCGCCACCTGCTCCAGCGACAGTTCGCGCGCCAGCACCACCGTGTCGGCCCACTGCGCGTAGAAGCGCACGGCCTCGGAGTTCGAGATGTTGCTCTGGGTCGAGATGTGCACCTCCTGCCCGATCCGGCGGGCGTAGAGGATCGCCGCCATGTCCGAAGCGATCACGGCGTCGACGCCCTCCTTCTTGGCGCGGTCGATCACGGCGTGCACGTCGGCGATCTCGTCCTCGTAGACGATCGTGTTGACCGTCAGGTAGGTCCTCACCCCGGCCTTGCGGGCCGCGGCGACGATCCGTCCCAGGTCGTCGAGCGTGAAGTTGGCCGCCGACGCCGAGCGCATGTTGAGTCTCCCGACACCGAAATAGACGGCGTCGGCTCCGGCCCCGATGGCGGCCGCCAGCGATTCGTAGCTCCCGACAGGAGCCATTATTTCAATGTCGGAGCGTTTCATCATTCATTTTTTCCGGTCCATCAGGCTCATGGCGTAGTCGCGCATGCGCTTCGTCCGCGAAGGCTCCACCGAAAGGGTGTCGAGGATCGACAGCGCACGTTCGAAACGCAGCTGGATCTGCTGCTCGGTCAGGCGCGGCACGTCCAGCCGGTCGTAGATCGACTTCACCTTGCCGATCTTCTCGGCGTCGGAGAGCGCCGGGTCGCGGTAGGCCGTGCGCAACATCTCGCGCGTCGCCTCGTCCGCACGGCTCATCGCCGTGATCATCAGGTAGGTCTTCTTGCCTTCGAGGATGTCGCCCCCGATGGCTTTGCCCAGCCGCTGGTCGCCGTAGCTGTCCAGCAGGTCGTCCTGCAGCTGGAACGCCAGACCCAGTTCGACGGCGAAGCGCCGCAGGCGGCGGCAGTCCTCGTCCGAAGCGCCGCCCAGCATCGCGCCGATCACGACCGCGCCGGCCAGCAGCACCGAGGTCTTCAGCTCGATCATGTGCATGTATTCGACCACCGAGACTTTGGGTTTGTGTTCGAAATCCATGTCGTACTGCTGCCCTTCGCACACTTCGAGCGCCATGGTGTTGAAGGTCGAGAGCACCTGCGGCAGCAGGCTGGCCGGGACGGTGCTCAACAGGCGGTAGGCGTAGATCATCATGGCGTCGCCCGAGAGGATGGCCACGTTCTGCCCCCACTTGGCATAGACCGAGGGTTTGCCCCGGCGCACGGCGGCGTTGTCCATGATGTCGTCGTGCAGCAGCGTGAAGTTGTGGAACACCTCGACGGCAGCAGCCGCGGGCAGCGCCTGCTGCACGTCGTCGGAGAAGATGCCGCAGGCGAGCGTCAGCAGCATGGGACGGAGGCGTTTGCCGCCTCCGGAGAGCGAATAGCCGATCGGGGCGTAGAGGAGTTCCGGCTCGGCCGGAAATTCGGCCTGGGCAAGGTAATTTTCGATGGCGGAGAGCATCTGCTCGTTGGTCTGCATAGTCTTGAATGGTACTTTTGGATCGGAAACTGTCCCAAAAATAGGAAAAAACTTTGGAGTAGCCGAATTTTCGATTAACTTTGACAGGATAAAACTAACTTTTAACCTGAAGCACGATATGAAAAAACTCGCGATCGGCGTGGACATCGGCGGCATCAACACCGCTTTCGGCCTCGTGGATGAAAACGGCGACCTCTATGCCGAATCGGTCATCTCGACCAAGAAGTATCCTTATGTTGACGACTATCCGGCTTATGTCGAGGACCTTTGCGACTCGATGCGGGCGCTGGTGCAGAGCCTTTCGTTCGAGTACGAGCTGACGGGCATCGGCATCGGCGCGCCCAATGCCAACTACCACAAGGGAACGATCGAGAATCCGGCAAACCTCTGGAAGTTCAAGCCCGAAGACCCCAATCCCGACGAGGCGCGCCGCGTGTTCCCGCTGGCGGACGACATTTCGAAGTGTTTCGGTGGCGTGAAGACGCTCATCACCAACGACGCCAACGCGGCGACGATCGGCGAGATGATCTACGGCAACGCCAAGGGCATGCGTGATTTCATCATGATCACCCTCGGCACGGGGCTCGGTTCGGGATTCGTCGCCAACGGCGAGATGATTTACGGCCACGACGGCTTCGCCGGCGAGTTCGGGCACGTGATCGTCGAGCGCAACGGCCGCGAGTGCGGCTGCGGCCGCAAGGGCTGTCTGGAGGCCTACGTCTCGGCGACGGGCATCAAGCGCACGGCGTTCGAGCTGATGGCGAAGATGAACGCCCCCAGCAAGCTGCGCAGCATCGCGTTCGACGACTTCGACGCCTCGATGATCTCGGCCGCCGCCGAGCAGGGCGACCCCATCGCGCTGGAGGCCTTCCGCTATACGGGCGAAATACTGGGCCGTGCGCTGGCCGACGTGGTGACGGTGACCTCGCCCCAGGCCATTTTCCTCTTCGGCGGACTTTCGAAGGCCGGCAAGCTGATCTTCGAACCGACGCAGTGGTATATGGAGGAGAACATGCTCTTCGTCTTCAAGAACAAGGTAAAGCTGCTTCCCAGCGGTATTCAGGGCAAGAACGCCGCCATCCTCGGCGCCTCGGCGCTGATCTGGCAGGAAGCTGCCAGGTAGCCGTTACCGTTTGTGCCGCAAGGGCGAAGTTTTCAAGAACTTCGCCCTTTTTGAAAACCGACAACTTTAAATTCAGAGCAATGAAACGTTTATTCCTTCTGGCCGTCGCGCTGCTGACGGTCTGGGCTGCGGCCGCGCAGATGCGGTTCGTGGACGCCACCGAGTTGAACCTCATCGGCAAGGCCCTGCCGACGCCGCATCCCTACCACCGGATCGACACGGTGGCCTACAAGGGCTTCACCAAAAGCGAGAACCAGCAGGTGCGCTGTTCGGCGGGCCTCGCGCTGGTCTTCAAAACCAATTCCACGCGCATCGACCTTGAGCCGCAGTACACCCCGTTCGTCTATACGGGGTCGAGCACCCCGCGGGTCGCTTCGGAGGGTTTCGACCTCTACATCCGCAAGGACGGCGAGTGGCTTTACGCCGCCTCGCGCGCCCCGAAGAAGCGCGGCGAAGCCTATACGATGATCGGCAACATGGACTCCTCGGAGAAGGAGTGCCTGCTCTACCTGCCCAACTACAACGAACTGACGTCGCTCCGCGTCGGGGTGGACGAGGGGGCGACGATCACGCCGATGGAGAATCCCTTCCGGCATAAGATCGTGATCTTCGGGTCGAGTTTCACGCACGGCGTCAGCACCAGCCGCGCGGGCATGAGCTACCCGATGCAGATCGGCCGCAACACGGGCCTTTACTTTTGCAGCATCGCGTGCAGCGGCAACTGCAAGCTGCAACCTTATTTCGCCGACTACCTCGGCGACGTGAAGGATGCCGACGCGATGGTTTTCGACGCCTTTTCGAATCCCGACGCGAAGATGATCGAGGAGCGGCTGATTCCCTTCATCGAACGCATCCGTGCGAAACTGCCTTCGACGCCGCTGATCTTCGTGCAGACGATCTACCGCGAGAGCGGCAATTTCGATCTCCGTTCCCGCAAAATCGAAGAGGACAAGCGTGCGATGGCCCGCAGGCAGATGGCCGAGGCGGTGAAGCGCTTCGACAACGTTTATTTCGTCGACAAGGCGGACCTCACGGGTACCGACCACGTGACTTCGGCCGACGGTACGCACCCTTCGGACCTGGGTTACTGGCGCTGGGCGCAGAATCTCCAGCCCGAACTGCTGAAGATATTCAGGAAGTGCGGCATCCGCTGATCCGGCGGGTTTTACGGTAAACAAGGGGAGGCGGCTCATTGCGAGCCGCCTCCCCTTGTCTGGCATGTGCCGGAATCACTTTTTCTGCGACACCTTGAAATTGTCGATCCAGAAGCGGCAGTTGGCCCCTTCGCCGGCCAGCGTCAGCCGGGTGTCGCGGGTCGCTCCCGTGACGGTTACGACGATGTGGTGCCACAACGCGCCTGCGGCCCAGTCGGTGTAATCGCCGCAGTAGAAGTTGTAGCTCTGCCTGTCGGCGCTCGGCGACGTGTAGTCGTCGTTGGCCACTCCGGTATAGTTGCCCGTCAGCGAGACGATCTGGCCGGCGCCGGTGACCGAAAAGATGGTTTTGCCCTTCTCGCTGGCGTGCTTGTACTCCAGGATGTCGAACTCCACGACGATCTCCGTCGGCGTGTCGCCGATCGCGTCGAGCGCAGGCATGGTCAGATTGCCAGGGTTGCCTGCGATGCCCAGCGTCAGACAGCCGTTCTTCGCATAGGTCCGCTCTCCCGAGTAGCCCCGTGCTTTCCAGTCGGCGGGCCAGCTGCCGATGATCGTGCCGTTGGTCCCGAGGGTCGTTCCGGGGGCGACGTTGGGAAATCCGGTGAAAATCCCGCCCGACGAGCCGCTGCCTGCGGTCCAGGAGAAGTCGTCCTCGAAATAGACCACCTCGGGGATTTCGTGAGTCTGCGTGACGGTGAGCGTCGCGAGGGTCTGGTCGCCGGACGAAACGGTGACCGTCGCCGTGCGGGGCTGGCCGGTGAGGTTCTGCGTGAGGGCGCGGAACGTGAGCCCGTATGCGATGCCCGTTCCGAGGCCCTCGCTCGGGGGCGAAACGGTGAGCCAGTCGGCTTCGCAGGCTGCCGACCACGAGGTCGTGGCCTGGATGATCAGCGACGCTTCGGCGCCTGCGAGGTTGGCGATGTCGGTCCGGTTGCCGTCGGGCAGGCGGATTTCCGGTTCGACGGTCGAAGGTACGTCGCGCGATCCGGCCACGGCGCCTTTCACGGCTTTGCCGATCAGGATGTTGTCGATCAGGATGCGGGCGCCGGCCGTTGCGTCGGCCGTGCCGAAGACGATGCGGGTTTCGGACGTGGCGCCCTTGACGATGATCCAGTACTTCCGCCAGCGGAAGCTGTTCGTAAGCGTCACCTCGGTCCCGGCGGCGTCGGTGTCGCCGATCGTGCCGGGTCCGTCGACGGAAATCACCAGCGGCTTGGTGTCGGGCGTCATCGTCGCCGTGGCGTAGTTCGCGCCGTAGAACGAGACGAGCAGATCGACAGGTTCCGCTCCGATTTCCGCGAGCGCCGGGGTGACGAGTGCCGCGCGGCGCGACGAAATGCCGAGGCAGACGTAACCCTCGTAGCGGGCCTGCACGTCGGTGCGCGTACCCAGCGTGGAGTAGCCGATTGTTGCAAAGTCGTCGAGCAGGTCCAGCGTGAAGTAGTTGGCCTTGCCCGTTGCCGAGGTTGCGGCCGTCACCGTGGGCCATCCGCCGCCCGTGAGGTTGTCCCAGCGGCCGGAAGAAGTGATCCACGCGAAATCATCCTCGAAATAAACCTCGCGGGTCTCGTCGGAGATGACCTCCATCTCCATCGTGTGCGGGATGTATTTGGCCGCGGCGAAAGCCCCCTTGTCGTCGGTGACGTAGGAGGTGAAAGGCTCCCCGGCGAAGAGGGTTTCGCTGAAAACCCGCTCGTCGGTGGTCACGGCCCTGAGCGAAAGACCGCCCGTTCCGGTGATGAAGCGTCCCAGCGGGATGCGCACCGAACGCGCCTTGTCCAGCGGCAGGCCGTCGCCGTCGCAGACGACGGTCAGGCGGTCGGACTGTTCGGTGAGGGTCACGTTGCCGAGGTTGTCGGTCGTGCCTTCGCCGGCCATCCAGCCCGTCAGCGCGGAACCTTCGGCGGGAGCGACTTCGATGGTCGCGATCGAGGTCTCCTCGAGAGGTTCGAAGCGCAGCTCCAGCACCGGGGCGAAGTTCCGGAAGCGCAGCGCCACGGGCTGCTGCTGTGAGGCCGAGGTCGAAGCCTCGCCGATCAGGAACGGCAGGGTGGTGTTCGCGCCTTCGGCGACGTGCTGTTCGGCCGGGACCGAGAAACGCACGACGGCACGGTTCAGGAGGCCTCCGGCATTGGTCTCGTCATAGGGATAGTAGGCGAAGAAGGTACGCCGCCCGGTGATAGACTCGTTCCAGCGGATGGCCTCGGCGACGGGCGTCAGCATGCTGAACGTTGTGGCGTCGGAGAGCGTATAGGGAATGTTCTCGACGTGGGGCGTGCCGTCGATCATCGCCGTGATGCCGATGCGGTCGCCGGTTTCCCAGCTGGTGACGGGACCTTGCTCGACGACGCGGGTTCCGGCCTCGGCGGGGTCGATCGCCGCGGCGAACTGCACGTCGCCGATCACGGCGGGCTTCTGTTCCGCCGTCTCGTCGTCCGAGCAGGCGCTCAGCGCGGCGATGCAGAGAGGTAGCAGGAAAAAACGTTTCATATCGGTAAGTTTTAAGGTTTTCGGGATTTAGTCGAAGAGGCGTACGGGCGATACGGTCTCGAAGGAGATGCGGCGGTAGAGTTCCTCCTTGCCCCCGGGATCGCCGTTCTCATAGAGGATGCCGACCGAACCGTCGGGCAGGCACACCAGGTCGGAGTAGGCCGCGCGGCCCTTGAAGACCGTCACGAAGCGGTTCCATGTGCGTCCGTTGTCGCGGCTGACGCCGATCGACATGTTTTCGCGCTTGAGCGAGCGGGGATTCGAAAAGAGCAGAGTGCGAGAGGATTTGCCGCCCTGCGGCGCATAGTTGAGGATGCTTCCCTGGCAGCGCGGCTCGACGAGCTGGCTCTCCTCCCACGTGCGGCTCCACGTCGCTCCGCCGTCGCGGCTCACCGCGCAGAGGCGCAGCGAGTCCCCGCGGTCGTAATGGCGCATGTTGAGCATCAGGTCGCCGTTCGAAAGTTCCGTGACCGAGCTTTCGTTGCCCCCGGGCTGCGAAACGGCGCCGATCTGCCACGTCGCGCCCCGGTCGTCGGAGTAGAGAAGGTGGGAGTTCGAGGCGATCCGCCCCTCGGGGGTCACCCATTTGTGGTTGGCCGGGACGACGAGCCTGCCCTTGTGCGGCCCGCGGGTTTTCTGGATGGCGTGGCACGGTCCGGTGGCATACCAGGTCCATTCGGGGCGCTTCACCGCGGAGGTGATCTCCACGGGTTCGCTCCATGTCACTCCGTGGTCGTCGGAGTGGAGCGAGAAGACGCGGCGGGTATTGGCGGCCTTGCCCGCCTCGATGTCGCGTTCGTGGTCGGGACCGCTGTTCCAGCAGGCCAGCAGGACGATGCGCCCGGTTTCGCGGACGAGCACCGGCGCGGGGTTGCCGCAGGTGTTGCCCGCGTCGTCCCACACGACGGTCATTTCGCCCCACGTGCGGCCCTCGTCCGCCGAACGGCGCACGACCAGGTCGATGTCGCCCCGGTCGGCCGTGCCGTCGCGTCGCGCTTCGGCGAAGGCCAGCAGCGAGCCGTCGGCGGCGCGGACGAGCGCCGGGATGCGGAAACAGGCGTAACCGTAGTCGCCGTTTTGGTAGACGACGGTTGCGGCGGGGTTCTGGGCCTGGCAGCCGAAGGCGGCCAGGAGGGAACAGGCGATCAGCAGGAGCGTGCGCATGGCTTCGGGGTTATTTTATGCGATTGAAAAAGTCGATGGCTTCCAGTTCGGCTTTCAGGCAGGCGTATTCGGCTTCGGTGAAGGGGGCCAGCGGCAGGCGGCACGAACCGCAGTCCACGCCCACGAGGCGCATGATGGCCTTGCCGCCGCGGACTCCGCCGCCGTGGCGGATAATCACCTCGACGATCTTCACCGAGTACTGTTGCAGTTTGGCCGCAGCCGCGATGTCCCCGGCGCGGAAGGCGTCGAGCAGGCAGTTGTAGACCTTCGCGGCATAGTTGTAGGTGCTGCCCACGGCGGCCGTGGCGCCGAGCGAAAGCCCGCAAAGCAGGATTTCGTCGTAACCGTGGAGCACTTCGTAACGGCCTCCGTCGAGCATCAGGCATTGGGACATCTCCATCAGGTTGTTGTGGGTGAACTTCACCCCCGCGAGCGTCGGCATGGCCTTGCCGCCCAAGGCGAGGAACTCCGGTACGGAGACCGACACGCCCGACATCGAGGGCATGTTGTAGTAGTAGAAGGGCAGCGAGTTGCTGTTGGCGATGGGCGTGAACCACGCGACCAGCTCCGCGGCCGTCTGGGGCTTGAAGAAATAGGGGGCCATGGCGCCGATGGCGTCGGCGCCCGAACGCTCGGCGTGCTGCGCCAGGGCGATGGCGTCGGCGGCGCAGTTGGAACCCACGTGCACGATCACCTTCAGGCGTCCCGCCGCGGCTGCGACCCATGCTTCGGCGACCGCCCGGCGTTCGTCGGTGGTCAGCGACGCCGATTCGCCCGTCGTGCCGCAGATGAAGACCCCTTTCACGCCGCTGGCCGCCAGCAGGTCGGCATAGGGTTCGACCGCTGCGAGGTTGAGTGCGCCGTCGGCTGTCATCGGGGTGAAGGGAGCGGCGATCAGGCCCTCCAGTTTTTGCTTGTTAACCATTGTTACAGTTCGTTTTTGGTTTTATAAATTGTCAGGTTATCCGTGTGTTTGGGATCGCTGCCGCCGGTGGCGAGGCTCACGACGTAGCCGATCGCGAAGCAGGCGATGAAGCCCGTGGTCGAGTAGAGCAGCAGGTTGACCCATTGGTGCTGGGTGACGAGCGTCTGGACGACGATGCTGCCGCCGAGTCCGCAGAGGGCGCCCGTGGCGTTGGCGCGGCGTGTCGCAAGTCCCAGCAGGAACAGTCCGCCCAGTCCGCCCAGCAGGATGCCGAGGAACTTCGAGAACTCGTCCCACAGCGACTTGATGTCCCACGAGGCCATCACCACGGCGAACAGGATGCCCACCATGCCCAGCACGAAGGTCGCCCAGCGGGCGGCCGAGAGCATGTGCCGTTCGCCGCGGTCGGGGCGCACCTTGCGGTAGATGTCCGTCACGAAGGCCGTGGCGGCGGAGTTCATGCTGCTGCTCAATGTAGACATCGCCGCGGCGAAGAGCCCCGCGATGACCAGTCCCAGCACGCCGCGCGGCAGCGCGGTGCTCATGTACCACGGCAGGATGGCGTCGGAGTCGGCGATCGACATGCTCAGCTCCTGCGGATGGAATTTGTAGAAGGCCCACAGCGCCGTGCCGAGCAGGAAGAACAGCAGGCTGGCGGGGACCGTCAGCGCGGCGTTGGTGTAGACACCCTTGCGGGCGGCTTTCTCGGAGTCGGTTGTGAGGTAGCGCTGCACGATGGTCTGGTCGGTCCCGTAGGTGGTGATGTTGGTGAAGACCGTGGCGATGAGCACCGTCCAGATCGTCGGCTGGCGCAGGTCGAAGAACGACTCTCCGAGGCTGAATTTCCCGGCGTCGCCCGCGGCGGTGAAGATCGTTCGGAAGCCTTCGGGCAGCTGGAAGGCGATGGAGCAGACGACCGCCACGGCGGCGCCCAGCAGTACGACCACCTGCACGGCTTCGGTCCAGACCACGGCCTCGATGCCGCCCATGAGCGTGTAGGCGAGGCTCAAAACGCCCATCATCCCGATGCAGAGGAAGATGTCGATGCCCGTCACGATGTTCAGCGCGATCGAGGGCAGCAGCAGGACGACGGCCATGCGGCCGATCTGGAAAATGATGAACGAGACACTGCATACGACGCGGATCAGGGCGTTGAAGCGCAGTTCGAGGTATTCGTAGGCCGTGGTGACGTTCAGCCGCCGGAAGAAGGGGATGAAGACTGCGGTGATCAGCGGCACGACGAGGACGATGCCCGCGTTGAAGAGCAGGTAGCTCCAGTCCGTGGCGAACGCCTTGGCCGGGATGGCCATGAAGGTGATGGCCGAGAGGCTCGTGCCGAAGATGCTCAAACCCACGATGAACCACGGGATGCGCCCGCCGCCCTTGAAGTAGTCGCCCGTCGATTTCTGGTTTTTCGAGAAATACCAGCCGATCCACGCCAGCGAGAGGAAATAGAGTACGATCACGAGGATGTCGAGCCACCCCATGCGGTGCAGGTCGTCGTCGACGTGTCCGCGCAGGATCACCGGGGTGCGGATGCCGGGCGCGGTTTCGCCGCTGGCGATGGTGATGTCGCGTCCGTCGCTCACCACGGCGGTCGTCACGGGCAGGATGAAGGACGATTTTTCGACATCGGTTTCGGTCATCGTGCCCGTCACGGTGTGGTAGAGCCGCAGGGCGTTGTCCGAGACGGTTTCGTCGTGCGACTTGCCGCCGAAGAAGAGGATGTGGTTGGTGCCGAACGGCGCGGCCGTGCCCGCCATGACGGGGAAGTCGCCTTCGAGGGCCGTCCATGTCCGGAGCCGCGGGTTGTAGCGGTAGGCGTCGCGGTGGATGGTCCACGGTGCGTCGCCGTCGTAGTCGCGGCCGCTGAAGAGGTAGAAACAGTTATCCATTCCGTCGCTCTGCCCCGCGGCGACGGCGTAGCCGCGCGCCGGGCCGGGCCATGCGGGCAGTTCGCGCCATCCGGCTGCGGGAGCCGCCGGGTCGAGCGTGAAGAAGCGCTTCGTGGCCTTTGCGGGCGTCATCGACTCGCTGCCGCCTGCGACGTAGACCTTGCCGCCGGCGAGGCATCCCGCGGCGTTGGCCAGCGGAGCCGGGAGCGGCGGCCACTCCGTGATGCGGGGCGCACCGTTCTCCACCGTGAGCAGGAACACCTCGTCCATGCAGCGCGAGGCGTCGCAGCCGCCGATGCAGAGCACCCCCTGCGGAAGCGTCACCGAGACGCCGTAGGCCGCCGGATGCGGCAGGGCGCCGGGGAACGTCTTCCACCCGTCGGTTTCGTCGTAGAGGTAGACGTCGCCGTACCAGCGCTTTTCGCCGCCTTCCCACGGCATTGCGCCGGGGAAATTGACGCCGCCGGCGACCACCAGCCTGCCGCCGGCCTTTCCGGCGAAGACGCCGGCGAGACCGCGGTGGGCCGTTGAATCGTTCGGGGCGGGGAGGCGCAGGGCGTCGTCCCAGACGATGGCGTCGGTGCGCGTCAGCTGCGTCGTGGTTTCAGCGCCGCGGACGGGGGCTGTGGCCGCTGCAAGGAGCAGGGCAAGGGGTATGATAACTCGTTTCAGCACGTTTTTCGGGTTTATTTTCTGGGTTTCCGGTTTTTGTTCAGGTAGATCGTATAGAGTTTCAGGTGGTCGGCGATGGCTTTGCGGTAACCGGCTTCGTCGCCGCGCTGGATGTACTCCAGCAGGTGTTTGTGAGTTACCAGTTCGCCGCTTTCGGCCAGTTCCTTCTCGATAGGCTCGAAGAAGTCGCGGAAGTTGTCCTTCACGAAATCCATCACCGGATGGATCACCTTCTGGAACTCCGAGATGATGTCGTTGCCCGTGATTTCGTAGAGTTTGGCGTGGAAGTGCACCTCGCTCATCGGGGTATAGCGGTTGACACCGATAATCTCGCCCATCTCGACGATCTGCTCCAGCTCGCGGATGTCCTCGGGGGTGATGTTGGCGAAGATGTAGCCGCTGATGCCGATTTCGAGCGCGATGCGGAATTCGAGGATGTCCAGCACCGTGTCCTTGTTCATCAGCAGCGGGTTGACGCAGCGCTTCATGCCGCCGAGGATCGAAGGCTCGGCGAGGATCATGCCCCGCTTGGTGCGGGACTCGATCATGCCGGTCATCTTGAAGCGGCTCAGGGCTTCGCGCAGCACCGTGCGCGCCACGCCCAGGGCGTTGGCCAGTTCGGCCTCGGGCGGAATGCTGCTGCCCGGGCGAAGGCCCTGCTCCTTGAAATACTCGATGAGGCTCTCCTCGACCTGGTCTACCAGCGTCGTGTGGGGTTTGTTGATTTTCAGTGTACCAAGCATAGTTTTCTGTTTTTTCAGATTTATCTGATAAAATTACGAATTATTCGGTGCACACCCAAAAAATTACTCGCGCAAATGTTGGGTGGTGGTTTTTCCGAAATGATCCGTAACCCGTATCAGAACCGGCGAGTCCGCGGCCGACGTCACGGCCGAGAACATGTGCGGCGTGGTCTGGGCGCTCGCGGCGCTCTTCGACATGTCGTCGCCCGAGGGCTTGTAGACCGTCTCGACGTAGGTCAGGTAGTTGGGGTCCTTGCGCATCTGGCGCGTCACCGGGAGCGGCTCGTTGTCCTCGAGTATCTCGACATTCCAGCCTTCGTCCCAGCCGCCCCAGACGTTGACCAGTATCTCGTTGGCGACGCTCTTGTCCTTGTAGGGCTGCTTGTTCATGTCGTAGGCCGTGAAGGTCCGGTCGGCAGGAAGTTCGCTGGCCTTGTAGCTCCAGCGGATTTTGCGGCCGCTGATCTCGTAGATGCCGTAGCCCAGGGGCGTGCCGTCGGTCGCCGAACCGTATTCCATGCCGCCGTTGAAGCCCTTGACGTTGTACCAGAGCGACCCGCAGACCGAACCGAGGTTGTGCTCGCGGATGGCGGTGTTGCCGGGGACGGTGCCCGTGTGGTTGTTGTGCCAGTGGCCCGAGAGCACCAGTACGTCGGTGAAGCCCTCCAGGCGGTCCACGAGGGCCTGGGCGCTGCGGAATCCGGGGTTGAGCGTCGGGGTGAGCTGCCGGCAGGCCGTGAGCGGCACGTGGAGCCAGATCATCAGCGGCGCGGATTTGTCCGCCACGGTCTTCAGGTCGGCTTCGAGCCATTGCAGCTGGCGGTCCGAAAGTTCCACGGCATAGAATCCGTCGCCGAAGACGCCCTGCGTCGCGCCGTTGTTGTCGATGCGGACGTTGTCCAGCGCGATGCAGTGGACCTCGCCCAGGTTGACCGAATACGAGGTCGGCCCGAGGTGGCGGCGGTAGGCCTCCTTGGTCGCGTGGTCCCCGGAGACGTAACGGTCGTAGTCGTGATTGCCGACGGCGTGGAAGAAGGGGATGCCGAATTCGCCGATCAGCGAGCGGTATTCCGGGAACCCGAAGCCGTAGAGGTACATGTTCTTGTCGAAGATCATGTCGCCGACAGACAGCCCGTAGACCCTGCGGCCGCCGAGTTCGGCGACGGTTTTCGCGAAGTCGGTGACGAACGAGTTGCGGCAGCTCGTGAGCGACGACTGCGGAACCATCAGGCGGCTGGAGTTGTCGATCTGGATGTCGGCCGTGGCCAGCAGCACGTATTCGTCCGTGCCGGTTGCCGTCAGCGCGAAGTCGTAGCGGTCGCGGCCGGCGTCGAGCAGGTGGTAGAACTGCGGGACGGGTCCGTCCGCGGCGGCCTCGTAGCCCCGGGGCAGGGTGACGAACACCACGTCCGAAGCGCGGTCCGAAACCATCGACCAGACGCCTTGCGCGTCGCTCGTCACCACGTTGAGTCCGTCCGAGACGGGGACGCCTTCCAGCGCTTCGCCGCCCGAGTAGACGCGGCCGTAGAGGTTCGTCCCTTCGGGAAGCGTCGCGGGATCGATGCGCTCGAAGGCCGAGACCGTGACGGCGGTCGCGCCGAGCAGCTGCCGGTCTGCGCCGCGCTCGATCCACACCTCCCGATTTCCCGAGGTGAGCGACGCCGGGAGCTGGATGGTGATACCCGCCGCATCGGCGCCGATGACGGCCGCCTCCGCACCGGCCTGGCCTTCGGCAGCGAACCGGATCTTATCCTCTCCGGTGAAGCCTTCGCCCGGGATGGTCACGATCTCGCCGCGGTCCACGGCGTAGGCGGCTTCGAGCCGCACGTTGCGCACCAGACGGAAGATGTCGACGTCGAGCGTCGTCGTGCCGAGGAACTGGGTCTGCGCGCCGCGCATGCACCAGAGGCTCCAGCGGCCGGTGGTGACCTCCTTCGGGATGCGGAACGTGACGTCGGTGGGCGTGAATCCGCTGATCGGCAGGAGGGTTTGTTCGGCCGATTCGCCCCGTTCGCCCGGCGTCAGGGCGAGCGCGTCGCCCTCGGCGAATTGCAGCACCCGGAGGGTCATTTCGCCTTCGTAGTCGAGTTGGTAGGCGTCGTTCACCAGCGCGATGACGAAGTGGTCCTCGCGCGGGGTCTCCTGCTGCGGTTCGTCCGAATCGGAGCATCCGGCGAGCAGCGGTCCGCCGGCCAGTGCAGCGGCGGCAAGCAGTCTGTATAGCAGTTGTTTCATGGCTTTCGGTTATTTGATTTCCACGATTCCGATGTGTCCCAGGCGCGTCGTGCCGGTAGCGGCGACCAGTGCGTTGTTGTGCTGGGCGTTGGTCTCGGCGGCGCAGCGTACGAGGATCGTCACCTGCCGCTTGCCGCGCATGGCGTCGGGCAGGCGGAAACTGTACGGGTAGAGGTAGGGCGTGAAGTTGATGCACGGGGCGTCGTAGGTTCCGATCTCCTCGAACTTCACCTTCGTCAGGTCGTCCTCCGTCGTGTCGCTCCACTGGATCTTCATCTTGCCCGGGCCGCCTTTCGAACTGGTGCCCGTGAGGTAGAGGTAGAGCGCGCCCGTGGCGTTGCGCAGCGTGTTGGTGCGGATGACGAACGCTTCGCCGACCTCGTCGTTGCTGGACACCAGCGAATGGTGCGTCGTCACGTTCCACCACAGTTTGGCGTTGAGGCTGTAATAGTGCTCGGCCTCGTCGGCGAACGGGATGTCGTGCCGGCGGCGTACGTCGGTGGTGAGCCAGTAGGAGGCGATGGCGCCCGAACTGCCCGGGAAAACGTCGAAATTGTTGCTGTCGTCGTAGACCGAGAAGACCACCGAACTGCGGTCGTCGCCCGTGTTGCCCACCGCGAAGGCCGGCACGGCGTCCTGTGCGAGCCACGGCCCGGCCTGCAGGAGTGTCGTCGAGAAGCGGGTTCCGGCGTCGGCCGAGAGCGCGTCGTCCTCCGTGTTGCGGATCCGGAGGATGTATTCGCCTCGGAATTTCGAGACCAGTGCCGTCAGGGCACCCGATCCCGCCGGGAGATTTCTGGCGTACATCTGCGTGAAGGAGCGCTGGAAGTAGAGCTTCGCAACATTGCCCTTCGCGTCGCGCACGAGGTGCGGGGCCAGCGTGTGGTGGGGGAAGATGGCCCGGTAGCCGGCCTTGACGTTCTTCGCCCACTCCGCCTCGGTGGTCTCTACGTCGTTGCCCTCCTTTTCGTAGAACGGGGCGTAGCCGCCGTAGGGGGTCACGAACTCCACGGGAGCGATGCGGACCACCGTGTTGGCGTACTGCGCCAGGTCGCCCAGGTCGTTCAGGGCCACCGCAACCGGCGCTCCCGGAGCCTCCTCCGTGCTGCGTTTGACCGAGGAGGCCGCGAAGTCGATCACGCAGAGGTTGCCTTCGGCGTCGTTGCGGAATTCGGCGCCGTACATGTGCACGGCCACCTTGCGGTTCTGGGCGTACCATCCCGCCTGTTCGGCGGAAGGCGTCAGGAACTCGTTCTTGTCCTTGAGGACGAATTTGATGCCGCGGCCGCTGGCGTCCTGTACATAAAGTACGCTGTCGGGCAGGTTTCCGTGCTCGAAGTCGCTGGTGATCCAGCCCTCGACGGCGTAGTTTTCCTCCAGTTCGAAGTGCCCTTCGGCGTCGGGCTGCACTTCGCCCAGCAGGCGGGCGACGGAGACCTTCTCGGCGCGTTCGAACGAGATGTTGCCGTCCATCTGCTCGACGGGAACCGACACCTTGAAGTCGCCGCCGACCATGCGGAAGCTGATCTGCCCCGTGCGTTTGGGCTGGTCGGTGTTGTCGGCGAATAGGAACTGCTGCGAGGTTTCGGTCGTCTCGCCGAGCGAAATCCACGTGTCGCCCTCGTCGACGACAGCCTCCCATGCCACGTTGCTCGTGACGCCGACGGTGACGGGCGTTCCCGTGATGTCGGCCCGGATGCGCTGTCCCGTGAGGTTGAGTTTGATTTCGGGGGACAGCCCGGCCTGTTTCACGCGGATCTGTCCCGCGACGCCGTTCGCCGTCGTGATGTTGAGCGTCATTTCGCGGCCGTAGGCGTCGCCGACAGGCTCCACGGTGAGGGTCGTGCGGCCGTTGTCGTCGCCGTAAGCCGGCCATGCGTCGATCCACGAGGCTCCGGGATCTTCGGGGACGATCTCCCAGTGACCCGCGCGGGAGAAGAACGAAAAGTCCTTCGTGCCGCCTTCGGCGGGGCATTCGAACAGGTTGTCGCCGCCCGTGAAAGTCATCTCGCCCCCGCCGGCGGTCTTGTCGTCGGAGCATCCGGCGGCCGCCATCGCGACGATGAGCAGCGCTTTCGGACGGAGTATGTTGAAAAGCTGACGGATCATATCTTGCTGAATTTTTAAGGTTTTAGTTCATTGCGCCGTTTTCCAGTTCCAGGGCGCGCTTGCTCCACCAGACGGGCGTCAGCATGTTGTCGCCGCCGGCGGTTCCCCGTCCGACGACCGGGTAGGCCGCCTTCATCCGGGCCACCTGCTTCCGGTAGTTGTCGCCGTTGGTGGATATGAGCATCTGCCCGTATCCCAGGCGTGTGGGCAGGACACCCTCGTTCTGCACGTCGGGACCTATCGGCAGCTGCGGATAGCCCGTGCGGCGGTAATCGCACCACGCCTCGAAGCCCTGCATGAAGACCGAGACCCACTTTTGCTGAATGATCCGCTCCAGCGTGCCGTCGTAGGCGGCCTTCGATCCCGTGCCGTGCAGGAAGCGGTCGATGTTGGCGTCCGAGATCGAGGGATTCCACTGCCGGATCGAGTTGGTGACGGCCTGCTCGTAATACGCTTCGGCGGCGGCTTCTCCGCCGGGAATCATCCCCGTGTGGGCCGCTTCGCTCAGGATGAAGAAGAGTTCCGACGAGGTCATGAACCAGACCGGGGTCGTGTATTGCTTGAGCACCGCGGGGTTCATCACGCTGGCTCCCGTGCCGTCCGGCTCGACGACGCCGCTCACCACGCCGTGCACGTCGTCCGAGCCGACGATCCGCACCCACTGCGCCATGCGCGGGTCGGAAGTCGAGGTCAGCTGGTCGATGAAGAAGGCCGAGCATTTGTGCGATGCAGTCGTGAACGAGGTGTCGGTCATGTCGCCGAACAGGTTGCGGAAGGGCGAGACGCCCGTGTAGTTCACCTTGGCGTCGTCGGCGTAGGAGGTGAAGACGGGGTATTTCACCGGGTTGCCGACGATCTGCTGCATGACGGCCGCCGTGCCCGCTTCGGGACGGTTGCTCAAGCGCATGCACAGACGCAGGCAAAGCGAGTTGGTCAGCTTCTGCCAGGCGGCGATGTCGCCTCCGTAGAGCAGGTCCTTGCCCGGGACGGTCAGCGGGTAGGTGTAGTTGCCGTTGCTGTCGGTGGCGGTCCGGTAGAGGTCGTTGGCCGTGAGCAGCATTCCGATCAGCGCCGGATACACTTCCGACTGCGGGTCGATCGCCGGCTGGGTGATGTCGTCTTCGATGCGGTAGGCCTCCCGGTAAGGGATGTCGCCGTAGAGGTCCGCCACGAGCGACACGAATACCGCCTTCAGGGTCATGGCGATGGCCTGTGCGTTGGGGTCGTCGTAGTTCCGGCCCAGCGCGATCATGTGGTGGGCGTTGGCGGCGTAGCGCTGGAAACGGTCCCAGGGCGTGCCGAAATCCGCAGCCTGGAAGACGTAGAGCTGGTGGCGTCCGCTGGCGCTGCAATCGACGGTGTACTGCATCAGCTCGTTGTTGACCCGCCACGAACGCTCGTAGATGTAGTAGGCGCCCGTCGAGATCAGCTGTTCGAGCAGCGTGCTCGGATCGACGTTGCCGTATTCGGGACTCTCGCCGTTGGTGTTGTACTCCTCGAAGTTCCCGGTGCACGAACTGAAGCTCGTGCCGGCGGCGAGGAGGAGGGCTGCGGTGTATGAAAGTATCTTTTTCATGGGATCAGAAGCTGAGTTTGATGTTGAAACCGTAGGTCCGGGTCATCGGGTAGGAGGCCGTTTCGAAACCCCGCGTGATGCTGGCGCCGTTGAGCGTACCCACTTCCGGATCGTAGAAGGGCCATTTGGTCCAGCAGAAGAGGTTCGTGCCGAAGACGGCCACCGTGGCGTCCTGCAGCACGCGCGTGCGGGCAACCCATTTTTTCGGCAGGGTCCACTCCAGACGCAGTTCGCGCAGCTTGAGGTAGGAGGTGTCGAAGGTGCTCGTCTCGACGTTGTTCATCGAATAGACGCGGTCGAGGTAATAGGTGACGACGTTTTCGGTGACGGTCGTGTTGGGGTTGTAGACCATGTTGCCCTGCGCATCGAGACCGCGGGCGACGACGCCTTCGTGCAGCACGCCGCCATAACGCCCGTAGAGCGTGTTGGTCAGCTTGCCCTGCCGCGAGAGCTGGGCGTTGGTCAGCGAGTAGGCCATGCCGCCCCACTGTGCCGCGAAGGCGGCGCTCAGGCGGATGCCCTTGTATTTGAGCGAGGTCGAGAAGCCGGCGCGCCAGTCGGGCTGGACGTTGCCCATCTTGATCCGCTCGTCGGTCGAAAGCACCGGGTATCCGTATTCGTCGATCACGGTCTGCCCCGACACGTCGGCGCGCGATCCGTCGGTGTTGAGGATGTACGAGCCTTCGGGGGCTTTGGCGTAGCCGTAGCCGTAGAGGTCGCCGAGCGTGCCGCCGGGGGTGGCGATCACCTGTCCGCGGGCACCCGAGGAGATCACCCACGAATCGACGCCCGGGGCCAGGCTGATGACCTTGTTCCAGTTTTTCGACCAGGTGAGGTTGATGTCCCAGTTGAAGTTCTTGGTGCGCACGGGCTGCAGGCGCGAGGCCAGTTCGACGCCGCGGTTGCGGATTTCGCCCGCGTTGATGTATTTCGAGCCGACGCCCGTGCTGTAATCCACCGGGGTGTTGATGATCTGGTCGGTGGTCGTGTTGTTGTAGAACGCCGCGTCGAGGGTGATGCGGTTGCGCAGGAACTTGGCTTCGAGACCGAATTCCCAGCTTTCGACATTCTCGGGCTTCATGTCGTAGAGCGCCCAGGTCGTCGGCAGGAAGTAGCCGCTCGAAAAATCGGTTACCGAATAGTAATTGTTGATGACGAAGGCGTTGGTGTCGTTGCCCACGTTGGCCCACGAGGCGCGCAGCTTGAGGAACGAGAGCCACGGCATGCGGTCGCGCAGCCCCAGCGCCTTGGTGTCGGTGAGCACCCAGCTGGCGCTGACCGACGGGTAGAAGAACGACCAGTGGCCCGGCGCCAGGGCGCTCGACCAGTCGTTGCGGCCCGTGATGTCGAGGAACAGGCAGTCGTCGTAGCTCAGCTGGACCAGCCCGTAGAGGCTGTTGACCATCTTGCGGGTGTGCTGGCTCTTGGTGATCACGCCCGATTTGGCGTTCGAAAGGTTGTAGACGCCTTCCGTGAGCAGATCTTCGGCCGTGGAGGTCACCACGCGGGCCTGCTGGTACATGCTGTTGCCGCCGAAGCTGGCGTTGACGTGGAACTTGCCCAGGGGGCGTTCGTAAGTCAGCAGGAAGTCGTTGTTCATCTCGGTGTTCTCGACGTTTTGCTGCCGGTAGTAGCCGTTCAGGTTCGACAGCGTGCCGAAGGGCTTGCGGCGCGTGCGGAACTCGCGGTTCATGTCGAGTCCCGTGCGGAGCATCAGTTTCAGCCCCTTGTAGATGTCGAACGTGGCGCTGACGTTGCCGTAGACGCGGTCGCGGTCCATCGTGTTGAGTTGCTCGTAGGCCTGCGAATAGGGGTTGTCCGAGAGGTTGTTCAGGGCGTACGGATAGACGATGCGGGTCGCCGGGTCGCCGGTGAACGTCTGCCGGTATTCCTGTTCGTACCAGCGTATGTCGAGGTTGTTGCGGCTCCAGAGCAGCGTGTAGGTGGGCGACGAGGTGCTGTAACCGATCATCGGCAGGTTGTCGCTGTCCTTGCGGTAGTAGTTGACTTTTCCGGCCAGCTCCACGAAACGGAGCTTCTGGGCGAAGGAGACCGAGAAACTCTGCGTCTTGTAGCCCGTGTTGGGGACGATCCAGGTGTTGCGCACGTCGGTGAACGAAACGCGGATCGAGCCGCCCCGGCCGTTGTTGCCCGAGATCGAAACCGAATTCTTGTAGGTGGCGCCCGTCTCGAAGAAACCCTTGTACCAGTCGCGCGGCTTGAAGTCGAGCGGGGTGTACATGCCCGTCTGCGGATCGTACGATGCCCACTGGTAGAGTTTCTGCCCTTCGTAGCGCGGTCCCCACGTGTAGCGGCTGTAAGTGCGCGAGGCGGCTTGGCCGGTGGTCGACTGCTCGGCCTTCACGGTGTAGAACGAGTAGGTGCGCGCGCCGTTGTTGCCCGGGCCGTATTCGTCCTGGAAGTCGGGCCAGTAGCCGGCGCGCTCGAACGAGAAGTTCGAACTGAACGTGATGCCGAGTCCCTTGGTCGACCGGCCGGCCTTGGTGGTGATGACGATGGCGCCGTTCGCTGCGCGCGACCCGTAGAGTGCCGTGGCTGCGGGGCCTTTGAGCACCGAGACGTTGTCGATGTCCTCGGGATTGAGGTCGGCGGCCCCGTTGCCGTAGTCGACCCCCGCGTCGGTGTTGTTGTACGCCGCCCCGCCCATGGCCGTCATGCCGCTCGACATGGGCACGCCGTCGATCACGAACAGCGCCGTGTTGTTGTCCATGTTGACGGTCGATTCGCCGCGCAGCGTGACGCGCAGCGATCCGCCGGGACCGGAAGAGGCGTGGTCGAAGTTAAGGCCTGCCACCTTGCCCGAAAGGGCGTCGAGCCAGTTGTTCGAAACGGCGGCCGTCAGGTCCTGGTTGTCCACTTTCGACACGGCATATCCCAGCGCCTTCTGTTCGCGGGTCATACCCAGCGCCGTGACCACGATGCCTTCGATCGCCTCGGCTTTCGGCTGCATCGTCACGTCGAGACGGGTCTTCCCTCCCCCGATACGCTGCGTTGTCTGCTCGTAGCCCAGGTAGGTGAAGGTCAGCTCCTCGCCCTCTTTGGCGCGGATGCTGTACTTACCGTCCGCACCGGAAACGGTTCCCCGGGTGGGAGCGCCCCTGACGATTACCGTCACACCGACGAGCGGGGTTTTCCCGTCTCCGTCGAACACGGTTCCCTGTACCGAACGTTCCTGGGCTGCGGCTGCGAACGCCAGCCAGAGAAAACCGGCCAGGAGGGTCGCTGTTCGTAGTAGTGTTGTTCTCATTCTGTATGTGTTTAAGGTTCAGTCGGTAGCTGCGGCAAATAGGGGAACGGGCCAAATCGTGCGTTATGGATTCGCCTTATTAATCTTATTTGTATGACAAATATAAGTGCTTTCTCCGAATCGGCCAAAGATTTTTCGGCGCAGCCTGAAAATAAATTTCTTTAAAATAGGGCTAAACGCCTGTGTTTCGGCTCGCTGTGGCCGCAGGAGGGTATTCCGGAGTATGGAAATTTTTCGGCTGCGGAGGTGGAAAGCAGTGGTGCGGCAGTTCGGGAGAGGGAGAGCGAGAAGGTTTGGCGGCAGCTATGCAGGTGCGGCGGCTCCGGGTATGATTGTTCCGGGGGCAGTGGTTCCGGGGCGGGCGTTGGGGAGGGGCGGTATTTCGGGAGCGATTTTTCGGACCGGATTTCCGGGGCCGGACACTCGGGGCTGCGCCGTTCCGGAGCGGGATTTCCGGGGTCGGATATTCAAGACCGGGCATACGGGGCGCAGGGTGTTTTGCGGCGGAATCCCCGGGCGGAAGTTTCCCGCTTCCGGCGGAGCGGAATGGTCCGGCAGGCGGTTCGGGAACGAAAAAGCCGGGCGACACGACTGTCGCCCGGCTTATAAACAGAAGTGTGCACCGACGTTATTTCATCACCACCTGCGTCTGACCGATCAGGCGGCCTTCGCAGTAAAGCTGGATCTGGTAGGTTCCGGCCGCGAATCCCGTCGAGTTATAGTAGATGCCCACTTCGAGGTCCTGGTTCTGGTAGTCGACCTCGCGCATGGCCGAGTAGCTCAACCGTTCGCCCTCGAATTCGAAGGTCGGCATCGCCTCGGTGGTCAGCACGTAGCCGTCGGGCGAGGTGATGCGCACGTAGACGGCCTTGTTGCCCGGCGTGGCCAGCTCGTTGGCCGCGAGCACGAAGTCGACGCGCAGGCGTGCGGCGTTCTTGACCCGCGAAACGGGCTTGCTGCGGTCGTTGAGCGCCGAGAGGCGGATGTCGCGGGCGCGAAGCACCGAACCCACCTTGACCTTGTTGTCCAGTTCGGCGGCCTTCTCTTCGGCCATGTCGGCGCGCAGCTTGGCCGACGAAATCTCCTTGCGGAAGCCGACGTTCTCCTTGATGAGCTTTTTGTTGAGCGTATTGAGCGAGTCGATCTGCTTCACGTAACCTTTCATAATCGTGCGCAGCGTGCCGACCTCCTTTTCATACTGTTTGATCTTCGCGAGGTTCCACGAACGCTCCTTCTTGAGGCGCGTCATCAGCGAGTCGGCGCGTTCGCGTTCGAGGGTCAGCCCGGCCGAAATCGAGTCGTTCGAGATGCGCAGCCCGTCGTAGTCGGTCATCAGCCGCCCCAGGTCGTTCTGGATCGAGTCGCGGTCGGCCTGCAACAGCTCGTTGTCGAGCATCTGCTGGCGGTGGATGCTGAAGTAGAGCACCGAGAGCGCCACCAGGATTACCGAGAGGATGATGATGACGATGCGGTAGCCGCGGATGGATTTGCCCGCATCGGGCTGCGGGGTGGTGTAGTCGTCGTCTTCGAATTCCGAAGGATCGTATCCCTGTTTGTTTTCCATAAAGTTGAATTTCTTTCCTCGTTTTCCCGCTTCGGCATGACCCGAATTTCGTTCGGCTCTGCGCTCTGCTTGACGAAAACGTTCGCTTTTGTCCCGCTAATATACGAAAAATTATTTTATCAGGCTCGTCACCGGATATTTCAATCCCTTATAACCCGAAATGTAGGCGTTGATGCTGCCGATCTTGACCGGCGATTCGATGTAGAGGGGGATTTTGTTGTCGTCGTCCGAAATCCAGATCGTGAAGATCGTGCCGTCGGTGAACGAGTAGCCCTCGGTCGTCCCCAGCTGGCACTCGAACTTGAGCGTGCGGAAGCGGCCCATGTTGCGGATCTTCTTGTTCTCGCGCCCCAGGTAGCGGTAGTGCAGGCGGCGGATGGTGTCCTGCAGGACCATTTGAAGCGTCGCCGGCTCACCGACGCGGAAATCCTCCGCCTCGGCCGACCGCAGGTTGAAGAAGAGCGCGATGGGGTCCATGCTCTCCGCCGTCAGCGACATCTGCTTCTCGCTGAAGGGGTTTTTGCGGCTCCGCCAGCGGGTATGGATGGTCGAGTCGGGCCAGATGTAGGTGTAGTAACTCTGGAAGGTGTAGTCGCCTTCGCGAATGTCGCTCACGAAGCGCACGGGGCGCAGCGACGCGGTGTCGATCCACACGGTGTAGACATCCTCCAGGTTGAAGAACCAGCGGTAGGTGGGCAGCGTGCGTCCTGCACCTTCGACCTTGTAGTAGGATTGGCCGTCGACCGTGTCTTCCGAGGTCTTGACCTCCACGGCCCCGACCTCCGTATTGGGGAACATCTTGGCTTTGTAGCTCACGCGGTAGAAGAGCTGTTCGCCCGGGTGGTAGAGCTGCGCGGCGAGGGGCGAGGCTGCGGCGAGCAGGAATATGGCGAGTAGGAACCGTTTCATCGGACAGTATTTTAATGGGTTAACGTGTTTTCGGGACGAAATATTACGAAATGCGTGAAAAATCGATCTCCTCGCGGCCCGAGTAGCGCCGCCGCAGGGCTTCGAGACCCCGGTTCTGCGGGTGCGCCAGCGCCGGGTCCGCGGCGAGTATTCCGGTGGCCGCCTCGCGCGAGACGGTGAGTATCTGTACGTCCGCCGTGGGACTGGCGATTTTCAGATCAAATGCCATGCCGCTCTGCAATGTGCCGTTAATGTCGCCTGCACCCCGCAGCTTGAGGTCGAGTTCCGCCAGGCGGAACCCGTCGTTGGTCTCGCACATCGCTTCGAGCCGCGCCCGCGACTCGCGCGAGAGCTTTTCGCCCGACATCAGGATGCAGTATGACTGTTCGCCGCCGCGGCCCACGCGCCCGCGCAGCTGGTGGAGCTGCGAAAGCCCGAAACGCTCGGCCGACTCGATGACCATGACCGTCGCGTTGGGCACGTCGACGCCCACTTCGATCACCGACGTGGCCACGAGGATGTTGGCCTCG
The DNA here is from genome assembly GCA_900541585.1 of uncultured Alistipes sp. Taxonomy (GTDB): domain Bacteria; phylum Bacteroidota; class Bacteroidia; order Bacteroidales; family Rikenellaceae; genus Alistipes. The sequence goes on from UQKD01000002.1 coordinate 181,359, forward strand.
CCCGACTTGAACTGGCGCATCGACTCCTCCTTGTCGGCGGGCTTCATCTTGCCGTGGCAGATCGCCGTGACGTACTGCGGGAGCGGAAAGTCGCGCGAGATGGCCTCGTAACCGTCGGTGAGGTCCTTGTAGTCCATCGCCTCCGACTCCTTGATGAGCGGGTAGACGACGTAGACCTGTCGGCCCTTGGCGATCTCCTGCCGCATGAAGCCGAAAAGTTTCAGGCGCGCCGCATCCGTGTAATGAAACGTCTTGATCGGACGGCGTCCCGGGGGCAGTTCGTCGATCACCGACACGTCGAGGTCGCCGTAGAGGGTCATCGCCAGCGTGCGGGGAATCGGCGTGGCGGTCATCACGAGGATATGGGGCGGCTGTTCGTTCTTGGTCCAGAGCCGCGCGCGCTGCTCGACGCCGAAGCGGTGCTGCTCGTCGATGACGACGAAGCCCAGGTTGGCGAACTGCACGCGGTCCTCGATCAGCGCGTGCGTGCCGATGAGGATGTCCACTTCGCCCGAGGCGATGCCTTCGAGCGAAGCCCGGCGCTCTTTGGCTTTCGAGGCGCCGGTCAGGACGGCCACCTTGACATCCATCCCTTCGAGCATCCTGCTGATCGTGGAAAAATGCTGGCGGGCGAGGATTTCCGTCGGGGCCATCATGCAGGCCTGGAAGCCGTTGTCCACGGCCAGCAGCATCGACATCAGCGCCACGAGGGTCTTGCCGCTGCCGACATCGCCCTGCAACAGGCGGTTCATCTGGAACCCCGTCACGGTGTCGCGGCGGATCTCCTTGATGACGCGTTTCTGCGCCCCGGTGAGCGGGAAAGGAAGTTTTTCGGTGTAGAAGGTGTTGAACACGCCCCCGACCTTCGAGAAGAGGAAGCCGTTGCTTTTCGAGAGGCGCGCCGTGCGGCGCGACTGGATGTTGAGCTGCACGCCCAGCAGTTCGTCGAACTTCAGGCGGTACTGCGCCTGCCGCAGGGCCTCCTGCGATTGCGGGAAGTGGATGTTATAGATGGCGTCGCGCAGTGCGATCAGCCCGTACCGGGTGCGCACGGCCTCGGGAAGCGGGTCCGCGATGCGGTCCTTCGCGAGCGTCCAGGCGTTGCAGATGATCTGGTACATGCCCTTCGTGCCCAGGACGTTGCCCAGTTTTTCGGTCGAGGGGTAGATGCCCTGCATGCCGCTCTCGGCCTTGCGAGAGAGGGCCTGCTCCATGGTTTCCAGCTCGGGGTGGGCGACCGACAGTTCGCCGCGGTAGAACGACGGGCGGCCGAAGACGAGGTATTCGCGTCCGACCTCGACGCGTTTTTCGATCCACTTGATACCCTGGAACCACACCAGCTCGGCCTGCCCCGTAGGGTCCTGCACGAAGGCCGTGAAGCGGCGTTTGCGCCCCGCACCGGCATAGGCGACGCCGGTCACGCGGGCGCGGAACTGGACGTAGGACAGGCCCGCGGCGTCGGTGATTTCCGAGATGCGGTAGATGCGCGTGCGGTCGATATAGCGGAAGGGATAGTGGCTGAGCATGTCGCCCAGCGTACGGATGCCCAACTCCCGTTCGAGGAGCTTGGCACGGGCCTCGCCGACGCCCGCTACGAATTTGATGTCGTTATCGAGTGTGTCCACCCGGCAAATATAGTGAAAGTCGAGCGCAATGCCAAACTTGTTTGAGCATTGCCGAGGCGCATCCTATGTTCTGTAAATATAGTGAAAGTCGAGCGCAATGCCAAACTTGTTTGAGCATTGCCGGGGTGCGTTTTTCGTTCCGGGAGGCGCGATGGTCGGGATGCGGGGAATTACTCCTTCTCCTCGAGGGTGATGTCGACGCCCGATTTGGCGAAGGAACCTCTGTCCCAGCCTTTTCCTTTGGCTGTGCGGTCGGCCTCGGTGAATTCGACTGTGACGGTCTTTGCGGCGAAGTCGCCGCCGTTGGCCGGGCCGTCGGTGTCGGTGAGGGTGACTCTTGCCGTGTTGCCGACTCCCTTGCCCGAAAGATCATAGGTTCCGTCGGCTGCGGTCGTCGCCTCCGGTGTCGGCAGGTAGGCGTTGCTCCGGACCTCGATGCCCTTGATCGGCTGTCCGGCCTTGTCGGTCACCTTGCCCTTGATCTTGTAGTTGCTGTACGGGGTCCCGTACATGTCCGTCTGCCGTTTGGTCGAATCGCATGCCGTCGCGAATCCGAGCAGCGCGGCTGCCGCCAGCAATAGTTTCTCTTTCATGATGCCCGCATTTTAGAGATGTCCCGAAATGTAATGCTTTTTTTGCAGATTTCCAAATCGTTACTCTCTTTTTTGACGGTTTGGCCGCGTGACGGTCCGGCGGGTCTCAAATAAATTTGGCGCGGCGCGCAGCTTGCATTATCTTTGTGATTCCAAAAGCGAGGAAACAGATGAATCTTTCGAAATTCATGCGCCGTCCGGCGTACGAAGTGCGCATCGGACCGGTTACGATCGGCGGCGGGCATCCCGTCGCCTGCCAGTCGATGACCAATACCGACACCAACGACACCGCCGCGAGCGTGGCCCAGATCGAACGCATCGGCCGCGCCGGGGGAAAGATCGTGCGCCTTACGGCGCAGGGCCGCCGCGAAGGTGAAAATCTGGGAAACGTCGTCCGGCAGCTGCGTGCCGACGGTTTCCGGACAGCCGTTGTGGCCGACATCCACTTCGTGCCCGAAGTTGCGTCCATCGCCGCCAGGTATGTGGACAAGGTGCGTATCAATCCGGGAAATTACCGCCTCGACCGCGGCGATCTTCAGGCGCTGATCGCGCAGTGCCGCGAGCGGGGCGTCGCCCTGCGCGTCGGCGTCAACCACGGATCGCTCGCCAAACGCGTCTTCGACGAATGGGGCGATACGCCCCAAGGCATGGTCGTCTCGGCCATGGAGTTTTTGCGGGTGTGCCGGGAATGCGATTTCGATCAGGTGGTGGTCTCGATGAAGTCGTCGAACACGCGCGTCATGGTCGCCGCCTACCGGCTGCTGGTCGAGGCGATGGATGCCGAGGGGATGCACTATCCGATTCATCTGGGCGTTACCGAGGCCGGAAACGGCATCGAGGGGCGCGTGAAGAGCGCCGTGGGTATCGGAGCGCTGATGGCCGACGGCATCGGCGACACGATCCGCGTTTCGCTGACCGAGGCTCCCGAGAACGAAATCCCCGTGGCACAGCTGCTCGTCGACCATTTCGCGGAACGTCCCGGTGAATTCGAAGTCCTGCATCCCGAACGCTACTTCCCGACCGAATACCGCCGCCGTTCGAAGGTGACGGTTCCCGTCGTGCACACCGAGCCGCTGGAGGGTTTCCGGGTGCTCGAAGCCCTTTCGGGCAACCCGACGGCCGAGTTGCGCGCCGCGATCCTGAATCTCGACATCCCCGACGAACCGGTGGTCGTAAAACGCCGTTACGAAGAGCGTTCGCTGGAGACGCTCGCCGTGAAGGCCGCCGCCGACCTGGGACCTCTGCTGCTCGACGGCCTGGCCGACGGCATCTGGATCGATGCCCCGGGCTTCTCGGAAGCGGAGATTCGAGACATTGAGCTGATGATTCTGCAGGCCGCGCGCGTGCGTTTCTCGCACACCGAGTACATCGCCTGCCCTTCGTGCGGACGCACGCTCTACGACATCGAGAAGGCCCTCGCCGACATCAAGGCCCGCACGTCGCACCTGAAAAACCTCCGGATCGGCGTGATGGGCTGCATCGTCAACGGTCCCGGCGAGATGGCCGACGCCGACTACGGCTATGTGGGTGCCGGACCGGGCCGCATCACCCTTTACAAGGGCCGGACGGTCGTCGAGCGCAACATTCCGCAGGAGGAGGCCCTCGACCGGTTGGTGGAGCTGATTCGAACAAACGGGGATTGGATCGAGCCATGACCGTGCTTCCCCTCGCATACCTTCCCTCGGTGGAGTATTTCACGCACCTCCTGCGCGGCGGTTGCGTCGTGGACCTCGGCGAGCACTTCGTGAAGCGTTCCGAGCGCAACCGTGCGCGGATACTGGCCTCGGACGGCGTGATGGAGCTGACCGTGCATGTCCGCAATGCCAACCGTCCCCGCCAGAGGGTGTGCGACGTGCGTCTCGACTACTCCAAACGCTGGCAGCACCAGCATTGGGGCGCGCTGGTAGCCTCTTATAAATCGTCGCCCTATTTCGATTTTTACGCCGGGCGGTTCGAGCCTTTCTACCGCCGGGAGTGGGAATTCCTCGCCGATTACAACCTGGGCCTGCTCGAAGTGATGTGCTCGCTGGCCAAAGTGCCGATGCCCGAACTCTCCCGGACGTATGTCGAGGCGGCGCCCGGAGACCTCGACCTGCGCCCCAAGCGCAAGGAAGGCCCGGCGATCGTCGCCGAGCCTTATTTCCAGGTCTTCTCCGAGAGGATGCCTTTCGTCCCTAATTTGTCGTTTGCGGACCTGCTGTTCGCCGAAGGACCTGCGTCCGTTTCGGTTTTAGGACGTTGCCGACAAGGATAGTCACACTGTCGCGCAGATCCCCCGCCGCAGCTTTCACCTCGACCCTGCCCCGTACCGCCACCGAATCGGACCGGTACTGGAAGGGGGCGTATTCGCTCATCGCCAGCGTGTCTGCGCCGACGATCAGCGTCGGTGTCCCGGCCGACGAGTAGACACGGAACGCCTGCATGTCGTGGTCGCGCAGCTGCCGCCGCTTGTCGACGATATGCAGCGTTGGCTCTGCGCCGTTCCACATCGCCTTGTACAGGTAGTAGGCGTCCTTGTTTTCGCGGCGGTTGAGCGTCACGAGCCCTGCGCCGTTGATTCCGTAGGAACGGCGCGAGGAGCCGTAGTCGAACATGTTGTCGATCCACACGCCCCAGAACAGCGAATCGCTCTGCAGGTTTTTGGCGTACTCCTCGTGGAAGCGGGTCTGTTTCTCCTCGGGCATCCAGTTCGAACGAGGCTCGGCCTGCGCCGTGTAGCTCTTGTGTCCGAGGAATCCGCTGCCGCCGTAGCAGACGCCCGAGCGCAGGTGGGACCAGTTTTTTTGCAGCTGGTCCCGCCATACGATCACGTCGTCGGTCGAGCCGCGCCGCCAGCCGACGTCCTGCTGCCAGACGATCAGGTCGGTGATGAAATTGATGTCGCCGTTCTGGTCGCTGCAGGCGACCGTCGGGCGCGAGGGGTCCATTGCGCGGGCCGCCTCGTTCAGCCGCCGGATGTAGGGCGTCACGTCGTCGCCGCGCATCCAGAGGCGCGAGAAGATGCCCCACATCACCACCGACGGGTGGTTGATGTTCTGGGCGACGATCTCCTGCAGCTGGTTCAGCCCGTTCTGCTCGAAGGCGGGCGTGGCGAAATAGGAGACGTCGCCGAGGAACGACGAGCGGTGCAGCGGGGCGTCGACCCAGACGAGCATTCCCTGCTCGTCGCACCGGTCGTAGAGGTACTGCGCGTGCGGCATGACTGCCGAACGCAGGGCGTTGGCTCCCATCGTGCGGATGATCCGCAGGTCGGCGTCGTAATCCTCCGGAGCCAGCGTGCCGCCCGAAAGGGCGTTGTCGTGGTAGAGCGTGACGCCGCGTACGGGCGTGCGTTCGCCGTTGATCGTCAGCCCTTCGGCCGTGCTGGCGCCGATCGAGCGGAAGCCCGTGCGGACGGCGACGCGGTCGGTGATGCTGTCCTCGCCGATGGAGGCCGTCACGGTGTAGAGCGCCGGGTCGCGCAGGCTCCACAGCGTCGGATTGTCCACCGAGAAGGCCACGGTGACGGGTTTGCCGTCGAGGCGCGCCTTCTGGCGTTTCGAGAAGACCCGCTCTCCCCGCGGACTGGTGATGTCGACGTTCAGCGTGCAGCTGTTGTCCCCCTTCGAGGTGATGTGGACCTCGATTTCGCCCTCGACCTTTTCGGGACCGACCGTCTGCGGGTGTACGAGCACGCCGTCCGACCCGAGGTAGAGCGGCGAAACGGCCGTGCGCTCGGTGAGGATCAGTTCCGCCTCGCGGTAGATGCCGCCGTAGAGGTTCATGTCGGTCGAGGTGGGCAGCACGTCGTTGCGGCTGCTGTTACTGACTACCACGAGCATCGAGTTGTCGCTTCCGAAACGGATTTTGTCGGTGATTTCGAACGTGAAGGCCGTGGCGCCGCCGCGGTGCGTGCCGACGTGATAGCCGTTGACGAAGAGGTCGGCGACCGACTGTACGCCGTAGAATTTCACGAAAAGGCGTTTCGAGGCCCATTCGACGGGGATATACATGCCGTTCTGGTAACTGCCCGTGGTTTCGAGCCAGTAGCCCTGGGCCAGCGGATCGGTGTTCCAGCTGTGGGGCAGGGTTACGTGGCGGGCGTTGTCGGAGGTTTTCTCCGATTTGAAGAAGAAGCGCCACCCTTCGTTGATCGGGAAGACCTCGCGGGCGCTGACTGTCGTCGCAACGACGGTCAGCAGCAGGAGAATCGTTAGGTATCTTTTCATGGCAGAGCCGGTTAAATGCTGTCCGATGCAAAGATAGTGCAAGCCGTGTGCAGAACCAAGCGCAGCTTGGGTTTTGCCGGTTCGCCTATCCGAGCGGAGGTTTATCTCCGGCAAAGATAATACAAGCCGGGCTGAAAATCAAACTTATCTGTGTTTGCCGCTGCGCCGTTTGTGTTCCGGCGGGAAAATGCGCACCGGGCGCAAAGCCGGAACGGGGTCCGGTTTCACGCCCGGCGGGCATCGGGGCTGGCAGGTACGAAAAAATGGCGGACCGCGCCTCTTCGGTCCGCCAAAAAGCAGGGGATGGATGTGAAACTTGTTAACTAAAAAACAACTCCTTGGGTGTCACCCCCTGCGTAAGATAGGGGAGGGCTTCCCGGAACCGTTGGCCCCGGGAAGCTGACTCCGGGTGTTATTTCTTGAAGCTGATCTTAATCGACTTCGTGAACGGCTTCATTTCGTAGCCCGTTACCTTGCCCTTATCGTCCGTGGTGGGCTCGTAAGCGAAACGATACCGGTAGGTTACGTCGATCGTTGCCGTCGTGGCAGCTACCGATTCGTTGCTGGCTACTGCCGTGATGACACCAGTCTTGTTGTCGAACGTTACGCCTACGATGGGGGAAGTAGCCCATTTCAGTTCGCCGTATTCAACATACAGGTCTTTGTTTTCATCATTTTTGTAGAAGAACCCGTAGCCGTTGGTTGCCGTAGCGAGCGTCGACAGTGTATAGTCGTCTTCGTTCTTTGTATAGATTTCATTGCCGAGGACATCTCGTGCAACAGCGACAACCGTGACGGGCTTGTTGTTTTCCTTGTACTCGCCGGGCTCTCGGCCGTCAGTCGACATGGCGAGCACTTTGTTCACGATGTTGAACGTAGCGGCGGTCTCACCTGCAGCCGGGAGGATGACTTCGCCGCCCTGGAAGAAGTTCCACGAATCGAAGTCGATCGGGTCTACCAGCGTAACGTCGAACTCTTCCGTAGCGCAAAGTTTGTCGTTCTTGTCGAACAGTTCGGCTTTGACCGTGCACGACGACAGGATGAAGTTCTGCCAGCTCATGCTGCTGCCCGAGATCGACGGCCATTTCGAGGCGTCGCCTTTGCCATAAACGCTTTCGTAGGTCTTGTAATCGTCATTGTCCTTTACCAGCGTGTATTTGACCGTTGCGCCTGCAGCCTTAGCCTCTTCGGTCATATCGTATGCACGCTTGAGGTCGATAGCGTTCAGGACAACAGCGTTGTCTTTGACACCGGCATTCAGTTCGATGAACGGATTCTTGCCTGCGGCTCCGGGCTTGAGGTACAAATCGTTGGCCTTGAGCGAGAAGATTTCGTTGGTCAGGGTGTAGGAACCGGTCAGCTTGATTTCGAATGCCTTGTTGTCGCTGACGATGCTGCCCTTGCCCGTTCCGGTCGGTACGGTGTAGGTGTACGAAGGCTGCTTCTCCCAGTTGATATTCGCGTCGTCGAATGCCAGTTTGAGCGTTGCGCCGTCTACGAGCGTAATCTCAGCGGGCAGAACGATCGGGGTTACCTTGTCGTTTCCGGCTACATTTACACCGCTATAGTCCAGCGTCAAGTTTTTCAGGAAGGTAGCTACGGCTGCCTTGTCTGCGAAATACTGCTTGTCGAAGAACGTTTCGTTGACTTTCTCGAACGAGATCTCATAGTTGTCACCTACCTTGGCGCCCTCGTTCTTTATCTCGTAGGGGAATGCGGGCAGTCCGTTGAAGGTTACCTTACCGGAGATGTTGACAAACGTTTCGGTGGAGCCTACCTTGGGTGCGGCGGTGAAGGTTACTTCGCCATTGCCGTTCAGCCACTTGGCTACGGTTACCGTGAGCTGCTGTGCCGATTCGGCATTCAGCATCTTGACCGGAGCGATCGTTACGGCAGGTACATCCTGACCGTCCAGAACCAGTTTGCTATCCTTGGGAAGTGCTGCTACCTCTGCATCGATCGATGCGGGCAACTCGTTGAACATTTCCCAATCCATTGCTTTGTCGGCCGGAACGGTAACCGTGAACGAGTAGGTGTTATCAGCTGCATAGGTTGCATATTCCCAGTTGACCACGCCGTCGATCTCCGTCAGCTCGGCAGCCTTGTCGCCCGTAATCTCAACCTGCGATTTGATACCGGAGAGCCATGCAATGCTCTTCTTATCGAAAGTAATCGTGAGATCGTCGGTGACAGTGAATACGTCGCCTACATTATCAACGCTCTGTTTTGCAGCGTTGTTCTTGACGGTAATCTGCTTGTTTCTGTCTCCGGACTTCGTCGGGTCTTTCGGATCGATAGTGAGCTGGGTCTGGTTGGTGAAATCACCGGCGTTGCCAGAGTAGGCTACAGTTTTGTGGGTGTATGCAAATGCCAGCTTTTCGGCAACATCTGCATCCCAGAGATACTTGGCGGCAGCGTCTTCCAGCGAAAGGATCTCTTCTCCGTCCTTGTAAGCGAGCTGATAGTCACTCAACAGTACTATCGTCTCGGTCGAGTTCCATACCAGCGGATAAACGGCGGCATCCGTGTACTCGACGAGTTTGTCCTCTTCGTCGGCCTTGGCCAGTACGAAATTGGCTTTGACATCCGCAGATGCACCCGTGGTCGAGATATAGGGCGAAACGATCTCGAAGCCTACATATTTGTATCCGTTGCCGTCTTCGTTCTTCTTGGCATCCTGCTTGAGGCAGAGGGCGACAGCATAGGTTTTGCCCTCCTCTTTGAGCTCCTCGTAGAGAGCCTCGTCGGCAACAGCCGTGAAGATCAGTTTGCCGTCCTCGGCAACTACGTCGCCCTCGTAGGTTACGGGAGCCTCGGCTTCGGCAGCGCGGGTCTTAACCTCTTCGACCTCTTCGACCTCTTCGGGAATGAACGAAACCTTTACCTCTCCCTCGTTGATCTGCTCGGCGAGCGTTCCGGCAAGAGCAGCAGGAGCTACACGGAAAGCGATCTTCACCTTGGGGGAAGAAGCCAGCGGAATGTTGTTGGCTGGCTTGGTGTCAGCAATGTACGAACCGCCGAAGTTTACGTCATAATCGGCTCCGGCCTCCGTCGGGACGAATACGATCGACTGGATGCGGCCGGCGAGGTCGTCGATAGCGCTCCAGATAGCCGTGATCTTTTTGTCGTACTCGGCGAATGTCTGTGTGAGGTCATCCTGCTCCAGGAATGTGCCGTCTTCGGAAATCATGCCGAGGATCTTCTCTTTCAGCTCGGAACCGGCAGCATCGATGGCAGCGATAGCGGCATCGCCTACCTGACCGGCCCAGATATCCTGATTGTCTTTGATATATTCGGCCATGTACTGGGAGAAGCCCGAGCCGACCATATTCGAGATAGCCTTGCGGATACCGTCAACCTCTTTGTCGTCATTGATCGCTTTGATGATTTCCGTCTTAATGGTGGCGAGATCGGCGGCAGTTACACCCTCGATCTTACCGATCTCGGTTTCGATCAGCTTCTGAACTTCCGCCTGAACCTCCTTCGTCCAAATATTGGCGAAAGTGAACTGAGCCTCGATCAGTTTGTCGATGGCTGCCTGATCGAGCGTGTTGTTAGCGATCAGGTCCAGGATCTCCTTTTCGGTCTTGTAACCGAGTTTTTTTACTTCGTCAACCAGTTTGCTGCTCTCGACGTAACCGGCTAGCTTGGTATCCAGCTGGGCGTTGGTGACGAATTTCGAAAAGTCGACATCTTTCAGTTTGTCGGAGATTGTCTGAAGGGCGGAAGCATCGGCCTTCAGTTCGACTTTCGCATTTAGATCATCGATCTTTTTGTTGATGTCGTCGATGTCGTCGTCGTAGTCCTTACACCCGACACCGGCCAGCATGGTTCCGGTTAAGAACAATGCCAAGAATTTCCTAAACAAGTTGTTGTTTTTCATAGTAAAAATGGTTGAAATGAAGATGTGTTTGTCTGTAGTTTTCAATTTGTTATCAGTATGCCCCACTTTTCTTATGGTATCATATATGATACGCATGGTGCAAATATATATATAAAAATTTGCACAACAAAATTTTTGTCCAAATTTTTGAAATGGGAATGAATTATCAGGATGAAATCCTTTATATCTCTACGAGGATCAAGGAGTTGAGGAAGGAGCGTAAGCTGACCGTACAGGAGCTGGCTTACCGGTGTGACATGGAAAGATCCAACTTGAGCCGCATCGAGGCGGGGCGGACTAATCTTACCGTAAAAACCATTTGCAGCATCTGTAATGCGTTGAGTGTTAACATGCGCGATGTAATACGTTAGGACGATATACCTATATTTATATATATTGCGCCTAATCGTTCGTTGTATGCTTTTTTTGGGCCGTTTCTTTAAAATTCGTATCTTTACGGTGATAATTTGAACGGCTTATTGAACACGCTTGATTTAATCGTCTGCCTCGTGCTGGTGCTGGCCGTCTGGAACGGATGGCGCCAGGGCTTTGTCGTGCAGATATGCTCCCTTGCAGGGATCGTGGCGGGCATCTGGCTCGCCGCGCGTTTCGGCGCGCAGGTCGGCGGATGGCTGCGGCTCGACGCCGAAGTAGCCGCTGCGGGCGGTTTCGTCACGGTGCTCGTCGCCGTGATCCTCGTCGTGGCGATTGCCGGCAGGCTGGTGCGCAAGGTCTTTCACTTTGCGGGATTGGGCATCGCCGACACGCTGCTGGGCATTGCGGTATCGGTTTTGAAGTATCTGCTCGTGCTGAGCGTGCTTTTTTCGGCCTTCGACACGCTGAACGAGGACTATTGCCTCGTGGGGCCGCAGACGATCGAGCAGTCGAAAAGCTACAAGCCTGTCCGGCGGCTCTCCGAATCCATTTTTCCTTTTCTGGAATGGGTCGGCGGGCAGGTTCCCCGGCAGACGGAAAAAACGGAGGCCGATGGATAGGAAGTTTACAGCCACAGTGGTCCGGGCGACGGGCAGCTGGTACGACGTGCTGCACGACGGCGCGACGGTGCGTTGCCGCATCCGGGGCCGGCTGCGCCTGAAAGGGGTGCGTTCGACCAACCCGGTGGTGGTGGGCGACGAGGTGGTGTGCGAGGCCGACGAGGGAGGCGACTACGTGATCGCCGACATCCTGCCGAGGCGCAACTACGTGATCCGCCGTGCTTCGAACCTTTCGAAAGAATCGCACATCATCGCCGCCAACGTCGACCAGGCGCTGTTGATGGCGTCGTTGCGCTCGCCCGAGACGCCCACGGAGTTCGTGGACCGTTTCCTGGTGACCTGCGAGGCCTACAAGGTCCCGGTGACGATCCTCCTGTCGAAGATCGACCTGCAGGATGCGGAGGCCGTCGCGGAGTTCCGCGCGGTCTACGAGGGGGCCGGTTACCGGGTGCTGGAGGTGTCGGCCAGGAAGGGCCTGGGCGTGGAGGAGGTCCGAGAACTGCTCACGGGACGCACGACCCTCGTTTCGGGAAATTCGGGCGTCGGGAAATCGACGCTGATTCAGGCCATCGACCCCTCGCTGGACATCCGCACGGGCGAAATCTCCGAAAGCCACCACAAGGGGCGTCATACGACGACCTTCTCGACGATGTACCCCTTGGCCGGGGGCGGCGCGGTGATCGACACGCCGGGCATCAAGGGTTTCGGGCTGATCGACATCGACGAGGCGGAACTGTGGCACTATTTTCCCGAAATGATGCGCGCGGCCCCCGGCTGCCGTTTCTACAACTGCACCCACACCCACGAACCGGGCTGTGCGGTGGTCGAAGCCGTGAAAGCGGGCGAAATCGCCTGGCCGCGTTACGAAAGCTACCTGAAAATACTCGACGAAGATGAAAAATACCGCAAATAACGACTCTCCGGGACCGGACTTCGATTTCGGGCCTGACGCCGCGCGCGACGCCGAACGCATCGCCTGCCTCGCCGGGTTCATGACGCCGGAACGGTATGCCGTTTTGCGGAAGACGGTCTCCATGCGCACGCGCTACATGACCGTGCTGGCCGAGAACATGTACCACGGACAGAACGCCGCGGCGCTGATCCGCCATTGCGAGGCGTTCGGCGTGCAGGAAATGCACACCGTGGAGACGCTCTGCCCGTTCGAACCCAATCCCGACATTGCGCGCGGCACGCACCAGTGGGTCGACGTGTGCCGCCACGCCTCGACGGGCGAGGCCATTGCCGCCCTCAAAGGTGCCGGTTACCGGATCGTGGCCACCACGCCCCACCGCGAGGATGTGACGCCTGAGACATTCGATGTCGGGCGGGGACCTTTCGCGCTGGTCTTCGGGACGGAACACGCCGGGATTTCCGACGAGGTGATCGCCTCGGCCGACGAATTCCTGCGCATCCCGATGTGCGGCATGGTCGAGAGCCTGAACGTCTCGGCCTCGGCGGCGATCCTGATCTACACGCTCTCCGAACGCATGCGCCTCACGGTCGGCGGCTGGCGGATGTCCGACGCCGAACAGGCCGAAACGCTCTGCCGCTGGATGCGGCGCAGCGTGAAGGACTCCGAAGCGATTTTGCAGCGCAGCGGTATGACTCTGGATTTATAGGAGGATTCGGCGTCTTTGACCCGAATCCGCATAAATGGATAATAGTATGATTCTCCGTAAACAATTTCTGGCGTATGTCGCCCAGACCTCCCCGTCGCCGATGCTGGTGGAGGTCGCGCGCGCCGAAGGCTCGTTTTTCTATACGCCCGAGGGCAAGCGTTATTTCGACCTGGTGGCCGGGGTTTCGGTCAGCAACGTCGGGCATTGCAATCCGGCCGTGGTGCGCGCCGTGCAGGAGCAGGCCGCGCGCTACATGCATGTGATGGTCTACGGCGAGCTGGTCGAGACGCCGCAGGTGGAGTATGCCGCCAGGATCGCGTCGCTGCTGCCCGCGCCGCTCGGAAGCGTCTATTTCGTCAACTCGGGCGCCGAGGCGGTCGAGGGGGCTTTGAAACTGGCGAAACGTTTTACCCGGCGTACGGAGATCGTCTCCATGCGCCGCGCCTACCACGGGTCGACGCACGGTGCGATGAGCATGATGGGCGCGCCCGAGGGCGAGGAGTGGAAAGGGGTGTTCCGGCCTCTGCTGCCCGACGTGCAGGCCGTGGAGTTCAACGATTTTTCCGAACTGGAGCGCATCACGCACCGCACGGCCTGTGTGCTGGCCGAGCCGGTGCAGGGTGAAGCGGGTGTCCGTCCGCCCCGTCCGGGTTATCTGGAAGCGTTGCGCAGGCGCTGCGACGAAGTCGGCGCGCTGCTGATTTTCGACGAGATACAGACCGGCATGGGCCGTACGGGCGAGTTGTTCGCCATGCTCAAATACGGCGTCACGCCCGATATCGTCTGCCTGGCCAAAGCCTTCGGCGGGGGCATGCCCCTCGGGGCGTTCGTCGCGCGCCACGAGGTGATGGATACGTTGCAGGAGAACCCCGCGCTGGGGCACATCACCACTTTCGGAGGTCATCCGGTCTGCTGTGCGGCGGGACTCGCGGCGCTGAATTACCTGGTGGACAATCGGGTGGCCGAAACGGTCGAAACGAAGGGTGCGTTGTATGAAATGCTGCTGAAGGATCATCCCGCCGTGCGGGAAATCCGCCGCAGCGGCCTGCTGCTGGCCGTCGAGCTGGGCGAATCGGCAAAACTTTACCGCATCATGGAACTTTTCAAGGAGGAGGGCATCTTGAGCGACTGGTTCCTGTTCTGCGACACGGCGTTCCGCATTTCACCGCCCCTCACGATCTCGGAAGAGGAGGTGCGCGAAAGCGCGGCGATCATCCTGGATTGCCTGAATCGGGTCTGAAAGACCCGTTTTAGGGGCGGTGGTTGGTCGCAGGTTTTCGTCCTGTTCTGCGCTCCGTCGTAAATTTCCGGTGATTTATTCTGTGGCGAATGCTTTCAGCCGGGCGATCTCCTCGGCCCAGCGCGCTTCGTCCGGGGTTTCGAGGATCAGCGGAATGCCGTCGAAACGCTTATCGGAAGCGATGTAGCGGAAGCATTCCATGCCGATCATTCCCTCGCCCAGCGGCGTGTGGCGGTCGACGCGGCTGCCCAGAATCTTCATCGCATCGTTCAGGTGCATGCCTTTCAGGTATTCGAATCCGACGACGCGTTCCAGCTCGGCGAACGTGGCGTCGCACGCCTCGCGCGTCCGGAGGTCGTACCCCGCCGCGAAGGCGTGGCAGGTGTCGATGCAGACGCCCACCCTCGATTTGTCCTCCACGCGTCCGATCAGGTAGGCGAGGTGCTCGAAGCGGAATCCGAGGTTCGAACCCTGCCCCGCGGTGTTCTCGATCACCGCCGTCACGCCGTGCGTGCGGTCGAGCGCCAGGTTGATCGACTCGGCGATCCGGTCGAGCGACTCCTGCTCGGTGATCTTTTGCAGGTGGCTGCCGGGATGGAAGTTCAGCCGGTCGAGGCCCAGCAGCTCGCACCGCTGCATTTCGTCGAGGAACGCCGCACGCGATTTTTCGAGCGGTTCCTTCTCGGGATGTCCGAGGTTGATCAGGTACGAGTCGTGGGGCAGAATCTGTGCGGGGGTGTAGCCGTACCGTTCGCACGCCTTGCGGAAGGCGTCGATCTCGCCCGTGGCAAGCGGCTTGGCCACCCACTGCCGCTGGTTCTTGGTGAAAAGGGCGAAGCCCGTGGCTCCGATAGCGTGTGCGTTGGCCGGGGCGTTCTCCACGCCGCCCGCAGCGCTTACGTGCGCTCCGAAATATTTCATAGTTGGTCCTTTCCGTTTAACTTTCAGACAAAGTTAAAGTTTTTATAAATAAATTCATAAATTTGTAGATTGAAAATCAAATACAATCGCTTCGTTATGAAACATTTTTACCTGATTCTCGCGCTGGCGTCACTCGTCGGGTCCTCCGTTCCGGCCTCGGCCCAGATTTCAATCGACGAAGTCAATGCCGAGCGGCGGAACGTGACGTTCCGCGACCGGTTGAAATCCACGTCCGTCGACGCCGATTATTTCAGCCTCGCCCGCTACAAGGCCGAGCGCGCCGCCATCCGCAAGGAGCGCAACTACCTCGAATTCGGCGGCGGCTTGCAGGGAACGCTGACTTCGTACAACGACCCCTGGATCTCGGTGTCGGGCGGTGACAACTCCATTGCGCTGGTGGCGACCTTCAACCTGCGGCATATCTTCAAGAAGAACCTCTTTTCCATCGAAACCAAGTTCAATGCCAAGCTGGGTTACAACCGCATGAAGGTCGAGACGCAGCGCGTGGGACCGGACGGCAAGCCGATGGTCGACGAGAGCGGTAACAAGATCATGGACAGCGAAGGCGTATGGTTCAAGAATCAGGACGAGTTCGTCATCTGGGTGAATCCGGCGTTCGAAATGGCGAAGAACTGGTCTTACGGCTCCACGTTCCAGTTCCGCAGCCAGTTTGTCAACGGTTACAAATCGCGCTCCGAGCAGGAGAAGAAGCACCTCAAGAGCAAGTTCATGACCCCGGGTTACCTCGATATTTCGCTGGGTATCACCTATAAAAGCCCCAAGAAGAAATTTCCCATCACGGTCAACATGTCTCCGCTCGCCTTGAGCGGAACTTTCGCCGAGAGCGACTGGATCCGCATGCGGCAGGTGGGCGATGACGGCAAGGAGATCAAACCGGCTTATCCCTATGGTATCGAGGACCCCGAGAAGACCTCGAAATACGAGGGCGGTTCGTCGGTCGAGATCGGTTTCGACCGCACGTTCGGCAAGACGGGCTACCTGCGCTACCGCACCACGATCTTCTCCTTTTACGGCTGGATTACCGACATCGGCCAAAAGAACAAGATCAGCGACTACACCAAGTATCTGGAGGCGTACGACAAGTGGGCCGATAAGGAGGATACCAGCGTCGGGCATGACATCAAGGACAAGCCCCGTCTGCCGATCCATCCCACGGTGCGCTGGGAAAATACGCTCGAAATCAAGGCGACGAAATACCTTTCCACGAAGGTTAGTTTCCAACTCTACTACAACCGGGCGCAGAATGTCGACGTGCAGACGCAGACTTATTTGCAGGTGGGACTTACCTACACTTTCAAGAATAAGCCGAAACCCTGATCGGCAGCTATTTAAACGCAAATGTACAAAAACTCGAAACACACCGTCCTCTTCCCGCTGTTGCTGGCCGCGGGAGTCGTTCTGGGCCTCGTTCTGGGCCAGTATTTGGGCCGCAACACCACCACGTCGCAGCTCAAGGGCATGCTCAGCCGCATGGCGCTGCCCAACAACAAACTCTCCTATACGCTCTCGCTGATCGAGAACCAGTATGTCGACTCGGTGTCGATGGACTCGCTCGCCGAGCACGTCATTCCGATGCTGGTCAAGGAGCTGGACCCCCATTCGGTCTATATTCCCGCCGCGGAAATGCAGGCCCTGAACGAACCCCTCGAAGGGGAGTTCGACGGCATCGGCGTGGTCTTCAACATGGCTACCGACACGGTGATCGTGCTGAACGTCATTCCGCAGGGCCCGAGCGACAAGGCCGGCGTCAAGGCCGGGGACCGCATTGTCGAGATCGGCGATTCGCTTGTCGCCGGGCGTAAGATTCCCCAGAACAACGTCGTCAAGATGCTGCGCGGGCCGCGTGGTACGACGGTTCGTCTCGGTCTCGAACGGCAGGGCATCTCCGATCTGGTCGAGGTCGAGGTCGTGCGCGGCGTCATTCCCATCAGGAGCATCGAATCGGCCTTCCGCATCGCCGACGGCGTGGGATACGTCAAGCTGGGGCAGTTCGCGCGGACCACTTTCGACGAATTCCGCAAGGCGCTGGCGTCGCTGCGCGCCGAAGGGGTGACGAAGCTGATTTTCGACCTGCGGGGCAATTCGGGCGGGTTTCTCGACCAGGCGATCGCCGTGGCCAACGAGTTCCTGCACGAGGGCCAGCTGATCGTCTACACCGAGGACCGCCGTCACGAGCAGCTGCGCGAATACGCCGACGGCAAAGGCTCGGCGCAGGACATGGAGGTCGTGGTGCTGATCGACGAGGGAAGCGCCTCGTCGAGCGAAATTCTCGCCGGAGCGTTGCAGGACAACGACCGTGGTACGATTATTGGTCGTCGTTCGTTCGGCAAGGGTCTCGTACAGCGTCAGATACCGTACAGCGACGGATCGGCCCTGCGGCTGACCACGGCGCGCTACTATACGCCGACGGGCCGCTCGATCCAGAAGCCCTACACGATCGGGGACGACGCGGACTACGAGGAGGATCTTTGGAACCGTTACCGGAACAACGAGTTTTTCTCGGCCGACAGCATCCATTTCGCCGACTCGCTCAAGCGGGTGACGCCGGGCGGAAAGGTGGTCTACGGCGGCGGCGGCATCATGCCGGACGTGTTCATTCCGGCCGATACGACCGACGTGACGAAGTATTTCGTCGAGGTGGTGGGCCGCAATATCCTCTACCGCTACACGATCGAGTACGCCGACCGTCACCGCGAGGCGCTCAATGCAGTGAAGACCATCGATGAGTTGCAGGCACTGCTCGACAGCGACAAGACCCTTGTGGATGATTTCGTCCGCTATGCCGCCCGGAAGGGCGTTGCGCCGCGCTACGGCGACATCGCCCGTTCGCGGAAGCTGATCGAGGCCCAGCTTCGGGCCTATATCGGCCGCAATACGGCGTTGGAGGACAATGGGTTTTACGCAAACATCTATCCCGTGGACAACGTCGTCGTACGCGCCATCGGGATCTTAAAGGAAGCGAATAAAAATGATTAAAAAACTGATCGGTATCGTTGTGGCCGTGGCGGTGGTTGTCATCATCGTCGTAGCGGCCATCCGGCGCGACAACTTCCAGTCGATGGTGCAGCGCGATGAATTGCTCAACGGCGTCGAGCCGGCTGCGGAACCCCCGCACCTGATCTCGCCCGCCGAACTCGACGTTCCGGCCGAAGGCACTCCGGCTCCGGGGACGGTCGACTCGTTGAGCGTCGAAATTACGGATTCGCTTCCGTAAGCCGGGATCGGTATGTATGAAACGGCGGCCCCCGTATCAGGGGCCGCCGTTTTTCGTGCATCGGGGCGGGTCAGTCCGTGAGAAAGGCCCCGTAGATGTCCGCCAGCCGGTTTCGGGGCGGTTAGAAATACTTGATCTCCGAGCCTTCGATGGCCGAAAGGATGTTGTTCGCGGCCGAAGAGGCCCCGATGCGGAACAACTCCGTCGTGAGCCACTCTTTGCCGAGTATCTCCTCGACGATCGTGTAGTAGAGTGCGGCGTCTTCCGCCGTGCGGACCCCGCCTGCGGCCTTGAAGCCGACCTTGCGGCCCGTCTTGTCGTAATAGTCCCGGATCGCGTGGCACATCACCACGGCGGCCTCGGGCGTTGCGGCCACGTCGATCTTGCCCGTCGAGGTCTTCACGAAATCGGCCCCTGCCAGCATCGATAGCAGCGACGCCTTGCGGATCAGCTCGGGGGTTTTCAGCGCTCCCGATTCGATGATCACCTTCAGCACCACGTCGTCGTCCATCTCCGTGCGGATCACCTCCACCTCGTTGGCCGCCTCGTCGTATTCACCCGTGAGCATGCGCCCCACGTTGAGGACGATGTCCACCTCGTCGGCGCCGTTCTCTACGGCCATCGCCACCTCGAGGGCCTTCACTTCGAGAAAGGTCTGCGCCGCGGGAAATCCCCCGCCGACACTCGTGATCTTCATCGGTGTGCCGTCCACGGCCAGCCCCACGGTCTCGACGAACGAGGGATAGATGCAGATCGAAGCCACGTTGGGGATGTGTGGGTATTTTTGGTAGAACTCCGCGGCCTTGCGGGCGAATTCCGTGACGGATTTCACCGAATCGTTGCACGACAGCGTCGTGAGGTCGATGGCCGAGTAGCAGAATTTGTAGACCTCGGTGTTGTGGTTGCGGGTCTCTGCGGCCTTGCGGATGCGTGCGACCTCTTCGTCGACTTGCGCTGCGCTCCACGCCGGGGCGTATTCTTTCAGGTGGTTGGCGTATTCCATACAATCTTGTTTTTTACAAAATTAGAAAAATTATTCGATCCCGCATCGCTTCCGGACCAATTATTTTAACGGTTGTCCGGCATCGGCCGCCGCCCGGACACGGCGCCGGACCCGCTTAACCGAAAAACGGATGCACCTGTGCTTTTGTTGCGGGGCACGCAGGGCAGGATGCAAAAAAAGAGCCTGAACCCTTGCGGGCCAGACTCTTTTTTTATCGATGAAGCCGATTACTTGTTCAACGCCTTCAGGTTGATGTCCTTGGCGGCCTTCTGGGCCAGCGCGGGATTCTTCGAAACGGCGCTCTTCAGCTGTGCCTCTGCGGTCTTCAGGTCGCCTTCCTTGGCAGCGATAACGGCGCGCAGGTAGTCGGCGTCAGCCGAGTTGTCCTTGGCAATGGCCTTCTTGGCGCCGGCCAGGTCGTTCGACTGAACCAGGGCGATAGCTTCGTTGTAGCCTTCGAGGTTCTTGGCGGCAGCCTTGTAGTCGCCTTCGGCGGCAGCCATGGCGGCCTTGGCCTGGGCGTCGGCGGCAGCGGCGTACTTCTTGGCCTCTGCGGTGTTGCCGTTAGCCAGGTTGGCGAGCAGCAGGTTCTTGCTCAACTCCTTCGACGAATCCAGCTTGGCGGCTTTCTCGAACGATTTCAGAGCGGCGGCCTTGTCACCGGCCTGCGTCTGGGCAACGCCGAGGTTGTTCCATACGCGGGCGTCGTTGAACTTCTTCGAAGCGGCAGTCAGAATGGCAACCTGCTCCCCGGCTCCGTTAGCCAGTTCCTGGGCGGCATAGAGGTACTGCTCTACGGTCAGGTCGCCGCCGTTGCGGTAAGCGGCCATGATCTCGGCGTCGGTCAGACCCTGGAGGTCGGTGCTGTTGACGATCTGCGAACGGCGCAGTTCGGGAAGGATGTCCTTCTTCAGCTCGTTGAAGACGCTCGACATATTCTTGATCTCGGTCTCACGCTCTGCGGGCGAGTTGTAGAGGCTCAGCACCTGGAGAATGAGGTTCTTGTCCTTGATGTCCGACTTCTCGACCAGCTCCTTGAAGCCGTCCCAGTCTTCGCCGTAAGCAGCGGCGTCGATGTCCAGACCGGCGTCCTTGAGCAGCTTGGCAACGACCTTCTTACCCGATTCGCTGCGCTTCTTCGAAAGCGTGTCGTTGAACTTCACCGGACCGTCGGGCGAAGCGTAGCCCTTCACGGCGATGTTCTGCGTGGCGCGGTCGTTCGTGAGGTTCTTGTCCACGTTCTCCTTGAATGCGCCGAGGTTGGCGTTCTTCTCGTTCTTCTTCGTCACGACCGACGAGTTGATGGCGTAGAGCAGATCCGTCTTGTCGACTACCGTGGTGACCTTCTTGTAGTTGTTGGCCATCTGATCCATCAGGTCGCCGTACTTGAGGTCCTTCTGCAGGGTGTTCAGACCGTAAGCCACCGTCAGACCGAATTCCTTGGCGATGGCAGCCTTGGCTGCGGCGTCGTTGCCGGCCAGCACGGCAGCCTGCTCCTTGGTGGGGATGGCGCCGGTGTTCAGGTTGACGAGCACGAACTCCTTGGCCTTGCCTTTCGGGCACTTGATCTCGGCGCGGAGCTGCAGGGCGCACTGGTCCATGCGGGGATCGTACGGGAACTCGACGTGCTGCGTGAAATTGCCGCCGTTGCTCATATCTACGACTGCGTAGTTCTCGTCCACCTTCGAACCCTGGTAGTATTTGGTGGCGCCGGCTACTTCGCCGCCTTCGAATACGATGACGGGGGTAACTTTGATGATGGCCTTCTTGTTGAAATACTCTACGGGGAAGGTCACATTGATGTCCGCGGCAACCGTGCCGTTGTTCAGCGTCAGAATCTCGGGGGTGACCGTCAGCTTGATGTCGTCCCGGTTCTTGGCCATCTTCTTGAAGCAGTTACAACTCGAGAATGCCAGTGCGGCAGCTACGAGCACAACGCTCAATTTCATTAAGTTTTTCATAATAGGTAAAAGTTAATGTGTTTATTTTGAATTTGTTTGCCTCTTTTTCCGTTTCGTTTGCCCTTCGTCCGCCCTTCGTCCGCCCTCTGTCCGTCCTCCATCCCTCCTTCGTCCCTCCTTCGTTCGTCCATCAGGGCCGGTGCTTACCGGGCCGCGGAACAGCGCAAATATAGAAAACTCTTGCTGATTATGCAATATTCCGGACGGAAAAAAGCGCTGTTTTCCGTCCGAAATATCCACATTAACAGTCTTCTTTACTCCTCTTTGTGCTCGTGGCGCTCACGGCGTTCGCCGCGGTCGCGACGCTCGCCACGCTCACCGCGCTCGGGACGCGGACGGCGCTCACGCTCCACGTAGCCTTCGGGCTTGGGAAGAAGCGCCTTGCGCGACAGTTTGAGCTTGTTGGTCTTGGGGTCTACGCCGATCAGTTTGACGTCGATCTCGTCGCCCTCCTTCAGACCCGTCTCCTCCATGGTCTCGAAACGCTTGTAGTCGATCTCCGAGATATGGAGCAGGGCGTCCTTGCCAGGCATGATCTCGACGAACGCGCCGAAGGCGACGATCGAACGGACCTTGCCGTGGTACGTCTCGCCCACTTCGGGGATGGCTACGATGGCCTTGATGCGGGCCAGCGCTCCGTCGAGGGCCTCCTTGTCGATGCCGAAGATGTCCACGATACCCTTGTTGTCCACCTCCGTGATGGTGATGGTGGTGTTGGTGGTCTTCTGGATGTCCTGGATCACCTTTCCGCCCGGGCCGATAACCGGACCGATCATATCCTGCGGAATGACGATCTGCACGATGCGCGGCACGCAGGGCTTGTAGTCCTCGCGCGGCTCGGCGATGCACTCGGTGATCTTGCCGAGGATGTGCATGCGGCCTTTGCGGGCCTGCTCCAACGCGGCGGCCAGCACCTCGTAGGAGAGTCCGTCGACCTTGATGTCCATCTGCGTGGCGGTGATGCCGTCTTTGGTTCCCGTCACCTTGAAGTCCATGTCGCCCAGGTGGTCCTCATCGCCCAGGATGTCCGACAGCACGGCCCATTTGCCGGTTGCGGAATCGGAGATCAGCCCCATGGCGATACCCGATACGGGCTTGCGGAGTTTCACGCCGGCGTCCATCAGCGCGAGGGTTCCGGCGCAGACCGTGGCCATCGACGACGAGCCGTTCGACTCGAGGATGTCCGACACGACGCGCACGGCGTAGGGGTTGTCCTCGCCCAGCGGAATCATCGGCTTCAGGGCGCGCCATGCCAGGTGGCCGTGGCCGATTTCGCGGCGCGAGAGGCCGCGGGCGGCCTTGGCCTCGCCCGTCGAGAAGGGCGGGAAGTTGTAGTGGAGCACGAACTGCTCGGTTCCTTGTACGAGCACCTCGTCCTTGACTTTTTCGTCCAGTTTCGTGCCGAGCGTAACGGTCGTCAGCGACTGCGTTTCACCGCGGGTGAAGATCGCCGAGCCGTGGGCTGCGGGCAGGTAGCCCACCTCGCACCAGATCGGGCGGATCTCGTCGGTCTTGCGGCCGTCGAGGCGGACGCCTTCGTCGAGGATCATGTTGCGCATGGCCTTCTTCTGCACGTCGTCGTGGAAATATTTGTGGATCAGCGGGGCCTTCTCGACCAGCTCCTCCTCCGAATAACGGGCTGCGAACTCGGCTTCGAGGGCGTTGAACTTGTCCTCGCGCTCGTGTTTCATCGTGCCGCTCGTGGCGATGGCGTAAGCCTTGTCGTAAAGTTCCCGGATGATCGTCTGGCGGAGTTCCTCGTCGTTGACTTCGTGGCAGTAGGTGCGTTTCACGTCCTTGCCCAGCTCTTTCGAAAGCTCGATCTGTACGGCGCAGTGTTTCTTGATCTCCTCGTGCGCAAACTTGATGGCGCCGAGCATCACCTCTTCCGAAACCTCCTTCATCTCACCCTCGACCATCAGGATGTTGTCGATCGTACCGCCGACCATGATGTCCAGGTCGCATTCGGGCATCTCCGAATAGGTGGGGTTGATGGCGTATTCGCCGTTGCGTCGTACGACGCGGACCTCCGAGATGGGGCCGCCGAAGGGAATGTCCGATACGGCGAGCGCCGCCGAGGCGGCCAGACCGGCCAGCGCGTCGGGCTGAATATCCTTGTCCGCCGAAATGAGGGTGACCGTCACGTAGACTTCGGCGTGGTAATCCGCGGGGAACAGGGGACGGAGGGCGCGGTCGATCAGCCGGGCGACGAGGATCTCGCTGTCGTTAGCACGGCCTTCGCGCTTCATGAAACCTCCGGGATAGCGGCCGATGGAGGCGTACTTTTCCTTGTACTCTACCTGCAGGGGCATGAAATCGGTGTCGGGTTTTGCGTCCTTTGCGGCCACGACGGTACCGAGCAGCATCGTGTCGCCCATCTTGACGACGACCGAGCCGTCGGCCTGCTTGGCCAGTTTGCCCGTTTCGATCTCGATCTGGCGTCCGTCGGCCAGGGCGATCGTTTTACGGACTGCGTTGTACAGCTTCTTTTCTTCCATAAAAATTTTAAACCTATAGTGTTTTCGAATTGTTTTTCGCAACGAAAATGAAGGCAACCCCTCTCGGGAATTGCCTTCATTTCTTCCTCGGGATTACTTGCGGAGATTCAGCGTCTTTACGATTGCGCGGTAGCGCTCGATGTCGACCTCCTTCAGGTATTCCAGCAACGCGCGGCGCTTGCCGACCAGGCGCAGCAGTGCGCGCTGGGTTCCGAAGTCGTGCTTGTTGCTTTTGAGGTGTTCCGTAAGGTGGCTGATACGGTAGGAAAACAACGCGATCTGACTTTCGGGCGAACCCGTGTCGGTGTTAGACTTGCCGTACTGGCCGAAAAGCTCCTGCTTTTTCTCAGCTGTTAAATAAGCCATTGTGTAAATTTATTTACGTTCCACTCTACGACGCATCCCCCTTACCGTGGATAACGCCAGAGCGTTCCGCAAAGGTAGGAAATAATTCATAATTCATAATTCATAATTCACAATTATTTTCAATTTGGCGTCTAAAAATAACAAATTAATCGGGAAAATCGTATTTTTGCGGCTAAACAAGTGAAAATTATGGGGAAAACGGGTGTGCGCGGAACTTTCGCCGCGCTTGTTGCCGCGGCGCTGTGCGGCTGCGGGAGCGGGCCGGATTTCGTCACCGTCGACGGGACGATGCTCGGCACGACGCTGCATGTGGTGGCCGACGTGAAGGGTGTCTCGCAGCAGCGGCTCTATGCGGCCGTCATGGAGTTGGACCGTGAGGCCAAGGCGTCGATGTCGATCTACGATTCGACGTCGCTCGTGAGCCGCCTGAACCGCAACGAAACCGACAGTGTCGACCGCCACATCGCCTTCAACCTGCATCTGGCCGACAGCATCGGCGCGTTGAGCGACGGGCGTTACGACGTGACCGTCAAGCCGCTGGTCGAGGCGTGGGGTTTCGCCGGGCGGGAGCGTGCCGATAATCCGAATGTCGATTCGATTCTCGCATTCGTGGGTCGCGAAAAGGTCCGCGTCGAAGGCGGGCGGCTGGTGAAGGACGACCCGCGCGTGCAGCTGGATTTCAACTCCGTGGCCAAAGGCTATACGGTCGACCTGCTGGCCGCACTGGTCGAGAAATACGGGGCTGAAAACTACATCGTCGACATCGGCGGCGAGGTCCGCTGCCGGGGACTCAACCGGCAGGGCCGGGCGTGGCGCATCGGCGTCGAAACGCCTTTCGACGGCAACATGTCGGACGGCGAATACCTTCAGAAACGGATTCGGATGACCGGCGGCGGGCTGGCCACCTCGGGCAACTACCGCCGGTTCTACCTCGACGGGGAGGGCAACAAGGTCGCCCACACCATCGACCCCCGCACGGGGCGCAGCGCCCTTTCGCGCCTGCTGTCGGTGACCGTCGCGGCCCCGACCTGCGCCGAGGCCGACGCGCTGGGGACCATGTTCCTGGCGATGGGCGCCGACGATGCGCTGGCGGCCGCGGAACGGATGCCCGGCGTGAAGGCGTACTTCATCCTGGCGGGCGACGGCGGGGAGTACGAGGAGTACGTCTCGCCGGCCATGGAAGCGTTGATTCTGAAATAGCGAGATAAATGAAAACAGCGGTATTCCTCTACAATCCCGAATCGGGCAAGGGAAAGATCGCCCGCAACGTCGGGTGCATCAGTACGATTTTTCAGGCCTACGGCTACGACGTCACGCCGCAGAAGATTGACTTTACGGCCAATCCGTTCGACGGCAACGAGACAATCGACCTGATGGTCGTCGCCGGCGGCGACGGCACGGTGAACTATGTGGTCAACGCCATGAAACGCAAGGGACTGGACATTCCCATCGGCGTGATCCCGGCCGGTACGGCCAACGATTTCGCCGGGGCGGTCGGCATGTCGCGCGAGCCGCTCGAAGCGGCGCGGCAGATCGCGTCGGGCGTCGTCGAGAGGGTCGACTGCGGGCGGGTGAACGACCTGTATTTCGTCAATATCTTTTCGTTCGGCATCTTCACGACCACCTCGCAGCGCACGCCCGACGAGCGCAAGCACAAGATCGGCAAACTGGCCTATATCATCGAGGGGGTCAAGGAGTTCCGCACGATGCACGCCGTGCCGCTGGAGATCGAGGCCGACGGCGAGCGGTTCGACCTGCGGTCGCTGATGGTGCTGATCTTCAACGGCGAGACGGCGGGCGGTTTCCACCTGGCGCGGCGGTCGTCGATCAAGGACGGGCTGTTCGACTGCATCCTGCTGGAGAAGAGGAGTTTCTTCCGTTCGACGCTGGCCATGTGCCGCTACCTGGCGGGAGGCAGTCCGAAGATCGTCCGCCACCTCCGGGCGCAGCGGATCGACATCCGGTCGTCGGTCAACGAACCCACGGACGTCGACGGGCAGAAGGGAGCCGAATTCCCGCTGCACATCGAGTGTCTGGCGGGCGGCCTGCGTGTGATGTGCGCCAAACAGACCTCGGGCAATTCCTGATTTTGGGCGTCCGGCCCGTATTCCGGCCGCTGGTCCGGTCGCAGGCGCCGAACCCCTCCCGCGGGCTGGGCTTGGGCCGGACGGACTTATGGCGCGAAAACAGGCGCCATGACTGCTGTGGCGGCTCGGCAATCCGCAGGCGGTTGTCCTGCCGTCCGCAGCCGTGCATACGGCGGAACGCAGCGGCGACAGCGTTCGGAAACCGGGAAGTTTTTTTATTTCCGCACTTGCGATTTTAAGCGGTAATTGTTACTTTTGTCGGAAAAATTACGACGATATGGCGGATAACGGCAAAACGGCGCGCAGCGGAGGACGCGAAAGTTTGCGCAAAGTCTCCATCTCCCGGATCAAGAAGGAGATGAGCGACGTCTTTTACCTCTCGGACGATCTGGTGATCTCCGCACTCACGGCCGACAAGAACACCACGGCCGACTATCCGACCTCGATCGACGGTTTTACGGCCATCATCATGATGGCGGGCGAGGCCACCGTGTCGATCGACATGCAGAATTACAGCATCAAACCCAACACGATCGTCTTTTTCAACCCCGATTCGATCATCCGCACGGTCAAATGTTCGTCGAACGCCGCGGCTTACCTGTTGGCCTTCTCGAAATCGTTCGTCAACGAGATCCAGATCGACCTCTCGACCTCGCTGCCGGTCTACATGCGCTTCGGCAAGGCTCCCGTGCTGGAGGTCACGCCGCAGGACGTGGACGAAATCCGCCAGTTGTTCCAGCTCATCAAGACCATGCTGCGCAGCGACAAGGAGCGTTACCGCCACGAGATCATCCGCACGCTCTTCACCACGGCGTTCTACATCATCACCGAGATCAACCAGCGCGAGCAGCCCGGCGAGATGAAGCAGGGACGCTGCGAGGTGCTGTTCGACGAGTTCATGTCGCTCCTGCAGCAGTACAACAAGAAAGAGCGCAACGTGAGCTTCTACGCCAAGCAGCTCAATATCACGCCCAAATACCTCTCGTCCGTGGTGAAGGAGGTGAGCGGCAAGACCGCCGCGCGGTGGATCGACGAGTCGGTGATCCTCGAAGCCAAGGCCCTGCTCAAGTATTCCGGGATGAGCATTCAGGAGATCGCCTACCACCTCAATTTCTCGACGCAGTCCTTCTTCGGCAAGTATTTCAAACAGCATACCGGGACTTCGCCCTCGCGTTACAAGCGGAAAGGATAACGGCCCGTGAAACGGCTGATCCTGCTCTGTTGCTGCCTTGCGGCGGCCGCCCTTTCGGCCCGGCCCGGGACGCCGGAGCGCGACATCCGCGCCCTGGCCGATTCGGTGCGGGCGACGGTGGGCGTCGCCGTGGTGTTCGATGACGGCGACACGCTCGTGGTGAACGGCTCCCGTCCCTATCCCATGTTGAGCGTCTTTAAATTCCATCAGGCGCTGGCCGTGCTCGACAGCCTTGCCCGCGGCGGCCTTCCCCTTGCGACGCGCATTCCGGTCCGTCGCTCCGACCTGCCGCCCGATACGTGGTCGCCGCTGCGCGAAGTCTGTCCCGCGGGCGGCGAGTTCACCGTGGCGGAACTGCTGGCATACAGCGTCGCGCAGAGCGACAACAACGTCTGTGACCTGTTGTTCCGCTTCCTCGGCGGACCGGAGACCGTGAGCCGCTATGTCGCCCGGCTGGGCGTCGGTGAGACGGAGATCGTCGCCGACGAGGAGACGATGCACCGCCATACGGACAGCCAGTATCTCAACCGGACCACGCCGCTGGCCGCCGTGCGGCTGCTCGAACGTTTCCGCCGCGGGGAATTGCTCCCGGACGAATACGGGGATTTCCTGGAGAGGACGATGTTCGCGACGACGACCGGTCCCGACAAACTCCGCGGGTTGCTGCCTGCCGGGGTCGCCGTGGCGCACAAGACCGGCAGTTCGGACCGCACGGCGAGCGGGGTGAAGATCGCCGACAACGACATCGGATTCGTCCGTCTGCCCGATGGCCGGGAGTATTCGATTGCGGTCTTCGTGATGGATTCCCGCGAGGACGACCGGACCAATGCCGCCGTCATCGCCCGCATTTCGCGGCTTGTCTACGATTACGCCATCCGGCCGTAAAATGAAAAGCCCCGGTCTTGCGGCCGGGGTCTTTCGTGGTGTTATTTCAGCGCTTCGACCACCTGTCGGATCATCGCCGGAATGGCGTGCTCCTCCTGGGCGGTGTAGAAGTTGCCGTCGATCTCGAACGGGGCGTCCGTCGCCACGGGACCCGTCACGGCGGCTTTGGCCATCGGGTGCACGGCGACGCGCCGTCCGGCGGCGACACCTGCGAATCCGAACATCATCCCTGCGGCGCAGTGGCCGATCATCGGTTTGCCCGTCTCCCCGAAGGTTTTCAGCACCTCCATCAGGTCCTTGTTCCAGGGCTTGTCGGCGTTCTGCGCGAAGACCGGCACGGCGTCGCCGCAGGCGAACACCAGGGCGTCGTACTCCTCTTCGTGTCCTTTGAGGCTGGCGATCACGTCGTCGGCGGTCAGCCCGACGCCCGAATTGGTGCGGATCTCCCGGCTGTCGGACACCGCAAAGACGGTGTAGGGAATCCGGTTCTCGAAAAATGCTTCCAGATACTGGAACAGGCCCATCCCGTTCACGGGATTCACGGCCACGACGGCTGTTTTCTTTGACATGGTTGCGATTTGTTTAGTGAAACAATGGTTATTTTCGGTAAGTTTATTACTTTTGTTTACAAATATAGGCCAATTCGTGCGTATAAACAAGAACGCACTTAAAAATGAGTTGGTTACGGAAAAGTAACCGTTGCTGGAAATCAAAGGGATGGAAACGGAAAAAAGTTTGCAGAATTTTGCGCCCACGGGTTCTTGCCCGGTTCGGGACGTGCTGTGCCGCCTGGGGGACAAGTGGTCGATGCTGGTGCTGCTGACGTTGGACGCCAACGGCGTGATGCGTTTCAGCGAGATTCACCGCACGCTGGGCGACATTTCGCACCGCATGCTGACCGTCACGCTGCGGATGCTCGAAACCGACGGGATGATCCGCCGCGAAGTCTATGCCGAGGTTCCGCCGCGGGTGGAATACAGCCTTACGGAGCGGGGCGGGAGCCTTCTGCCGCATATTTTCGGACTGGTGGAGTGGGCCGAGGCGAACAAGGAGGCTATTCTGGACGGCCGCCGGAGATCCTGAACGACATCCGCCGGGCATCCGTGCCGTCGGGGTAGTAGCCGCGCAGCAGCCGTTCGTCCCGGAAGCCGTTGCGGGCGTAAAGCCTTATGGCGGAATCGTTATCGGTGCGCACTTCGAGCGTCACTTCACGCAGCCCGAGCCGCCGGGCCAGCGCGATAGCGGCGTCCAGCAATGCCTGCCCGACTCCGCAGCCGCGCGCCGCGGGGTCCACCGCCACGGAGTAGATGCGGAGGTTTTGCGCCGTGCGCCGCATCAGCAATGAAATGTAGCCGACGACCGCACCGTCGCGGGTGGCGGCGTAGGACGCTCCCTGCGCATGCGTCAGCAGGTAGAGCAGCTGCCGCCGCGTGAAAGCCTCCCCTTCCGGGAAACAGCGCCGCTCGACGCACTCCACGGCGTCGAGGTCCCCGGCCGTCGCGGGACGTATTCCGACTGCGGGGTTCATTGCGCGTGGAGGCGGTTGAGGCAGTGGACGAAATGGTTGAGGATGCGGTAGTAAAGCTCGTCGCCCAGCACGGCGTCCTCGACCTCGTGGTCGATCGACGGGTTGTCGTTGATCTCGATCACCACGGCTCTGCCGTTGATGAGTTTCAGGTCGACGCCGTACAATCCCTTGCCGATCAGCGCCGCGGCCTTGACCGCCGTGTCGATCACCTTTTGCGGAACGTTGTAGAGCGGCACCGTCTCCCACGCGCCGCACAGGTTGCGGCCCGTGTCGTCGTGGGCGTGGTTGTAGATCTGCCAGTGGCCCTTGGCCATGAAATACTTGCAGGCGAAGAGCGGTTCGCCGTCCAGGAGGCCGATCCGCCAGTCGAACTCCGTGGGGATGAACTCCTGGGCCAGCAGCACGGCCGAATGCCCGAACATCTCGTCGAGCGCCGCACGCAGCTCTGCGTCGTCGGCGACCTTGTGCATGCCCACCGAGAACGATCCGTCGGGAATCTTGAGGATGAAGGGCGCGCCGAGGCGTTCGCTGATCTCCCCGAAGGTATATTCGTTGCTGCGGAACAGCAGCTGCGAGGCCGGGGCCGGGATGCGGGCCTTTTCGAAAAGTTCGCACAGGTAGACCTTGTTCGTGCAGCGGATGATCGACTCGGGATCGTCGATCACGGCGATGTCGTTCATCGCGGCCCGCTGCGCTAGGCGGAAGGTGTAGTGGTTGAGCGATGTGGTCGTGCGGATGAACAGCGCGTCGAACTCCATCAGCCGCGTGGCCTCCTCTTCGGTGATCAGCTCCGCGTGGATGTTCATTTTCCGGGCCACCTCGAGGAATTTGCCGAGGGCGTCCTTGTCGCTGGGCGGAAATTTTTCGTCCGGGTCGTAGA
Organism: uncultured Alistipes sp.; assembly: GCA_900541585.1. GTDB lineage: Bacteria > Bacteroidota > Bacteroidia > Bacteroidales > Rikenellaceae > Alistipes. The sequence continues at coordinate 212,078 of UQKD01000002.1, forward strand.
GGATGGCGAGGTTGTAGCGTGCGGGTTTGGCCGAGCGCGGCGAGCGCCATACCTTCTTGTTGAAGCTGTCCAGTGCGTTGGCGAAGTCGTCCTGTTCGCTCTCCGAGAGCTGGCGCAGGGAAAGGGCCTGCACCGACTCGATCTGGTTGCGGGCGTGGTTGTTCATCGTCACGCGCAGGATCGGGCACGGGTAGTGGTCGAAAATGAAGCGTGCGATCTTCTCCAGCCCCTTCTCGCGGCAGGTCCCGAAATAGATGTTCAGCTGCCAGATTTCGTCGGTGATACGGTTGCGCTCGATCCATTGGTGGCACAGCTGCTGCAGGTTGCTGTTCATGCGGATTCCCGCACCCGATTCGAGCTTGTTGAGGGTCTCGACGCCCGGCAGCACCCGGTGTCCCCGGGCCTGGGCCAGCAGCGAGCAGTAATAACCCTCGGAGTTGTAGCCGTATTCGTCGCTCAAATTGATGACCAGTTTGGGCGTCCGTTCCCCGTAACGGTGTTCGAGGTAGTCGGTGACGGTTACGAGCGAATCCGTTTCGCAGTAGGGCTTCCAGTCGTTGAGGCTGTTCAGCAGGATGAAGACGCTATTCATACAGAAGTATTTTCAATGCGCCAAATGTAAGCAAATAAAGCATACGCTGTACACCCTGCGGGCCGTTTTGCAAAATAAAAAAACGGGCTTCCGCAGAAGCCCGTTTTCCGGTTGCCCGGAGGCCGTCAGGCCCGTTTTTTCGCCGCCTTGGCAGCCACCGCCTTGTCCAGTTCGATGATGAAGTCCGAGAGGACGTTCATGTAGTTGATGAAGGCGTCGTAAGCCGAATCGTAGGGGTTGAAGTAGGAGTGCACGTCGCCGTCCGACAGCCACTTGGTGGCCATGTAGTAGAAATGGTCGGAGGTCTGCATGAAACTCCATACATAGTCGAAGTCGGGGTTCTTCAGTGCAGAGACCTTCTCCTTCTGGGCGTAGAGTTTCGAGAAGGCTTCGTTCTGCAGTTCGTTGCCCAGCCATGCCGTCACGTCGCGCTCCTCGTCGGCCCACGACATCACGTGCGGGCAGTGGAGCACCGAAACCGGCTGGTATTTCTTCGCCGCTTCGGTCACCGTGGCGAACTCCAGGCCGTTTTTCTTGGCGAGAATCGCTTTGGGCAGTGCGCGCATGAATTCGAAGATGCCCGTGTCGGCGGTCTGGTGCTCGCCGAAGGTCTCGTAGTCCATGAACAGGTTGACGACCTCGCCCGGCGTCTCGTCCGAGGCGAGCCACTGTACGTACTTGTCGGCCGTCAGGGGCCATTCGTCCCAGCTCTTGTTCGAGAAACGGAAGGCGATGTCGTCCGAGAGCTTGTAGTTGCGCAGCAGCAGGCGCAACTTCTGGTCGATGGCGTTGGCGTAGACGTAGTTGGGCGATTTCCAGCCCAGCACGTGCTTGGCGCCTTCGGCCAGCATCGTGCGGAAGCCCATGCCGGCGACCATCGCGCCGATCTCGTCCGAATAGATCAGCTCCGTGTTGCGGAAGGCCGTGGGTTTCACCCCGAACTCCTTCCTGATGAGGTTGGCGTGCAGCTTGACCTGCTCCGTGAAATCCTCCTTCGAGGCCAGCGAGGCCAGCGAGTGGGAGTAGGTCTCGGCGAGGAACTCCACGCAGCCCGTCGCGGCCAGCTCCTTGAACGAGTCGAGCACTTCGGGGGCGAAGGCGCGGAACTGTTCGATGGCGATGCCCGTGATCGAGAACGAACAGCGGAACTTGCCCTTGTTCTCCTTGATGAGTTTGAGCAGCAGGGCGTTCATCGGCAGGTAGCACTGGCGGGCGACCTTCTGCATGATCGAACGGTTCATGAGGTCGTCCAGGTAGTTGTGGTCCTTGCCCATGTTGAAGAAGCGGTATTTCTTCAGACGCCAGGGCTGATGCACCTGAAAATAAAGACAGACGGTTTTCATGCGGGATGCTATTTTAATTGTTTTTTATTCTCTTCGATCACGGTTTCGTACACCGATTTGATCTTCGCCGCGGCGTCGTTCCACTTGAGGTTGGTCACCTCTTCGAGGCCCTTCGAGGCGAACATGTCCGACAGGGCGGGATACTTGATCAGTCCGTAGATGGCGTCGGCCAGGGCGTCCACGTCCCAGTAGTCGACCTTTACGGCGTAGTCCAGCACTTCGGCCACGCCGCTCTGCTTGGAGATGATCACCGGGACGTTCGAGCGCATCGCCTCCAGCGGCGAGATGCCGAAAGGCTCCGAGACGGAGGGCATCACGTAGACGTCCGACAGCTGGAACATCTTGTGCACGTCCTCCCCGCGGAGGAATCCCGTGAAGTGGAACCGGTCGGCGATGCCGAGCCGCGCCACGCGGCGGATGACGTGGTTCATCATGTCGCCCGAACCGGCCATCACGAACCGCACGTCGGGAACCCGCTTGAGGACCTTGGCGGCCGCCTCGACGAAGTAGTCGGGGCCTTTCTGGTAGGTGATGCGCCCCAGGAAGGTCACGATTTTGTCGTCGACGCCCCGCTCGGGTGTTGTGCCGCAGTTCTGGGCGAAGCGCACGGCATTGTGCACCGTGACGACCCGCTCGGCCGGAACGCCGTAGCGGTTGATGACGATATTGCGCGTGAGGTTCGAAACGGCGATCACCCGGTCGGCGGCGTGCATGCCGGCCCGCTCGATGGCGTAGACCTGCGTGTTGACGTTCTCGCCCGAGCGGTCGTACTCCGTGGCGTGCATGTGCACCACCAGCGGCTTGCCCGACACGCGCTTGGCCGCAATGCCGGCGTAATAGGTCAGCCAGTCGTGGGCGTGGATCACGTCGAACTGCCCTTCGAGGTCCTTGGCCACCTGCGCGGCGACCACGGCGTAGCGCGCCACCTCCTCCATGAGGTTGGCGCCGTACTTGCCCGAGAAGGTGTAGCGCTGTTTCCAGGCGTCGGTCGTCGACCAGGTCTTCCGGCCCGACTTGACATATTGCTCGTGGTAGGATTCGTACTCCTCGGGGGAGATATAGGGGACCATGTTCGAGTCGATGTGGATGAACGACATCTTCTCCAGAATGTCGTCCGCGCCGCTGCCCGTCGAACCGTACATGGCCTCCACGTCGCTGGCGTTCACGACGTGCGTGAAACGCTGGTCCTCGTCGCCGTAGGCATGCGGAACGATGAAGGTGACGTCTACACCGTTGCGCGCTAGTCCGCGGGTCATTCCGTAGCAGGCCGTTCCAAGCCCGCCTGCAATGTGGGGCGGAAACTCCCATCCGAACATTAAAACTCTCATACCTTATCTTTTTGTAATTTCATTTTTGCCGCCTGTGCGCTTTCTCTCCGCATCCCTTCACGGCGCTCGGCCGTGTCCGTAAGTCAGATCCCGCTTTGAACCCCTCCCCAGGGGAGGGGTCTCGCCATCCGGCACAACTCTCTTTCACATTGTGCGCCCGGGCCGTATTCGTTATTTCGTTTTTTTCGTCGTTTTCTTCTCCGTTGTCTTTTTTGCGGCCGGTCTCTTCGCAGCTTTTGCTGCGGGTTTCCCGGCCTTCGCGGCAACCCCTTTCTTACCAACGTTTTCTGCGGCCTTCGCAGTCTTCGGATTCGCTTTTTTCGCGATCTTTTCCGACTTTCCGGGCTTTTCTTCCGGTTTGCGCGCGAGGATCATGCCGTAAATGTCCAGCACGGCCGCGACGCTCCACGCCTGCGAGATGGCGCCGCGCGGTGCGAACGGGGGATCGGCGTCGAACAGCTCGCCGATCGAACCGATGCCGTAGGTCTGGATGTCCTCCTCGAATCCGGCGAGAATCTCCTCGGCCTGCGGCAGGAAGGCGTCGCCGTCGATGTCGAAGCAGGCGCTGACGTAGAACGACAGCAGCCACGGCCATACCGAGCCGTTCTTGCCCGCGAAGTCGCGTTCGGCGGGAGTGCCCTCCTGCGAACCCTTGTAAAGCGGATTGCGGGGCGAGAGCGTGCGCAGTCCCTTCGGCGTGAGGAGGTGCTGCCGTACCGTGCGGATCACCTCCAGCTGGGTCTGCTCGTCGAGCATCTTGTAGGGCAGTCCGCAGGCGACGATCATGTTCGGGCGGATGTCCGTACCGGTGCCGTCGCAGCCCACATAGTCGGCCAGGTAGCCTTCGGGCAGGCGGAACAGCTCGTTGAACGTCGCCGCGGTGCGTTCGGGCAGTTTCTCCCACGCCTTCACGAACTTCGTGTCGCCAGCCTCGCCGGCCAGCCGGAGGGTGTAGCGGACGGCGTTGTACCACAGGGCGTTGACCTCGACCTGGTAGCCGTTGCGCGGGGTGACGGAGCGGCCGTCGATCACGGAGTTCATCCACGTGAGGGGAACCTCGTCCGACGAGGCCCATACCAGTCCGTTGTCGTTGAGCACGACACGGCCCGCGACGCCCCGTTTATACGATTCGAGCACCTGCTTCATGGCTTCGCCGTAGCGTTTCCAGATCTTCTTCGCGCCGATCTGCGCTTCGAGCCGCTGGAGGGTCCAGAAGAACCACAGCGGGGCGTCCGCGGCCACCGCCGCCGAAGCGTTCCCGGCGAACATGCCGTCCTGCATGCCGCGCACCTGCGTGTCGAGGGCGTCGATGCAGTCCTCCTTATGGTTCTGCCACAGGGTGATGCCCGGCAGCGAGACGAAGGTCTGGCGGCCCGAAACCCCGTGCCACGGATAACCCGAGACCACCTCCGTCCGGTTGCCCGGGCGGCGGATCACGAACTGCCGCGCCGAGTGTTCGAGACAGCTGATGAAGTCGATCTTGTGCGTGCGGCGCGCGATGGAGCCGCCGAAGACCTCCTCGATGGTTTTCGTCGAACCCATTTCGTCGAGCGATGCCGAGAAGATGATGCTCTCGCCCTTCTTGAGCTCGGTCTCGAAATAGCCCGTGGTCATCAGGTCCTCGTAGCCGTCGTAGCCGCGGGCGATGTCCTGCCGGTATTCGAAGTTGTAGTACCAGTCGGGTGCCGGCACAAACTCCGCGCCGGGTTTGCTGGTCTGGAGGTACAGCCACGGGAACGACCCGTAGAGACGGCATTTCACGCCGTTGACGGCCGGGTAGGAGTGCCCGTCGGCCTCCATGTTGGCGTGCGTCAGCGCATGCTTGTCGCGGAAGGCGAGGAACGGGCGCAGCCGGAGGCGCGTTTCCGAATGGGCGTCGACGAGCGTGTAGCGGATCATCAGCTGCGTGCGCTTGTGAATCCAAAGCATCTCCTTCTTGAGGATCACGCCGCCTACGCGATAGGTGATCGTGGGGGTCGGGGTGTACTCGAAATCGGTGATGTACTTGTGGCCGCGCGGCTCGTAGGTCCCCTGGAAACGGTGCAGCGCCAGGTTGAACGTCTGGTCGTGCTGGATGATCGTTTCGTCGAGCGCCGACAGCAGGACGTAGGTCCGGTCGCTGTCATCGATCGGGGCCACCATCAGGCCGTGGTAACGGCGGGTGTTGCAGCAGACGATGGTCGTGCTCATGTAGCCGCCGATACGGTCCGTTGCGAGCATTTCGCGCTGGAGCGAGTACTCCAGATTGCCCAATTCGCTTTTGTCGAAAGTAAGTGCTGACATATCGCTAAAAAATACGGTTCGTCCTTTAAAGATATTGAAATTTCCGAACAGTTACAACTTATTATTGTTAAATATCCAAATTTAATACCTTTTAAACAATATTGACATTAGGCCCACTTCACCAGTGCGAAGTCCATGCGGTGGGGCAGGAGCGGGTTCGAGGGGTAGATGCGCAGCGCCACGTCGAAAGTGCCGGCTTCGTCGGGCGTGTAGTCGAGTGCGTAGGTGACCTGGCGTCCGTCGACCTTCGCGCGTTCCAGCTGGATCGTGCGGGTGACGTTGACGGCCTGTCCGCCGACGATCTGCCGCGCGACGACCATCTCCACGCCGATGTCTTCGGGACGGAGGTTGGCGATGTCGAGCGTTACGGCGAACTGGTACTTCTCGCCGACGCAGACGGCCTCCTTGTCGATCTTCACGCGCTGCACGTCGACGATGCGCACCTGGTCCCATGCGGCGGAGACCTTGCGCTTCCAGGCCGCGATCTCGCGGGCCATGCGGTAGGCTTCGGCGCTCATCTCGCGCTTGCGCGCGGCGAGTTTGTCGTAGAACCGGTTTTCGTAGTCGATCAGCATGCGGTTGGTCGTGAAGTTCGAGGCGATGTCGGCCACGCACTTCTTCACCGACGAAACCCACTCGTGCGGGATGCCGTCCGTGCCGCGGGCGTAGTATTTCGGGGCGATCTGCTCCTCGATGGTGTTGTAGATCATCTCGGCGTCGAGTTCGTCCTGGTAGTGCTGGTCGGCGAAGGTGCGCTCCATCGGGAGCATCCATCCGGCGCCCTCCTTGTAGCCCTCGACCCACCAGCCGTCGAGCACGGAGAATTGCAGCACGCCGTTCATCACGCACTTCTCGCCCGAGGTTCCCGAGGCTTCGAGCGGGCGTGTGGGCGTGTTCAGCCAGACGTCGACGCCCTGCACCATGCGGCGGGCAAGCTCCATGTCGTAGTTCTGCAGGAAGAGGATCTTGCCCACGAACTGCGGCATGGCGGCAACCTCGACGATGCGTTTGATGAGGTCCTGCCCCGGCTTGTCGTTGGGGTGCGCCTTGCCCGCGAAGATGAACTGCACGGGACGCTCCTTGTTGTTGACGATCGCCGCCAGGCGGTCGAGGTTCGTGAACAGCAGGTAGGCGCGCTTGTAGGTGGCGAAGCGGCGTGCGAAGCCGATGGTCAGAGAGTCGGGCTTGATGCCCTCGATGACCTGCAGCATCTGGCGCGGCGAGTCGAGGCGCACCTGCCTGGGGTCGCTGTAACGCCGGCGGATATGCTTGATGAGTTTGTTCTTGAGCTTCATGCGCTCCTCCCACAACTCCCCGTCGGGGATGTCGTGGACCTTCTGCCAGGCGGGGATGTCGTAGACGTGGCCTTCGAATCCGTCGGCGAAGTAGCGGGCGTAGAGGCGGCGCAGCGACGAGGCGATCCACGTCGGGAAGTGCACGCCGTTGGTGACGTAGCCGATGTGCAGCTCGTTCTTGAAATAACCCGGCCACATGTTGCCCAGGATGTCCTTCGAGACCTCGCCGTGGAGCCACGACACGCCGTTGACCTCCTGCGAGAGGTTGCAGGCCAGCACCGACATCGAGAACTTCTCGTTGGGGTCGTTGGGGTTGGTCTTGCCCAGGTTTATATACTGCTCCCAGGTGATGCCCAGCACGTCGGGATAGTGCGACATGTACTGGCGGATCATCGACTCGGGGAATGCGTCGTGGCCTGCGGGCACGGGGGTGTGCGTCGTGAAGAGCGACGAACTGCGGACCACCTCCAATGCCTCGGAGAACGAGAGTTTGCGGTGGTTCACCAGGTCGCGGATGCGTTCGACGCCGATGAATGCGGCGTGACCCTCGTTGCAGTGGAACACGTCGTGCTTGATGCCCAGCTGGCGCAGTGCGCGGATGCCGCCGATACCCAGCAGGATCTCCTGCTTGAGGCGGTTCTCCCAGTCGCCTCCGTAGAGGTAGTGGGTGACCTGGCGGTCCTCTTCGAGGTTGTCCTCGATATCGGCGTCGAGCAGATAGAGGTCCGTGCGGCCCACCTGGCATTTCCAGACGCGCGCCGAGAGCGTGCGGCCCGGGAAGGCGATGGTGACGGTCACCCAGCCTCCGGCCTCGTCGCGCACGGGCGAGATCGGCAGTTTGTAGAAATTCTGCGCCTCGTAGGTGGCTTCCTGCGCACCCTGCGACGAGAGCCGCTGCGTGAAGTATCCGTAGCGGTACAAAAGGCCCACGGCGGCCATCGGAACGTTCTTGTCCGAAGCCTCCTTGAGGTAGTCGCCGGCCAGGATGCCCAGGCCGCCCGAGTAGATCTTCAGCGACGAGTGCAGGCCGTATTCCATCGAGAAGTACGAAACCGTCGTCGCCTTCGGGTCGGGCTTCTCGTTCATGTAGTCGCGGAACTGCGTGTGCACGGCGTCGAGCTGTGCGAGGAAGTTCGTGTCCTTTTCAAGTTCCTTCATCCGCTCGACGCTCATCTTGTCGAGGAAGGCGATCGGGTTACGGTCCGATTCGGCCCACAGCACGGGGTCGATGCCTTCGAACAGGTCGCGGGCCCCGGGGTTCCAGCACCACCAGAGGTTGCGCGAAAGCTCTTCGAGAGCGTGCAGCCGCTTGGGCAGCGTCTTGTCGACCATCATGCGGCTCCAGACGGGTTTCTCGACGAACAGCTGCTGGCGCACGAAGTTGATCTGCTCGGTCTTGGCCCCGCCGTCGTCGAGCACGGCGCGGTTGGTGCGGACGATCGAACTCTCGACCGCTTCGGAGTAGGCCTGCTCGTAGGCGGCGAAGAGGTGTTCCCAAAGCGCCGTCAGCGAGATTTCATAGGCCGAGGTATGCTGTTCGTTGACGTGTTTCTCGTCCAGCAGGCTGAAACGCAGCAGCGTATCGGCGATCTTCGCCTCGACCTCCTTGTCGTTGTAGTCGTCGCGGCGGATGACCTCCACGCCGGCGTGCTCGCGCTGCTTGTCGACCCAGATGCCGAATCCGGCCAGTGTCGTGGTGACCGTCGGGATGGAGAAGGCCACCGATTCCAGCGGGGTATAGCCCCACGGCTCGTAGTAGGAGGGGAAAACCGTGATGTCCATGCCCACGAGCAGTTCGTAGTAATCCTTGTGGAAGATGCCGTCGGCCTTGTTGAGGTACGTGGGGACGAAGATCACCTTCACCTTCGATCCGGGATCGGTGAGGTTGCTGTTCTTCAGCGCGTTCACGATGGGGTCCCACGTCGCGTTCTCAAGGTAGTGGGTCGAATATTTATACTGGCTTTCGTCGATGGGTTTCGACGGGTCGGCCAGGTGGGCCTGCAGGTCGACGCGCGGGCCGCGGTTGCCGGCCGGTACGGTGATGTAGGCCAGCACCTCGCGCCGGAGACGGTCCGAGGCGGCGAGCTGCTTGAGCGACTCGATGAAGACGTCGATGCCCTTATTGCGGAACTCGTAGCGGCCGCTGGTCCCGACGATCAGCGGGTCGCCCGTGAATTTTTCGCCCAGGCAGGCTTCGGCTACCGTGATCATCGCCTTGCGGGCCTCGTCGCGCTTGGTGTAATACTCGTCGCCCGACCATACGAAGTCGTTCTCGAAACCGTTGGGCGTCACGGCGTCCGGCTCGCGGCCCAGCAGGTATTTGCATTCGTTGGCCGTGATGTCGCTCACCGTCAGGAAAGCGTCGTGGTACGTGGCGGCCATCTTCTCGATCGAGTGCTTGGCCGTGACGTTGAACTGGCGCGCCAGCTCGTCGGCATTGAATTTCGGGAGGTCGTTGTAGAGCGGCAGGCGGTTGCCGGCGATGCAGCGGCCCATGACCGTGGCGTGGGTGGTGAACACCGTGGCGATGTAGGGGGCGTGGTTGCGCAGGTAGAGGCCGCCCGCGGCGGTCATCCACTCATGGAAATGCGCGGCGGCCTTCTCGGCCGGCGTGCCGAAAGTCTCGACGTAGGAGGCGATCACAACGCCTGCGGCCCACCCGAACAGCACCGGTTCGATGTAGTCCCACTGGCCCGAGATCGAGTCCACGTGGTACGATTCCCAGAGGCTTTTGAGTATTTCGTCCTTGCGGGGGATCAGCGACGAGAAGTCGACCAGCACCACCGTCGGCTCACCTTTGATCTTCCAGCGACCGACGCGGACGCGGATACCTTCGTTGTAGAGGCTTTGGCGCCAGGCTTTCAGCAGGTTGGGGTCCTCCTCGAACTCCGGGTTGACACCTTCGTGCGAGAGGTCGGGACCCAGCAGGACGTAGCGGTCTGCGAATTTGCGGGTGACGGTCTGCGCTTTGGTGGAAATGACGGTGTGGATACCGCCGACCTTGTTGCATACTTCCCAACTTACTTCGAACAGCAAATCGGGGGAGTGTTTGGCATTGCTCATATATTTATGCTAATTTGTAATTTTCGTGACGAACCGAAGAAGAATTCGGCCGCAAAGGTAACACTTATATTTATATTAAACAATCGGAATCGGGTATTTCTAAAAATATTTAAGAATAACTTAACATTTCAGTTTCACTTGGTTGCGGTCTTTGGTTACGTTTCGAAAAACGTTTCGATCACCGCGTCGGAGACCAGCATCCGCGCCGGCGGGACGGCCATCCGGCCCGCTGCGAGGACGAGCGTGCGGCTCTCCAGCCACGGTTCCGCGTCGCGCATCATCCGTGCCGCGCGTTCTTTCCCGAACAGCCTTTCCGCCTCCCGGACGTCGATGCCTTCGGCCGTGCGCAGCCGTGTCATCACGTATTCGTTGAAGCGGTCGCGGTCGGTGAGCACCTCCGCTTCGGCGGGCGCCCCGCCGATGTATTCCGCCACCGAACCGACGTTCCAGCGGCGTTCCCGGCCGTCGAACGAGTGGGCTGCGGGGCCGATGCCGAGGTACTCCACGCCGTGCCAGTAGGCTGCGTTGTGGCGGGCGCGGAAGCCGGGCAGGGCGAAATTCGAAACCTCGTAGTGTTCGAACCCTGCCCCGGTCAGCGTTTCGTGCACGAGGGCGTATTCCGCTTCGCTGGTCGCTTCGTCCACCGGGGCGAACTGTCCGCGGGCGGCCTGCCGTCCGAAGGCCGTACCGGGTTCGACGGTCAAATGGTATGCCGAAATGTGCTGCACGCCCAGCGCGAGGGCGCCGTCGAGCGAGCGGCGCAGCGCGTCGCCGCCGAAACCCGGCACGCCGAAAATCAGGTCGACGGTGATATTTTCGTAACCTTCGCGCTGCGCGCTGCGCACGGCCTGAACGGCTTGCGCCGCATTGTGGCGGCGGTTCATCAGTTTGAGGCATGCGTCGTCGAACGACTGGATGCCGACCGACAGGCGGTCGACACCCGCGCGGCGCAGTGCCGCAAGGTAGGCGGGCGTGAGGTCGTCGGGGTTGGCTTCGAGCGTGGTCTCCTCCGCCGCAGAGCAATCGAACAGCATTGCGGCATGGTCCAACAGCCCCGCGACAGCCTCCGGGGCGCACAGCGAGGGGGTTCCGCCGCCGAAGTAGCGGGTGCGCACAGGCTCGCCGCCCAGGTATTCCCGCCGGGCGTCCAGTTCGCGGTGCATGGACTCCAGAAGCGGGTCCATGCGGCGCAGGTCGACGCTTTTGTAGAAATCGCAGTAGGCGCAGACGCGCTTGCAGAAGGGTATGTGGAAATAAAGTCCGGCCATATTAACAAAGATACGAAAAAGGCGGATGGTTGCAAAACTGAATTGCGTCCGGTGCGGGAAAACCTTCCGATGCATAAAAGTGTCGTCACGACACCAAAGATACGAAAAAGGCGGATGGTTTATTCCGGCTGCCAGATAGATTCGACGGAGAACACCTCCAGGTCGCAGACCCTGACCCGTTTGCCCCGGAAGCGGAATCCCCGGTCGTTGCCGGCCTCGGGACGGCGCTCCATGGAGTAAGAGTACAGTCCGCCGTCGATGAATACTTCGACCGAGGTGCGGTCGATGTAGATGTCGGCCGTCAGGCGCATGCTGGTCGGGTCCTGCGGAGAGTAGAAACGGCCGTTGAGGGTGTTGTGGTTCATGTCGTAGGCGACGAGCGGCTGGCCGGAGAGCGTGAGCGAGGCGTCCGTCGCGTGCGAAAGTTCGATGGTCGTCCGGATGCGGAGCCGGTCGGCCGTTCCGAACTCCTCCAGCCTGCGGCCGGCCTCTTCCGCCGTCAGCTCCCTCCATTCGCCCAGCGGGCGGAACAGCCGGTCGAGTTCGGCGACCGGCGTGCTGACCAGCCGCACGCCGTCCTTGGTCGTACGCAGCGTCAGTTCCGTGGGCATCGTCATCATGCCCTTGAAAGGCATCCCGGGGTGCGAAATGCGGCCCCAGCCGATCTGGATGCGCCGTCCGTCGGCGGCCGGAATGTTCGTGTAGGTCTGGGCCGCGTAGATGCTGCCCGACGTGTAGCGGTGTTTGCCCGACTCGGGACGGAACACCCGGCCGTCGAACGATCCGAGCATGTAGGTTCCCGAAGCCCCGTACATCACCCATTTCGTGTTGCCGGGGTCGCCGTCGACCGGAAGTTCGAACAGTTCGGGGCATTCCCAGAATCCGGTGACATGGCTCTCGTAGGTCCAGCGTTTCAGGTCGGGCGAGGTGTAGATCGAGTGTCCGTCGCGTTCGTTGAGCACCAGCACCCAATGTCCGGCGGGGGCGTACCAGAACACTTTGGGATCGCGCGTGTCCTTGCTGTTCCATTTGTCCCGGGAGTCGATCACCGGGTTGCCGGCGTATTTGGTGAACGTGCGGCCGTTGTCGAGGCTGTAAGCCACGCACTGCACCTGCCTCTCGGGACCTGCCGCCGTGTAGACGGCGACCAGGGCGGGCGTGCCGTCGCGGCTGAATCCCGCGGTGTTGGCGCAGTCGATGACTGCCGATCCGGAATACATCGTTCCCAGGCCGTCGGGAAAGAGTGCGTCGGGCAGTTCCTCCCAATGTACGAGGTCCTTGCTGACGGCATGTCCCCAGTGCATGTTCTGCCACTCGCGCTCATAGGGGTTGTGCTGGTAGAAGAGGTGGTATTCGCCGTCGTGGAAAACAAGGCCGTTCGGGTCGTTGATCCAGCCCCGGCGGGTCGTGAAGTGGAACTGCGGGCGGTTCTTTTCGCGGTAGAGGCTGTCCTGTCCGGCGATCCGGTCCGACTGATAGATTTTCCCGAGTCCCCGCGGGTCGCCGTCGTAGGCGATCCGCACGGTCTTCCCTTCAAGAGCCGACACGTCCCGGAACACCCAGTAGTCCGCCTCTTCGGGGGCCAGCCGGATCGCCACCGAAAGGGTCGGTTCACCTTCCGTTTCGAAGGTCATGCGGCCCCGCTCCTGCCCGTGGGAGACCGGGAAGTTGAGGTAGCGTTTCGTGATTTTCAGCGCGATGTTCTCGGCCTGTACGCCCGAAGCGCACAGGGGCAGCAGCGAGCAGAGTATCAAAGTCATTTTCGTCCGTGTTTTCATGGCGGGTCGGCAGTTGCGGGTTGATGGGGAACGTATTCCGGAGTTCTCTTTCCGGGCGGAAAAACCGCTCTCCCTCAAAGGTAATAAAAAATCGGCGGAAGAAAAACGGGGCGTCCCGTACGGTGCGGGTAAATTGCGGCAAAATCTTTGCCGGACAATCTTCGCAAGGGTTTGCGAAGGGCTTCCCGGCGGTGCTGTACGAGGCTATGAATGAAGTGTATAGCACTATCGGAAAAAATAATAAATATTTTTTGTAATTTCTGCTGTTAATTTTTTCACAAATCTGAAAGTTTTTCTACCTTTGTGCCGTTGAAGTCTGGACTTGCGGACCGAAACGTCAGGTTGAAAAGAGGAGTTTTAATCAAATAAATTACAATTATGGACAAAATGGATTTGAAAAAGTACGGGATCACGGGCGTAACCGAGATCGTGTACAATCCCTCCTACGACGAGCTGTTCCGTGAGGAGACGAAAAAGGGGCTGCGCGGTTATGAGAAGGGTCAGCTGACCGAGACCGGCGCCGTGAACGTGATGACCGGCGTTTACACCGGCCGTTCGCCCAAGGACAAGTTCTTCG
>UQKD01000003.1 GCA_900541585.1 uncultured Alistipes sp.
ATTTTATATTTATTTATTTATTCCAAATGCCAGTTGCTTGTTGGGACATTATTCTGTATAATTGGACACGACAAACAAGAGCCTGTACAAAAAATACTGTTCCGGGAATTATTGTGGACGCTATGATCCCTATGGTTTTACACCCAATCACCAATAAAGGAATGGAGATAAGTGCAAAACCCCAATATACTATTAACTGAACTCGAATCTTTCCTATTCCGTTCAAAGTGTACATATAGATACCGCCTGCAATTTGAGACAAAACATAGTATGCCATTCCGGCGGTTAACGATCCGGGGATTTGTAAATCGGTTCCTATCCAGATTTTATAAAACCATTGTGACGACATAACTACAATGAACATTATCGGTACGCACAGGAGCCACAACTTTTCCAATTTTTTAACAGTGGCTTTCATCCATTGATAATCTTTTTTAGTGTATGCATCCGTGAAAGCAGACCAGATGGGTGTTAAAATAATGATGGCGATCATATTGACAATGCTGACATATTTATATGCCACATTATATAGTGTAACTGAATCTGGACCGAGAATCCGACTTAAAATAATATTCGTAAACTGGAATACAAATAGCATTGCGATCATTATCCCAAAGAACTGTCCACCCAATTTGAGGATATTGTCAGAAAGTTTCCATTTAACACTCTTCAGTGTAGGTGCGACTGCATAATATTTGTTGGATCTATAAAAACAGATGGAAGACAATATCAAGAATGCACAAGGTACACCCGTATAGGCAACAGCCAAATACAAAAGATTTCCTGTTGTAAAGCGAACTAAGAGGTAGATGGTTATAAAAGATAAAAATTGTCCCCCAGTGTATATTAGAGATGCTAAGGCTGGTTTTTGGTCGGCAGTCAACATGGTGGTAAAGGTTTTTGCGACCATATCGGTTCCAATAAAGCATAATAATACAGCGACGACTCGTTTGAGTTCTTCGTTATATGAGGAATCTATATTGAGTATTAAACTCCAGTTCAGATAGTTATTTATTAGTAAAGCTACCAAAAGAATACTGGAGAATACAGTTGCCAATAGCGCATAGGTAGTACTTACATATTCCTTTGCCAATTCTATTTGATTTTTAGCCATCGCTTCGGCAAACCGGTTCCGAAATCCGTGTGAAAATCCCAAATCAAAATAAGACAGCCAGGCGACAATAGAACTCAGTGTTATCCAAATTCCATAGCGGGTAGGATTAATGTAATTCAATGTCATAGGAACAATCTGCAAGGAGATGAGAATACTTATCCCTTTCAGTAGGAATGAGCCTATGATATTTTTCATTACAAGGGAACTGCGCCCATTTCCCGACAGATGCTTTTTTAGAACTGTAAACATTGCATTTGGTTAGAACCTTTTCCCGAAAACAATCGAGCAGAAAGTGTTGGTCAGAATCCGAAAGTCCAGCCACCATGAGCGATGGCTTAGGTAATAGAGGTCGTATTCCAGACGCCGTAACATCTTCTCCATCGTATCCGTATATCCGTTGTATAGCGTCGCATAAGAGGTTACACCCGGACGGATTTGATACAGGTATGTATAGCGTATATCATGTTCGAGAATTTGGTCGATGTAAAATTTACGCTCCGGACGCGGACCGATAAAGGCCATATCGCCGCAGAACACATTCCATAACTGCGGCAGTTCGTCCAGATGATGGGCGCGCAGGAAACGCCCCACTTTCGTCAGACGCGGATCGTCCTCGCCGCCGCTATGGCTCAACTGGGGGCCGAACTTTTCGGCGTCGAGCCGCATCGAACGGAATTTGTAAATATTGAACGGACGCCCGAACCGACCGATCCGCTCCTGCTTGAAGATAGCAGGTCCACCGTCCTCTCGTTTGACCGCAATGTAGCAAAGCAGGAAGAGCGGAGAAAACAGTACGAGCGCGACAAATGCCAGAATACAGTCACCGATACGTTTTATCTGACGTGAAAATGAAGACATTCCATCCGGAATAAACCGGTCTTTGGGGACATACTTGCTGATAGGCGTAACAACAATTATATCGTCATCCTGATTCGGCAGTTGTCCCTTCAGTTTATTGGTCCATTTCGTGTAGGCGCTTATGTCCGCAGTATCCTGCATGCGAATCTGCAGATATGAATCGTTCATTTGCTGCAATACGGTCGCATGCTGTAGCAAACAGGGAATCGCATCTTCTCCTACTATTGTGCACGGCATCTGTAGTTCTTTTGAAAATTCCCGAAGATTATTACAACCATTGGATTTTCCGAACAATCGCAACCTATAAGCAGAAAGACCATATGCCGCCCAAACATTCATAGATTTATCAAAATAGAGATGCAAAAAAGTCCCGTCGTTTTTGCATTCATTGAGTGTTACTATATCGGCATTCATTATCAAAGGAAATATATTAAGATGTTGAATTTGAGGCGGGCTGGATCCAGAGACAACCAACTGTAGCTGTTCTTGCTCCATTAAAACATATTCCTCGGAATAAATCAAAAATCCGGATTAAGGATGTAACTTTTTCAAAGAAACTTTTATAAAAACTCTTTCACCGCGTGTTCATGCCATGCGCGGTATTCCGAGACGGAAAGTTCCGCGACCAACAGTTTCTTGTAATCGGACCTGTCGCAAACCGGAATATGCTGCCGGATGTAAGACCGCAGCTCGTTGTCCGGGATGCTGGCCATCACCACCGGAAAGGGATGGTCCTTATGGCTGAAAAGCGTTGTTTCATATTCCGTAAATATTCGGCTTAACTGAAAGGCCGACTCTTCGAAGGCGTGCCAATATTCTCCGGCACCGTATAAGCGGATATACTTTCTGTTGCCCTGTTCCTTTCGAAGGATATCGAACATGCGGGTTTCGACCAGACGCTTCAGCGACATCCAAGGAGGCTCGACATTCGGTTTACCGTTCATAGTTTTCTAATTCGATGTATCTGTGCTTTGCTTGGTGGATGAACTACAATCAGGAAATAACCTCAATCAAGTCGGGATGCACCTCCGCAGCTACGGCCATGATACCTTCCAGCAGGACGACGACCCGGCGGTTTCTCTTGCCCTGCACCTGCATGAATATGCCCGTTACTCCATTGAGCTTTCCGCCGTGAATACGCACCCGTCTTCCCTTTTGAAGGTCGAGCTCATCCGGATTGTAGTAGGAGATATTTTCTTCGTATTGGGAGGAAACCTTGATAAAATTCTCCATCTGGTCATCCGGAACAACGAGATATTCCATGCCCGTACTTTTCTCCCACATCACGAATTGCAGGAAATTATGGCGTTTCTTGAAATCCGTGATCTGTATGCGGCTGGCATGTACGAATACGAGATTCGGAATGACCGGAACGAGGCGTTTCGATTTCACTCCATGATAAACCCTCACGGCATAACATTTCGGAATAAAATATTCCAGTCCGTCTCTGCCTTTGAGTTTCTCCTCCGCTCTCTTTTCGCTTTTGTAGGCCCGCATGACGAACCAGCGGACGGCCGTGACTTCTTCCGTATTGGGCGAGGCGATGTCCATACATTACTTATGTTTGTCCTTTCAGTAAAGGCACATGCCTTTAGTTCATGCCAATCTGTATATTGGCATGTATTACAGTTTGGCATGTATTACAGTCGTTTATGTTTATTTCCGCCGGAATACCAATCATCTATTCCGCAAATCCGTAAAAAGATATTCTGCTCGTTTTACGCTCTTTCTCTTTCCGAGAGAAATATCATACTGCCGCAAAGTTATGAAAAATATGAAATACGACAACGAAATCCGGTGAAAAATAAAATTATCCCGGTCATTTCAGTTCGGAATGTTGAGCCATTAATAGAATTTGTTGAACCAATCCTGAGGCTTTCGTGTGTAAGGCGCTGATAATAAACGCCAATCATTTCGCTATTTCTCTCGGAAAGAGAAGTTGTATCTATCTGTCAGTCCGTCAAATGCTATTTCGGGAACTTAACCGTCGTTTATTTCTTTAATTATCGCTACCGCCTTACCTATTCCTTCCGGAGAGAGAGATTTTCCGGTGGATTGATCCGCCGGAAAAAATATCTCTTTCAAGAATAAATCTTAAAAGAGATTTCCGGATGAAATCCGGTTGAATAAAAATCTTTGTACAGTTACAATGCTTTCAGAATTTGACTGTTCGCCTTGTCTACGGAAGATGTGTCCAAAGAGGCGAGATAAATTCGCGTGGTCTTTTCAGAATCGTGCCCCATTGCTTCGCTGATGGTCGCAAGCGGAATGTTCCTGCTTCTGGCGATGGAAGCCCACCCGTGACGGGCGACGTAGCTCGTCAAGGGTATGTCCAGTCCCAATCGCACACCCAACTTTTTCAATTTGTCATTTACCAGATGCGCCGCATTCTTGTACTGCCGGCGGGCGTCGGCATTCATGTCTTTAATCACCGGCAGCAGATAGGGAGTGCCAACCGTATCGTATTTGTCGACAATTTCCTGCATGGGTTTTTCCCATTTGACGAACAGCTGCTGTCCCGTTTTCTGCCTGCGATAAGAGAGTATGCCGTTTTGCAAGTCTTTCTTCTTCAGATAAGCCATGTCGATGAACGACATTCCCCGAGTGTAGAATGAGAACATGAAAATGTCGCGGGCGAAATCCATCGTCGGGAACAGCGCCAAGTCCAGATCCCGGATTTGGCGGATGACTTTCAAAGGTACCGCCCGCTTGACCGTTTTGCCGATGCCCGTATAAACGTACTTGAACGGATCGCGCTGTACCGTCATTCCCTTTTCGACAGCACGGTTGTAAATGGCACGCAGCCCCCGCATATAGTAGGAAGAGGTATTCGGGCATACGCCCCTCGATTTGAGATAAGTTTCGTATTCGATCATCAGGTCGGAGTCCATTTCATCCCAAGATACCTCGGTATTCCTGCGGAAACGCCCGAAGTTGTTCAAGACGGTCGTGTAGCGTTCGCTCGTGCGGATTTTCCCGATCTGTCTCAACTGCCCGACAAGACTCCGTGCGAAAGAGAGAAAGCCTCCGGCATCCGAAGGCGTAAGATAGCGTGCCGCCACATCCCCGGCAGTATAGCTTTCGCCCGTATGCTCCAACCGGGAGATAATGCGTTCCAGACGGGCTTTGTCGTTCGCTATCCGGCTCTTCAATGCGACAAGGTAAACGTGTCGGGGGCCTTCGCAGTTCGGCGGGAGTATGTTCCGCTGCAGAACGTCCCATTCCGACGGAAACAGCTTATGACCGCTGCTGATCTGCCGGGTTACACGGTTATGGATTATCTGATAGAACAGTCGGCCTTCCCGATCCGCAACGGACGAGGCCCGGAATTTTACTTTTACGCTTGCCATACGTTTGTTGTTGTTAAAGTTGTGCCGGGCCAAGGTAACGAGCATGCGTGCAATTCTATATTTGATTCCGATAACGCTGTCGGTCGGGCGAAGAACCCGATCTTATATTCGCAACCATTCCTTAGCCTGTTTTGCAAGGCTCAGAATCTCGATACTCAGAGCCTTTAATTCTCTCGTTCGCTGTTCCAATGCGGCGATCTGATGCGGGATCGCGATGTTGGAAAAGTGCGAATTGATGACCTTTACAATCTGGTTATAGTTGTTCCCGAGCTTTTGAAATTGGTAATAAAAGTCGTTCAGCCGTGCGACGAACTGCACTTTGGAAGGGTCGCGTTTAACGACAACGAACTCCTCGGCGAAGATTCGTTTGACGATAAACCGGCTGCGGTTATGTTCCAATCCTGCCTTACAAAGCATCTGCTTAAAGCGGATATTCTCTTCCGTGGTGAGTTTGAAATTATACCTGTGGACTCTGGGATCTGTCGTTGTCGGGCGTCCGATCCTCTTTTTCGTGGTTGTCATCAGTCTGGTAGTTTAAGTGGCGTGACTCGGGAACGCCACCCGGCCTCGCAGAGCGAGCACCTTTCGTATGCCGAAAAACTTTTCGGCATACAAAGGTACAGCTCGCTACCATCTGACGATGGTAAAACTCCGCGGCGGAAAAATTTTCGAAAAAACTTTGCCAAATCTCCGCTACGGCTTTCGAGGGCGGGTCTTTCCCGGGTGCAATATTACAACCGTCCGGGCGCAAAAAAAAGCCATCGGTGCGGACTGGAGCGGTCGTGAGCGGACAGCGGAACCGAGGTATTTCACCCGGTTGTATCTTGCAGCATGAAAGGTCGGTTTTCTTATTCCGTTCATTATTCCGATATAAACCGCATTAAACAGAAAACGGTATTTTGAATGGTTTAAAACATAAAACCGCACACACATGCTTTACGACTGCAAAACGAACATTCAATCTTAAAAACGTTGTACCATGGATTCATTAAAAGAAACTGACAAATCCGCAACAGAACCTCCGAAACGTTCCCGTATCGAAGTCGACGAAGAATTGATGCGTCAGATGATCGCCGGACAAGCTTCTTTGGATTCGAAAGTCGTCCGCCGGATTCCCGAACCGGAAGAGGAAAATACGGACGATCCCGAGGAAAAGACATCGGCAACTGCATCCGTAGTATCGGTAGCGGTTGCTGAAAAAACAGATGTCGACACCCAAACGAGTGGCGTAAAGGAACCGGCCGGATTCCGTCGTAAAAAGCTCGCGCTGCCGGATTTCGAACGCACCTTCTTCGCGCCGGTGGATTGCCGCAACCGATCGGCGATCTATGTCAGTACCCGAACCAAGCACAAAGTATCGGAAATACTCCACCTGTTAGGGAATGAGAGTACAAGGCTTACGGCATTGGTTGACAATATGCTGCGGTTCGTCATGGACATTTACAGCGACGAGCTGAATTATCTCCACGAAAAGAAGAACAACAGAAGGCCGTTTTGAAAAAGCGGAGGTATTTCGACGCCAGATAGCAGGACGGAAGGGGCCGTCGAACGGGCAGGCCGCTCGCGGCTGAACATCAGAACCGGATCGTCAGGAGCCGCAGAATATCGCCTTTTCCGACGGTAGCGTTCAGCAAAATGCCGGAGATGAAAATACGCAAGGCTCGCCCTTTGGGCGATTCGCATGGCCTTGCGTATTTTCATCTCCGGCGTTTAATTCCCTGCCGGCGGGAAAACTTACATCGAAAATTACCCTGCCATTGACGAAGCAAGATCGGAAATCGAACTAGCTGTAAGATCGTAGGCCATTACTGTGCGACCTTGAAGACGCTGCTGAGTTTCTCGCTTAATGCCGCCATATCCTGTCCGATTTTATCATTGGTGATCTTAGCATAGATTTGGGTCGTGGTGATCCGTTTATGTCCCAGCATCTTGCAGACCGTTTCCAGTGGCACGCCCTGCGTGAGCGTGACCGTCGTGGCAAAGGTATGCCGGGCCATGTGGATTGTCGGATTGAACGACAGACCGGCATGTCTGGCAACATGCCTCAGCGACATGTTCAGCGTATTGTAGGTCCCTTTGAGCGGGAAGACCCGGTCTCCCGCAAGATGCATCTCCTTATAACGGTCGTAGAGCATTTCTGCGACGGGAAGCAGTTTGACCCGGAACTGCGTACCTGTCTTCTGGCGCCTGTCGATGATCCACCGCTCTCCGTTATCGTCCGTATGGATGTCCGCATGGGTAAGTTTCACCACGTCCGCATGGCTCAGGCCCGTGAAGGCGCAGAAGACGAAGGCATCCCGGTTGATGCCTGTCCGATAGTTGGGGAGCCTGACATCCATGACAGCCTGCAATTCCGAAGCCGAGAGGTAGCGACGTTCCGAGTACTCCGGCCTGACGTAGAAACCTGCGAAAGGATCGGTGGGAATCCAGCCGTTCTTATACGCCGTGTAGGTCATCAGCTTCAGTTTCTTGATAGTCGAATGGATCGTCCCGGAACGCATCCCTTGTACCGAGGAGAGGTAGACTACAAACTTTTCGATGAAATCCCGCTTCAGCTCTTTGAAAGGAATATCTTTTACACGGTATTCGTATTCGAGGAAAGAGGCAAGCCGGTTACGGCGTTTGCGGTAATTGTCATAGCTCGAATAGGCGCGGTCTTTGCCCACACGTTTGAGGAACCCTGCAAGGTATTCGTCGAAGGTCTGCAACAGCAGGCGGCAGTCGTCGCCCATACCGAGGAAGGCGTTGCGGACTTTTTCGGCCGTAACATACGAATCCCGGTCGCAGAGCCGCTGGTACTGCTTGCCGATATTAGTCTTGATATTTTCCAGTTTTTCATTGAGACGCTGAGCTTCGAGGCTCTTACCGGAAGCCTTGTTCGCCTTGGCATCCCAAAGGGTGGAGCGAACGGTGAGTTTGCAGCTGAACTGCGACATCGTACCATTAATCGTGATACGGCCCATGACGGGAACCTGACCATGTTTTTCCGACTGCCTTTTCACGTAGAAAAGGACTTTGAAAGTGCTGCGTTGCATGATAACCTGAACTTTGTGGATTTGTTAAACGTTAAGTCAGGTTATTTGTTATGCGGAAATCCGACGCAATAAGCTGAAAACAAACACTTTAGTGTAAATCAAAGCATTTCGGGCAGGTAACGGATAAGTAACACAACTCACCGTTAATCCTGCCCATTTCTGCAATTTTATTGCTCGAAACAGATGCAGAACAGAGAATTAAATACCTGCAAACAAGATATTTACTCTTTCCTGCGCTTCTCTTTACCTACCAATACCGAACCGCAACGATCCGTCCCGCAATCGGGTCTTCATTCGCCGAGGACGACTTTCCGGAATCGGGCGAGGTTGGTGTCGTCGGCGATCTTGCGGGCGAATACCCCCCCCCATGCCGGGGCCGGTCAGTCGATCTCGAAGGTGCGCGCCGTGTCGCTGTCGACGGTGATGCGCACCGTCATCACGTTGTCGGGAAGCAGCTGCTCGATCTTCTCGGGCCACTCCACCAGGCACAGGTCCCCCGAGTAGAAATACTCCTCGTAACCGAAGTCGAAGGCTTCGCGCAGGTCGTTGATGCGGTAGAAATCGAAATGGTGGATGCGTCGGTTGCCCTCGCCCTTGTATTGGTTGACGATGGCGAACGTGGGGCTGGTCACGGTGTCGGCGGCCCCGAGTTCTGCGGCGATTTCACGGATGAGCGTGGTTTTACCCGCGCCCATCTCGCCGCGGAAGGCGACCACCGTGCGGCGGCCCAGCGAGCCGATGATCGCCCCGGCGACCTGCGGAAGCTCGTCCTGCGAGGTGATGTGAATGGTTTTCATCTATTGTTTTGGCTTTAGAACGATATACGGTACGATCATCTCCTCCATCGAAATGCCGCCGTGCTGGAACGTGTTGCGGTAGTAGCGGATGTGGCGGTTCGCGTCGTTGTTGTAGACGAGAAAATCGGTGTTGTAGGCGAAGATGTAGCTCGACGTTAGGTTGCTCGACGGCAGCTGCACGTCCTCGGGTTTCAGGATCTCGTAGACTTCGCGGGAGTTGTACGCGAGGTTGCGGCCCGTCTTGTAGCGCAGGTTGGCCGAGGTCTCGCGGTCGCCGGTCACCTTCACCGGGTTGTCCACGCGGATCGTGCCGTGGTCCGAGGTGATGACGACGGTGTGTCCCCGTTCGGAGAGGAGCTTGAGGATGGTGTAGAGGTCCGAATGCTCGAACCACGAGCGCGTCAGCGAGCGGAACGCCGCGTCGTCCTCCGTGAGTTCGCGGATGATGTCGGTCTCGGTACGTGCGTGCGAGAGGATGTCGAGGAAGTTGTAGACGATGACCGAGAAGTCGGCGTCGTAGACCTTCTGGATGTTGTCCACCAGCTTGCGGCCCTGCTCCGGGCGCACCAGTTTGTCGAACGAAAACTTCCACGACTTGCCGTTCTGGCTCATCAGCCGCTTCAAAAACTCCTCCTCGTACTGGTTTTTGCCGCCCTCCTCGTTGTCGTTGAGCCACTTGTTGGGCATCAGCTTGTCGATGGCCAGCGGCATCAGCCCCGCGAAGACGGCGTTGCGGGCGTACTGCGTGGCCGTGGGGAGGATGGCGCAGTAGAAGTCGTCCTGCGCCACGTCGTACCAGCCCCGCAGCAGCGACGAAATCGACCGCCACTGGTCGTAGCGGAAATTGTCGATCAGCAGCAGCGTGGTTTTGGGATTCTCGTCGGCGACGGGGAAGATATTGGTGCGCATGAGCGTATGCGACATCACAGGGGTGTCGTCCGAACGCTTGTTGATCCAGTTGTAGTAGTTGCGGCGCACGAATTTGCAGAACTCCTGGTTGGCCTCGCTCTTCTGGTAGGTCAGCACCTCCTTGATGCTCTGGTCGGTGGATTCGGCCAGTTCGACCTCCCACGCGGTGAGCTTGCGGTAGAGCGCGCACCAGTCCTGGAACGTGTCGGCCATCTGGAGCGAGGACGAGATGCGGCCGAACTCCGAACGGTAGTCGGCGGTGGTCTGCTCGGTCACCAGCTGCTGCTGGTGCACGTTCTTCTTGATCGAGAGCAGCACCTGGTTGGGGTTGACGGGTTTGATGAGGTAGTCGGCGATCTTCGACCCCACGGCCTTGTCCATGATGTTCTCCTCCTCGCTCTTGGTGACCATGATCACGGGCGTTGTGGGGCGCACCTCCTTGATCTTGGGAAGGGTTTCGAGTCCCGTCATGCCGGGCATCATTTCGTCGAGGATGATCAGGTCGTAGGCTCCTTCGGAGGCCATGTCGATCGCGTCGTATCCGTTGTTGCAGGTGTCCACCTCGTAGCCTTTCTGCCGCAGGAACAGCACGTGGGGTTTCAGCAGTTCGACTTCGTCGTCGACCCAGAGTATTTTGACCATACCGTTATCGGATTTAGAATTTGCAAAATTAATGTTTTTATCATCAAACGCAAAAACCCCGCGGTTTATTGGGTCGGCTCCGGTTTTGTGTGAATATTGCGGTAATTTTTTGCTGGAACGGAATATTGTTCGTATATTTGCGAACAATAATGACGGATATGACGAAAAAGACCTATACGGACCAGGAGGAACAAATCGCCCGCTTTGCCAAGGCGATGGGGCATCCGGCACGGATGGCTATTCTGCAATTCCTTGTCAGGCAGGACAGTTGCTTTTTCGGGGATATCCACGAAGTACTGCCGATTGCCAAGGCAACCGTATCGCAGCATCTCAAGGAGTTGAAAGAGGCCGGATTGATACAGGGTGAAATTGAAACACCGAAAGTCCGTTATTGTATCAACCGTGCGAATTGGACGGTGGCGCGCAATCTTTTTGTCGGTTTCTTCTGTGACTGTAAGGACAAAGATTCCTGCTGCGGATGAACGTTTTTTTTTATCGGCATTGTTCGTTGTTCGGCGAATTACATCTAATGAAAAACAGATATGGAGATTAAGGTATTGGGAACGGGGTGCGCCGGATGCAAGGTACTCCACGAAACGGTAAAGCAGGCGGTCGCCGAGTTGGAATTGACTGCAACGGTCGTAAAGGAAGAGGATATTATGAAGATTATGTCCTACAATGTGATGACCCTGCCGGCATTGGTCGTGGATGAGCAGGTCGTAGCCAAAGGGCGAAAATTATCGCTTGCAGAGGTCAAGGAACTGCTGACAAAATAATTCGCCATGAAAAGATTATTGTTGCTTGTGGCTGCCGCAGTATTTGCCGCCTGCGGAAATCATCCGCGAAAAACCGTTGCCGACAGACAGCAGGATGATTGTGTCGAAGTGCTTTGTTTCTACGGGGCAAAACGCTGCGCAACTTGTATCGCGATTGAAACCGGCGTGAAAGAGGTCGCCGAAACCGATTTCGCCGGGCAGGTAGGGGCCGGAGAGGTGTATTTTCGTATTATCGACATTGCAAAGCCGGAAAATGAAACGTTGGCCGACAGGTATGAAGTAACGTGGTCGGCGCTGTTGCTGAATAAATGGCGGGACGGGAAAGAAACCGTAACCGATTTGACGCAGTTCGCCTTTGCCAATGCTCGCACGAATCCGGAGCAATTTAAAGCGGAACTCTGTGCCGAAATTCGAAAACAGTTGGGCGAATAGGTATGGAATATTTGCAGCACTTGCTGGACGGCTCGACCGTTCCGATACTGACAGCTTTTCTGCTCGGCCTGCTGACCGCCGTAAGCCCCTGCCCGCTGGCGACGAACATCGCCGCGGTGGGTTATATCTCGAAGGATTTGGAAAACCGCCGCCGCATTTTCTTCAGCGGTTTGCTTTACACGCTCGGACGTGTCGCGGCCTACACGTTGCTGGGTGCGGTGCTGATTGCTGTGTTGCGTGCGGGGGCGAGTGTTTTCGCCATTCAGAAGGCAATCGGCAAATGGGGCGAACTGCTGATCGCTCCGGCACTGATTCTGATCGGATTGTTTATGCTCTTCGGACATCGGCTCAATCTGCCGAATTTCGGATTCTCGGGGCGCGGCGAGCGGATGGGGCGGGGTGGCGGATGGGGTGCGCTGTGGCTCGGCATTCTTTTTTCTCTGGCGTTCTGCCCGACGAGCGGCGTTTTCTATTTCGGAATGCTTATTCCGATGTCGGCCGCAGAAACGGGCGGTTATCTCCTGCCTGCCGTATTCGCTGTCGCTACGGGGCTTCCTGTGGTAATCGTCGCATGGCTGCTGGCGTACAGCGTTGCCGGGTTGGGCGCATTCTACAACCGGATGCAGGCGATTCAAAAGTGGTTCACACGGATTGTAGGCTTGCTTTTTATAGCCGTGGGCATTTATTATGGAGTAATTTATTTCTGTTAAAACGATGATTCAACGATTTGCCGACCGGCTTGTCTACGGCGTATTCGGGATGAGTGCCGAAACACATTTCGGAAGTGCTGTCAATTTCTTTTTCTACGACAGTGTCAAAATTCTGATCCTGCTGTTCTTGATCAGTATGGTAATGGGAATCGTCAATGCCTATTTTCCGATTGACAATCTGCGCCATTACCTTGCGACCCGCAAACTGTACGGGTTTCAATACCTTTTTGCATCGCTGTTCGGGGCTATCACACCGTTTTGCTCCTGCTCGTCGATCCCGTTGTTCATCGGTTTTGTCAAGGGCGGGATTCCTTTGGGTGTGACATTTGCGTTTCTGATTACCTCGCCGCTTGTGAATGAGGTTGCTGTGGCGATGTTCCTTGGTTCGTTCGGCATGCGGGCGACGGCGATTTATGTCGTGAGCGGCATTCTGCTCGGCATGATCGGCGGCTTCGTACTCGGCCGCTTCAAGTTGGAGCGCTATCTTTCGCCGTGGGTGCGGCAGTTGCAGGCGCAGTCCGATACGAAATCGGAAGTTTGGACCGAAGAGCGCACGCCGTTCGTTCGACGGCTTCCCGTCATTGTGCGCGATGCGTGGGGTATTGTGCGGGGTGTGCTGGTATATGTGTTGATCGGTATCGGTGCAGGTGCGGCGATGCACGGGTATGTGCCCGAAGGATTTTTCGAGCAATATATGTCGAAAGACAATTGGTTTGCCGTGCCACTGGCTGTCGTTTGCGCCGTACCGATGTATGCCAACGCCGCCGGAATCGTTCCAGTGGTGCAGGTCTTCGTGACCAAAGGCATTCCGCTGGGGACGGCTATCGCCTTTATGATGGGCGTTGTCGGGTTGTCGTTGCCGGAAGCCACGATGTTGAAAAAGGTGATGACATGGCGGCTGATCGGGATATTCTTCGGAGTGATGACTTTATTCTTTATTCTGTCGGGATATGTGTTTAATATGTGTTTGTAATACAGTTGTTTAATGGTTTTTTGGCGTTTGCGTCGAGCCTTCGGAATAAATAACTGATATAGAATATTTTAATTTTGGCCCGGGTTTTGCCCGATATTTGTTATCGTGTTGTGAACGTGCAGACTACACTGCCGCGGGAAAAAAGTGAAAAAAAATTGCCGATTATTGGCGGATATGTAAATAAAGCGTATATTTGCAGTCCGAATCATTTTGGATGAACTTAATTTTAAATACTATATAAACATGACAAAGGCAGATATCGTAAGCGAAATCGCTAAAAGCACCGGCGTTGAGAAGGTGCAGGTGCAGGCTATCGTCGAGGCTTTCATGGAGAGCATCAAGACGTCGCTCACCCAGAAGAATAACGTGTATCTCCGTGGTTTCGGCAGCTTCATCGTGAAGAAGCGTGCCAAGAAAGTTGCCCGCAACATCTCGAAGAACACGACGATCACCATTCCCGAACACAACATCCCCGCTTTCAAGCCCGCAAAGAGCTTCGCAGCGAAGGTGAAATAACGGATAAATAAAGAACCTCTTAAAATTTAAGGACTATGCCAAACGGAAAGAAGCATAAGCGTCACAAGATGGCTACCCACAAGCGGAAAAAACGTCTTCGTAAGAACCGTCACAAGAAAAAGTAGGGTAGCACCTTTGTGCTAACGATAGATAAAGCTAAAGGGGCCAAAGGGTTCTTTTAGCTTTACCTATTTTCGGGTTTCCGATTTTTCGGGCGGTTTTTCCGCCTCTTTCGCGGGTTTTCCGGATGCCGGACCCCGCGTTCCGCCGGATGTTTCCGGCATCCATTTTTCCCTTTGGAGTTCGCCGCCACTTCACAGCAAAACGCGGCTTCAGTACTAATTTCAGCCATACCGCGCCCGGTTTCCCGGAGCGCGGCACACGATAGATGAACAGAGAATTAATCGTAAACGTAAACCCGACCGAGATCTCGATCGCCATGTGCGAGGACAAGGTGCTCGTCGAGTTGAACAAGGAGCAGTGCCAGACGGGCTTTGCCGTGGGGGACATCTACCTCGGGAAGGTGCGCAAGATCATGCCGGGACTGAACGCGGCATTCGTCAACATCGGGCACGAAAAGGACGCCTTTATCCACTACCTCGACCTGGGGCCGCAGTTCCCCTCGCTGCAGAAGCTCGTCGCCTCGCAGCAGCCCGGAAAGCGGGGATTACGCGTCGAGAGCATGAAACTCGAACCGCCCGTCGAGAAGACCGGGAAGATCGGCGAATACCTCCAGGTGGGACAGCAGATCATGGTCCAGGTGGCCAAGGAGGCCATTTCGACCAAAGGTCCGCGCCTGACGGCCGACATTTCGCTGGCCGGCCGCAACGTGGTGCTGGTCCCCTTCACCTCGAAGGTTTTCCTTTCGCAGAAAATCCGCTCGGCGGATGAGAAGAAGCGCCTCAAGCGCATCGCCGCGGCGGTGCTGCCGAAGAATTTCGGCGTCATCATCCGCACGGCGGCCATGGAGGCCAAGGACGAGGACATCGAGCACGACATCCAGACCCAGATCGACCGCTGGCGCAAGACCTGCGCGGCGATCAAGAAGAACGCGGCGTCGGTCCCGGCGCAGCTGATGAGCGAGATGAACCGTGCCAACACGATCATCCGCGACTCGCTGAACGGCTCCTTCTCGCAGATCGCCGTCGACGACGAGGCGATGTTCAAGGACATCCGCGACTATATCCGCCAGATCGACCCCGAGAAGGAGAAGATCGTCAAACTCTACAGGGGCAACGTGCCCATTTTCGACAACTTCGACATTTCGAAGCAGATCAAGTCGCTGTTCGCCAAGTACGTGTCGCTCAAACGCGGCGCTTACCTGATCATCGAACATACCGAGGCCATGAACGTCATCGACGTCAACTCGGGCAACCGCACCAAGGCCGAGGACAATCAGGAGCAGACCGCCATGGACGTGAACCTCGCCGCGGCGAAGGAGATCGCCCGCCAGCTGCGGTTGAGGGACCTCGGAGGCATCGTCATCATCGACTTTATCGACCTGCACAAGGCGCAGAACAAACAGGCGCTGTTCGACGAGATGGTGAAACTGATGGCCACCGACAAGGCCAAGCACACGGTGCTGCCGCTCACGAAATTCGGGCTGATGCAGATCACACGCCAGCGGGTGCGCCCCGTGGCCGTCGAGAGCGTTTCGGACGTCTGCCCGACGTGCAACGGCTCGGGTAAGATCGAACCTACGGTGCTGCTGGACAAGAAGATCGAGAACCAGATTTCGTTCCTCACGCAGGACCGCGGACACAAGTTCATCAAGCTGGTCGTCAGTCCTTACGTGGCGGCGTTCCTCCGAAAGGGCCTCTGGTCGCTGCGCCGCCGCTGGGAGTGGAAGTACAAGGTGCGCCTTCAGATCGCCGAGGACCAGAGTGTCGGGATCGTCGAAATCCACTACCATGACAAGAAGGATAACGACCTTATAACCAAATAAGGTATGGCAACCGCCCGCGAGCAGCTGGCGCAGTTCGCCGCCGGGTCGAAAGCCCTCGGCAGACTGTGCCGCGAATATGAAAACAGGAGTGCTACCGTCCACCTCGAAGAGCTGGTCGGCGGCGCTCTTTCGTTTTATGCCGCGGCGGCCGTGGCCGAATCCGGGGGCGTGCATGTCTTTGTCGCCGAGGACCGTGACGCCGCAGCCTACCTCCTGAACGACTTCTACAACCTGCTGGACGAACGGCAGGTTTATTTCTTCCCCTCGTCCTGGAAACGTTCGGCGGCCTACGGCGCCGAGGATGCGCAGGGCGTGGTGCAGCGTACGGCGACGATGCACGCCGTGCGGAATTTCACGGGGAAGGGCTACCTGGTGGTCTGCACCTGCCCCGAGGCGCTGGCCGAGCGGGTCGCCGACGCCGAAGCCCTGCAACGGGAGACGATCACCGTGAGGGTCGGCGACCGGATTTCGATCGAGGTGCTGGAGCAGGCGCTCGTCGATGCTTCGTTTACGCGCGTGGATTTCGTCTACGAACCCGGCCAGTACTCGGTGCGCGGCGGTATCGTCGACGTCTTCTCCTATTCGGAGAGCAAACCCTACCGACTGGATTTCTTCGGCGACGAAGTCGACTCGATCCGGCGGTTCAACATTTCGAGCCAGCTGTCGTCGGACAGGCTGGAGCGTGTGGAGATCATCCCCGACCTGAACGCCGGGACGCCCGCCGCGGCGAAGGTCTCCTTCGCGCGGTTTGCGGGCGCGGAGGCTTCCTGGTGGTTCTACGACGCCGATTTCGTGTTGCGGAGGGTCAACGACATCCGCCGCAGGACGCTCTCGGACATGGAGCATCCCGATGAGATCGACTCGCTGCTGACGAGCCGCAACTCGCTCGTGGCCGACCTTTCCGGAAGCCGGATTTTCCTGCTGCGCGACAATCTTCCCGAGCGGCCCGCGGCCGCAACGGTGAAGTTCGCGACGTCGCCCCAGCCGAAATTCAATAAAAATTTCGAGATGCTGGCCGACGACATGATCCGGGGTGCGCTGCGGGGTTACGATACCTATATACTTTCGGAGAACAAGGCGCAGGTCGAGCGTCTCGAAAATATTTTCCACCAGATCGGCCGCGGACAGGCCGTCGTGCGGTCGCTGTCGACGACCCTGCACGAGGGGTTCGTGGACAACGACCTGAAACTGTGCCTCTACACCGACCACCAGATTTTCGACCGCTACCAGCGTTACCGCATCAACGGCGAGATCCGGCGCGACGAGCAGATGACCGTCGCCGAGCTGAACCAGCTGCGCCCGGGCGACTACGTGGTGCATATCGACCACGGCGTGGGCCGTTTCGACGGGCTGGTGAAGATCGCCGCGGGCGACGGACGCATGCAGGAGGCGATCAAGCTGGTCTACAAGGACGGCGACGTGCTGTTCGTCAACGTGCACTCGCTCCACCGCATTTCGCGCTACAAGTCGGGCGACGGCGAGCCGCCGAAGGTCTACAAACTGGGCAACGGCGCCTGGCAGAAGCTGAAGAACGCCACCAAGAAGGCCGTCAAGGACATTTCGCGCGAACTGATCGCCCTCTACGCCAAACGCAAGGCCTCGAAGGGCTACGCCTTCTCGCACGACAGCTATTTGCAGCACGAGCTGGAGGCGTCGTTCCGCTGGGAGGACACCCCCGACCAGCAGTCGGCCACGGCGGCCATCAAGAAGGACATGGAGTCGGACCAGCCGATGGACCGGTTGGTGTGCGGCGACGTGGGCTTCGGAAAGACCGAGGTAGCGATCCGCGCGGCGTTCAAGGCCGCCGTCGACGGCAAGCAGGTCGCCGTGCTGGTTCCGACGACGATCCTCGCCTTGCAGCACTACCGCTCGTTCACCGAGCGTCTGCGCGATTTCCCGGTGAGGGTGGAGTACATCAACCGCACCAAATCCACGAAGGAGGTCAGCCAGATCCGCGAGGACCTCGCCTCGGGGAAGATCGACATCCTGATCGGCACGCACAAGATGCTGGGCAAGCAGATCGTGTTCCGCGACCTGGGGCTGCTGATCATCGACGAGGAGCAGAAATTCGGCGTCGCCGCCAAGGAAAAGCTCACCGAGATGAGCGTTTCGGTCGATACGCTGACGCTCACCGCCACGCCGATTCCGCGCACGCTGCAATTCTCGCTGATGGGTTCGCGGGACTTGTCCGTCATTTCGACCCCGCCGCCCAACCGCCAGCCGATCCTCACCGAGTCGCACGTATTCTCGGAGGAGATCATCCGCGACGCCGTCGAGGCGGAACTCGCCCGCGGCGGCCAGGTCTATTTCGTCCACAACCGCGTCGAGGACCTGCCGGCCCTCCAGGGGCTGATCACGCGCCTCTGTCCGAAGGCCCGCGTGGCCGTCGGGCACGGCAAGATGCCGGCCGAGCAGCTGGAGAAACTCATCATGGACTTCATCTACGGGGAATTCGACGTGCTGGTGTCGACGACCATCGTCGAGAACGGCATCGACATTCCCAACGCCAATACGATCATCGTCGACAACGCCCAGAACTTTGGTTTGAGCGACCTGCACCAGCTGCGCGGCCGCGTGGGGCGTTCGAACCAGAAGGGCTACTGTTA
Source organism: uncultured Alistipes sp. (assembly GCA_900541585.1). GTDB lineage: Bacteria > Bacteroidota > Bacteroidia > Bacteroidales > Rikenellaceae > Alistipes. The sequence goes on from UQKD01000003.1 coordinate 18,664, forward strand.
CCTGCTTTCGCCGCCCGACGAGCTGCTGTCGTCCGACGCGCGGCGGCGTCTGCGGGCCATCGAGGAGTTCTCCGACCTGGGTTCGGGGTTCAACATCGCCATGCAGGACCTCGACATCCGCGGCGCGGGCAATCTGCTGGGCGCCGAGCAAAGCGGGTTCATCGCCGACATCGGTTTCGAGACCTACCAGAAGATTATGAACGAGGCGGTGGCCGAACTGCGCGCCGAGGGGCTTCATGTCCCGGGCCTGAGCGACGGGGAGCAGGAGGTCGTGGAGCAGATGCGTTTCATCGACGACGCGCACATCGACATCGAGGTCGAGGCTGCGCTGCCCGACGCCTACGTTTCGCAGCAGGCCGAACGCCTGAAGCTCTACCGCGAACTCGACTCGACGAAGGACGAGGAGGCTTTGCAGGCCTTCGAGAGCCGTCTTACGGACCGTTTCGGTCCCCTGCCGCGTGCTGCGAAGAAGTTGTTGAACGTCGTGCGCCTGCGCTGGGAGGCCATTCGTCTGGGCATGGAGCGCGTGAAGGTCAAGAATGGGCTGATGATCGTGCATTTCGTGGGCGAGGAGAACTCGCCTTTCTACAAGAGCGAGGCCTTTATGACCCTGTTGCAGCGGGTTACGCAGCGACCCGACCGATTTGTGCTTAAACAGCACAATAATCGGTTGGCGATGACCGTTAGGAATGTCAAAGACGTGGAAGACGCATACAAAACGCTGCAGCAGCTTTGAATCTGATCGTAGACATAGGCAACACCCTTGTCAAGTTGGCCGTTTTTGACGGCGGACGGATCGTCGCCCAGCGCTGCGTGGAGCGGCTGCATCCGTCGATGCTCGGCGAGTTGCTGGAGGGCCGCAGGGTCGCGAAGGCCGTCGTCGCCTCGACGCGCGGCGAAGCGGACGACGTGATCGAAACGGTCAGACCCTATGCGGATTACCTGCTGGAATTCACCTCGCAGACCCCCGTGCCGGTTGCCAACGCCTACCATACGCCCGAGACGCTGGGCCGCGACCGGCTGGCCGCCGCCGTGGGCGCCACGGTGCTTTACCCGGGGCGCAACGTGCTGATCGTCGATTTCGGCACGGCCGTCACGATCGACCTGGTGACGGCCGACAACACGTTCCGCGGCGGGTGCATTTCGCCGGGGATGAAAACCCGTTTTCGGGCGCTCCACGACTACACGGCCTGCCTGCCGCTGTGCGGTCCGACCGAAAGCGGGGAGTTGCAGGGGCTCACCACCGAAGAGGCCATCCGCCTGGGGGTGATGAACTCGCTGACCTTCGAAATTGAGGGCTATATGGCCCGGATGGAGAAAAAAATCGACGATTTATGCGTAATTTTTACCGGCGGGGACGCGAAATACTTTGCGAAAAGAATTAAAAACACGATATTTGCAAATTGTAATCTGGTCTTTTGCGGATTGGATCGAATTTTAGAGTACAATGCAAGTGAAGAACACCTTGATTAAGCTGGTTGTCGCGGCTGCAGCGATGTTTCCTTTTGCCGTTTCGGCCCAGACAAGCAGTATTAACGCATTCTCGCCCTATACGATGTACGGCATCGGCGAACAGAATACCCCCGGTACGTTGCAGATGCGCTCGATGGGCGGTGCGGGTGTGGCCATGCGTTCGGTGAGTACGGTCAACCTGCTCAACCCCGCGGCTTACAGCGCGGCTCCGCAGAAGACTTTCCTTTTCAACTTCGGGTTGGAGGGGCAGAACTACTACAACGCCCAGACGGTCGGAGGCGTCGGGAAACGGACGGCCTACAACACGTTCAACTTTCACGACATCGCTTTCCAGATGCCGGTGGCGAAGCGGCTGGGACTCGGTTTCAGCCTCACGCCTTACAGTTCGGTGGGTTACAGGACCAAGTATTATCACGAATACGATCCCGAAGACCCCATTTACGCCAACGTCGGCAATATTCAGTACAACTACCAGGGCGAGGGCGACGTGACGGAGGTCAAGGTCGGCCTGGGCTGGGAGCCGTTCAAGAATTTTTCGGTGGGTATCGCCGCACAGTATTACTGGGGCGACATCGACCGTACGTTCGTGATGACCCCGACCGCCATTACGGGCGAGGGAACCTTCACCTCGACGGTGGGGCAGGACAATTACAGCATTTCGAGCATCAAGGGGCAGGTCGGCGTGCAGTGGAACGCGATTCTGAACGCGAAGCGCATCCTGACCTTCGGCGCGACGTACGACTTCGGCGGCGACCTGAACCCGGAGGTGACGAAAAAACTCTATATCGGCGACCTGTACAACACGGTCGTCAAGGGCGATACGACGCACCTGAAGCTGGTGCTGCCCCGGCAGCTGGCCGTGGGGGCCTATTACCAGACCGGCAGGTGGGCCGTCGGCGTGGATTATGTGTTCCAGAACTGGGGCGGCCGCAACTCGGGCTACGAGATGACGGGAACCAGCGGCAGCGGGGAGAACAAGACGGAATACAAGGTGGCCTACACCAATACGAGCACGATCAAGATGGGTGTGGAATACACCCCGAACCGTTACGATGCGCGTCACTTCCTCAAACGCTGGTCCTACCGTGCGGGTTTCCGCTACGGAGCCTACAACCAGACGTTCAACGGGGACAAGCTCGCGCAGTACGCCGTGACGGCGGGCATCGGCATTCCGGTGAGGCGCGGCGCCTTCTCGGCCATCGACATCGGCGTCGAGTACGGTCGCCGCGGTTACAACATCGCCGACCGCCTGGGGCTGGTCCGGCAGCAGTATTTCAAGTTTGCGATCGGCTTCACGCTCTTCGCGGGACAGATGGAGAACGGCGAATATTGGTTCATGCGCTCCAAGTTCGATTGATGTGACAGGCAAGCAAAAATAAAAGATAGAAACACAAAAATTAATCTGACCGATGAAAAACGTTAAATTCCTGCTTTCTGCTGCGTGTGCGCTTTTTGCAGTCGCAGCGATGGCACAGCAAGATTTCAGTGATCCGAAGTACGCGGTCTGGGGTGACACTCCTCAGGAGCGGGAGCAGAACATTCTGAACAGCAACTTCCTCAAGGAGTCGCTCGACAACAAGGATTACAACGCTGCCGCGCATTACCTCAAGGAGCTGCTCGACAAATGTCCGAAGGCTTCGCAGAATACCTTCGTGCGCGGCATCACGCTTTATAAGAACAAGATCGCGCGCGCCAAGAGCATCGCCGAGAAAAACACCTATACCGACTCGCTGATGATCGTTTACGACCTGCGCAACGAGTATTTCGGCGACCATCCCAAGTACGGCACGCCCTATATCCTCGACCGCAAGGCCCGTGAGTATCTGATGTACAAACCCGCCGACCGCAAGGGTATCCGCGAAGCGTTCCGCGCAGCCATCGAGGCCGGCGGCGACAACACCGATCCCGAGACCGTCGTGGCCTATTTCTCGAACCTCTGCGACGATTACAGGAATACCGACGAGGTGATGCCCGACGAGATCATCGCCGAGTACGACCGTCTGACGCCGTTCTTCGAGAAGAACCCCGCTGCCGCCGAGTACAAGAGCCAGTTCGACGCTGCGTTCGGATTGAGCGGCGCCGCAAGCTGCGAGAATCTCGAAAGACTCTTCAAGGGCAAGCTGGCCGCCGCTCCCGACGACGAGGCGCTGCTTTCGCAGGCCGTGGCTCTGATGTCGCGCGCCAAGTGCGACGGTGATTTCTACTTCTCGATCGCCGAGAAATACTACCAGGTGAAACCTTCGTCGGAGACGGCCATGTTCCTGGCACAGGCTTTCCAGAACAAGAAGGACTATGCGAAGGCGAAGACCTACCTGAACGAGGCGCTGGATGTCGAGAAGGACCCTGCCGAGCGTCAGAAACTGCTCGTGCGCATCGCGCTGGTGGGCCTCGTGTCCAACGACATTCCGGGAGCTGCCGCCGCCGCGCGCCAGGCCCGCGACCTGAATCCCGAGGACGGTGTGCCGTACTTCATCCTGGCGCAGTGCTATGCTTCGTCGGCAGGTTCGTGCAGCGGTTTCGCCGGTCTGGCGACCTATTGGGCCGCTTACGATACGATGGCCAAGGCGGTCGAACTGCTCCCGGCCGATTCGGAGTACATGGAGCACGCCAAGAGTTCCCTCGGCAAGTTCCGTTCGGTCTTCCCCAGCTCGGAGGAGTGCTTCTTCAACGAGTTGCAGGAGGGTGCGCGCTATACGGTGACCTGCGGAACGGCCGCCGGTATCACCACCACTGTCCGTCCCCGCTAAAAACCACGCTCCCGACAGGTTTCGATGGGAAAACGCATGACAAGAACGATCAGGGTAGCACTCTCCGTGATGGGGAGTGCTATCTTGCTATTCTCGTGTGCGGACAAGGATACGGGCCGCGCTTCGGCTTCCGAGGAGACGATGATGACCGAATACAGCGAGGACCTTTCGGTCGTGATGTCGCAGAACGGCCGCCGGTCGTACCATTTCGTCACGCCGCTGCTCGAAGGTTATTCGCTGGCCCGCGAGCCTTACCGCGAATTCCGCAAGGGGGTGAAGATCACTACGTACCAGAACGATTCGCTGACCACGGTGGATGCCGTGCTGACGGCCAACTACGCCATCTATTACGAGAACCGCGAACTGTGGGAGGCCAAGGGCAACGTCGTCGTCGAGAAATCCGACGGCAAAACCCTTTACACCCAGCAGTTGTTCTGGAATGCGCGGACCAAGAAAATCTATTCGAACGTCGATTCGAAGATCGTGCAGAACAACGGCCGCGACGTCTTCATCGGCGAAGGTTTCGAGTCGGACGAGGAGTTCAAGGACTGGCGTTTCCGCCGTATGAAGGGCCGTATGGAGGTCGAGATGAAACAAAGCGCCGATTCCACGGCCGCGGATTCCACGGCCGTGCGTCCGGTTCCGAAGCCGTCCGACGGCCGGCCCGCCGTTCAAGCGTCCGAATCCGGAAGGGCTGCGATTGCTCCGGCCCGGGAGATTCCCGCCGGAACGGCTGAAAGACAGGCTGAAAGGCCCGAAGCGGAGGTTGAGCGCCGGCCGTTGAAAATGCTCGACGACTCCCGGGCGGAGGCCCGTCCGGTTCCGCGTGAGGAGGCGGTTTCTACCGAACTCAAACTCAAAAACTGAAAGCGATGCTTACCACCGTCGTCCTGATCGTCGTAATGCTGTTGCTGTCGGCTTTTTTCTCGGGGATGGAGATTGCCTTTACGAGCAAGAACCGCCTCAAGCTGGAGATCGACCGCAAGCAGAACCGCATGTTCGACCAGATTGCCGAGGTTTTCGCCCGTCATCCGGGACAGTATATCACCACGATCCTCGTGGGCAACAACATCGCGCTGGTCGTCTATTCGCTGTCGATGTCGATGCTTCTGCGCGGCATCTACGCTTCGCTGGGGTGGGAGCAGCTCGCCCGGAGCGGCTCGGTCGCCGTGGATACCGCCGTTTCGACGGTCATCATCATCTTCTTCGCCGAGTTCCTTCCCAAGTCGATTTTCAGGAACAATCCCAATTTCTATTACCGCGCATTGGCGCCGGTGATCTACTTTTTCTACGTCGTTCTCTATCCGGTGGCGCGCTTCACCACGCTGCTGTCCCACGGCATCCTGCGCCTTCTGGGCCGCCGCGTCGAGGAGCAGAACATCACTCCGAGTTTCGACCGCGAGGACCTTGCGGCGCTGCTCGATACGAATAACTCGGAGCAGCATTCGGAGCCGGACAACGAACTGAAACTCTTTCAGAACGCGCTGGATTTCGCCGACCTGCGCGTCAGGGACTGCATGGTTCCGCGCGTGGACGTCGAGGCCGTGGACATCGACGATACCTCGATCGAACAGCTCACGGCGCGGTTCGTCGACTCGAAATATTCGCGCATCTTCGTCTGGCGCAAATCGATCGACAACATCGTGGGCTACGTCAATTCGAAAAGCCTCTTCACGCGGCCCCGGCAGATCGCCGACGTGATGATGGAGGTCAATTTCGTTCCCGAGACCATGCCTTTGCAGCTGATGCTGGAGAATTTCATCAAGCACCGCTCGAACATCGCCGTCGTGATCGACGAATTCGGCGGCACGGCGGGCGTCATCTCGCTCGAAGACGTGCTGGAGCAGATTTTCGGCGAGATCGAGGACGAGCACGACATTCCGGACCTCACCGAAAAGCAGGTCGGCCCCGACGAATATGTCCTCTCGTGCCGCCTGGAGGTGAAATACCTGAATGAAAAATACAACCTCGGCATCGAGGAGAGCAAGGAGTACGACACGCTGGCGGGCTTCATCATCTTCAATTACGAGGGGATTCCCTCTGCCGGAGAGACGGTTTTCATCGGCGGCCTGCAATTACGGATTCTCCGCACGACGCGTTCGCGCATCGAACTGGCGCGGGTGAAGAAATTGTAGCGCCCGCCGGATTCCGCCGTGTTTCCGGTAAATTCCCGCCCCGGCGGGGATTACGGCGGCAAAGCGTGCGTATATTTTTGCTTTTATTCTGTTCTTTTTACAATTAATTTTACTACCTTTGGCTGATAATTCGAAACAATACGAATAATTAACAATTTATATGGCAAGTTTAAACACTTTACGAACCAAGTTCGGCATCGTGCTTTCGATCATCATCGCACTGGCCCTCTTGGCATTCATCCTCTCTCTGAAGACCGAAATGGGCTTCTCGGGCAACGACCCGCGTGTCGGTGTGATCGACGGCGAGAAGATCAACTATTCGGAGTACTACGACCAGTACGAGCAGATCAAGTCGCAGAACAACGTGCAGGAGAGCGACGAGCAGCAGTCGGCCATGCTGGCCAATGCCGCCTGGCAGGCGCTGATCGCCAAGCACGTGCTGACGCCTGGTTTCGACAGGATGGGGCTTCGCGTCACTGAGCCGGAACGTCTGGCGATGGTCAGCGGACAGCATCCTTCGCAGGCTTTCTACAACGCTTTCGCCGATCCCCGCACGGGCGAGTATAACGTGGCTGCCATCAGCCAGTTCCTCGCGCAGGCCGAGACCAATCCCGAGGCGGCCCATGCCTGGGCGCAGCTCAACGAGCAGGCCCGTCTGGAGCGCGGGGTGCAGAAGTATTTCGGACTGGTGAAGGGCGGCGTTTACGTCAATTCGCTGGAGGTCGCCCGCGGTGTCGAGGCTGCCAACAAGTCTTTCTCGGGCAAGTGGGCCGGCAAGAAGTTCTCGGCCATTCCCGATTCGCTCGTCAAGGTGTCGTCGGGTGATGTGAAGGCTTACTACAACAGCCATAAGAACCAGTTCAAGCAGACCCCGTCGCGTACGATTTCGTATGTCGTATTCGAGGTGTCCCCCACGGACGATGACCTGCTGGCGCTTGAGAAGAGCGTGACGGAGGTGGGTAAGGAGTTCGCCGCCGCCGAGGAGGTGAAGACCTTCGTCCGCGCCAACCGTAACGGCAAGATCGCCGACAGCTATGTTTCCGCCGCACAGCTCTCCGACGAGGAGGCCAAGGCGCTGATGGCGGGCGAAATGTACGGTCCCGTGCTGAAGAACAACGAGTGGACGATGTCCCGCGTGCTCGATTCGAAGATGGTTCCCGACTCGGTGGGCGTGCGCCACATCGTGCTGCCCTATACGCAGGAGGCGCTTGCCGACAGCCTGCTGACGGTGCTGAAGAAAGGGGGCGATTTCGCGCAGACCGCTGCCCGCTATTCGGTTTACGACGCTACGGCCGCCAACGGCGGTGAAGTGGGTGTGCTGCCTTTCTCGGCTTTCTCGGGCGAGTTCGCCGCCGCTCTGGCCAATGCCAAACAGGGCGACATCGTGAAGATCGCTTCGGGCGACGCCATCCAGCTGATGCAGGTATACCGTGCCGACAAACCTTCGAAACACGTGCAGGTGGCTACGATCACCTATCCCGTGGAGGCTTCGGCCGCCACGCGCCGCGACGTACATAACCAGGCCGGTTCGTTCATGGTCAACGCCAAGGGTTCGGCCGCCGCATTCGCCGATGCCGCTTCGACGGCTGCCGTGACGCCCCGCGTGGCTGCGATCGCTCAGGGCGACCGTACGATCCGCGGCCTTGAGGATTCGCGCGAGGTGGCCCGTTGGGCCTACGGTGCGAAGGAGGGCGATCTTTCGGCGATTTTCAACGTGGGCAAGGACTACGTGATCGCCACGCTGACCGAGATCGACGACAACGAGTATGCACCGCTGGATAAGGTTTCGGCCCAGATCCGTTCGCAGCTGCTCCGCGACAAGAAATACGAATCTATCGTCAAGAGCCTTTCGGGGGCGACCCTCGCCGAGCAGGCTGCAAGCCTCGGCTCGGAGGTGGAGGAGTTCTCCGACGTGACCTTCGGTTCGTTCTACGTGAACGGTGTGGGCATGGAGCCTCGCCTGGTAGGCGCCATCGCATCGGCCGAGAAGGGCGTGCTGTCGGCTCCCGTGAAGGGACTTTCGGGCATCTATGTCTTCGAGGTCGAGGATGTCACGACTGATGACCGGCAGACTGCCGAAGGCGAGAAAGTCCGTGCCCAGGCCATGGCCGAGGGCATGGCCCAGCAGTTCGCCATTCCGGCTATCCAGCAGATGGCCAAGATTCAGGACCTGCGCGGCAAGTACTTCTAAACTTTTGATTTTACGGTGCATCTTTTGCACTTGCTCTTGCAGGGCGCGAATGGGACGTATTTCGGTACTGCCCATCCGCGCCCTGTTTCGTTCAGGCACAAATATGCTGCTTTCGCCGCACTGATCGAAAATTGGTAGGGAATCCTCTGTGCAATCCGGCTTTTTTCGTATCTTTAGGGTCGTAACGACCTTTTTAACACTCGGAAGGCTCCGCCGAACTATATGCCAATCCGGTTTCGGAACCGTCCGGTTATTCATGATCTTCATATAGAATAAATAAATATTCGCCATGAACAACTTCATCTATCACAATCCTACCAAACTGGTTTTCGGCAAGGGCCAGATCGCCCGTCTGCCGAAACTCATTCCCGCCGGAAAACGTATCATGCTGACCTTCGGCGGGGGCAGTGTCAAGCGTAACGGCGTCTACGATCAGGTCGTCGCCGCACTCGAAGGCCGCGACCTGGTCGAGTTCTGGGGCATCGAGGCGAATCCTTCCGTCGAGACCCTCCGCAAGGCCATTGCGCTGGGCAAAGAGTGGAAGGTGGACTTCCTGCTGGCTGTCGGCGGCGGTTCGGTCATCGACGGCACGAAACTCATCGCCGCGGGCCTTCTCTACGACGGCGATGCGTGGGACATCGTGCTCAAGGGTCAGGCCGGCAAGACCGTGCCGCTGGCCACGGTCCTCACCATGTCGGCCACGGGTTCCGAGATGAACTCCGGAGCGGTCATTTCGCGTTACGAAACCAAGGAGAAGTATGCTTTCTACGGCGATTACCCGGTCTTCTCGATCCTCGATCCCGAGACACTCTATTCGCTGCCCAAGCGGCAGATCGCCTGCGGACTCGCGGATACTTTCGTGCACGTGCTGGAGCAGTATATGACCACTCCCGGGCAGTCGCGGCTGATGGACCGCTGGGCCGAAGGCATCCTGCATACGGTGGTCGAGATCGCTCCCAAAGCACTGGCGGACGAACGCGATTACGACACGATGTCGGAGTACATGCTTTCGGCGACGCTGGCCCTGAACGATATGATCCGCATGGGGGTGACGCAGGACTGGGCGACGCACATGATCGGCCACGAGCTGACGGCGCTGCATTCCCTGACGCACGGCGCGACGCTGGCCATCGTCGTCAACGGCACGCTGCGCGTGCTACGCGAGCAGAAACGCGGCAAACTGCTGCAATACGGTGAACGCATCTGGAGCGTTACGGAAGGCTCGGACGAGGAGCGTATCGACCGCACGATTGCGGCCAACGAGGCGTTCTTCCGTTCGCTGGGCCTCTCGACACGCCTTTCGGAGGAGGGCATCGACGAGCAGACGATTGCCGAGATCGAACACCGGTTCAACGCTGCGGGCGACAGGTTCGGCGAGGCGCAGAACGTCGACGGCGCCATGGCCCGCCGGATTCTGGAGGCCTGCCTCTGATTCCATAGGCATCCGAACAAAACAATCCCCGCAACTTCAGCTGCGGGGATTGTTTGTCATGGAACGCGGGTTTACTCGTCCACTCCGAATGTCGAAACGTTGAGACTGCCCAATGCGTCCACCGTAATGCCGTATTCGCCCTCCTGGACATCCTTGAGGATGATGAGGTAGGAACTGCTTCCGAACCGTCGCGAGGTGAAGGGCTGCCGCTCCAGCGTGTTGCGCTGCTGGTCGCCGAAGGTTCCGACCGATGCGTATTCGGCGATCCGCATCTTCTTCTTGACCTTGAACCGGAAGACGCTGATCACCGACATCGGGTCGATCAGGTTGTCCGGAACGCGGATGATGAAGGCGATGCCGTCGCTCTTCCGGAACCGGACGGGGGACTGTGCGCCTTTCAGCGTCATTTCGTCGATGTGGTCCTTTCCGATGCCGAACAGTTTCTGCCCGGTGGACGAACGGTGGCGCGGGGCCAGGCTTTCCTGGACGAGTTGTTCGGTTCTGTTGTCGGGCCGGATAGCCAGCGCCTGGCCGATGAATTCGGGCTCGGGGAATGTCAGGGTGCTGTCGGTCCGGGTTGCGGAGGGTTCCGGTGCGGCGGTCGCCTCCGGAGCCTGCGCCTGCGACCGGATGCAGGCACAGCAGGCAAGCAACAGAATGAGGGTTTTCTTCATGAGAGTGGAACGTTGGAATGAATTTGTGTTTTTCAGTTTCAGTTGTAAAGATAACGCAAAAACTCCCGTTCCAGTCTCCGGCGGATAAAAAAATCCCTCCCGAAAAGTTCCGAAAAGGATTTTTTTGTTTTCGGCCCTGCAATCGGAACCCGCGGCAGAGCGTAAATCGGAAAGCTATTCGTAGTTGATGATCGGCGTGCCGGAATTATGATACGAGGCGCGTGTCGTGCGTCCGGCCTGAATCTGGAAATACTCTTTGCCGCTGCCGCTGCTGCCTGATGAACCTGACAGGATGGCATAGTTGCCGGGATTCAGATCCACCGTGAAGTTGGATTTGGGATTTTGTTTTGAGTAGATTTCGTTACCGGCTTCCGTATATATGCTGACAAAGGTTGCCTCCATATTTATGTATTCGACTTTCAGTTGCCCGACTACGGGCGTTTCGTTTTTGTCGCAGGCCGCGAATCCTGCGGCCAATAGCAGGCAGATGCCGATTTTGAAGCGGGTTTTCATGAGCGTGAAGTTTTGAAGGTTTGTGACGCAGTACCGTGTTAAAGATATGGATTTTTTGCGAACCTTGTCTTTTCGGAACAAAAAAACGCCCGGTCTTAAGACCGGGCGTTTCTCTTTTCGGATGCCGGGAATTTACTCGGCGAGCAGGATTTCGAGGATCTTGATGGCTGCCGTGGCGATCGGCGTACCGGGGCCGAAGATGGCGGCGGCGCCGTCGCGGTAGAGTTCATCGTAGTCCTGTGCGGGGATCACGCCGCCGACGATGACGATGATGTCCTCGCGGCCGAGTTTCTTCAGCTCGGCGATGATCTGCGGCACGAGCGTCAGGTGGCCGGCGGCCAGCGACGATACGCCGACTACGTGCACGTCGTTTTCGACGGCCTGCTTGGCGGCTTCCTCCGGAGTCTGGAACAGCGGACCCATGTCTACGTCGAAGCCGATGTCGGCATAACCCGTGGCGACCACCTTGGCGCCGCGGTCGTGTCCGTCCTGGCCGAGCTTGGCGATCATCACGCGCGGCTGACGGCCCTCTTTCTTGGCGAATTCGGCGCACAGCTCCTTGGCGCGCTCGAAGGATTTGTCGTTTTTCACTTCTGAAGAGTAAACACCTGAAATGGAACGGATAACAGCTTTGTAGCGGCCTACGACCACTTCGCAGGCATCGGAGATCTCGCCCAGCGAGGCGCGGACCTTGGCGGCCTCGACGGCCAGTTCGAGCAGGTTGCCCTGCTTGGTCTTCACGCACTCGGTGATGGCGGCCAGCGCCTTCTTCACGGCAGCCTCGTCGCGGTTGGCGCGCAACTCCTTGAGCCGCTTGATCTGGCTCTCGCGCACGGCCGTGTTGTCCACGGCGAGAATGTCGATCGGGGCCTCCTTCTCCAGGCGGTATTCGTTGATACCGATGATCTTCTCCTCGCCGGAGTCGATGCGGGCCTGCTTGCGGGCCGACGCCTCCTCGATACGCATCTTCGGAATGCCGGTCTCGATGGCCTTGGCCATACCGCCCAGCTTCTCGACCTCCTCGATGCGCTCCCAGGCTTTGTGGGCGATCTCGTTGGTCAGCGTCTCGATGTAATAGGAACCTGCCCACGGGTCGACCTCGCGGCAGATGTTGGTCTCTTCCTGGATGTAGATCTGCGTGTTACGCGCAATGCGCGCCGAGAAGTCGGTCGGCAGGGCGATGGCTTCGTCCAGGGCGTTGGTGTGCAGCGACTGGGTGTGTCCCAGTGCGGCGCCCATGGCCTCGATGGCCGTGCGGGCGACGTTGTTGAACGGGTCCTGCTCGGTGAGCGACCAGCCCGAGGTCTGCGAGTGGGTGCGCAATGCCAGCGACTTGGGGTTCTTGGGGTTGAACTGTTTAACGATCTTGGCCCACAGCATACGCGCTGCGCGCATCTTGGCGATCTCCATGAAGTGGTTCATGCCGATTGCCCAGAAGAACGACAGGCGCGGTGCGAAGGCGTCGATCGACATGCCTGCGTTGACGCCGGCGCGGAGGTACTCCAGACCGTCGGCCAGCGTGTAGGCCAGCTCGATGTCGTTCGTGGCGCCTGCCTCCTGCATGTGGTAACCCGAAATCGAGATCGAGTTGAACTTGGGCATGTTCTTCGAGGTGTACTCGAAGATGTCGGCGATGATCCGCATCGAGAACTCGGGCGGATATATATAGGTATTGCGCACCATGAACTCCTTGAGGATGTCGTTCTGGATTGTACCGGCCAGCTGGTCGAGCGTACAGCCCTGCTCCAGGCCCGTCACGATGTAGAAGGCCAGGATGGGCAGTACGGCGCCGTTCATGGTCATCGACACCGACATCCGGTCGAGCGGAATGCCGTTGAACAGCACCTTCATGTCCTCCACCGAGCAGATCGACACGCCGGCCTTGCCCACGTCGCCCACCACGCGCGGGTGGTCGGCGTCGTAACCGCGGTGCGTGGCCAGGTCGAAGGCCACCGACAGACCTTTCTGTCCCGCGGCGAGGTTGCGGCGGTAGAATGCGTTGGACTCCTCGGCGGTCGAGAAGCCGGCGTACTGGCGGATGGTCCACGGACGCATCACGTACATCGTCGAGTAGGGGCCGCGCAGGAACGGGGCGATGCCTGCCGCGTAGTTCAGGTGCTCCATACCTTCGAGGTCCTCGGCCGTATAGGCGCCCTTGACGGGGATGCGCTCGGCCGTCAGCCACGGCTCAACCTGTCCGCAGCCTTTCGAGGCGCAGCAGCTTTTCTGCCCGCCTCCGTCATATGTCAGTTCTGAAAATTTAGCTCTCATGATCAGATGCCCATTTCTTTAAGATAAAACTTCAGAGTCTCCAGGACGTTCGACTTCACCGAGATGAAGTTCGTGATGCCCTGGGCCTCCAGTTCGGGTGCGCATGCGGGAGCGCCTGCGACTACGAGAATGGCTTTGCCGGCGAGCAGCTCCTTCACCTTCGGTGCGGCCTCTGCGTAATCGTCGTCCGAAGCGCAGACCACCACGATCTCGGCCTTCGATTCGAGTGCGGCCTTCACGCCCTCCTCGATCGACTTGAAGAAGGTGTTGTCCTGCACGCGGATTCCGGCGCAGGCGAAGAAGTTGCACGAGAACTGGGCGCGGGCGCGGGCCATTGCCAGGTTGCCGCAGGTGAGCATGAACGCCTTGGGCTGCTTGCCCGAGCGGTCCACGTGCAGGCGCATTGCCTCGAAGGCCATGGCGCCGCGGTAGGGCGTAAGGACGTTGCCTTCGGCAGCGGGACGGGTGACGGCCTCGGCGGTGATCTCCTTCGGGGCCACTTCGGTGAAGTTGGGGAACTGGTTGGCGCCGAGCAGCGTCTGGCGGCGCGTTGCGATGGCCTTGTCCTTGGCGGCGGCCGAAGCCTCTACGCGCTCCTTGATGAAGCCGGCCTTGTAAGCCTCGGCGTAGCCGCCCTTCTCTTCGATTTCGAGGAAGAGCTTCCAGGCCTCGGCGGCGATCGACTGCGTGAGGTTCTCCACGTAGTACGAACCGCCTGCGGGGTCCACCACCTGGTCGAAGTGCGATTCGTGCTTCAGGAGCAGTTCGACGTTGCGGGCGATGCGCTTCGAGAACTCCGTGGGATTTTCGAATGCGGCGTCGAACGGCGTCACCTCCAGCGAATGCACGCCGGCGATGGTGGCCGACATGGCCTCCGTCGTGCCGCGGAGCATATTGACATAGGGATCGTAAACGGTCTGGTTCCAGTCTGCCGTGCGGGCGTGGATGTGCATTTTGCAGGCGCAGTTCTTCGAGGGGTTGTAACCCTTGACGATGTTGGCCCACAGCATGCGCGCCGCGCGGAACTTGGCGATTTCGAGGAAGTAGTTCGAGGTCACCGCGAACGAGAAGCGCAGTTTGCGGGCCGCCAGCTCAGCGTCCACGCCGGCGTCGGTCAGGCGTGCGATGTAGTCGTTACCGGCCGAGAGGGCGAACGCCAGCTCCTCGACGATGGTCGATCCGGCGTTCGAGAAGATGCCGGCCGAAACGGTCACGATGCGGATGTGCTTGTACTCGCGGGTCTTTTCGATCAGCGAGGCGATCTTCGCGAAGCACTTTTCGCCGTTGGGCGAGCAGAAGTCGCCTTTCTGCGACAGGCCCTTCACCAGCGGGTCGATCGAGAACGCCACGTGCGCTTCGGAGGCTACGCCTTCCTTTTCGAGCTTGGCGATCACCAGTTCGGCGATGCTGCCCGTCTGCGCGCCGCAGAAGGTCATTTCGATGGCCGGGATCGAGATTCCGGCGAGCAGCTGATCGAGTTCTTCGGCCGTGAAGCCTTCCTTCGCGATCGAGAAGCCCAATGAATCGACGCCCGAGTTGAGGAGTTTCAGCGCCTCGGCGTTGGCCTCCTTGGGACATTTTACCTCGACGGTCTGATGCACGCGCCAGCGGTTGTGGCTGCGCGTACCTCTGACGTACGGGAACTCGCCTGCCTGCGAGCCCAGAAAACGGATGCCTTCGAGGTTTTCGGCGCGGTAGTAGGGGCGGACGTTGAATCCTTCTCCCGTACGCCACACCAGTTTACGCTCGTAATCGGCTCCTTTCAGGTCGGCTGTAATCACCTCTTCCCATTTCTCGGTCGGAACCGGCGGGAACTCGGTGAACAGCTTTTCACGTTTGGTATTTGCCATGACTATTTAGAGATTAGTATGTGTGTAGTTTCGTTCTGTTTCAAAATTGCACGTAAAGGTACAAATTAATTACCGAATTGTAACAAGAAATTGTTACGAAAATAACAGTGCGGCGGGTTTTTTCCGGGTATCGCCGCCCGCCGCATTTCCGGACGGCCCGGTGCGGATAGTGTGTCCGGTGTGGAAAATAGGTTGAAAATTGGTCTTTATATCCTTGATTTTTGAGAAAAACGAAAAAACGGATTTTTTGGGATTTTGGTGAAAAATGAGGCTGTTTTTCGGAAAATGACCGAAAATTTCGGGTACATGTGGTGAAAAACGGGTGTTTTTTCAGGGAAACGATGAAAAAAATACATGTTTTTTGAAAAAACAGTGATTCTGGAAAAACAACGTAACGGAATAATTCGTACATTTGTAGCCGGAACGAAAGATGCACCGCAGCGGGGGAGCAACCCCGGGTTAGTCAGGTCGGCAGGTCCTGCCGGGAGGCAGTTGTCCGGTTGAATTTCAGGTTAGGTTTTAGTTTGCAATTATCGGGTCCTTCCCCGCGCGGTTTTTTCTACGAACACTAATCCTTAATCAGTCAGGTATATGTCATCATTACTCAGATTCAAGATGGTCGATGCGGCCATAAATCACACGGCCGTCGAGGTGAAAGTTCCCGAAGGACGCCCGTCGGACTACTTCGGAAAGAAGGTATTCGGGCGTGCGGCCATGCGGAAGTATCTCGACAAGCGCACCTATGCGGCTCTGCTCGATACGATGGAAAAACGCACGCCGCTCACGCGCGAAGTTGCGGACAGCATCGCGGCGGGCATGCGCCAGTGGGCGCTGGAGCACGGTGCGGACCACTATACCCACTGGTTTCAACCCCTGACGGGCGGCACGGCCGAGAAACACGACGCCTTTGCCGAGCCGGACGGCCAGGGCGGCGTGCTGGAGGAGTTCTCCGGCAAGCTGCTCGTGCAGCAGGAGCCCGACGCCTCGTCGTTTCCCAACGGCGGCATCCGCAATACGTTCGAGGCCCGCGGCTACTCGGCCTGGGACCCCACGTCGCCCGCCTTCATCGTCGACACGACGCTCTGCATCCCTACGGTCTTCATCGCCTACACGGGCGAGGCGCTCGACTACAAAGTGCCCCTGCTGCGTTCGCTGACGGCCATCGACAAGGCCGCCACGGAGGTGTGCCGCTACTTCGACAAGAATGTCGAGAAGGTCTTTTCCTACCTGGGCTGGGAGCAGGAATATTTCCTCGTGGACGAGAGTCTCTGGGCCGTGCGTCCCGATCTGATGCTCACGGGGCGTACGCTCATGGGGCACGAGTCGGCCAAGAACCAGCAGTTGGAAGACCACTATTTCGGGGCGATCCCGACGCGCGTGATGTCCTTCATGAAGGACCTCGAATACGAGTGCCTGAAGTTGGGAATCCCGGTCAAGACGCGCCATAACGAGGTGGCTCCCAATCAGTTCGAGCTGGCTCCGGTTTACGAGGAGGCCAACCTGGCCAACGACCACAACCAGCTGCTGATGACCATTATGGACAAGATCGCCCGCCGCCACCAGTTCCGCGTGCTGCTGCACGAAAAGCCCTTCAAGGGAATCAACGGCTCGGGCAAGCACAACAACTGGTCGCTGGGAACCGATACGGGCGTGAACCTGCTCGGCCCGGGCAAGACCGCTTCGGAGAATCTCCAGTTCATCACCTTCCTGGTGAACGCCATTTCGGCGGTTTACAAGCACAACGGTCTGCTGAAGGCGTCGATCATGAGCGCGACGAACGCCCACCGGCTGGGCGCCAACGAGGCGCCTCCCGCCATCATCTCGACCTTCCTCGGAACGCAGGTGTCGGCCGTGCTGGACAAGCTGGCCGCATCGAAGGGCGACGATGCCATCCGTTTCGACGCCAAGAACGTCTTCAAGATGAGCGGCATTTCGCACATCCCGACGCTGCTGCTGGACAACACCGACCGCAACCGCACTTCGCCGTTCGCCTTCACGGGCAACCGTTTCGAGTTCCGCGCCGTGGGTTCGTCGGACAACTGTGCCGAGGCGATGATCGTGCTCAACTCGGCGATGGCATATGAACTGACCGAGTTCAAGAAGGCCGTGGACGCCAAGATCGAGGCCGGGGCCAAGAAGGAGAAGGCCATTTACGAGGTGCTCAAGCAGATGATCAAGACCTGCAAGGCCATCCGGTTCGATGGCAACGGCTATTCCGACGAGTGGAAGGCCGAGGCGAAGCGGCGCGGTTTGGACTGCGAGACGTCGACGCCGCTGATCTTCGACCGCTACCTGGACAGGGAGAGCCTGAAGATGTTCGGCGACATGGGGGTTTTCACCAAGGTCGAACTCGAGGCCCGTACCGAGGTGAAGTGGGAGACCTACACCAAGAAAATCCAGATCGAAGGCCGCGTGCTGGGCGACCTGGCGATGAACCACATCGTGCCGATCGCTTCGAAATACGAGGCGCAGTTGCTCGACAAGGTCTATAAGATGCATCAGATCGGAGGACTGAACGCCTCGTCGGACATTCTGCTTATCAAGAAGATCCAGGACCATACGGCCTCGATCCAGAAGCTCACCGGCGAGATGATCGATGCCCGCAAGGTCGCCAACCGGATCGAGGACCCGCGTGAAAAGGCCATTGCCTACCACGACACCGTGGCTGTCTGCTTCGACGAGATCCGCCGCCATATCGACAAGCTGGAGGAGATCGTCGACGACCAGATCTGGCCGCTGCCGAAGTATCGCGAACTGCTCTTCCTGCGGTAGTTTCCCCTTTGTAAGCGGCGATTCCCGCACATCCCTCGAACGGGACGAATGGAATGTACCTCATGTACGATCCATCCGTCCCGTTCTTCACGATGCACGGAACTCTCCGGCTTAAAATCAAAAACCGTTTCCGGCGTTATTTCCGGTAGACGACCTTTCCTCCGATCATTGTCAGCGAGATGTCGATCCCCTCGTCGAAAAGCACGATGTCGGCGTCCTTGCCCGGGGCGATCGAGCCTTTGCGGTCGTCGATGCGCATCAGCCGTGCGGGGGAGAGGGTCATCACCTGCACAGCCTCGGGCAGCGAGGCACCCGCTTTGGTCATGTAGTTGCGTACGACGCGGTCCGTCGTGCAGACCGACCCGGCGAACGAACTGCGGTCGGGGAGTTTCGCCACACCGTCCTCGATAATCGCCGCCATGCCGTCGTCGAGGCTGCCCAGGATGGTCGGGCCGTCGGGCATGCCTGCGCCGCGCATGGCGTCGGTGATGCCGACGATGCGGTCGGGCCCCTTCACTTGCCAGATCAGCCGGAGCAGCGGTTCGGGCAGGTGGATGCCGTCGCCGATGGTCTCGACGTAGATGCCGTCGAGCAGATAGCCCGCCTCGATCACCCCGGCGTAGCGCAGCGCGTTGCGGCGCGTGACGCCCGAGCACATCGAGTAAAAATGGGTGATGCTGTTCACTCCGGCATCGTAGGCGTCGACCGCCTCGTCGTAGAGCGCCGAAGTGTGGCCCATCGACATCTGGATGCCGCGGCGGGAGAGTTCGCCGATCAGCGCCGCGCTGCCCGGCAGTTCGGGCGCGAAGGTCCAGCGGGCGATCAGGTCGCCGCCTTTGGCGAGGATGGCGTTATAGTCCTCCGGCGTGGGATTCTTGATGTAGCGCGGGTCCTGTCCGCCTTTCATCTCCATCGAGAGGTAGCCGCCTTCGATGTGGATGCCGCCGAACGCCGCGCCGCGCGTGTTCCGTTTCGCGGCCTTGCGGTAGGTGTCGAACAGGCTGAAAAGTGTCGCGTTGGAGCACGAGGCGGTGGTGGGGTAGATCAGCGTCGTTCCGTGCCGTGCGTGCATTTCGGCGGCGCCGAGCATCGCCTCGACCGTGCCGTCCGAGAAGTCGTGGCCCCCTCCGCCGTGGCAGTGCACGTCGATGAAGCCGGGGGCGGCGTAGCGGCCCGCCGCGTCGATGACCTCGGCGCCTTCGAATGCCTCCTCGAGGTCGGTTCCGACGGCTGCGATGCGGCCGTCTTCAATCAGGATCGTCGCGTTTTCCACGACTTTGGAGGGCATCACCGCCGCGGCGTTGACGATCTTCACCCGGTGGGGGCCTTCGGCGGCCGCGGGAAGGCAGCATGCCAGCAGTCCGAAAATGGGAATCAGGGTTTTCATGCTATCGCTGTTTTTCTTCGTCGATATTCTGAATGCGCCCGCCGAACAGGAACACGGCAAGCAGGGATACGGGGAAGAGCAGGCCGCCGAAGATGAAGAACGGCGCCCAGCCCGCGCGGGTGATCATCGGTACGACGATCATCGCGAGGATGGTGCCCAGCACCGCCGCAGCACCGCCCAGCCCGGCCAGCGAGCCGACCGTGCGGCCGTAGTGGAAGTCGGCGGCCAGGGTCATCAGGTTGGACTGCACGAACTGGTAGCCGCCCAGAATCAGGGCCATCATCACGACGGCGAAGGTCGCCGACGAAGCCATCGTGGCTCCCACGACGCCCGGCAGGGCGATACATACGCCGACGATCATCGAGCATTTGCGGGCGAAGTTGAGCGAACGTCCGCGCTTTTGCAGCAGTCCCGAGAACCATCCTCCGGCGAATGCCCCGATGGCGGCGCCCACGTAGGGAACCCAGGCCGACATGGCCACTTCGCGGATGTCGAGGTTGAACACCTCGATCAGGTAGATGGGAATGAAGGTTACGAAGATCCACCAGACCGGGTCGATGAAGAAGCGGCCCACGATCAGCGCGTAGTTTTTCCGCTCGCGCAGCAGTTCGCCCCAGCTTTTGCAGCGGCAGGGTTCGGTCTTGTGTCCTTCGGGCTGCCCGGAGAGGATGTAGTCGCGTTCCTTGTCGGTGATCCAGGGGTGCTCCTTCGGGCCTTTCTTGTTCACCCAGAGCCACGGGATGATCCACAGCACGGCCAGCGAACCCACCACGGCGAAAGTTGCTTTCCAGCCGAATGCGAGGTAGAGGAACGAAATGACGATCGGGGCGAGGATCGAGCCTACCGAGGTCGAGGCGTTGAACAGCCCCTGCGCGAGCGCCCGCTCCTTGGTCGGGAACCATTCGGCGTTGGACTTGGTCGTGCCCGGCCACGGTCCCGCCTCGCCCAGGCCGAGCATGAAGCGGAACGCCGTGAGCGACTTGAATCCGGCGGCGAAGGCCGTGAAAGCGTCCGCGGCGCCCCACAGCAGCGCCGAGAAGGCGAAGCCGCGGCGCGTGCCGATGCGGTCGTAGAGTTTTCCGGAAAAAAGCTGGCTCAGGCCGTAGGCGATCATGAAGAAGATCGTGATGTCGGCCAGCAGTTTCTTGGACTGCGCTTTGAATTCGGCCTCCGGCATGGCGGGGTCGAGGATGCCCAGTTCGGCGGCGATGCCGCCCACGGCGGTGTAGACGTAGCTGCCGTCCGCCTGCTGTGCGACGCGGTCGGCAGGCGCCACGACCGTCGTGCCGTCTGCGGCGGTCAGGGTGTAGGTTCCGTCTGCGGCATCGTAGACCGCCCTGTCGGCCGGGTATTCGCTTTTGGTGTTGGCGACCCACATGTAGTTGAGCGTGCCGCGGTCGAGGTAGTTGATGATGGACACGAGCATGATCAGGCTCAGTATGATCCATCTTAATCCGTTGATTTTCATATTCGTTTCATTTATTTGTTCCATCTCGGGTCTCCGATCTTCCGACCGGACGTACTGTTTTCCCTGAGGCGCAGCGAGACGCCTTCCGCAAGCGGGTTGCGACCCGGAGCCTCGTAGGCTTCGGCGGCTTTTGCCGGGAGCGTCTTCAGTCCGCGTGCGCCGGGTATCGAGGCCAGTTCGCCCGTGGCATAGGAGTCTTCCACGGCGACTTTGCTGCCGGGACCAGCGACGATGAAGCGGCTGGCGGGACCTGCGAAGGTGAAGACCGATTCCGTGACGCGGATGTCCGCTTCGGCGTTGCCCAGCCGGATGGTTCCGGCGTTGTTGTCCGCGCGGTTGATGTCGTAGAACGTGCAGCGTTCGATCTCGATCCGGGTCTGCATCCTGGCGTTGGTCACCACGGCGCCCCGGGCCATGTCGGCGAAGGTGCTGTCGCAGAGCCGGATTTTGCCCACGGCGGTCTGCGAGGTGCTGGCCGCCGAATAGACGAAGTGCTGCGGGAATCCGCCGTTGAAGACCACGCAGTCCTCCACCCGGATCTCTCCGATGAGGTTGCGCGCCGTACCGGACGTGCGGCTGCCCACCAGCCCGGCGCCCGTGCTGCCGCCCAGGTCGACCGTGCAGTTCTCGATGGCTATCAATCCGATCTCCACGCTCCCTTCCGAGGGGGTGTCGACGAGGTGTTTGCCGCCGAGCGTGAGGTCGAGCCCCCGCAGCACGAGGTGTTCGGCTCCCGTGCCGATCCGGAACGACCCGACGGTGATGCGGGGACGTGCGCCCGCTTCGCCCGCGATGACCGTGCTGCGCTTCACCGCCAGCGTGCCCTCGACGGCGTAGCTGCCCGCTGCGATTACCAGCGTGTCGTTGTCCTTGAGCGTGCGGATGGCGCGTCCCAGGTCGTCGCCTGCGGCGACGCGCCGGGTGGAGGCTCCTGCGGGGAACGCCAGCAGTGCGCAGATGCAAGTTATCAATAAATTTTTCATTTTTTGCGGTTTTGGCGTTATTTGCTTACCAGCGACGCGCTGTCGCGGTCCGCATAGAGCGTACAGTCGCGGTGCGTGCGCAGGATCGACGCCGGGCACGACGTGACGATCGGGCCGTCGCACGTCCCCTTGATGGCGTTTGCCTTGGCGATGGTGGGCACGATGGCGTAGAGTTTCTTCACGAACAGCAGTTCGGGGATGGTGATCGTGTAGGCGTGCGTCGGAACCTCTTCGATGGTCTTGAAACAGCCGTCGTTGACTTGCTGGCGGATACATGCCGGGTCGAGGTCGACGGTCTTGACCGTGAGCGGGTCGTCGAAGAACGCCACGTGGGGGTCGTTGAAGGCCAGGTGGCCGTTCTCGCCGATGCCCAGGAACACGATGTCGGCGGGCATCTGCCGGAGCAGTCCGGCGTAACGTTCGCATTCGGCGGCCGGGTCGGCGGCTTTCGGGTCGATGTAGTTCACCGATTTGAAGGTCTTCTTGGAGAAGATGCGGTCGCGGAGGAACTGTCCGAACGCCTGCGGGGCGTGGGGATCGATGCCGATGTATTCGTCCATGTGGAATGCGTTGACGCGCGACCAGTCGATCTCTTCCAGCAGCAGGTTTGCGAGGAAATCGTTCTGCGAGGGGGCCGAGGCGAAGATGATGTTCACTTCGGGCTGCGTTTCCAGCAGCGAACGGATGTATGCGCCCACCTCGCGGGCGGCCACCTCGCCCAGTTCGGCGCGGGTTTCGGAGATCGTTACTTTGAGTCTTCCTTTGGTCAGTCGGGTTACCATGTCGTTGAATAGTTTAATGTGTTTGTTGTTTATTTTTCGTTGATGCGTTTCTCTCGGAGCAATGCCGCGGCGCATTCGTGCAGGTAAATCTCTACGTTGGTGTAGGCTTCGGAGAGGCTTTTCGCCGCTCCGTCGGCCGGGTCCGACGGGTCGAGTCCCCGGGCGAGTTCCCAGGCGTCGGGCATGCCGTCGCCGTCGCTGTCCGCAGGGGCTTCGGCCGTTTCGTAGGCGGGGTATCCGCCTGCCTGCGACGGCGTGTCGATCAGCCCCGCCTTGCTCGGTTCGGCCGTGCCTGTATATCCGGTCGACGTGCCGTTGCGGGCGTCGGTCGCGGCCCGCAGGTCGACCTTGTCGCGCGGCCACGCTCCGGCGCCATCGACGACCGCGAGGAACGCCTCGGCGGCGGGCTGGGTCGCCGTATGGGCGGTCATGCCCCCGATGGGGAATTCCGGAACGCGGCCCGGAGGAGCGGGTATCCCCTCGCCGCCGGCTCCCGACCAGACGATCCCGTTGTAATTGTCTTCCTCGATGCGTGTCAGTCCTGTTCCCGAGCGGGTTTCGTAGCGGTTTCCGTCGATGTAGACCTCGGGATAGGCTGCCGGAATGCCTGCCGGAGTCAGCGAAGTCGCGGCATAGGCCGTCAGGAAGCGGTTGCGCGCCGGGGAGTGGGGACCCTCCTTGTAGTAGTTGTTCACCAGGTTGAAATGCCCGCCCTCGCCGCCGTAGGAGACTTCGCCGCCCCAGCCGTAGACGACGTTGTTGCGGAAATCGACGTTGCCCCGCCACTCCGAGGCCGGATATGCTTCGGGATAGCTCGATGCGGCGTCGAACCGCGGATTGCGGCTGTCGTGGCGCGAGATGAGGTTGTGGTGGAACGATGCGTCGCGGCCGCCCCAGATGCCGCCGTAGCCGTGAGGCGACTCCTTTTCGTGGGTCGACAGACGCAGGCTCTCGGTGAGGATGCACCATTGGAGCGTGAAGTCGCGGTTGCGGTAGAACGAGGCGCATTCGTCCACGCTCCAGCTCATCGAGCAGTGGTCGAGGATCACGCCGGAACTGCTCTGGCCTTCGCAGGCGTCCTGCGCCGATCCGGTGTCGAAATCGTCCCCGAGGCGGAAACGAAGGAAGCGGACGATGACGTTTTCGGCATAAGTGATCGCCAGCGGCCAGTTCTTCAGGCAGATGCCGTCGCCCGGGGCAGTCTCGCCCGCAACGGTGATGTCGCATCCCTGCCCGGCGTAACGCCCGTCGTTGCGGATGTAGAGTTTCGCCGCCAGCGGAATGACGCCCGAAACCCGGAACATCACGATCTTGGGCCCTGGCTGCGTCAGCGCCCAGCGCAGCGACCCTTCGGGAGGCACGGGGTAGGCGTCGAGCAGGTTGGTGACGTAGTAAACCCTGCCGCCGCGGCCTCCCGTGACGTAACGCCCGCCGCCCTCGGCACCGGGAAAAGCCGGTGTCCGCTCCCCGCCGGCGGGAAGGATTTTCAGAGAGACGACCACCGGGCTTTCGGTCCGGTCGCCCCGGCTGTCGCGGACGTAGACGCCGTATTGGGCGGGGGAGTGCTCGGGAGCGGGCACGGTGCGTTCGAGCGAGGGGGAGAAGTCACCCTGCAGCGAGGTCGCGTAGCCGTAGGGCGGCACGCCGCCCGTGACACGCAGGTACTCCTCCAGCCGCACGGTCGTCCCTTCGATGGCTTCGAAGGCGGTTTCGCCGTTGCGCGAGGCGTTCAGCGGGGCGCCGGGCTGCTGCCCGCCGTCCGTACAGGCGGCGAGCAGGCAGATGGCGGCTGTGAGAAAGGTCCGTTTCATCGTCCGGTCGTATTATTCCCAGCGGGGGTCTCCGAGGATGGTTCCGGCGGCTTCCTGCGCGGCGCGCACCGACTGGTCCTTGATGCGGAACGAGGCTCCTGCCGCCGAGGGGTCGGCCATGGGGTTCTGCCACAGCTCGGCAGGTGTGCCGCCGTAGGGGGTCATCCGGTCGGCGACGTTGTAGGCGCTCGACCCGAAAGCCGGGGTCTGCGAGGCGAAGTGGTAGAAGTTCGCACAGTCTATCTGCTCTTTGGGAACATATTGGCCCTCGCCGCTTCCGGCGAAACGAAGCACCTGGTAACCCTTTGTGCTGCCGAACCACATTACCGAGTTGCGCAATGCGATCCTGCGCCCGGAGGCGTTCGCCGTACCCGCCATGCGGATGTCGATCAGCGCATTGCTCCCGGCCGAGGCGACGTTGTAGAGCGTACAGTTCTCAAGCTCGATCTCGTAGGCGCAGTCGGCCGTATTGGTCACATAGATCAGACCGCGGGCGCAGTTGGAGAAGGTCGAATGGCGCATGACGATCTTTTCGAACTCGCCGATGCTGCCCGATGCCGAACCGTAGACGATGTTCTGTGTCTGCCCCGCGTTGGAGAAAACAATGGAGTTGACCACCTCGTATTGGTGCAGTATCTGTTTGGTGGCCGTGCCCTTCGTGGTGTTGAAAAGCGTCGAAGCGCCGGTTGCACCGGAGTTGAGGTCTACGATGCAGTTGTCGATACGGAGCAGCGCGATGTCGTAATCGCTTCTCGCCTGCATCAGGTAGGTCGAGCATTCGATGCGCAGGTTGCGCAATATGATTTGCTCCAATGTCCCTTCGGGCTGGAAGTTTTTGGTTATGGAGATCGTTGTGCGTGCCGGATCGTCAGAGTAGAGTTCCAGATTGCGTGCGATGGGGATAGCTGCGTCCGCCGTTACCGTGTATTCGCCCGCTACGAGATAGACGGTCTCGTATTGACGGTCGGGCGCACTGATGATCGCTGCCAGGTCGTCGCCCGGGCGTACGACGATCACATCCTGCCCGGGGGCCTCCGGCGTCGTGAATTCCGACGAGGCGATCGTCTTGCCGTCTTTGGATTTCAGTGCGGCGGTGTATTCCGCGCCGGGCGCGAGTGCCGTCACGGTCGCCGAACCTGCGGCGATGTCGGCCGGGGTGACGGGAACCTGTCGTTCGGGCGTTTCGGCGCCTTTGCGCGTGAGTGCGATTTCGGAAAGTTCCTCGGGCGAGACGTAGTAGAGTTCCCAGCGGATTTCGGCCGAGGCGCTTACGGGGTCGGTCGTGAAGTCGAGCTGCGCCGAGGCGTAGAGCGCCGGAACGGGTCCGGGAACGGTGCGGTGCGTGCACGTGCCGCGCATCTTTTTGCCGGCGTAGAGTTCCAGCGTGTATTCCGTGTCGGTGAGCACGCCCTCGCTGAAGGCGGTCCGCTGTGCCGCGGCCTCTTCCTCCGAGACGGGGAAGACCAGCGCTTGGCCGCCTGCGGCCGGGGTGGCGCGTACCTCGGAAATGGCTTCCGGCTCGGTTCCGGCCTCACCCCAGGTCATCGTCACGGTACAGGTCACGGACCACGGCGAGGTGGTGTAGACCATCTCCGAGGAGGCTTTGACGTTGGGTATCTTCGGCTCGGTGAGCGTCCGGGCCGTTGCCACGGCGGAGTATTCCGACGACGAGACGCCCGTTTGGTCCGAGAGGGCCATCACGCGGAAATAGTAAGTTGTGGCCTCCGTAAGCTCCCCGACGGTGTATTTGTTGTCCTCGACGGGTTCGACGACGGCGACATCGCCCGCGAAATCTTCGTTCAGGGCGTATTCGAGCCGGAACGCGCCGGCCGATCCGCGCCACGATACGGCGATGTGCTCGGAATCGGCGGCGACGGCCGTCACTGCGGAAGGCCGCAGCAGGCTGTTCAGCGAGGCGTCGTACACCTCGACGGCGGCATCCTGGCAGGCGCCGAGTCCTGCCGCCAGCACGGCGGCGAGTAATTTCAGGGTATGGATGGTGTTTTTCATGGTTGGTCGCGCGGTTTTAGTTGTTGTAGCCCAGTGATGCGTTGCTCAAATGGCCCTGGCTGTTCATGATGACCGACGAGGGCAGCGGCATGTCGAGTCTGCGGTCGGGATCGGTGTGATACTGCGCCTCGATGTAGGCGTCGGAGAGGTAACCCGACGAGGCCGACGAGGTGATCCACAGCGACGGCGTTGTGGGTGCGGGTGCGGCGTTGCCCGAGGGATTCCAGTTGCGCCAGCCTCCGGCCTTCATCCAGGCGTCGAGCGCCGCCTGGTCGGTGACCTGCTGTCCTTCGGTTCCGGGCGCTGTTTCGCCGCGGTTGAGTCCGTACCAGACGATCTCGCGCTCCCCGGCGGCGTTGCTCTTGTATTTCCAGAAGACGTAGGCCGGAACGTCGGCATAGCCGCCCGAAAGCGTCCGCAGATCGTACATGTCCTGCTTCACCTTGTCCATGTTGGTCTTCAGCAGGTTCCAGCGGATGAGGTCCTGCTTGCGGATCATCTCGCCGACGAATTCGAGGCGCCGCTCCTCCTGGACGGCTTTCAGGAAGTCGGCTTCGGAGCCGGAGACGCCGGCGATCCATTCGGCCTGCGAGGTTCCGAACGCCCGTTCGCGGATGCGCTGGAGGGCCAGTTTCGCCTCGTCGGTCGGACCGCTGTTGAGGCGGTTGTCGGCCTCGGCGAACATCAGCAGCACGTCGGCGTAGCGCAGTACGATCGGCGTGATGCCGTCGTTGGCGTTGGCCGAGAATTTGGCCAGCGAGGGGTCTTTCCACTCGGCGCGCAGCTTGCCGCCGGTCATCATGCTCGGGCGCGTCAGTTCCTGCACGCCGTCGGCCCAGCGGAACGCCACGACCGAGATGTCGCGCCGCTTGTCCTTCACGTCGAAGTCGTAGTAGAGCGTGGGAACGACGCCCATCGTGCCGCCCATGTAGACGCTGGTGTAGGGGTCACTGTCGGCCGAAATGGTTCCGCTGCCCCCGGGGCCGCGGTGGTAAACGCCTGCCGCGACCATCCAGTTGCCGCGCGAATTGTACTTGAAGGGCAGCTCCCAGAGGGGTTCGCCTCCGGCCGAGACCTTCGCGGCGCAGTTGTCCTTGAATATTTTGGCGAAGTCATTTTCGAGGATGAATCCGCTGCCTTCGTGCTGCATGATCTCGCGGCACTCGTCGCGGGCGATGGTGTAGGTCTTCTCGACCGTCAGTTCGGGATCGGCGCTCAGCTGCGCGGTGTTCAGCTCGCCGTAGAGGTGGTAGGCGTAGCCGCCCGCCGTGAGGGCGATGCGGGCGCGCAGCGCCTTGGCGGCGGCGCGGTTGGGGCGCAGCACGGTGCTCGTGACGCCCTGACCGGGCCACGGCATCAGCCGTGCGGACTCTTCGAGGTCGGCGAGCAGCTGTTTCCAGATCACGTCGCGGTCCGCCCGCCCGGCGTAGAGGCTTTCGTTCGAAAGCGCGTCGAAGCGGGCCGGAATGTTGCCCCAGATGCCCACCAGTTCGTAATAAATCCAGGCGCGCAGGAAAAGCGCCTCGCCCAGCAGGTAGGCCATGTCGGCGTTATGCTCCGTATCGCCGTAGGCGCGCAGTCCTCCGATGCAGTTGTTGGCCCGCTCGATGGCGATCATGGCATAGGAGAAGGCGTCGCCGAAATAGTTGTCCGTCTCGCTGTATTTGTAGACGGCGTAGGCCGAATGGCTGTCGTTTTGGGCGGGCGTCACGCCCGACGTGGAACTCAAATGCCGTTCGGTGTCGTTGTTGTAGCCGTGATAGGCCCACAGACGGCCGTTGAACGAGTTGAAGTTGATCGACTCGTAGATGCCCATCACGGCACCTGTGGCGAGCGTGGGGTCGGAGAAGACCGCCTCGTCGGTGAACGAGGACTCGGTCTTCGCCTCCAGGAAGTCGTTCAGACAGGAGCACAGGCAGACGGCTGCGGCGAGGAGTATGATGGTTTTCAGCGTTTTCATCTTTAGAAGGTAAGGTTAAGTCCGACGATAAAGCCCCGGGTCTTGGGGTAGGGCGAGTAGTCCACGCCGGGGGTGAGGGGCGTGGAGCGCCGGGTGTCCACTTCGGGATCGAAGCCCGAATAGCCGGTCCAGCAGAAGAGGTTGGTTCCCGTGACGTAGATGCGCAGCTGGGTCAGGCGGATTTTGCGCAGCAGCGCCTCGGGCAGCGAGTAGCCGATCGTGGCCGAGTTGAGGCGCAGGAACGAGCCGTCCTCGACGATGTAGGAGCTGACGTAGCGGTAGGCGCTCATGGGGGTCCACATCGTGGTGCCGCGGTTGATTTCGTCCAGCAGCGCCGGGTCGGTGATGCGCTGTCCTGCGGCATCGATGCTCTGCCAGCGGTTGCCGGAGTCCATCGCCGTCAGCAGGTTCTGGTAGCGGTAGCCCGCCGTCGAGGTGTATTCGGCCTTGTTGACGTTGAGAATCTTGTTGCCCAGCGTGTAGGTGAAGTTGGCGTTGAAGTCGAATCCCTTGATGCGCCCGGCGAGCGAGAATCCGCCGGTGGCCTTGGGCAGCGTGCAGCCCAGCACGGTGCGGTCGGTTCCCGCAGAGATGGCGTCGGGGTCGCCGCCCAGGTCGCGGAAGCGCACGGCGCCCGGACCCCAGCCGTTGCCGGCGATGTGCGAGTTGTCCAGCACGCCTTCGTTGGCCTGCCATGAGGAGCCGGTCCACGTGAAGTCCGAGGCCGGGTAGCGGCCGTCGGAGACGTAGCCCCAGATCTGCCCCAGCGACTGGCCCGGCGTCACGACGAAGTCGTAGTCGATCTGCGTCGAGGCCCACGACGAGTAGGCTTCGATGCGGTCCAGTCCGCCCAGGTCGAGCACCTTGTTGCGGTTCATCGCGATGTTGAATGAGAATTGCAGCGAGTAGTCGCGCTTGTCGACGAGCACGGCGTTGAGCGCCAGTTCGATGCCCTTGTTCTGCGTGCTGCCCATGTTGCGGTACTGGTGGGTGTAGCCCGCACCCTTGATCGGGAAGAGGATCAGCTGGTCGTGCGTCGTGTTGAGGTAGAGGTCCAGATTGCCGTTCAAGCGGTTGTCGAAGAACCCGAAGTCGAGTCCCACGTTGCGCGATACGGTGGTTTCCCACACCAGGTCGGGGTTGGTCATGTATTTGCCCTGCGACCAGTAGGAAACCGACGTTTCGAAGGGCAGCAGCTGCGTGTTGTCGGACGTATATTCGGCCAGGGTCTGGCCGCCGGGGATGTTGTCGTTGCCCGCCAGGCCGATGCTGGCGCGCAGTTTCAGCTGCGAGAGCCATTCGGCCTCCTTGAGGAACGACTCTTCGGAGATGCGCCAGGCCACGGCGCCCGAGGGGAAGTAACCCCACGGCTGGCTTTTCTGGAACTTGCTCGACCCGTCGGCGCGCAGCGTTCCGGTCACCAGGTAGCGGTCGTCGTAGGAGTAGTTGATGCGTGTGAAGAACGAGAGCAGGTTGTCGGGCGTCGCGTAGAAGTTGTTGGTCGAGACGGCCGTGCCTTCGGTCGTGAAGCGGAACGCCTGCCGGGCGGAGAATGTCACGGGGAACCCGTCGACGTCGGTGGTCAGCGTCCGGGACTTGGTGGTGTTCAGTTCCTGTCCGACGAGCACGTTCAAACGGTGTTTCTTCGGCAGCAGGTCCTTGAAGTCGTAGCTGAGCGTGTTGTAGTTGGAGATGCGGCGCGAGTCGGTGTTCGACAGTTCGATGGCCGGGCGGTCCTTGACCACGGCGTTCATGCGCGCATAGTAGGTCGTGATGCCGAAGAACCGCTGGTTTTCGTTCCAGTTGAACTCCAGGTTGAGGCTCGAGCGGAAGACGAGGTTTTTGACGATGGTCCAGGAGAATCCTCCCGAAAGCGCCAGATTGCGGCGTTTCTGGATGCGGTCGTTGTCGCGGATATACTCCGTCGGGGTGAACAGGCCGCTGTTCTTGTAGAATTCGTCGTCGTCGAAGCCCTCCGTCGAGAGTCCCTTGAGCGGGATGGGCGAGTACTGCATGACGTAACGCATGCGCGGGTCGCTGCTGCGTCCGCCGCTCTGTTCGTTGGCCCCCGAACCCGAGATTTTCGTGTCGGAGAAGCGCGACTGGAAGTCGAGCGTCACCTTGCGCGAGGGCTTGTGCTGGAACTTGAAGGTGAAGTTGTCGCGTACGAAGTCCGAGGTGATCATCACTGCGTCGTCCATCTGGCGGGTGTAACTGGCCGAGTAGGTCATCTTGTCGCCCTTGCCCGTGAGCGCGACGTTGTAGTTCTGTGTGGTGGCCGAACGCCCGAAGACGATCTTCTTCCAGTCGTTGCCCGCATAGTTCTTATAGAGGTGCATGTCCTCGTAAACGCCGAAATAAGGCTCGTACATCGAGCCGACGGAGTTCCGGTAGACCGACTGTTCGTACTGCCAGAGGGCGTACTCGTAAGGATCGAGCATGTCGGGCATCGGAGTCACGTATTTCAGTCCCGCATAGGCGTTGAACGTCACTTTGACGCCGTTTTGCCGGGCGCTCTTGGTCGTGATCATGATGACGCCGTTGGCGCCCCGCGAACCGTAGATGGCCGTCGAGGAGGCGTCTTTCAGCACGTCGATCGACTGGATGTCCGAGGGCGAGATGTCGGAGATCGACGAGACGGGGAAACCGTCCACGATGTAGAGCGGCGAACTGCTCTGCGTGATGGAGTTTCGGCCGCGGACGTACATCGAGACCTCGGCGTCGGGGGCGCCGTCGGTGGTGAGCACCTGCACGCCGGCCAGTTTGCCCGAGATGGCTTCGGCGATGTTGTTGACGGGGGTGCGGACGATGTCTTCGGCCGAGACCGACGAAACGGCTCCTGTGAGGTCGGCGCGGCGCACGGTTCCGTATCCGATCACGACCACTTCGTCGATGGCCGTGTTCATCGCTTCGAGCCGTGCGTCGACTTTCGTGCGGCCCGCGACGGGCACTTCGAGCTTTTTCATGCCTACGTAGGTGAAGACGAGCGTATCCCTGCGCAGGTCCGCGCCCTGCAGGGCGTATTCGCCGCGGATGCCGGTCGTCGTGGCCGCGGTCTTGCCCTTGAGGGCCGCCACGGCGCCGAACAGCGGTTCGCCGTTGTTGTCGGTCACGACGCCCGTCAACTGCTGGGCCGCCGCCGGTGCAAGGGCGGTCAGCAGGCAGCATAGGGTCAGATAAAATTTGGTCATAGCGGTTTCAGGTTGGGGGTTAAGGTTGAGTTATCGGGCGGGATTCGGTTTCACGTATCGGCCCAGCGGGTTGCCTGCGGCGGCGCACGCTTCGGCGAAGAGCGCCGCGAACTCCTCGGCCCCGCGTATGCAGAGGTGGGTGTCGTCGGCATTGCCGTCGGGGAAGCGTTCGGCGACGTTGGGTTCGACGTAGAGGTAGAGTTTCTTGGACTCTTCGGGACCGTATTTCAGGACGAGTTCGCCCGTCAGGCGGTTCATGTCTACCAACGGGACGTTCAACTCGGCGGCGACTTCGGCCGCGGCCGGGACATAACGTCCGTGGGAATCGCGCAGCGTGCCGTCCTTGTTGAACTGCCGCCGTACGATGGAGGTCGCCAGGATCGGCGTGGCGCCTTTCCCGCGGGCCTCGTTCACGAAGCGTCGCAGGTTCTCCTTGAAGGTCGTTTCGGGGTCGGTGTAGCGTTTCGGGTCGCTCTTCTTGGCGTCGTTGTGCCCGAACTGGATCAGCAGCAGGTCGCCCGGGGCGATGCGGTCGAGGACTTTCTGCCAGCGTCCCTCGTCGATGAAGCTCTTGGTGCTGCGGCCCGAGACGGCGCAGTTGCGCACGACGAGCTGCGCGGGGTCGAAGAACCGCTGGAGAGGCTCGGCCCAGCCGCGTCCCGGATCGCCCGGGTCTTCGTCGCACTTGGTGTTGGGGGCCATCGTCGAGTCGCCGATCGCGTAGAGCGTCACCGGACCTTCGGCCAGGACTTCCGCCGCCGGAAGCAGCAACATGCAGAGGAGGAGTTTCAGGGTTTTCATATTCGGTTACGGTTTATTTCAGCAGGTAGTCGGCAAGGGGGTGGTGCGCTTCGGTGAGTTCGGCGCCGAAAAGCCGGGCTACCTCGTAGGCGCCGTCGTAGTTCCAGTGGGAGTTGTCGGCGTTACCCTCGGGAAAACGTTCGACCACGCCCGGTTCGATGTGGTTGAAATAGCGCTTCGAACCCTCGACGCCGGCCTGTTCGACCAGCTTCCACGTGGCCGTCTTGAGGTCCATGACCGGTACGTTGCATTCGGCCCCGACAGCCTCTACCGCCGTGATGTAGGGACCGTAGGTGTCGATCAGTTTCCCTTCCTTGTCGAAGCGGCGGCGTACGACCGAGGTTGCCAGCAGGGGTTCGGCCCCCTTTTCGCGCGCCTCGCGGATAAAGCGGCGGAAGTTGTCGCGGAACGAAGTTTCGGCATCGGTGTGGCGCTTGGGGTCCGCTTTTTGGTCGTTGCCGCCGAACTGGATCAGCAGCCAGTCGCCCGGCTCCAGCTGTGCGAGCACTTTGTCCCAGAGCCCTTCGTCGATGAAACTTTTCGAGCTGCGGCCCGAACGGGCACAGTTGCGGACTTCGAGACGCGTGGTGTCGAACACCCGTTTGAGCGCGTCGCCCCAGCCGTAGCCCCGGTCGTAGGCGGGATCGTAAGGCTTGTTGTTGTAGGACATGGTCGAATCGCCGATGGTGAACAGCCGTTTTCGCTGTTGTGCTAGCGATTCTCCTGCTGAAAAAAGCAGGGCTGCGGCGAGGAGAATTCCGAAAAATCGGGAGGTTTTCATGGGTCGGGAAGTTTTTCAGTTCACTATTCGTTAACGTACACGGTTTTTGATCTAATCTTGTTGTATGTTTGTAAAATATTGATTTTAAGTATATTTATGCTTACATTATAGTTGGAAAATGGCTTTTTAGACTATTTTAGCGTTTACAAAACTATAATTAATTCCTTCCGGATGCAAATTTTTCGCAAAAAAAATGATATATTTACACACCGCAAATTGGCGAAAAACTACATTTTCAACCTAAATTTATCGAGTCGCAGGCTATGATTGAATCGGATAAGACAGCAACGATGGAGCAGGTTGCGCGAGCGGCCGGGGTGTCGATCGGGACCGTGGACCGTGTGTTGCACAACCGCGAGGGCGTCTCGGAGAAAACCCGCAAGAAAGTCTTCGATGTTATCAATGAAATAGGCTATAAACCAAATATATACGCCTCAATACTGTCGCGTCGGAAGGACTTCTCCATCGTCGCCATCATTCCCTATTTCCAGACCGGAGAGTATTGGGAGCTGGTTTATAACGGCATTACGAGGGCCGTCAAACAGTCGCAGGGACTGAATATCGACCTGAAGATTTTTTACTACAACCAGTTCGAGCTGGAGTCGTTCCGGGGGGCCTGCCGCAACACGATCGACGCGCGGCCCGACGCCCTCTTCATCGCACCTATTTATAAGGAGGAAACCATTCGTCTGGTGCACCATCTGACATCGTTATCGATTCCGGTCGCCTATATCGACACCAAACCCGGGAATACCGACTATCTCGCTTACTTCGGCATGCCGCTTTTCGAAAGCGGCTATCTGGCCGCAGACCTGCTCGTGGGGAACGACCCCGGCGTGCGAGAGGTCGTGAGTTTCAATATCGACCGCGGAGAGGCCCCTCCCAACGATTCGACGCTCAACCGCCACCGGGGATTCCTGGCCTACCTGAACGATAACAACCCCGGCTGCACGCTCACCGACTGCTCGATGTCGCCCTTCGATTTTCTCTATAACATGCGGCTTTTCGACGCTTTTTTCGAAGAGCATCCCGACGTGAGGCATATTATCACCTTTAATTCGCGTGCGCATCTGATCTCGGACTGGATGGAGATCCGCGGCATCCGGGACAAGAAGCTGCTCGGTTTCGACATGCTGCAAGCCAACATGCGTGCGCTGAAAAACGGCACGATCTCCGTGCTTGTAGCGGAACGTACGGATAAAGAGGCGTTTAAGGCCGTGAAGTCCCTGATCGACTTTCTGGTGCTTCGCCAGCGTCCGCCCCGCCGTGACAATTACAGTTCGATCGACATCCTGACGCGTTACAATGTCGATTTCTACCTCACCGAAGAATAAAAAGGAGAAGTCCGGTCTGAATTTTTTGGAAAAAAGATGAATTGTCGTACTTTTGTTCTACGATCCGTTAACGTTAACGGACGTGCGCAACACCTGAAACTACCCGAAAAACCGATAAAACCATGAAAAAACTGCTTCTGTTTCTGCTGTTTGTCGCTCCGTTCCCAGCCATGGCGGCGTCGCCGCGGCTTCCGGCCTTTCCCGGCGCCGAGGGCGGCGGTATGTACGCCACGGGCGGCCGTGGCGGCCGTGTGCTCTATGTGACGCGCCTGGACGACGACGAGCAGGAGGGATCGCTGCGCTGGGCCGTGACCCGCAAATATCCCCGGACGATTCTGTTCCGGGTCTCCGGCGTCATCCGGCTCCGGAAGCGGCTGAACATTACGGGCGGCGACGTGACGATCGCCGGCCAGAGCGCTCCCGGCGACGGCATCTGCATTGCGGGCTTCGGCGTGGCCGTGCGGGCCGACAATGTCGTGCTGCGTTACCTGCGTTTCCGCATGGGCGACGAGATGGGCGCCGCGGCCCACGACGAGGACGCGCTCGGGGGGCGTTACTGCCGCAATGTCCTGATCGACCACTGCTCGATCAGCTGGAGTACGGACGAATGCGCCTCGTTCTATGCCAACGAAAATTTCACGATGCAGTGGTGCATCCTTTCCGAGAGTCTGCGCCGTTCGCTGCACGATAAGGGCAGCCACGGCTACGGCGGCATCTGGGGCGGCAAAAACGCTTCGTTCCATCACAACCTTCTCGCTTCGCACGACAGCCGCAATCCGCGTTTCGACCATCCGCTGCTGTACCTGCCCAACGTCGCTTTGGACGATTTCCGCGGCGTGGTCGATTTTCGCAATAACGTCATCTACAATTGGGGTTCGAACAACACCTACGGCGGCGAAGGCGGGCGCTTCAACATGGTCGCCAACTATTACAAGCCCGGTCCTGCGACTCCGGACAAAGGTACGGCGGCCTTTATCACCGCCTACGGACGTACCCCGGACCTGCACAACAAGGAGGAGCGCGTCTATTACGAATCGCCCTATCCCACGCTCTACATGTCGGGAAACGTCATGGAGGGCAACCGGGCGATCTCGCGGTCGAATTACGACGGGGTCCGCTACGCCAGGACCGGCGGTGAAAAGGGGGAACTGCTCGACAGTCCGATGCCTGTCAACGGACTTGCCGAAGGCCATACCACGACCCACGACGCGAAACGCGCCTGTGCGCTCGTGCTGGCATGGGCCGGAGCTTCGCACGTGCGGGACGCCGTGGACGAACGCATCGTGCGCGATGTGCGTACCGGCACGGCGACCGTGACGGACGGAGGCAACGGCAGTACGGGCGGCTTCGTCGATACGCAGCGTGCCGTCGGCGGCTGGCCCGAGTACCGGCAGGCGGCCGCTCCGGAGGACAGCGACGGCGACGGCATTCCCGATGTCTGGGAACGACAGCACGGACTCGACCCCGCCGATGCGGCGGATGGGGCGAAAACCGATCCCGCGTGCGGATATACGTGGCTCGAACGCTACCTGAACAGCCTTGTCGGGTCGATTGCCGACCGGCAGAACAACCGAGAAAAACCCTGAACCGAATGAAACGTATCCTATTGCTGCTGGTTTTGTCGGCAAGCCTCTCCACTGCGGCGGCCGCGCCGAAAAACGACTCCCAAAAGCTCCTTGCGGCCATGAAGAAAGCCACCCGCTTCATGTACGACCGTGTGAGCACCGAGGGCGGATTCGTCTGGAACTACACCGCCGACCTTTCACGCCGCTGGGGTGAACTGGAAGCCTACCCCACGATGGTGTGGGTCGAGAAGGGAACCCCCGAGGTGGGACAGCTGATGATCGACGCCTACCACGCCACGGGCGACGAGTTCTATTACGACATGGCCGTGCGCTCGGCCCGCATCCTCATCCGCGGACAGCTTCCCTGCGGAGGCTGGAACTACAAGTTCGACCTGGCCGGAGCGGCCTCCGAACGGCGGTGGTTCGAGACCATCGGCCGCAACGCCTGGGGCATGGGCGAGCACGGTCACTACTACGGCAACGCCACGTTCGACGACGATGTGACGGCCTCGGCGCTCAATTTCCTCATGCGCATCTACCTTGAAAAGAACGATCCGCAGTTCAAGCCGGCGCTCGACAAAGCCGTCGGCATGATCTTCGAAAGCCAGTATCCCGTCGGGGGCTGGCCCCAGCGCTGGCCGCTGATGCACGACCATCCCGACGCCGACGGTACGCCCGACTACTCGGCCTGCATCACGTTCAACGACGACGTAATTCCCAACAACATCGAGATCCTGATGCACGTGGCTTACGTGTTGGGCGACGCCCGGGCGATGGAGCCGCTCGTCCGGGCCATGAATTGTGTGAGGACCCTCCAGCAGGGAACTCCCGCAGCGGGCTGGGCCGACCAGTACTACCTCGATCTCACACCCGCCAAGGCGCGTGATTTCGAACCTGCGGCGGTCTCCACCGTCCGTACCCGCGACTGCATCCGCCTGCTGATGGAGTTTTACCGCCTCACCGGGGACCGTAAATTCCTCGACGGCATCCCCGCGGCGCTGGATTTCCTGCGTGCCGCGGCGCTCGACGAGGCCTCGGTCGCCGGGCTGGGCCGAAAATCCGGCAAGGGACGCCTCCTTTGCCCGCGCTTCGTCAGGCCCGGGACGCTGACGCCGCTGTACATGCACCGCAAGGGCCTGCACGTGGATAACGGGGTCTATTACATCGACCAGAACCCGCACAACATTATCGGCCACTATGCCGCGCTCGTAGTGATCGATGTCGACGGCCTTCAGCGGCAGTACGACTCGCTTTGCGCCCTTCCCGTGGCCGAGGCTACCGCAGGTTCCCCGATGCTGGGAAAAGGACGGCTGGAACTGCCGCGTTACCATACTCCGGCCATCGCCGCCGCCGATCCGTCGCACGCGGACGCCGTCCTTTCGTCGCTCGACGGCGAAGGCCGCTGGATCGGGCCGCTGAATTGGGTGCTGGTTCCCTATATCGGGCCGGGCAGCGCGGACGACCCCGTGCCCGACACCTACGAGCAGACCCTCGGCAATCCGCACAACACGGCTTCGCTGGTCACCGAACCGGTGGAGGGCATCTGTCTGCGGACCTATATCGATAACATGGCGACGCTGATCGCGTCGCTCGAAAATAGAGAGAACCGATGAAAACCCGAAGCAACACATTCATTCCCGAACGCGAAACGGCGTGGGAATCCTGCGGCGAAGGACTCCGCCGCCAGATCATGGGCTACGACCCGCACCTGATGGTGGTGAAGGTAGCCTTCGAAAAGGGCGCCGTCGGCGCGCGGCATACGCATTACCACTCCCAGGCGACCTATGTGGTGAGCGGGCGCTTCGAAGCGTGCGTCGGCGAGACCCGCCGAACGCTCGGCCCCGGCGACGGATATTACGTCGCTCCGGACGAGCCGCATGAGCTGTTCTGCCTGGAGGCGGGTACCCTCCTCGATATCTTCTCGCCCCTGCGGGCCGATTTCTTGAAATGACGGACGGTCTGCGGCAAAGAAAAACGGACGATTCCGCAAGGAATCGTCCGTTTTTTCCGCTGTGGCGCGGGTTTATTCGTCGTCGCGGTACATGTGCTCCACGTAAACGGCGTGCTGCATCGCCTCGCGCTTCGCAATCGAAGGCTTGGTGAAGTACTGGCGGCGGCGAAGCTCCTTCAGGACGCCCGTGCGCTCGTATTTACGTTTGAACTTTTTCAGGGCGCGCTCGATGTTTTCGCCCTCTTTTACCGGCATGATAATCATAATATTCTTTGTTTTTTGTTGTTTTGAATCCGTTTGTTCGTTTTGAAAACTGCGGGTTGCGCATCCCGGATGCACGTTCCCCGAAAAAAGTCGTTTTATTCGTCGGCAGGTCCGCTGTCCGACCCGAATTGCAGGTAAGGAGCCAGCCGTGCTGCCTCCTCGCGGGTCAATATGTTCTGTTCTACCAATTCTCCAGCGGTGTTCCAACCTCCTTTCAACTGTCTTGCTTTCAGCAATTTTCGTAATGCCTGCGGTGCTATGTAGGGGTGTCTCCCCAGCACTTTCGGGCTTGCAAAGTTAATATCAATTTTCCGAATTTCGCAACTATCGCAGTAAATTTGTTTCAAAATTTTTTCATAATTGCGTTCCCTCACTCCCGGAACCTCTGCGAGTTGCTCCGCGCGGACGAATCCGCCGAGCCGTTCGCGGTAGTGCATGATCGCCACGACGGTCTTGGGACCGATGCCCGTGACCGAGCGCAGCGTTGCCGAATCGGCCGTGTTCAGTTCCACGGGCTGTTCGATCGGCCGCGCCTTCCGTTCCGGGAAAATGACGTAGGGTTCCAGCGCCGTGGCCACCGAGTCGCTCACGACGTAGCATTCGCGCAGGTCCTCCATATCGTAGATGCCGCTCAAATCCCGCCAGCGGATGAACACCTCGGCCTGACGCTTCGACAAGGCCCCGATGGCGCGCAGGTAGCGGGCGCTCACGGTGTCGATGCGGAACGGCCCGGGTGCGAGCGGTTCGGGGAGAATACGCCCCGTGCGGTACTTTTCAGGTGCGATGGCGTATTTGCGGCCGATGCGCACCCAGGGTTCGAGCCGCCGGTAGAGCGAGTCGCCGATGCCGTAGCAGAGCGTCAGATCCTCGGGAATGCGGAACACCTTCCCCGCGGCCCGGTATTTCAGCAGGCTCACCGCTTCGTGCTTCGTAAGTCCGAGCCGCCGCAGGTCGTCGAGCGTCGCCGTGTTGGGGTCGAAGTGCGACATCTCGACGCTGTCCGCGGGCAGCGCCTCCTCCATCTCGGCCTCGGCGCGGCGGGCAGCTTCGGGGTCGGCTGCCGGGCGTACGAGCATCAGGGCTACGATCAGCAGCCCGGCCAGCGGCAGGAATACCGCTGTCGCGCGTATTTCACGGTCGGAAAAAAGTTTGGCCATGGTTCTGTTTATGCGATCATGCGCTTTATCGTTTCAACCGTCGGGAGCATGTGCCGCCCTCCCTTGGGAAGGGGCGGGGCTTGTAGATGGCGCCGCAGACGGCAATGACGGCGGTCGAAAACGGTTTGTACCTCGAAATATCTATTTGTTTTGT
Source organism: uncultured Alistipes sp. (assembly GCA_900541585.1). Classification (GTDB taxonomy): domain Bacteria; phylum Bacteroidota; class Bacteroidia; order Bacteroidales; family Rikenellaceae; genus Alistipes. The sequence goes on from UQKD01000003.1 coordinate 58,321, forward strand.
TTATTTTTCGATTTCCTCCAATGCCCGCTTCACCGAGCCCCAGCGCAGCAACAGTCTCCGGGCCTCCGCCTCGTCGAGTCCCGACGCCTCGGCGACCATCCGCGTGCCGCGTGCCACGAGTTTGTCGTTGGTCAGCTGCATGTTGACCATGCGGTTGCCTTCGACGCGTCCCAGCCGGATCATTACCGCCGTAGACAACATGTTGAGCATCAATTTCTGGGCCGTTCCGGCCTTCATGCGTGTCGATCCGGTCACGAACTCCGGTCCTACGACCGCTTCGAGCGCATACTCCGCTTCGGCCGCTACGGGCGACGCGGGGTTGCAGGTGACGGAACCCGTCAGCAGTCCGTGACGGCGCGCCTCGCGCAGTCCGCCGATCACGTAAGGCGTCGTTCCCGATGCCGCAATGCCGATCAGCACATCGCCGGGCGTGGGGTGGTAGGGCGCCATGTCGCGCCAGGCCCCTTCGGTATCGTCTTCGGCATGTTCCACGGCGCGCCGCAGGGCGCCGTCGCCTCCGGCGATCAGCCCGATCACCCTGTCAAACGGCACGCCGTAGGTAGGGGGCAGTTCCGAAGCGTCGGTGACCCCCAGCCGGCCGCTCGTTCCGGCGCCGATATAAAACATCCGCCCTCCGCGCTCCATGCGTTCGACGATACGTTCGACGAGTCGCTCCATGACGGGGATGGTCTGCCGCACGGCTTCGTGCACACGGGCGTCCTCACGGTTGATGCCCGTGAGGATGTCGTGCACCGACATCCGTTGCAGGTCGTCGTAGACCGAATCCTGTTCGGTGATTCTATGCTCCATGGTGGTATTTCAAAAGCCCTTCGGCGGGCGATTCTACAATGTTTTCAACGCGGTAGCCCTCCGCTTCCAGCGCCTCGCGCAGCAATGTCTCGAAGTGTGCCGCCACGCCGCCCGCCAGCGAGACGGGAAGTCCCGCCGGATAGCGGCTCAGGTTGCGGGCTGCAAAGTCACGGAATGACCAGCGGACCATTTCGCGTACCTCGACGCAATCCGTGTGCGCGTGTATGAAGGGAGCGAACGATGCCAGGAACCGGTTGGCATAAGGCTCGCGGTAGACGCGGCGGATGATCTCCTCGTAATTCAGCCCGTGCGCCGCGAGGAACTCCTCTTTCAGCGGAATGTGCCCCTTGAAGATGCCGTTCAACAGGTTGCGCCCCAGCACGGCCCCGCTGCCCTCGTCGCCCAGCACATAGCCCAGCGGGGGAATGTTGCACACGATTTCGCCGTCGCGGCACAGGCAGGAGTTCGATCCCGTGCCGAGGATGCAGGCGATGCCCTCCCCGCGGCCCCAGAGCGCCCGCGCCGCGCCCAGCAGGTCCGATTCGACCGTAATATCCGCCGTTCCGAAGTGCGCTTCCAGCTCCCTGCGCAGTTTTTCGCTCGCCTCCGGGAAAGTCTCGCCGCACCCCGCGCCGTAAAACCGCACGGCCGTGACACCCTGGTGCGGGGGCAGTTCCCCGAGGGCTTCGCGTATCTGTTCGGCCGAGTGCTGCACGGCGTTGATTCCCCGCGTGCGTAGCTGTGTCGTGCGAGTGCCGTCTCCCGTGATCCAGGTGCATTTGGTCGATCCGCTGTCTGCTATAAGTACCATGATCCAAATATACGTATTAATCTTTGAATTCCGGGAAAAACGGCATAACTAAATTTTTTAGTTTAAAAACTATGTAAAATAGTTGTATGTGAATTTTTTTTAGTTACCTTTGTTCCCGGGTGCATGAAAAAGGACCGATGAAGCGATGGGCGACTGTTCCGGAGGACGTATTGCCGGCCGGGTGTGTCCGGGAAATCGCAGGACGAATCCGGCGTCAGTCGGACGCCTCCTCTCTTCCGGAGGGTGTGCAGGCGTTCCGAATGAAAACGATATCAGATAAAGATTGTTTGAAAGAAATATGAAAGAGAATTCCGAAAAACTGACACGCAGGGAAGAGGAGCTGATGCGCTGCTTCTGGGAGCACGGACCGCTGTTCGTACGCGAACTGGTGGCCCTGTCGCCCGATCCCAAACCCCATTTCAACACCCTCTCGACGATGGTCCGCGCGCTCGAAGCCAAGGGCTATGTCGCCCACAACTCCTTCGGCAGCACCTACCAATACTATCCGGTGGTGAGCGAGGAGGAGTTTTCGCGTTCGACGCTCGGCAGCGTGATCAGCCGCTATTTCGAGAATTCTTACCTCGGGGCGGTCTCGGCGCTGGTCGAGGAGGAGAAAATCTCGGTCGACGAACTGCGCTGCCTGATCGACCGCATCGAAACCCAAAACCGGTAGCGCCATGTACGACCTGATGATTTACAGCCTGAAAGTCGGCGTCTGCCTGGCTGTCTTCTACCTCTTTTTCAAATTGTTGTTGAGCCGTGAGACCTTCCATCGCTTCAACCGGATCGTGGTTCTGGGGGCTATGCTCCTCTCGTTCGTGCTGCCGCTGTGCGTGATCACGGTCTACCGCGAAATCCCCGTTCTGCCGGAAATCCCCGAAGGGGAAGCTGTTACGACGGCCTTCGCCGAACCGCTTCCCGAACCTTTTCCGTGGGAGACGCTTGCCGGGGCGGCATTCCTTCTCGGGGCTGCCGCCACGCTGCTGTGGACGCTTTGTTCGCTCGCCGGGGTCCTGCGCCTGATCCGCTGCGGGAGCCGCGAACGGCTGGAGGACGGGGCTGTGCTGGTGCGCACGGAACGGCCCGTGACGCCTTTCAGCTGGGGGCGCTATATCGTGATGTCCGAGAGGGACCTGGCGGAAAACGGCGATGCCATCCTGCTTCACGAACGGGCGCACCTGCGGCTGCGCCATTCGTTCGACCTGATCGTGACCGACGTCGCGGGCTGCCTGCAATGGTTCAATCCCGCGATGTGGCTGCTGCGCCGCGAACTGCGGGCCATCCACGAATACGAAGCCGACGAGGCAGTGCTCGACAGCGGCGTCGACGCCCGGAGTTACCAGATGTTGTTAATAAAGAAAGCTGCCGGCGGGAGGTGGTACTCAGTCGCCAACAGCTTCAATCACAGTAAACTTAAAAACCGTATTACCATGATGTTACGTAAAAAATCGTCGCGGTGGGCCGGAGCCAGGGCGCTCCTGCTCCTGCCGCTCACGGCCGTCGCCCTGGGGGCTTTCGCCGAAACCGCGTATGTCTTTCCGCAGGAACCGCTCTCGGACGAAACCGTCCTCGTTCCCCTTCCGGAGGACAAAATTAAAAAAGAAAATCGGACCGTCGTGATACGAAGCGGAAAATCTACGAAAAATTTGATGGAAAAGGCACTGATTCTGGTCGACGGCCGGGAGGTGACGACGCTCGACAGCCTCGATCCCGGCCGGATCGAATCCATCTCCGTGCTCAAGGATTCGACGTCGAAGGTCGTTTACGGGGAAAAGGGTAAAGACGGCGTGATTCTTGTAATGTTGAAAAAGGAGGGCGGACAGAACCCGGAGAAGTCCGGTTCAACGAAAACCGCCGCGGTTTCGTCCGCGACGGGTCAGGTCGTAACGCTGAACGGAATCGACGGTCTGGAAGGGACGGTGGTTTCGGTGACGACCAGGGCGGACCAGCCGGACGATGTTCGGGTGATCGGCTACGGACTCAAATCGGGAAACCGGTCGGCCGACTCCGCCAAGACGGTCGTAATATCGGGTAAGTCCAACTTGTCGGGCATCCGTACCACGGGTTCTTTGAAGGGAAATCCGATCATTCTGGTCGACGGGGTGCAGGTCTTTTCCGGACTTGAATCGATCGATCCGGAGCAGATACAGTCCGTTTCGGTGATCAAGGATTCCATGACGCCCGAAATGTATAAGGCACAGGGTTTCGATGCCGTGATCATGATTACGACCAAGCGTGCCGCCGCTGCGCAAAAGGCTGCCGCGAAGTCGGCCCGGGAGGGTATCGAAGCCGGGAGAGCCGGGATCGAAGCGGCCCGCGAAGGCATGGAATACGCCCGCAAGTATATGGATTCGGACGCCTGGAAGCAGGCGCAGAAAGCGCTCGACAAGGCCCAGAAAGAGCTTGAAGCGGCCCGCAAGGAGACTTCGGCACAGCTTTCCGAAGCGCAGAAAGCGGTGGGAACGTCGCTTAAACTTTCGGCGGATGCCGGGCATGCCGACCGGGTGACGATTCACGGAACGCCGGAGAGTTCGGTGTCGGTTTATAAGGGACAGGTTACGCTGAAAGGCGGATTTCCCGACGGCATGCTGATCCGTATCAACGGCAGGGAGGCGTCGAAAAAGGATGTCGAACGGCTGAAACCCGGGAGGATCAAGCGCATGGAGGTCTACAAGGGCGACGAGGCCGTGAAGCGTTACGGCGAGAAGGGGCGCAACGGCGTGGTCGAAATCCGCGCCCGCAGGTAAAGGCTTAAAGGAAAAACCATAAGCAGATAAAAAGTTCACGAAAGCGGGGAATTCGAAAGAATCCCCCGCTTTTTTGTGCGTGCCTATTTGAATTCGACGATTTCGGGTCGTGTCGGGCGGTAGCGGTACTGCTCCATGCGCGTCGAGTTCGAAAGGCGGAAATACTCGCTCTCGACCAGTCCGCGCTTGCCGAAGGCCACGCCCAGCCGGATCTGGATCGTGTTGAACACCAGCCGTTCGTTTCGCAGCCGCACGCCCACTCCGAACGAGGTGAAGAAGTCGTTCTTGAAGATATTGGGCGAATAGCCGATCAGTCCGAAGTCGGCGAACCCGAAAACGGCGATGCGGAATCCCAGCGGCTGGTAGGGGGTGAACACCACCGTTTCGGTGTTGAGGATCATGCGGTTGGTTCCGATGATGTACTCCTTGAGGGCTTGCAGGCCGTCGGTGCGTGTGAAGCGGATGCTCTCGTCGCTGCCCGTCGCGCGGTTCCAGCCCTGCGTGTAGTTGAAGGCGAGGAACTGGCGGATGCGGCTGCGCTTGAACAGGAAAAGGTTGGAGAACCACCGCAGGTCGACGTCGACGGCGCTGCGTTGCCACATGCCGTTTTCGAGGTCTATGTAGCTTCCGAGCGTGAAGCCGCCCATGATGTAGCCCAGTCCGCGGAAACCACCCGTTTCGTAACTCGTGCCGAGGTAGAGGGCGTCGTTGAATTCGCCCCACGAATAGCCCGTCGTCACTTCGGCCTTGTAACCCGTCGCGAGGTACTCGCGCGTACCGAATCCGTAGATCATGTTGGCCGTGTAGAATTTCTCGCGGTAGAGCCCTCCGCTGACCAGCAGGGCGTCCTGGTCGTGCAGCGCGGGGTTGTAGTCCGGGGCCACGAGGGGTCTGCGGCTCACGCGCCGGTAGTTGTAGCGTCCCGAGAGGTAAGCGCTCGATCTGATCCCGCGCAGGTAGTGCGAGTAACCGCCCCAGACGTCGAGGTTGCGCTCCTTCACCAGCAGCGACGTGTCCTGTTCGATCATGTAGCGCTTGGCTTTGACGTCGCTGTACGTGAGTCCTATCTCGTAGTCCGTCGGTTTGAGGAAGTCCTTGCGCATGCCGAGGTTGAGCGTCGAGTTGTAGAAGTCGCGTCCGGCGCCGAATTCGGCGGTGTAGAAGGTTCCGAGCAGGTTGGGGATTTCGTATTCGACCATGTTGCCGCCGTAGGAGAAGTCCTTGCGGCTGAAATTGGTCATGAATTTGAGTTTGTTGCCCGACCCGAAGATGTTGGCGTCGGAAAGCCCCACCATCGTCCGGCCCTCGGAATGCCATCCTCCGTCGACGGAGATGGTCCAGCTGTCGCGTGTGGTGATCAGGAGGTTCACGCGTGTCGAGTCCGCCGGGTTGGGGAGCACCGTGACGTCGATGTCCGAGATGTAGTCGCGCGAGCGGATCAGCTGTTTGTTGCGCACGATGAGCTGCGGGTCGAGTTTGTCTCCGGGGCGGAACAGCAGGTCGCGCCGGACGACGCGGTCGCGGGTGAGCATGTGGGTCTTGTTGGCCGTACGTTCGAGCCAGTTGCCGCCGGGATCGAAAACCTGTTGGCGTTCGATGGTGATGTCGCCGATTGTTTTTCCGGCGTAGGGTTCCAGCAGGCGGCTTTCATCGGTCACGCGGCCGCTCATCGTGGTGTCGAGTACGGGTTTTACGAAGAGCATCCGGTAAAGCATGCGCGGCACGGCGCGCCGGCTGGTTTTCGACTGGATGCTGTCGTAGAGACGCTGGTTGCGCGCCGATGCGTCGGGATTCGCCACGCGGGCGCTGTCGGGCGTGAACCGGTCGGGGGTGTGCATGGCAGGCCCCGCGGCACGGACCGAAAAGACCGTTGCCGCTCCGATCAGGATCAGGGAAAATATGCAGAACCGGGCGAACATTGTGTCAAAGATAACGGATTTTTTCGGCAAAAAGTGCGGCCCAGGGGCTTAAATTGAGGATTCGACGCCCATGAATCCCGATTATTCCGTCTCGGCGGCGGGTGCGGCTCTCCGACATGGCTTATAATCGCTGTTTTCCGCCCGCTTCTCTTCTTCTCTTTTCTGCCATTTTCCCCCCCCCCCCTCCTGCGGAGAAGACAAAAAAGACGGCCCGAAGGTCGTCTTTTTTCATATGCCGTTCGGCGCGGAACGCCCCGCCTTACCTGCGGCCCTCTTTGGCCTCGATGCATTCCGTTGCGTGGGGCACTTTCATCAGCCGCTCCTTGGGGATGAGCTTTCCGGTCGTTTTGCAGATGCCGTAGGTCTTGTTCTCGATGCGTACGAGCGCCATTTCGAGGTTGCGGATAAATTTCATCTGATGGGCAGCCAAACGACCGCTTTCCTCTTTGGAAAGGGTTGCGGCGCCCTCCTCCAGCACCTTGAACGTCGGCGATGTGTCTTCCGTATCGTTGTCGGCGGTATGGGTGATCGTGGCGCGCAGCAGCTCGTAGTCCGCACGCGCGTTCTCAAGCTTTTTCAGGATAAGCTGCCGGAACTCTTCGAGTTCGGCGTCGCTGTATCTGGTTCTTTCGTCTGCCATAATAGTCTCCTCTCTTTTAAGGTTTAGTGTAAAATTAAGCAATATTTCCGATATTACCAAATTTTACCAAAATATATAAGGGGCTATATCCGCGTCACGGCGATGCGCAGCGGCTCGTCGTCCACGTCGGTTTCGACGACCGTTTCGCCTGCCGGTTCCGCTGCCGTGCGAACCTCCACGGCGAGGGTCTGCGAAGCGATGTAACCGGCGAATCGGGCGATTCCGTCGGCCACCAGGGGCTTCTGCTCGATCTCTACGCGGATCTTGTCCGTGACTTCGAATCCGGAGTCCTTGCGGATATTCTGGATGCGGTTTATCAACTCGCGTGCCACACCTTCGGCTTTCAACTCCTCGGTGACGGTAATGTCGAGCGCCACGGTGAGTTTCCCTTCCGAGGCGACGAGCCATCCGGGCATGTCCTCCGAGGTGATCTCGAAGTCGGCGGGCGTCACGGTGATCCGCTCCGCCCCGAGGTCGAGCACCGTTTCCGGCGCGGCTTCCACTTCGGCGATGCGTTCCTGCGAGAACTCCGCCGTGAGGGCGGCGATCTGCTTCATCCACTTGCCGTAGCGCGGCCCGAGCGTCTTGAAGTTGGGCTTGATGCGCTTGGTGATCAGCCCCGTGGTCTTCTCGATCAGTTCGATGTCCTTGACGTTGACCTCTCCCATGATGAGGTTCTTCACGGCCGAGATACGCTCCGCCGTCGCGGGGTCGAGCACCGGGATCAGGATTTTGGTCAGCGGCTGGCGCACCTTGATCGACACCTTGCGGCGCAGGGCCAGCACCATCGACGAGACCTTCTGGGCCAGCGACATCATCTCTTCGAGGCGGGCGTCGATCAGCCGTTCGTCGGCTTTCGGGAAGGCCGCGAGATGCACCGACTCGTCCGTGTGGCGGCCGCTCACGGCGTTGAGGTCCGTGAAGATGCGGTCGGAGATGAACGGTGCGAACGGCGCTGCGAGCATCGTGACGGTCTCAAGACAGGTGTACAACGTCTGGTAGGCCGCCAGTTTGTCCTCCGACATGCCGCCTCCCCAGAACCGTTTGCGGTTGAGCCGCACGTACCAGTTCGAGAGGTTTTCGCCCACGAACTCCTGGATGGCGCGGGCGGCCGGGGTCGGGTCGTAGTTTTCGAGGGATTCGGTAACGTTCTTAACCAGCGTATTTAAAAGCGAGATGATCCAGCGGTCGATTTCGGGACGCTGCTCCATCGGAATCTCCCCTTCGCGGCCCGTGAAGCCGTCCACGTTGGCGTAGAGGGCGAAGAACGAGTAGGTGTTGTAGAGCGTTCCGAAGAACTTGCGGCGCACTTCGTCGACGCCGTCCCTGTCGAACTTGAGGTTGTCCCACGGCTGCGAGTTGGAGATCATGTACCAGCGCGTCGCGTCGGCTCCGTAGGTGTCGAGCACTTCGAACGGATCGACAGCGTTGCCCAGGCGTTTCGACATCTTGTTGCCGTTCTTGTCGAGCACCAGACCGTTCGAAATGATGTTTCGGAAGGCCACCGAGTCGAACAGCATCGAAGCGATGGCGTGCAGCGTGAAGAACCAGCCGCGCGTCTGGTCGACGCCCTCGGCGATGAAATCCGCGGGGTAGACCTCGCTGAAGCCCTCCTTGTTCTCGAACGGGTAGTGCACCTGCGCATAGGGCATGGCGCCCGAATCGAACCATACGTCGATCAGGTCCGATTCGCGCTTCATCGGCTCGCCCTTCGACGAGACGAGCACGATCGAATCGACATAGGGGCGGTGCAGGTCGATGTTCGCCGTCGAATAGTTCTCCTTCGACATGTCGCCGACCCTGAAATTCCTGTACGGGTTTTCCTGCATGACGCCCGCCGCTATCGAACGCTCTATTTCGCCCATCAGCTCTTCGACCGATCCGATGCACTTCACCTCGGAGTAGTCCTCCGTGGCCCATACGGGCAGCGGGGTTCCCCAGAAGCGCGAACGCGAGAGGTTCCAGTCCACCAGTCCCTCCAGCCACTTGCCGAAGCGGCCCGTGCCGGTCGATTCGGGCTTCCAGCGGATCGTCTTGTTCAGTTCGATCATCTTGTCGCGCAGCGCCGTGGTGCGCACGAACCACGAGTCGAGCGGGTAGTAGAGCACCGGTTTGTCCGTGCGCCAGCAGTGGGGGTAGGAGTGGGTGTGCTTTTCGATCTTGAAGGCCTTGTTCTCGGCTTTCAGCATCACTGCGATGTCGATGTCCAGCGTCGGGTCGGTGTCGCACAGCCGCTCGTCGTAGGCGTTCTTCACATAGCGGCCCGCATATTCCCCGTATTTCGCGGCGTCGACGTGCGTCTTCACGAACTCCGGGTCGAGGTCTTCGATCAAAAAGAATCTGCCCTGCCTGTCGACCATCGGCTGGTTCTTGCCCGCGCGGTCGACCATGAAGAGCGGCGGGATGCCGGCGACTTTCGCCACACGGTCGTCGTCGGCGCCGAACGTCGGGGCGATGTGCACGATGCCCGTACCGTCCGAAGTGGTCACATAGTCGCCGACGATCACGCGGAACGCGTCGCCCTCCGGCTTCACCCACGGAATCAGCTGCTCGTAGCGGATGCCCTCCAGTTCGGGGCCCATCCATGTCTTTTCCGCGATCTCGTACGTGCCTTCCATCTTCTTGGTGAAATAGGAACCCAGCAGGTCCTTGGCCAGGATGACCGTCTGCAGCTGGTCGGTGTAGGGGTTGCGGCACTTGACCTTCACGTATTCGATCGCCGGGCCTACGGCCAGCGCGGTGTTCGAAGGCAGCGTCCACGGCGTGGTGGTCCAGGCCAGGAAGTAAAGGTCGCCCTCGACGCCATCGAAGAGTTTCTCGCTCTTCGCGTCGCGGATCACGCGGAACTGCGACGTGCAGGTCGTGTCCTTCACGTCGCGGTAACAGCCCGGCTGGTTCAGTTCGTGGGTCGAGAGTCCCGTTCCGGCGGCGGGCGAGTAGGGCTGGATGGTGTAGCCCTTGTAGAGCAGGCCTTTGTCGAAGAGCTGCTTGAGGAGCCACCACAGCGTCTCGATGTACTTGTTGTCGTAGGTGATGTACGGATCGTCCATGTTGACCCAGTAGCCCATCTTGCGCGTGAGGTTCTCCCACTTGCCCGTGAACTCCATCACCGCCTCGCGGCACGTGCGGTTGTACTCCTCGATGGAGATCTTCTTGCCGATGTCCTCCTTGGTGATGCCGAGTTTCTTCTCGACGCCCAGTTCCACGGGCAGTCCGTGGGTGTCCCATCCGGCCTTGCGGTGCACGAGGTATCCCTGCTGCGTCTTGTAGCGGCAGATGATGTCCTTGATCGTGCGGGCCATGACGTGGTGGATGCCGGGCATGCCGTTTGCCGAGGGGGGACCCTCGTAGAATACGAACGTGGGATGGCCCTCACGGGTCGTGATGCTTTTGTGGAACGTGTCGCGTGCGTCCCATTCGCCGAGCACGTCGGCGGCTACGCCTGCCAGGTCGAGGCCTTTATACTCCTTGAACTTCATATCGGTAAGAAATTTCTTCGCTAATTTTCTGACAATTGGCAAAGATATAAAAAAAGATTTGAAAAACGGACTTGAAGCGTTCGATTTATGGATGTCCGTTTCGGGAAGCGGTGGTTTGCGGGCGGGTGTTCGCCGATCCCTTTCCTGCGTCCGGCTCTTCTCGCCGCCCGGCTCCTCCCCGCGTCGGAACCGTTCCTGTCCGGCTTCGGGGCGGCAAGCGGTCCTGCCGTTTCCCGTCCGGTTCTGCGCCCGGGGCGGGCGCGGTTTTCCGGGGTTACTCCCCCGAGGGGATGTCGATCCGGAAGCAGGAGCCTTCGCCTGTCACGGAATCGACGCCGACCGAGCCGCCCAGCTGTTCGGCGATCGACTTGCAGATCGAAAGCCCGAGTCCGGTCCCCTGGGTGAAGGTGTCGAGTTTGACGAAACGTTCGAAGATGCGTTCCCGGTCTTCGGGCGCGATGCCGATGCCCGTGTCGCGGACGTAGAAGCGAATGTGGCCGGGAATCCGTCGGAATCCGATCGTCACCGATCCTTTTCCGGTAAATTTCAGCGCGTTGCGCGTAAAGTTGTTCAACACCTGGGCAAGCCCCTGCCGGTACTCCGTGATGAAGAGTTCCGGCAGCCCTTCCTCGACGCGCAGTTCCACGCCCGGCCGGCGCTGGAGGCGGAGCGAGTCGGCGATTTCCCGGCATAGATCCCGGGCGTCGAACTGCGTGCGCTCGATGTCCATGTGTCCCGACTCGATGCGCGCCAGGTCCAGCACGTCGGAGATGATTTGCAGCAGCAGGGTGTTGTTGCGCAGGATGATGTCGGTGTACTCCCGGCGGGTTTCGTCCCTGTTTTCGTTTGCCAGCAACTCCGAGAAGCCGACGATGGCGTTCAGCGGGGTGCGGATTTCGTGACTCATGTTGGCCAGGAACGCTGACTTGAGTTTGTTGGACTCTTCGGCGCGCTCCTTCGCTTCGCGCAGCTCCTCCTCGGTGCGTTTGAGTTTGGTGATGTCGTAATTGACGCACGCCAGGTCGATCACGCCCTCCTCCGGACGGTAGTCGCGGCAGATGACGTGCGTCATGAGCCAGCGCATCGGTTCGTCCGGGCGGATGACGCGCACTTCGTCGGCGCAGGAGGTTATTTCTCCGCGTTCGAGGCGTGCGAGCAGTTGTTTCATCCTGTCCCGGTCGTCGGGATGTACGTATTGCCAGGTCCCGATGATCTGCGAGACGGGCGTATCTTCCCTCTCTCCGTAGTTCTGTACCCAGGGACCTTTGGTGTAACCCTCTCCCGTAAGGAGGTTGTAGTTGACGCAGCCCACGTGTGCGAAGTCCGAAACCAGGCTGAAGAGGTTCTCGAAATCGTCCAGCTGTTCGCGGCTGCGTGTGGCGTCGGTGATGTCCTCGAGCAGGATGACCAGTTCGTCGTCGTCGCCCGGCGTGTTATAGATCAGGCAGCGGTAGGAGCGTTTGCCGTCCGGGCTTTTCCCGGTCTGCTCCCAGAAGGAACGGGAGGGGATGTGCTCGAATGTAGGGATGTGTTTCAGGGGGTCTATTCCCACTTCGCGGGCCGTTTTCCCGGCATGGTCCTGCGTGCGGATGCCCAATATGCTGCCGGCCTGCTGGTTGATGTACGAAAGCAGGTAATCGACCGCTTCGCCCGATTTGTCGCGCAGGATGTTGACACGCAGGTAGCCGATCGGCAGGTGTTCGATCAGTTGTGCGAGGTGGCTGTAATTGCGTTGCGTCGCCTTGTAACTTTGATTGATGGAGGCCAGGTCGGCATTTTCGGGAGTGCCTTCCGTGATGCGGCGTACGGTCCCGAAAACCGTTCGGACGCCCGTCCGCGGATCGTTGCCGGCCTCCACGGCTCTGACTTGCAGACATCTGCCGCCGTTGGCCGTGACGAACGTTTCGTCGAGCGTGTCGGAGACCTTGAGCGCGGCGCAGCGGGTGTAAATGCGTGCCCGGTGCTCCTCGCCGGGCAGCAGGTAGACTTCCTCGAACGAAATGCGGGTGCGGTCTGCGCCGAAAAGTTCCGCCGCCAACTGCGAACAGGTCATCTTGCGCTGTCCGAAGTCGAGCCGCCACCATCCGATACCGGAGGCGTCGAGTGATTTTTGCAGCAGGTCGGGGGCGGCTTGTTCGGAGTGCATGGCGGAAATACCCTTATTCGATGATTCTGCAAAAATAGAAAATTTCGGAAGAAAACGAACTGTTGTCCGGATGATTTTTTGCGTATCGGCGGACTATTCGGTTTCGCCTGGCCGCGGCAGCGTGCGGATCACGCGCGCCGGGTTTCCGACAGCTACCGAATCGGCCGGGATGTCGCGCGTCACGACGGCTCCGGCGCCGATGACCGAGCGGTCGCCGATCTCGACCCCCGGGCAGACGATCACCCCTCCGCCCAGCCAGCAGTCGTCGCCGACGGTGATCGGGCGGCCCGCCTCGAGCCCTGCGCGGCGCTGTGCCGCGTCGAACGGGTGCAGGGCGGTGAGCAGCTGCACTTTGGGCCCGATGAGCGTGTGGCGGCCGATGCGGATCGGCGCCAGGTCGAGGAACACGCAGTCGAAATTGACGAACGACCCTTCGCCGACCGAAATGTTGAGTCCGTAATCGCAGCGGAACGGTTCGCGGATGAATCCTTCGCAGCCGGGGCACAACTCGTGCAGCGCGGCGCGGTAGGCGTCGCCGTGGCCGCAGAGTTCGACGTTGAGGCGGTGCATCAGGCGCGTGGCGTTGTCCCGGATGGCGGTGAGTTCCGCATCCCGGGGATCGAACCACTCGCCGCCGAGCATCTTTTCCCGTTCCGTCATTTTAGTCGAAGGATTGCATCTCGATCAGTTTGGCGTAGATGCCGTTGCGTGCCATCAGTTCGTTGTGCGTGCCCCGTTCGGCGATGCGTCCGTGGTCGACGACAACGATCAGGTCGGCGTTGTGGATGGTCGACAGGCGGTGGGCGATGACCACCGACGTACGGCCTTTGAGCAGGTTGTTGAGGGCGTCCTGCACGAGTTTTTCGCTCTCGGTGTCGAGTGCCGAGGTGGCTTCGTCGAGGACCAGGATGTCGGGATTCTTGAGCACTGCGCGGGCGATCGAGAGCCGCTGGCGCTGGCCGCCGGAGAGTTTCACGCCCCGGTCGCCGATGTTGGTCCCGTAGCCGTCGGTGCATTCGCGGATGAAGCAGTCGGCGTTGGCGACCTTCGCCGCCTCGACCACCTCCTCGTGCGTGGCGCCGCGCTTGCCCATGCCGATATTGTTTTCGATGGTGTCGTTGAAAAGCACGGTGTCCTGCGCCACGACGCTCATGTGGGCGCGTACGCTCTCCTGCGTGTAGTCGCGCAGCGAGACGCCGTCGATCAGTATCTCGCCCGCCGTGGGGTCGTAGAAGCGGGGCAGCAGCTCGCTCAGCGTCGACTTGCCGCCTCCCGAGGGACCTACCAGCGCCACGGTCTGCCCGCGGCGTATCTCGAACGAAATGCCGTCGATCACTTCGCGCTCCCCGTCGTAGGAGAAGTGCACGTCGCGGAATTCGATCTTCTCTTTCAGCCCCGTGAGTTCCCGGGCGTCGGGTTTGTCCTGTATTTCGGGTTTCGTGTCGATGATCGAGAAGATGCGTTCGCCGGCGGCGATTCCCTGGTTGATGTTGGCGAACTGGTCGATGAAGGTGCGCACGGGGCGCGTGATCTGCGAGAAGATGGCGATGAAGGCGATGAATCCGCCGGGGTCGAGCGCGCCCTTGGCCACGAGCGAACCGCCGAAGACGAGGATCACGCCCACGGCCGTGATGCCGAGGAACTCGCTCATCGGCGAGGCCAGCTGCTGCCGGCGGGCCATCGAGAGGGTCAGGCGCGCCAGGTCGGCACTGATGGCGTAGTATTTCTGCTTGATGTATTCCGTGGCGTTATAGCTCTTGATGACCTTGATGCCCGAGAGCGACTCGTCGAGCGTCGAGACCATTTCGCCCATGCGCTGCTGATTGGTGCGGGCCGGGTGGCGGAGTTTCTTCACGATGCTGCCGATCAGCAGGGCCACCACCGGGAGAAACAGCACCGAGAAGATGGCCAGTTCCCACGAAATGGCGATCATCATCGCGATATAGCCGATGATGAGGAACGGTTCGCGGAACGAGACCTGGAGGGTGTTGGTGATGCAGAACTGCACCACGCCCACGTCGGAGGTGATCTTCGAAATGATGTCGCCCTTGCGCTGGTCCGAAAAGTAGCCCACGTTCATGTCCATCACGCGCGAGAACATCTCGTTGCGCATGCGTTGCAGGGTCCGCGTGCGCATGTTCTCCATGGTCCACGCGCCGAGGTAACGGAACAGGTTGCTCATCAGGCTGATGCAGATGGCCACCACGGCCAGCAGCATCAGTACGTTCTGGCGGTCGTATTGTTCGAAGATGTGCGAGTAGACGAAATTGAAGAGTGTCGCGAGGTAGTCCTGGTTGAACTCCACGGGAGGCAGTTTTTCGACATATTCGAAGGCGTAGTTCGCGTCGAACATGGTGTTCAGGATCGGGATGATCAGCATGAACGTCAGCGAGTTGAACAACGCGTAGAAAAGCGAGTAGAAGAAGTAGGGGATCGCGTATTTCTTGATCGGCCGGGCAAAACCCAACAGCCGCATGTATGTTTTGAACATTCGGAGCGTATGTTTGTTGGTTACGCAATTAGCGGCGTAAAGATAGGAATAATAACCCGAAAAGCGAAAAATGTACGATAATTCGATGAATTATGATGAACTTCAGACCGGAAAAACGGAGCGGCGGTACAGCCGTCTACCGCTCCGCGGGATCGTAGCCCGTGTCTTCGAGCCAGTGCGCCCTGTCGTTGGCCGCCGCCACGGCCAGAAAGTCGCAGCGGTTGTTTTCCACCGTTTCGGCGTGGCCTTTGACCCAGACGAAACGGACGTTGTGGCGGTTGTACACGCTGAGGAAGCGCATCCAGAGATCGGGGTTTTTCTTGCCCGCGAATCCCTTGCGTACCCAGCCGAAGACCCAGCCTTTCGAGACGGCGTCGACGACGTATTTCGAGTCGGAGTAGATGACCACGTCCGACCCCTCGAACTTGAGGGTTTCGAGCGCCACGCACACGGCCATCAGCTCCATG
This sequence comes from uncultured Alistipes sp., assembly GCA_900541585.1. GTDB lineage: Bacteria > Bacteroidota > Bacteroidia > Bacteroidales > Rikenellaceae > Alistipes. The sequence goes on from UQKD01000003.1 coordinate 73,831, forward strand.
CGGTTGTTGGTCGTGAGACGGAATCCCTGCGACAGTTCCTTGCGGTGGTGTCCCGAGAGGAGCACTGCGCCGTAGCCTCCCGGGCCGGGATTCCCGAGAGCCGAACCGTCGGTGTAGATGGTGATTTGCGGCAAAATATTCGTAGATTAGAGATCAAACATAAAAATTATAAGGGATGCCCCGGTCCGGTTTCGGGGTTTGTGCCTGTCGTACCGCCGCCGGCCGTTTCGCGGTTCATTCGGCGGCCGTTCCGCCCGGTTCCCCGCCCAGAATCTTTTTCGCCTGGTAAAAGGCGTTTGTGTAATTGCGGGCCTGTATCGTGCCGTCCGGACCGATCAGAACGAAAAACGGCCAGCCTTCGATGGCATAGGCTTCCATGATCTGCCGGTTTTCCGGATGACCGGTTTCCAGTTCCGCTTCGATCCATCCGTGTTCCAGCATGCCGGCCAGCACGGGGCGTATGTCGTCCACACCCGCCGACGGCGTTTTTTCGCCTGCGGGCAGGCTTTCGTATACGCTCCGGATATCGGCGATGGATTCGGTCAGTCCCACCACCTGCAGCCCTTTTTCCCTGTACTTTTCGAACAGATCGCGCACCTGCCGGTCGATATAGATCGAACCCGGACACAATCCCCAATGGTAGAGCAGCAGGTATCGGTCCTTGAAATCTGCCTTGGTGACCGTGCGGCCTTCGGTCGTTACCAGCGTGAAATCCGGCGCCGGTTTCCCTTCGGCGAGCTGTTCCATTCTTGCCATGCAGTCTGCGTACATCCGACCGAAATAACTCTTTTTCAACCCTTCGGATAATGTCTCGTACGCTTTGTGCGCCTCCTTGGCCGGAGTGTACGACAACATGGGTATCTTGTCGATCAACAGGTACAGGCTTCCGTGCGGATTGGCCGCTTCGTAGGCTTTTCGCAGCATATTCTTCCGGTCTACGCCGGGATTGCCGTCGTAGAATCGGCTGAATTTTTCGCTCCATTCCCGGCTGGCCGCCGCATCGTTTCGTTCCGACGCTTCCCGTGCATTTTCCAGGTAACGGCCCCGGATCCGGCCGAGCGAATCATCGACCGCCAGCAGGCTGGATAACGCAGGCTCGTCGTAAATGCCTCCGCCGAGACGGCAGTAATAGATCGCATCCGCCGATCCGGTCATGTCGATCCGGTCGCCGGGCCTGACGATGACGGGTTTGCCTCCGCGATCCCCGGCCGCGGCCCTTCCGGCTTTCGGACGGTAGGTCATCAGGTAGTACCGGTCGTGTTCCGACTTTCCCCGGTAGCGGAATGCGCCCGGTTTGCGGACTACGACGTCGAATCCCGGGGCGTATTTCCACGAGGGCAGGAGAATCCGTTCGAAACGGAGGGTGTCTCCGGCCTGCAGCCCCTCGATCCTGCCTTCCAGCCTGAATCCCCGGGCATACGCACAGGCAGTCGCCATGGTCAGGGCACCGCAGAGCAGGAAGAGTCTGTATCGTGGGGTCATGACGGCTGTTTTAATGCTTATTTGCCGGACCCGAGCGCCGCCAGTTGTTCGCGGATCGCCGTGATCTTGGCTTCGGCGTCGGCCTGCTTGGCGCGCTCGTTGGCGACGACCTTTTCGGGGGCCGATGCGACGAACCGCTCGTTCGAGAGCTTCTTCATCACCGAGGCGAGGAATCCTTCATAATAGGCCAGGTCGTCCGTGAGTTTCCTGCGTTCGGCCTCGGCGTCGATCTTTCCGGCCATCGGCACGAAATACTGCGTGGTCTTGACGATGAACGCCGCGGCCGCCGGGTCCTTCTCCGCCACGGTCTCGATGGTCGCGAGATTGGCCATCTTCTCCAGCACGGGGGCGAACTCCGCAGGATAGTTCTCGTCCACGATGACCTTGAGTGTCAGCGCCTCCTTCTGCGGCAGGTTCTTCTGGTTGCGGACGTTGCGCACCGAGGTGATGATCTCCTTCGTCAGCTCGAAGCGCGCCAGCATCGCGGCGTCCTCGGCCACGGGCTCGGGCATCTGCGCCACGCAGATCGAAGCGCCTTCGGCGCGGGGCGCGAGGGCCTGCCAGATCTCCTCCGTGACGAACGGCATGAAGGGGTGCAGCACACGCATCAGGGCGTCGAACCAGCCTTTCGTCGCCTCCATCGTCGGAGTGTCGATGGGCTGTCCGTAGGCCGGCTTCACCATTTCGAGGTACAGGCCGCTGAAATCGTCCCAGAAGAGGCGGTAAGCCTCCTTGAAGGCCTCCGAGATGCGGTACGACTTGAAATCTTCGGCGATCTGGCGCAGCGAACGGCCCAAAGCCTGCTCGAACCACTTGACGGCCAGCCGGTTGTTCTCGCTCTGCGCTGCCGCGGTGTCCATCTGCCAGCCGTTGACGAGGCGGTAGGCGTTCCATATCTTGTTGCCGAAGTTGCGGCCCTGCTCGCACAGCGCCTCGTCGAACATCACGTCGTTGCCTGCCGACGATGAAATGAGCATCGCCATGCGCACGCCGTCGGCGCCGTACTGGGCGATCAGGTCCAGCGGATCGGGCGAGTTGCCCAGTTGCTTCGACATCTTGCGGCCGATCTTGTCGCGCACGATGCCCGTGAAGTAGACGTTGCCGAAGGGCTTTTCGTGGCGGTATTCGTACCCGGTTATAATCATGCGGGCCACCCAGAAAAAGATGATGTCGGGAGCCGTCACCAAGTCGTTGGTGGGGTAGTAATAGTTGATCTCCTTGTTGTCCGGGAAGCGGATGCCGTCGAAGACCGAAATCGGCCACAGCCACGACGAGAACCATGTGTCCAGCACGTCCTCGTCCTGCCGCAGGTCGGCCATCTGCAACGTCGCGTCGCCCGTCTTCGCGCGGGCTTTCTCCAACGCCTCCTCGGCCGTCAGAGCCACCACGAAGCCGCCTTTGGGCAGGTACCAGGCCGGGATGCGCTGGCCCCACCACAGCTGGCGCGAGATGCACCAGTCCTTGATGTTCTCCATCCAGTGACGGTAGGTGTTCTTGTATTTCTCGGGCACGAAGCGGATTGCGTCCTCCATCACGGCTTTCGTCGCGGGCTCGGCCAGCTCCTGCATCGAGAGGAACCACTGCATCGAGAGTTTGGGCTCGATGGCCACGCCCGTGCGCTCCGAGTAACCCACGTTGTTGGTGTAATCCTCGGTCTTTTCCAACAGGCCCGCCGCCGCGAGGTCCTTCTCGATCTGCCGGCGCACGTCGAAACGCTCCTGACCTACATAGAGACCTACTTTGTCGTTCACCGTGCCGTCGTCGTTGAAGATGTCGATGGTCTCCAACCCGTATTTCTCACCCAGCATGTAGTCGTTCACGTCGTGGGCCGGGGTCACCTTCAGGGCGCCCGTTCCGAACTCGATGTCGACGTATTCGTCGCGGATCACGGGGATCGAACGGCCCACCAGCGGTACGACGACGCGGGCATCCGCGGCCAACCACTCGTAGCGCGGGTCGTTGGGGTTGACGCACAGTGCCGTATCGCCCAGGATGGTCTCGGGACGGGTCGTTGCGACGATGATCGCCCGGTCGGTCCCCTCGACCTTGTAGCGCAGGTAGTAGAGTTTGCCGTGCGACTCCTTGAAGACCACCTCCTCGTCCGAAAGGGCCGTCTGCGCCGCGGGGTCCCAGTTGACCATCCTTACGCCGCGGTAGATCTTGCCTTTCTCGTAGAGGTCGCAGAAGACGCGCAGGACGCTCTCCGTGCGGGCCTCGTCCATCGTGAAGCACGTGCGGTCCCAGTCGCACGAGGCGCCCAGCTTGCGCAGTTGCCGGAGGATCACTCCGCCGTATTTCTCCTTCCACTCCCAGGCGTATTCGAGAAATTTTTCGCGTGTTAGCGAGGTTTTTTCGATCCCCTTTTCGCGCAACATCGCCACGACTTTGGCCTCCGTGGCGATCGACGCGTGGTCCATGCCCGGAACCCAGCAGGCGTTTTTCCCGGACATGCGGGCGCGGCGCACCAGCACGTCCTGCAACGTGTTGTTGAGCATGTGCCCCATGTGGAGCATGCCCGTCACGTTGGGGGGCGGAATGACGATCGTGTAGGGTTCGCGTTCGTCGGGTTCCGAGTGGAAAATCCCCCGGTCGATCCAGTAGTCGTACCATTTGGATTCGATCTGCTGCGGTGCGTATTTGTCTGCGATTTGCATGGCGCGTTGAGTTTAACTTTGTTTTCAGGGATGCAAAGTTATTAACATTCTGTCAAAGATAAAATAAAATTTCTAAAAAATCGTTATCTTTGCAACATTATATATCTGTATATCCTATGAGCAAAAAAGATAAGATCGAAACCATCGAAGTAGACGACGTGAATCTCGTCCCCGAGCTGCTCGACGGCAATCACCGCGTGATCCCCATCGTGACCGGCGGCGACGAGCCTGTGGAGGAGGTCGAAGTGCCTGAAATCATACCCATCCTTACGCTGCGTTCGTCGGTGCTTTTTCCCGGCGCGATCACGCCCATCACGGTGGGCCGCGACAAGAGCATCAACCTCGTGCGGGCCGTGAATGCCGAAGGCGGCATCCTGGGCGCCGTGCTGCAGCGCGAAAGCGATGTCGAAGACCCCGCGCCGGACGACATGTACAAGGTCGGCACGGCCGCGCGGATCATCAAGATCCTCGAAATGCCCAACGGCAACCTCACGGTGATCCTGAACGGCCTGGAGAAGGTCGAGATCACGGAATACATCACCACCGAGCCGTACTTCAAGGCCCGGGTGACGGCCCTGCGCGATTCGACTCCCGATGTGAAGAGCATCGAGTTCGAGGCCCTCGTGGACTCGATCCGCGACGTGGCGCTGAACATCATCAACGTCTCGCCGTCGATGCCCAAGGAGGCGGCCTTCGCCATCAAGAACATCGACTCGAAACGCGGCATCATCAACTTCATCTGCTCCAACATGGAGCTGACGGACGAAGACCGCCAGTCGCTGCTGGAGGCCCCCGGCCTGCTGGCCCGCGCCCGCAAGCTGCTCGAAATCCTGATCCGCGAGCAGCAGCTGGCCGAGTTGAAGAACCAGATTCAGGAGCGTGTCAAGCAGGAGATCGACAAGCAGCAGCGTGACTACTACCTCCAGCAGCAGATGCGCACGATCCAGGACGAGCTGGGTGACGGCGCCGATGCCGACATCGAGAAGATGCGCGAGGAGGCCAAGAAGAAGAACTGGCCCGCGGAGGTGGGCGAAACCTTCGAGAAGGAGTTGCAGAAGGTCGAGCGGCTGAACCCCGCCGTGGCCGAGTATTCGGTGCAGATGACCTACCTGCAGCTGCTGCTGGAACTGCCGTGGAACGACGTGACCAAGGACAACCTCGACCTCAAGTGCGCCCGCGAACAGCTCGATCACGACCATTTCGGTTTGGACGAGGTGAAGGAGCGGCTGCTGGAGCACCTGGCCGTCATCAAGCTCAAGGGCGACCTCAAATCCCCGATTCTCTGCCTCTACGGCCCTCCGGGCGTGGGCAAGACCTCGCTGGGCAAGTCGGTGGCCGCGGCGCTGGGCCGCAAGTTCGGCCGTATCTCGCTGGGCGGACTGCACGACGAGTCGGAGATCCGCGGACACCGCCGCACCTACATCGGCGCCATGCCGGGCCGGATCATCCAGACCATCAGGCGGTGCGGCTCGTCGAACCCCGTCATCATCCTCGACGAGGTGGACAAGGTGACCGTTTCGAACCACGGCGACCCGTCGAGCGCCCTGCTCGAAGTGCTCGATCCGGAGCAGAACACCACGTTCCACGACAACTACCTCGACATGGAGTACGACCTGTCGAAGGTGCTGTTCATCGCCACGGCCAACAACATCGGGAATATCGCCCCGGCGCTGCGCGACCGCATGGAGATGATCAACATCGCCGGTTACCTCCTGGAGGAGAAGGTGCGTATCGCGCTGGACCACCTGCTGCCCAAGCAGCGCGAGGCCCACGGCATCAAGGAGCAGGAGATGACGATGACCCCGGAGGTCGTCGAGAACGTCATCGCGTGCTATACGCGCGAAGCCGGCGTGCGTTCGCTGGACAAGAACCTGGCGAAGATCGCCCGCGCCCGCGCCAAGCAGATTGCTTTCGATGAGGCTTTCGCGCCCGAAATTTCGATCAGGGACGTAGAGAAAATCCTCGGCATGCCCAAGTTCCTCAAGGAGGAGTACGAAGTGGGCGGCATGACGGGCGTCGTGACGGGCCTTGCGTGGACCGAGGTCGGCGGCGACATCCTCTACATCGAGTCGGTGCTGACGCCCGGCAAGGGCAAGGTGAGCCTCACGGGCAACCTGGGCGACGTGATGAAGGAGTCGGCGACGATCGCCCACGAGTGGACGATGGCCCACCACAAGGAACTGGGCATCGACCCCAAGTTGTTCGAAACGAACGACATCAACATCCACGTTCCCGAGGGTGCGATCCCGAAGGACGGCCCTTCGGCCGGCATCACGATGGTCACTTCGATCGTGTCGAGCTATACGGGCCGCAAGGTAAAGGAGCGTATCGCCATGACGGGCGAGACGACCCTCCGCGGGCGGGTGATGCCCGTGGGCGGCGTGAAGGAGAAGATCCTGGCGGCCAAGCGCGCCGGCATCACGGAGCTGATCCTCTCGGAGGAGAACCGCAAGGACATCGCCGAGATCAAACCCGAATATGTCGCGGGCCTCACGTTCCACTACGTGAAGACCAACGAGGAGGTGCTGAAACTGGCTCTGGAATAGTCCGGGCGGCTTTTCGACGGGAAAATGAACATCGAAGATTTCAGAACGCACTGCCTCTCCTTTCCGGGCGCGCACGACGACTTTCCGTTCGGTAAGGCCGCTTCGGAATACGACCGCAACCTGCTCGTCTTCTATGTGGCGGACAAGTGGTTCTGTTTCGTGAACGCCGTGGAGTTCGATTTCTGCAACCTGCGATGCGATCCGGCGCTCATTCCCGAGCTGCGGGAGCGTTACGAGGGCGTGGGTCCCGGGTGGCACATGAACAAGCGGCATTGGATCAGCGTCCGTTTCGGCAGCGACGTGCCCGACGGGGTGCTGCTGGATATGGTAAAAGATTCGTATGAACTCGCGGCGGCGAAGCTGACCAAGCAGCAGCGCACCGCCCTTGCGGAACAGGAATAACCTATGAAATTCATCGCAATTATCCCTGCGCGTTACGCTTCGACGCGCTTTCCCGGAAAGCCGCTGGCACGGCTGGGCGGCAAGCCCGTCATAGAGCGGGTCTACGAGCAGGTCGCCGGCGTGCTGGACGACGCCGTGGTGGCCACCGACGACGAGCGTATCCGCGACGCCGTGCGGGCTTTCGGGGGACGGGTCGAAATGACCTCCCCGGACCACCGGAGCGGTACGGACCGCTGCCGGGAAGCCTACGAACGCCTCGGTGCGGAGTACGACGTGGTGGTCAACGTGCAGGGCGACGAACCCTTTATCCGGCCCTCGCAGCTGGAGACCGTGAAACGCTGTTTCGACGATCCGTCGACCGACATCGCCACGCTCGTGAAACCCTTCGCCGAGGCCGACGGGCTGGCCGCCCTCGAAAATCCCAACTCTCCCAAGGTCGTCCTCGACGCGCAGTCGCGGGCCATCTATTTTTCCCGTTCGGTGATCCCCTACCTGCGGGGCGTTCCGCGCGAAGAGTGGCTCGCTCGCCACACGTTTTACAAGCATATCGGGCTTTACGCCTTCCGCGCCGACGTGCTGCGGGCGGTGACGGCGCTTCCGCAGTCGCCGCTTGAGCTGGCCGAATCGCTTGAGCAGCTGCGCTGGCTGGAGAACGGCTACAAAATAGGGGTCGGTATTTCGGAGGTCGAGACCATCGGCATCGACACGCCGGAAGACCTTGAGAAGGCGGAACGCTTTCTCGATTCGCAATTCATCATTCACAATTCATAATTATGGGAAGTCCGATATTCATCGCAGGACCGTGCGTCATCGAATCGGCCGAACTGCTGGACGCCGTGGCCGAAAGGCTCGCGGCCATCAACCGCACCCTCGGTACGCAAATCATCTTCAAGGCCTCGTTCGACAAGGCCAACCGCACCTCCGTATCGTCGTTCCGCGGCCCGGGGATCGAACGGGGGTTGCGGATGCTTTCGGACGTGCGGGCGAAGTGGGGCCTGCGGCTGCTCACCGACATCCACGAATCGTGGCAGGCCGCACCCGTCGGCGAGGTCGTCGACGTGATCCAGATCCCCGCTTTCCTTTGCCGCCAGACCGATCTCGTGGTCGCCGCGGCCAGGACGGGCAGGACGGTGAACATCAAGAAGGCCCAGTTCCTTTCGGGCGCGGACATGCGCTATCCCTACGAAAAGGCCCGCGAGGCGGGGGCCGGTGAAATCTGGCTCACCGAGCGCGGCAACTCGTTCGGTTACAACAACCTCGTCGTCGATTTCCGCAACATCCCCGACATGCTCAAAATCGCCCCTACGGTCGTGATGGACTGCACCCACTCGGTGCAGCGTCCCGGCGCGGCGGGCGGCAAGACGGGCGGCAACCGCGAATTCGTGCCTGCCATGGCGCACGCGGCCAAGGCGTTCGGGGCCAACGGCTTCTTCTTCGAAGTGCATCCCGATCCCGACAAGGGATTGAGTGATGCGGCCAACATGCTGCGGCTCGACGACCTGGAGTCCCTTGTGAAAAGCCTGCTGTAAAGTACCCTTCTAACTCTCGTTAAGCAATGACAGATACGACCAAGGCACAGATTCTGGAGGTCGCCCGCAAGGCGATCCATACCGAAATGCTGTCGCTCAAACGCATGGAAGACACCCTTGGCGACGCATTCGCCGAGGCCGTGGAACTGATCCTCGAAAGCCGCGGCAAATGTATCATCACGGGCATGGGCAAATCGGGCCTCGTGGGGCGTAAGATCGCCGCGACGCTCGCCTCGACCGGCACCCCGAGTTTCTTTCTCCACCCCGGCGAAGCTTTCCACGGCGACCTGGGCATGATTTCGAAGGAGGACATCGTGGTCGCGCTCTCCTATTCGGGCGAGACGGACGAAATTCTCAAGATCGTTCCCTTCATCCACTCCAACGGCAACAAGCTGGTCTCGATGACCGGAAACCCCGACTCGGCGCTGGCCAAGAACTCCGATGTGCACCTCGACGTGGGGGTGAAGGAGGAGGCGTGCATCCTGCACCTGGCGCCCACCTCGTCGACCACGGCGCAGATCGCCATGGGCGATGCGCTGGCCGTGTCGCTGATGCAGATGCGGGGCTTCACGAGCGTCGATTTCGCGCGCCTGCACCCGGGCGGAAGCCTCGGGCGGCGTCTGCTGATGACCGTGGGCAACGTCATGCGCGACCACGACCTGCCCGTCGTCGCTCCCGGCTGCCCGGCCGCGGAGATGATCCACGCCATTTCGAAGGGCGGGCTGGGGCTGATCGTGATCTGCGACGGCGAGCGGATCGAGGGCATCGTCACCGACGGCGACGTGCGCCGCGCGATGGAGCGCCTGCGCGGGGAGTTCTTCAATATCACGGCTGCCGACATCGCCACGCGCAATCCCAAGACCATTTCGCCGGATGAGAAACTGATCGAAGCCGAGAAGATGATGACCCGCAACAAGGTCACCTCGCTGCTCGTGACGGACGCCGCCGGCAAGTTGTCCGGAGTGATCCAGATTTACGACATCAAGTTGTAGCGATGCGGCCGGTTTCGGGCCGTTTCCGTAAAACAAGGGGAGGTTTGTAAAAGCCTCCTCTTGTTTATTTTCTGATGTAGTGCGGCATTTCGGCCGGCAGTTCCATCGAGATTTCCACCAGCCCGCGGATTTCGCCGCACTCCTTCCACGCCGTCTGGTAGATCATCTTGCGCACGCCCTGCTTCTCGATGGTGTAGGCGTTCGTGCCTCCCGATGCGAGCATGCGGCGGATCGTTTCGCGCGACCGCTCGTTGTGGCAGTCGAACAGGTTCCGGCCGATCAGGTCGCCGTGTTTGGCGAAGGTCGCCCGTGCCTTTTCGTTCATGTAGAGGATCACGCCTCCGGTGTCGCACACCGTGACGGCGCAGTCGGCCTCTTCGGCCCAGGGAAAGGTGTTTTCCGCGGTCATTGCTGGATCTTTACGAGTTGTTCGCGGTATGCGTTCAGAATGCGCGACTTGGAGATGAACCCCAGGTAGCGGCCCTGCTTGTCCACGACGGGCAGCATCCAGGCGTGCTTGTCCTCGAACTTCTCCATGACGCTCAAAATCGCCTCGTGTTCGATGATCTTGTCCGGCGGCGGGATCATGTAGTCCGAGATCGGGTGTCCGTATTTCTCGTGTTTGAACATGTCTTCGCGCAGGTCGTCCAGCTGCACCACGCCGATCAGCCGGCCGAAGTTGTCGATCACGGGGAAGATGTTGCGGCGGGCCGTCGAAATGATGTGCACGATGTCGCCCAGGGTCATGTTCTCCTTGATGCGCAGGAAATCGGTCTCCATCAGCTCTTCGAGTTTCAGGAAGACGAACACCGACTGGTCCTTGTCGTGGGTCAGCAGTTCGCCTTTCTGGCGCAGCTGCTTGGTGTAGATCGAGTCGGGGTCGAGGTAGTAGTCCACGGCGAACGAGATGCAGGCGGTGATCATCAGCGGGATGAACAGCCCGTAGCCGTTCGAGAGTTCGGCGATCAGGAAGATCGAGGTCAGCGGGGCGTTCATCACCCCCGACATGACGCCCGCCATGCCGACCAGCGTAAACGAGACGATCGACACCTCCCATCCGAACAGCGTGTTGCACACCAGCGCCAGCGAGGCGCCGGTAAAGGCTCCGACGAACAGCGACGGCGCGAACGTACCGCCCACGCCGCCCGCGGCGTTGGTCGTCGACATGGCGATGACCTTGAAGAACATCGTGGCGATGACGAAGAGGATGATCACCCAGTCGATGTCGCGGAAGCGGTAGAAGAGCGAGTTGTTGAACAGTTCCTGCGCGTTGCCGTGCATCAGGGAGGTGAAACCCTCGTAACCCTCGCCGTACAACGGCGGGAAGACGAAGATCAGGATACCCAGAATCGCGCCGCCCCACAGCCATTTCTTGTACTGTTTGTCGATGCCCTTGAAGAAGCCTCCGACCCGCGAGTTCATCGACGTGAAATACCACGCCATCAGTCCGCACAGCACGCCTAAAAGGATGAACAGCGGTATCTGCCACAGTTCGAAAGCATCCGCGGGGGCCAGCGTTACGGCCAGGATCGGGTCGAAGCCGCGCAGCATGAAGGCCATCGTCGTCGCGGTGATCGAGGCGATCAGCAGCGGGATGACCGACCCGGCGGTGATGTCGAGCATCAGGATTTCCAGCACGAACACCACGCCCGTGATCGGGGCTTTGAAGATCGCCGCGAGGGCGGCTCCCGCGCCGCAGCACAGCAGCAGCGTCGTGTGTTTGTAGTTGAGGCGCGCCAGCCGTCCGATGTTCGAGCCGATGGCCGCTCCCGTGAGCACGATCGGGGCCTCGGGACCCACCGAACCGCCGAATCCGATGGTCGTCGCACCGCCCACGATCGAGGTCCAGCAGTTGTGCCGGGCGATGCGCGAGTTGCGGCTCGACATGGCGTAGAGGACGCGCGTCACGCCTTCGGAGATGTTGTCGCGGACGATGTATTTGACGAACAGCGTCGCCAGGATGATACCCACGGCGGGGTAGATCAGGAAGAGGATATGGGCGCTGTCCACCGGGAACCAGCGTATCAGCCCGCTCTTGATGCCGTGCAGCAGCATTTCGAACAGGTAGGTTCCCAGCCCTGCGAGCACACCGACCACCACGGCCAGCAGCATCATGATCTGCTGGTTGGAGAGTCTCCGGGTCAGCCGGAGGAATTCGAGGTAGATGCGGTCGGCGCGGAAGGACATCTTCCTACTTGTTGTGAGCGAAATGCTCGGTCTGTCCGGCGATCAGTTCCTTGTCGTCGAAATAGTTGATTTTCATGGCCGCACGGACGTCCGCCAGGGTTTCGGCAGCCGCGGCGCGGGCCTTCTCCGAACCTTCGCGCAGGATGTCGTACACCTCGCCGATGCGGGCCTCGTAGTAGTGGCGGCGCTCGCGGATCGGGTCGAGCATCTCGTTGAGAATGGCGATCAGCAGGCGCTTCACCTTCACGTCGCCCAGCCCGCCGCGGCGGTAGTGCGCTTTCAACTCCTCCAAAGAGGAGTATTCAGGCAAATATCTGGAAAAATGCTCGGGGCGGCTGAAAGCGTCGAGGTAGGTGAACACCGTGTTGCCTTCGACCTTGCCCGGGTCCTCCACGCGCAGGTGGTCGGGATCGGTGTACATGCCCATCACCTTTTTCTTGACCTCGTTGGCCGTATCCGAAAGGTAGATGCAGTTATTCAGCGACTTGGACATCTTGGCCTTGCCGTCGGTTCCCGGCAGGCGCATGCAGGCCGCGTTTTCGGGCAGCAGGATTTCCGGCTCGACGAGCGTTTCGCCGTACACGGCGTTGAATTTGTGGACGATCTCGCGCGTCTGCTCGATCATCGGCTCCTGGTCCTCGCCCACGGGCACGGTCGTGGCCCTGAAGGCCGTGATGTCCGACGCCTGCGAGATGGGGTAGGTGAAGAATCCGACGGGGATGCCCTGACGCTGCGTGGTGTCGCCCTCGGCGGCCCCTTCGGCGAATCCGCGCAGGGCGATCTCGGCCTTGACGGTCGGGTTGCGCTGCAACCGCTGTACGGTGACGAGGTTCATGTAGTAGAACGCCAGTTCGCACAGTTCCGCCACCTGCGACTGGATGAAGAGCGTCGATTTCGCAGGGTCGAGGCCCACCGACAGGTAGTCCAGGGCCACTTCGATGATGTTCTGACGCACCTTTTCCGGGTTGTCGGCGTTGTCGGTGAGCGCCTGTGCGTCGGCGATCATGATGAATATCTTGTCGAACTCGCCCGAGTTCTGTAGTTCGACGCGGCGGCGGAGCGAACCCACGAAGTGACCCAGGTGGAGCCGGCCCGTGGGACGGTCGCCGGTGAGGATGATTTTTGCCATATTTTTAAAGAAAATACATTTTGCGGGCGAAGATACGAAAAAGAACTGACGACGCCAAAACCGAATTGCATCCGGTGCGGCAAAACTTTCCGACTTCCTAAAAGGGGCGTTACGACCCCGAAGATACGAAAAACTATGCGGCAATGCGAAAAAGTTGTCGTATATAGATTTTTTTTATATCTTCGCTCTCTCAAATAGACGCCTGCTATGACGATAATTCAACTCGAATACCTGTTGGCCGTGGCCAACTGCGGGAGTTTCTCGCTTGCCGCCGAACATTGCTTCGTGACGCAACCTTCTTTGAGCATGCAGGTTAAGGCACTTGAAGAGGAACTTGGCGTGGTGCTTCTGGACCGTTCGAAAAAGCCCGTCATTCCCACCGAGGCGGGCGAGGTGGTGTTGGAGCAGGCGCGCGAGACGATCAAGGCGTATAATTACATCAAGGAGGCCGTTTCGGAACTCAAGGGCGAAACCGCGGGCAAACTGCGGCTGGGGGTCATTCCGACCATCGCGCCCTACCTGCTCCACAAATTCATCCCGGCCTTCGTGCGCGACTACCCGAAGGTCGAACTGGAAATATCCGAGATGATCACCTCGGACATCGTCGAGGCGCTCAAGCGCGACCGCATCGACGCGGCGCTGGTGGCCAGCGGAACCTGCGGCGAGGGCATCCTCGAACAGGAGCTTTTCAACGACCGCTTCTACGCTTACGTGTCGCCCGAAAATCCTCTCTACGAACGGCAGAACATCCGCATCGAGGAGATCGACCTCAAGGACCTGGTGATCCTGAGTCCCGGCAACTGCATGCGCGACCAGATCATCGAACTCTGCCAGGCCAGGCGTTCGATGCCGTCGCACTATTCGTTCGAATCGGGTTCGCTGGATACGCTCATGCGCATCGTCGACTGCACGTCGTGCCTGACGATCATTCCCGAAATGGCCGTCGAATACATTCCCTCGGACCGCCGCGACCGGCTGAAAACCCTCTCGAAAGGGGCGACTTCGCGCAAGATCGCCGTCGCCGTGCGCCGCACCTACGTCAAGAACTCGATCATCCGGGCCTTGACCGAGACCATCCTGGCCAACGTCCCGGCAGCGAAGGCATAGCTTCCGCGGTCATAAAACATTGCGCCCGGCAGTTCTCCTGCCGGGCGCAATGTTTCGGATCGGGCATCCCTTACCCGGGTATCTCTACTTTTTTCGCCGTGCCTTTCCAGTCGGCGGCGATGTAGCGGCCGTCGGAGAGGTTCACGAAGAATTTGACGGAAAAGTCCCCGCCGTTTTTGGTCACCTTCAGGCTTCCGGACGTAACGGTGAGCGGCGAGTCGGCCTCCTGGACGGATATGTCGATCGACCCTTCGGAGTTGTCGATCTCGATAGTTGTGCCGTCGGCAGACGCGATGATGCCGAGGTAGGGTTCGAGCGTGCCGCTCTTTACAATGGGTTTGGTCAGGTCGATGGTCTTTCCGCAGAGCGATTCCGAGATCTCGATTCCGACATAGAAGGAGGGCTCCTCTTCCGGGATTGTCGTGAGTACCGTCGGGAAAAGCCCGAGCATGAAGCCCGCCTCGCCCCCTTCTTCGGCCGGATTTTCTGTATAGAAGGCGCTTTTGACCTCGTACATCTGGCCGCTGACGGTGATCGTTTGTAGGGTCACTACTTTTTTGTCCTCTTTGCAGGACGCTGCCGCCAGGGCGAGTGCGCCGGCCAGACAGAGCATGAAGATTTTTCGCATAAAATGAAAACGGGTTAGTTGGAGTGTCCTCAAAAGTAGTGATAAAAACGAAATCGCCAACAAAAAGGGCGAAATAATGAATCGCTTCCGGAACAATATGCCCGCTTGCGGCGCGATTTTTACCGCGTTGCTTTCAAATATCATTCTCTTTTCATACCTTTGCAAGGTTATAGATACCTATTGAACATTTATGGATAAACTGATCGAAACGATCGTCAGCGCGATTGAAGATAAAAAGGGTAAGAATATTGTATCGTTGGACCTCTCGGGATTCGACGGGGCGATCTGTTCGCATTTTGTGGTCTGCAACGCCGATTCCACGACGCAGGTGTGCGCCATTTCCGCCGAAATCGAGGAGAAGGTGTTCGAAAAACTGGGCGAGAAGGTGTGGCGCATCGAAGGCCAGCAGAACGGCGTGTGGGTCGCTATGGACTATGTGGACGTTGTGGTGCACATTTTCCAGACCGAGCTTCGGAGTTTCTACAAGCTCGAGGAGCTGTGGGCCGACGCACCGCTGGTGAAATATGAATACGAAGAGTAATCCGGATTATGGCACAGAAAAGCAAGAACAACAATAAAATGAATATGAACATGCCGCGGCCTTCGATGCTGTGGATCTACGGTCTGATCGGTGCGTTCATCATCGGTTGGTATCTGTTCGACGGCAGCAATGAAGCGCCGCTGCCCAGCGACTGGACCACCGTGCAGGAGATGGTCGAGAAGGGCGACGTGGAGAAGATCCAGGTCGTGAACCGCGATCAGGCGCAGGTGTTTCTGAAAAAGGATGCCGGTGAGAAATACCGCAACGACTCGGTGGACAAGCGTTTCCGCCGCCTGCCCGAGTCGGGCGTGCAGCTGACGTTCACCATCGGCTCGGTGGACTCGTTCCGCGAGGACCTGAAGGCCGCCGAGGAGAAGTCGGGGCAGACCGTTCCGGTGATCTATGAAAACAAGGCCAACGACTGGACTTCGATTCTGATCAACCTGCTGCCGTGGGTGGTGATCATCGGTGCGTGGTTCTTCATCATGCGCTCCATGTCGCGCGGCGCGGGCGCCGGGGGCGGAGGCGGTATCATGAACGTCGGCAAAGCCAAGGCGCAGGTCTTCGACAAGGACAATTCCAAGCGTGTGACGTTCAAGGACGTGGCCGGCCTGGAGGAGGCCAAGGTCGAGATCATGGAGATCGTCGATTTCCTCAAGAAGGCCGACAAATACAAGGAGCTGGGCGCCAAGATTCCCAAGGGCGCGTTGCTCGTAGGCCCTCCGGGAACGGGTAAGACCCTGCTGGCCAAGGCCGTCGCAGGGGAGGCCAACGTGCCGTTCCTCTCGATTTCGGGTTCCGATTTCGTCGAGATGTTCGTCGGCGTGGGCGCCTCGCGTGTGAGAGACCTCTTCGAGCAGGCCAAGCAGAAGGCCCCGTGCATCGTCTTCATCGACGAGATCGACGCCATCGGCCGCGCCCGCGGCAAGAACGCCGGGTTCTCGGGCAACGACGAGCGTGAGAATACGCTGAACCAGTTGCTGACGGAGATGGACGGCTTCCAGACCAATACGGGCGTCATCGTGCTTGCGGCTACGAACCGCGCCGACATCCTCGACAAGGCGCTGATGCGCGCCGGGCGTTTCGACCGCCAGATCGAGGTGGGACTTCCCGACGTGAAGGAGCGCGAGGAGATTTTCAACGTCCACCTGCGTCCGCTGAAGCTCGATCCGCAGTTGGACCGTTCGTTCCTGGCACGCCAGACCCCGGGATTCTCGGGTGCCGACATCGCCAACGTCTGCAACGAGGCCGCGCTGATCGCCGCGCGTCACAACAAGAAATTCATCTCGAAAGAGGACTTCCTCGCTGCCATCGACCGCATCGTGGGCGGCCTGGAGCGCAAGAATAAGATCATCACCGACGAGGAGAAGCGCGTGATCGCCTTCCACGAGGCGGGACACGCCACGGTGAGCTGGATTCTGGAGAACGCCAGTCCGCTGATCAAGGTGACGATCATCCCGCGCGGCAAGGCGCTGGGCGCCGCCTGGTATCTGCCCGAGGAGCGTCAGATCACCACCCGCGAGCAGATGATGGACGAACTGGCCGCCACGCTCGGCGGCCGTGTTTCCGAGCAGCTGACCTTCGGCGAGATTTCGACCGGGGCGCTCAACGACCTGGAGCGCGTCACCAAGCAGGCTTACGCCATGGTGGCCTACTACGGCATGAGCGAGAATGTCGGCACGCTCTCCTTCTACGACTCCACGGGACAGAGCGACATGGCCTTCACGAAGCCCTATTCGGAACTGACGGCCCAGCAGATCGACGCCGAGGCCAAGCAGGTGATCGAGAAGGCCTACAAGATGGCCGAGAAGGTGCTCCGCGAACATGCCGACGGCCTGAAAGAGCTGGCCGAGCTACTGCTCTCCCGCGAAGTGGTTTTCACCGAGGACGTCGAGCGCATCTTCGGCCGCCGCAAGAAGGACATCGAACGCGAACGCCGCGAAGCCGAGGCGAAAGCCAGGACCGGGGGCGGTGAACCGGTCGGTGAGGAGCCGCAGGCCGGAAAGCAGGCCGCCGCAGTCGCTGACGAGCCTGGGAAAACCGACGCCGCGACGACCCAGCCGGCTCCCGTAGCTCCGGCCGTTGCCGCACCCGAAACCAAATAACCCCGTTGAAACCCACTACACCCTTAAAAAACCGATGAGTGAAAAAATGAAGAACCTCTGGGTGCGCACTGCGAGCGGGGCTGTCCTTGCCGTGGTGATGCTGGGGGCTATCGCATGGTCGCAATGGAGTTTCGGCCTGCTGCTGGCGGCGTTGCTGGTCGCCGGCATGACGGAGTTCTATTCCCTGGCCGAGGAGCAGGGCAACAAGCCCCAGCGGGTCGTCGGACTGGTTGCCGGACTCGTGCTTTTCGCACTGAACTTCGCATTCGTTTCGGACGACATTCAGATACTCGGCAACGCCCGGCAGGCTTTTGCCTGCGGAATGGCCCTTCTGCTGTTGCTGCTTCCCGCCATGTTCATCTGCGAGCTTTACCGCCGCCGGGAGAATCCCTCCGCCAACATCGGCATCACGTTCATGGGCGTCGTCTACGTGGCGCTGCCGTTCTCGCTGATGTGCTACATTCCGATCATCGGCAGCGAAGCGTGGAGTCCCTGGGTGATGATTTTCTATGTTTTCATCATCTGGGCCAACGATGTCTTCGCCTACCTGGTGGGCATGTCCGTCGGCAGACACCGCCTGTGCGAACGCCTCTCGCCTAAGAAGTCGTGGGAAGGGTTCTTCGGCGGCATCGCCGGGGCCGTTGCCATGGGACTCGTCGCCGCCCGCGTGATGGACGGCAGCTACTGGGTGTGGGCCGGACTGGCGCTCGTCGCGGCCGCGACGGGCGTTCTGGGCGACCTGGTGGAGTCGATGTTCAAGCGCGCCGCCGGGGTCAAGGATTCGGGGACGCTGATCCCCGGTCACGGCGGAGTGCTGGACCGCTTTGACGCCATGCTGCTCTCGGCGCCGTTCGTCTTCGTCTATATGCTTTTTGTGATGTAACTGCAAACTTAACCCTATTATGAGAATCAATAAGGAAGGATACAAAATCATCGGCATTTCGGGCGCTGTCTGCCTGCTTCTGTGGTGGCTGTTTTACCATTTGCTGGTCCACGATGCGAACGTCTCGCTGCTGTGGTTCAGCACCCTCGTGCTGCTGTTGTTCTGGTTCTTCATCGTGGCCTTCTTCCGCGAACCCCGCCGGGTGCGCATCCACGATGCCGATCTGGTCTTCGCTCCCTGCGACGGCCGCGTGGTCGTGACGGAGGTCGTCACCGAGGACGAGTACCTCAAGAAGGAGATGCTGCAGATTTCGATCTTCATGTCCATTACGAACGTCCACATGAACTGGGTTCCCGTGGGCGGCGAGGTGGAGTATTTCAAATACCATCCGGGGCGTTTTCTGGTGGCCTGGCACCCCAAATCCTCGACCGAGAACGAACGCACGACGACCGTGGTGCGGATGCCCTCGGGCCAAAAGGTGCTCTTCCGCCAGATTGCGGGATTCATCGCACGGCGCATCATCTCGTATATGACCGTCGGTCATCAGGTCGAGCAGAACAGCGTCTGCGGATTCATCAAGTTCGGCTCGCGCGTCGACGTACTCGTCCCCAAGGACAGCGAACTGCTGGTGGAGATCGGCGATCCCACGGTGGGTTCGCAGACTCCGATCGCTCGGCTGCGCAAGAACCTCGAAAACGAATAGCGCCATGAAGGCGACGCCCCAGACCTTCCTGCGGTTCATCGCGGGCGCGGCGGTTGCCGCGGCCGTGCTCTTTCTGGTCTGGTATTTCTCCTCGATCGTCGTCTACATCCTCGTTTCGGCCGTGCTGGCCGTCATGGGCAATCCGCTGGTGAAGTTCCTTTCGGGACTTCATTTCAAGGGCTGGCAGGTTCCCCGCTGGCTGGCCGCACTGGCGACCCTCGTGGTGATCTGGGCTGTGGCGGCCATGCTGTGCTCGTTGTTCGTGCCGCTGGTCTTCAACAAGATAAACCAGTTCGCCCACGTCGACTTCGCGGCGGTCGTGGGGAGCATCGGCGAGCCTATCGCCCGGATGCAGCACGATTTGCAGACGCTCTTTTCGCTGCCCGCGAGCACCTTCTCGCTCTCCGACGAACTGACCGCCGCCCTCCGGCAGATCATCGACATCAATTCGCTCAACACGATCTTCTCGTCGGTCATCAACCTCGTGCTTTCGTCGGTGATCGCCGTTTTCTCCGTCTCGTTCATCACGTTCTTCTTCCTCAAGGAGGAGGGCCTGTTCTACGCGATGGTCACCTCCGTTTTCCCGGAACATTATCACGACAACATCACCCGTGCGCTGGATTCGGTGACGGTCCTGCTGGCGCGCTACTTTACGGGTATCCTTTCGGAAAGCCTCCTGCTTACGATCGCCGTGACGCTGGTGATGATGGCTTTCGGGATGAAGG
This sequence comes from uncultured Alistipes sp., assembly GCA_900541585.1. Classification (GTDB taxonomy): domain Bacteria; phylum Bacteroidota; class Bacteroidia; order Bacteroidales; family Rikenellaceae; genus Alistipes. Next base: position 93,444 of record UQKD01000003.1, read on the forward strand.
CCGCCGACGCGGGGTTCATCGGTCTTATCATGGGCGTGATGAACGTCGTGCCTTACGCCGGGCCGCTGATCGGCGGCGTGGTTTCGGTCTTCGTGGGCATCGTCTCGCCGATCGAGGGCATGAGCGTGGGGCATACGGCCTTCGTGATCGCCGGGTCGCTGCTGATCCTCAAGGGAATGGACGATTTCATCCTTCAGCCGACGCTCTATTCCGAGCGTGTGAAGGCGCATCCGCTCGAAATCTTCCTGGTGATTCTCATTGCCGGGTCGCTGGCCGGAATCCTGGGCATGCTGCTGGCGATACCTTCCTATACGGTCCTGCGTGTCTTTGCCAAGGAGTTCTTCTCGCAGTTCCGGCTGGTGCGTAAACTGACCGAAAAAATCTGATGGAGCGGGTTTTGATCGAAGGCGTTGTGGAGCACGGACGCCGCTTGGGACGTGAGCTGGGGTTTCCGACGGCCAACCTGGCCGTCCCGGAGGGCATTGCCGCTGCCGACGGGGTCTACCGTTCGCGGGCCGAGGTCGGGGGACGGACTTACGACGCCATGTCGAATCTGGGGAGCAACCCTTCGGTCGGAGGTGTCGAACGGCGTCTGGAGACCCATATTTTCGATTTCGAAGGCGTACTGTACGGTCGCCTGCTGCGCGTCGAACTGCTCGAAAAGGTCCGCGACGAGCGCAAATTCGCCTCGATCGAGGAGCTACGGGCGCAAATCGAACGGGACAAGGAATATATTTTAAAAAACAGATAGGAATATGTATTTGGATTTGACACTTCCCTACAAGGTCGCCGACATGTCGCTGGCCGAGTGGGGCCGCAAGGAGATCGAAATTTCCGAGCATGAAATGCCGGGCCTGATGGCCGTGCGCCGCAAATACGGCCCCCAGAAGCCGCTGAAAGGCGTACGCGTGATGGGTTCGCTGCACATGACCATCCAGACGGCCGTGCTGATCGAAACCCTCGTGGAGCTGGGCGCCGACGTGCGCTGGTGCTCGTGCAACATCTTCTCGACGCAGGACCATGCGGCCGCCGCGATTGCCGCCGCGGGCGTTCCGGTCTTCGCGTGGAAGGGCGAGACGCTGCCCGAATACTGGTGGTGTACCGCCATGGCCCTTTCGTTTCCCGGCGGCAAAGGTCCGCAGCTGATCGTCGACGACGGCGGCGACGCCACGCTGCTGATCCACAAGGGCTACAAGGCCGAGAACGACGCCTCGACGCTCGACTGCGAACCTTCGTCCTACGAAGAGGAGGTGATCCTCGGCACGCTGAAGAGGATTTTGGCCGAGGACCCCGGAAAATGGCACCGTACGGTCGCCGAATGGAAGGGCGTGAGCGAGGAGACCACCACGGGCGTACACCGCCTCTATCAGATGCAGGAGGCCGGCGAACTCCTGGTTCCTGCCATCAACGTCAACGACTCGTGCACCAAGTCGAAGTTCGACAACCTCTACGGCTGCCGCGAGTCGCTGGCCGACGGCATCAAGCGCGCCACGGACGTGATGATCGCCGGCAAGGTGGTCGTCGTGTGCGGCTACGGCGACGTGGGCAAGGGCTGCGCCCGTTCGATGCGTTCCTACGGCGCACGGGTGATCGTCACGGAGATCGACCCCATCTGCGCCCTGCAGGCCGCGATGGAGGGCTTCGAGGTGAAGACCGTCGAGAGTGCGCTGGCCGAAGGCAACATCTACGTCACCTGCACGGGTAACTGCGACATCATCACGCTGGAGCATATGGAGCGGATGCGCGACCAGGCCATCGTCTGCAATATCGGCCATTTCGACAACGAGATTCAGATGGCGCGCCTCGAAAAATCCGGGGCCGTGAAGCTGAATATCAAGCCGCAGGTCGACAAGTTCACCTTCCCCGACGGACATTCGATCTTCATTCTGGCCGAAGGCCGCCTGGTGAACCTCGGCTGCGCCACGGGCCATCCTTCGTTCGTGATGTCGAACTCCTTCACCAACCAGTGCCTCGCACAGATGGAGCTGTGGCAGAAGGAGCTTGCGGTCGGCGTCTACCGCCTGCCGAAGCACCTCGACGAGGAGGTGGCGCGCCTGCACCTGGACAACCTCGGCGTCGAACTGACCCGCCTGACCCGGCGTCAGGCCGACTACATCGGCGTTCCCGAGGACGGTCCCTACAAGGCCGAGCACTACCGCTATTAGTCGTAGGTTCGGAACCGAATACGCGGTTATTCCGAACAAAAGCCCCGGCTCGTCGAGCCGGGGCTTTTGTTCGGAAGACCGGGTTTAATACCCGAACAGCTCCTCCTGCGAAACGGTACGGATCGGGCCGAGCGTCTTGAGGTAGTTGAGGTCGAGGTCCTGAATGTCACCCAGGATGCCGTAGACGTATTTGCGGTTCTTGACCCACTTTTCCTGTGCGGCTTTCACGTCGGCGAGCGTCATCGCCTGCACCTTCTCGAAGATCTGCTTGTCGCGGTCCTCTCCGAGGCCCATGTTGCGCAGCTTGATGAAACTCCACAGCACCTGTTCCTTCACCGTGCGGTCGGTGCGCAGGCGCGAAATCAACCCTTCCTTGGCGATCTTGAACGCAGCCTCCGATTCGGGCATCTGGTTGATGATTTCGTCGAAAGCCTCGATCGCCGTCTGCATCTTGTCGTTCTGCGTGGCGATGAAAGCCATGTAGCCGTACTTCATGTCGCCATAGTGCGGCTGCATGATGTATGCCGAAGCCGAGTAGGCCAGGCCGCGTGCCTCGCGCATCTCCTGGAACACGACGGAGTTCATGCCGCCGCCGAAATACTCGTTGTAGAGCGTGATTTCGGGGTCGGCCGTGACGTCGAACTGTTTGCCGAGGTTCGCATACTGGAGGTAGTAGAGCTGCTTGGCGTCGTATTGGGCCATCAGCACTTTGCTTTCGTCCGTGGGCAGCAGCTGCAGGTGTTTTTTCTCGAGCGGTTGGAGTTCCGCAGGCGTTTTGTGGTGTGCGGCCAGGGCCTCCTTCACTTCCGTTTCCGACTGTGGGCCGTAGTAGAGAGCCTTGTGCCGTTTGCCCAGCAGGTCGTGAACCTTCGCCAGCAGCGCCTCGGAGGTTATGGCTTCGAGTTCCGGGTTGGTGAGTGTCGTGCGGCGGATGAAGTCGGGCCCGTAGAACAAGTAGGTTTGCAGGGCGCCGAAGCAGCGGCTCTGGTTGAGTTTGTTGTCGGCGCGGCTCTTGATCCTGTCGGCCTTGAGATTGGCGAGAATCGCCTCGTCGGGTCTGGCGTCGTTCAGCAGTCCGCCGACGATCTCCATCGCCTGGCCCATGTTCTCGCTCAATCCCTTGATCGAGATATGGCATGAATTGGGTCCGGCCTGCATCGAGAACGAGCAGGCGATGCCGTACATTTTCGAGGCGATCTGCTCGGCCGTCAGCGATTCGGAGCCGAGGTAGCTCAGGTAGTCGAACGCCAGGTTGAGGGCCGGATCGCTCTCCGTGCCCGTGTCGAACACGTAGGTCAGCGAGAAGATGTCGTTGCTTTCGTTTTTCTTATAAAGTACGTCGATGCCTTTGCGGGCTTCGAACTGCGACATGTCTTTCCCGTAGTCCACGAACACCGGTTCGATGGGCTTCACCTCGGAGTTCTGTATCTCGGCCAGGAAGGCGCTCTGCGCGTCGCGGTTGGTGGCGATGGGCGTGATTTTCGGGGCTGCGATCTTCTGCTCATTGGGGTCCTTGCCTTCGCGTTTGTAGACGATGGCGTAACTTTCGGGACCGAGGTACTTGTTGGCCCAGTCCACCACATCCTGCTTGGTGATCTTTTCCATGCGGTCCAGTTGGCGGATGTCGTCGGCCCACTCCTTGCCGTAGATGAACGAGTAGACGTAGAACATGGCGCGCTGGTCGTATTTGTCGAACTCGTTCATCAGCTGCATCTTGTAGTTGTTGACCGAAGCCTCGATCAACCCTTCGTCGAACTCTCCGGCGCGAATCTTCGCCGCTTCGGCCAACAGCAGGTCGCGCACTTCGTCGAGCGACTGTCCGGCTTTCGGACTGCCCGCCATGAGGAACGTTCCGTAGTCGGGCTGCGTCGAGGCATAGGCGTAGGCCGAGAGCACCTTCTGCTGCTGGTTCAGGTCGAGGTCGATCAGGCCGGCCTGCCCGTTGTAGAGGACCGAACCTACGATGTCCGCCACGTCGTTCGAGGGATCCGTTGCGGCCGGCAGTCGCCAGCCCAGCATGACGCGTGCGGCCTCGGGACCATAGACCTCCTTCACCACGGGTGCGGTGATCGGCTCTTCGGGCTTGAATTCCAGTTTCGGCAGGTCGGGGTTGGGCTGCATGCCGCCGAAGTACTTGTCGATCGTTGCGATCATCTCGTCGGGATCGAAGTCGCCCGAGACGCAGACGGCCATGTTGTTGGGCACGTAGTAGGTCTTGTGGTAGTTCTTGACGTTGGTGATCGACGGGTTCTTGAGGCTCTCCTGCGTTCCCAGCACGGTTTGCGTGCCATAGGGATGGTTGGGGAAGAGCGCGGCGTCCATCGCCTCCCAGATTTTGCGGCTGTCCTGCGTCAGCGACATGTTCTTCTCTTCGTAGATGGTCTCCAGCTCGGTGTGGAAGCCGCGGATCACGGGATTGAGGAATCGGTCGGCCTGGATTTTAGCCCAGTTGTCGATCTGGTTCGAAGGGATGTCCTCGACGTAAACGGTCATGTCCTGCGACGTGAAGGCGTTGGTCCCGTTGGCGCCGATGGCGGCCATCAGTTTGTCGTATTCGTTGGGAATTGCGATTTTCGAAGCCTCGTAGCTTATCGAGTCGATGCGGTGGTAGATCGCCGCGCGTCCGGCTTCGTCAGAGGTCTTGCGGTAGACCTCGAAGAGCCGTTCGATCTCGTCGAGCATGGGTTTTTCGGCGGCGTAGTCGGACGTTCCGAACTTTTCGGTTCCCTTGAACATCAGGTGTTCGAAGTAGTGTGCCAGGCCGGTCGTCTCGGCAGGGTCGTTCTTGCCGCCGACCCGCACGGCGATGGCCGTCTGGATGCGGGGCTGCTCCTTCATGACGCTCATGTAGACCTTCAGGCCGTTGGGGAGCGTGTAAATCCGGGTTTTCAGCGGATCGTTCGACACCGTTTCGTACTTGTATTTGCTGCAAGACGAAGCGAGCACCGCGAGGATGACCGCCGTTAGTAGTAGAAACTTTTTCATATGCGATATGTTTTAGAAAGTAGTTACGAACCAGTCCCGGAGAGCGGGGTAGGTGTCGGCCGTGACGTGGATCAGCATGCCTACCGAGGCCGCCAGCTTGACGCCCGTGCCGACGACGAACGCGAGGAACGACCCGAATCCCACGAGGAAAGCCTTCGGAACGTCGCCGCGGTCGTTGAGCAGTTCGCCCAGCACGGCGCCCACGAACGGGCCGAGGATGATCCCCACGGGTGGAAACAGGAAGAATCCGGCGAAGACGCCTACCGTGGCCCCGATGGCTCCCGAGCGCGATCCGCCGAAGCGGCGTGTCATCCATGCGGGCAGGAAATAGTCGGCGACGCTTACGGCGACGGTCACCGCGAGCCACAGCCAGATCGCCCCGGAGGTCATGTGGGAGTAGGAGGTGAACCAGGCGCAGAGAAGTCCGGCGTAGCTCAGCACCACGCCCGGCAGGGCCGGTACGATGCAGCCGATGATGCCCAGTATCGAGAGCACGAAGGCGGCTATGGAGAGGGTTATGTCCATCGAAGAGTGCTTGGCCCTGCGGCGGCGGAGCAGTCCGGGAGCCGGACGGATTCGTTCGATCCGGCCGGGGTGCGCGGCTTTTGCAGAGGTTATCTTCGGCAAAGATAACGGATTAAACGAAAAAATCTCCCTTTTCGGGGAGATTTTGTGTCCGGTCGGCCTGCCGCCGCGCGTTATTTCACGAGCCGGTTGGTCGCCGTGTCGGGGAAAACGATCCACGGGCGGAACTGTTTGGCGTCCTCGAAATCCATCAGCGCGTAGGATGCGATGATGATTACGTCGCCCACCTGCACCTTGCGTGCCGCGGCGCCGTTCAGGCACACGCAGCCGCTGCCGCGCTCGCCCTTGATCGTGTAGGTCTCGAAACGCTCTCCGTTGTTGATGTCCATGATCTGGACCTTCTCGCCTTCGATCACATTGGCGGCTTCCATGAGCGCCTCGTCGATGGTGATGCTCCCCACGTAGTTCAGGTCGGCCTGCGTGACCGTTACGCGGTGGATCTTCGATTTGATGACTTCAATCTGGAATTTCATGATCGGATACAGATATTATCAATTAAACGGATCTCCCCGGCCTGTACGGCGATGCAGCCCTGAATGCGCTCCGAGTCGCTCCATGCGGCGACCTCCTGCATCGTCAGCGCGTCGACCGACTGGTAGTAGATGACCTTGAGCAGCGGGTTGCGCTCCACTTCTGCCGTGACCCATGCCTTCAGTTCGGCGGGCGTCGTTTCGTGCGATTTCTCCACGGCAGCGCGCAGCGTGGCGTAGATGTGCGGCGCAGCGGCGCGGTGTGCCTCGTCGAGCAACGTGTTGCGCGAGGAGAGCGCCAGCCCGTCTTCGCCGCGGACGATGGGGCATTCGACGATCTCCACCGGCAGTTTCAGCTGGGCCACCATCGCCTTGATCACGGCGATCTGCTGGAAATCCTTCTCCCCGAAGTAGGCGCGTGCCGGGCGTACGATGTCGAACAGGCGGCTGACGACCTGCGCCACGCCGTTGAAGTGTCCGGGGCGCGTCGCGCCCTCCATCACCTTGTCGATCTGTCCGAAATCGAAAATCCGGGTGTCTTCCTCGGGATATATCTCTTCGACCGAAGGCATCAGCACGAAATCCGCACCGGCCTCCTCCAGCAGGCGAGCATCGGCCTCCGGGGTGCGGGGGTAGTGCCGCAGGTCGTTCTTGTCGTTGAATTGCGTGGGGTTCACGAAGACGCTCACGACGACTGTGGCGTTCTCCCTGCGGGCGCGCTCCACGAGCGAGCGGTGCCCTGCATGCAGGGCGCCCATCGTGGGTACGAAACCGATTCCCGGCTGTTCCGTCCGGTCCAGCTCGGCGCGAAGTTCCTTGACGCTTGTAAATACTTTCATCTCTTTCTTGAAACGAGTTGCGGGGCAAAGGTAGAAAAGATAATTAAGATTGGAAAGTGAAAAATGAAAAATTATGAAAGGCCCGGAGGCTATTCCGAAAGGTTTATGCTATCTTTGTAAGCAATATGGACTTTTAACCTTGCTTGAATTCTGATTATGAACAGCTGTTTTTCCCTGAAAACCGCCGCCGTCCGGGTCTGTCCGGAACCACCGAATACATCGGTTTCCCGAAAGTCGCCGAATACGGTGCGGGATCGATCCGCCTGCAGTCGCACGGCGACAAGAGCGCGCCGATCGGTTTCCGCAATATCTGGCTCCGGGAGTTGTGATGCGGTTTCCGCGGCCCGATTTGCATTGTTTTTGACGAAACTAACCCTGTAATATTATGAAAAGGCTTTTTACCCTTGCATCCATGACATTTATTATTCCCGCACTGACCTCGTGCGACGGCCCTAAAGGCGAGGCGCCGTGGATCGTCGACCGTTTCGACGACATCAAGGTCATCCGTTACGAAGTTCCCGGTTTCGAACAGCTGCCGCTCGAAGAGAAGGAGCTGATCTATTACCTTGCCGAGGCTGCCAAATGCGGCCGTGACATCCTGTTCGACCAGAATTGCCCGGTGAACCTTCCTGTGCGCCGCACGCTGGAGACGGTTTACGAGAACTATCAGGGCGACCGCACGACGGCCGAGTGGAAGGCGCTGGAGAAGTACCTTAAAAAGGTATGGTTCGCCAACGGCATCCACCACCACTATTCGAACGACAAGTTCGTGCCCGAATTCACCGAAGGCTACCTGCTCGACGCCATCGAGACCATCCCCGAGGAGAAGTTCGGCTCCCTGAACTCCCTGCGCGGCGAGGTCTGCCGGGCGATTTTCGATCCGGCGCTCTATCCGACGAAGCTCAACCAGAAGGCGGGCGACGATCTGCTGCTCACCTCGTCGAGCAACTACTACCACAACGTGAGCCAGGCCGAGGCCGAGGCGTTCTACGCCGACATGGCTGCTGCCGACGCGGGCAATCCCGAGCCGGTCTCCTACGGCCTGAACTCGCAGCTGACGAAGGACGACACGGGCCGCATCCGCGAGCGTGTCTGGAAGCTGGGCGGCATGTACTCGCCGGCCATCGAGCGGATCGTCTACTGGCTCGAAAAGGCGCAGTCCGTGGCCCAAGAGCCGCAGAAGACCAACATCGCGGCGCTCGTCAATTACTACAAGACGGGCGACCTGAAGGAGTTCGACCGCTACAACATCGGCTGGGTGAAGGATACCGTTTCGAACGTCGATTTCGTCAACGGCTTCATCGAGGACTACGGCGATCCGCTGGGCCGCAAGGCTTCGTGGGAGGCCAACGTCAACTTCATGGACACCGAGGCGTGCCACCGTACGGAGGTGATCTCCGACAACGCCCAGTGGTTCGAGGACCATTCGCCCGTTGCCGAGGCCTACCGCAAGCCGGTCGTGAAAGGCGTTTCGGCCAAGGTCATCACCGTGGCGATGCTCGGCGGCGACTGCTATCCCGCGACGCCCATCGGCATCAACCTGCCCAACGCCGACTGGATCCGCAAGGAGTACGGCTCGAAGTCGGTCACCATCGACAACATCACCTATGCCTATGACATGGCGGCCCACGGCAACGGTTTCAACGAGGAGTTCGTGCTCCGCGCCGAGGACCGCGAGCGGATGGACAAATACGGCAAACTGGCCGACGACCTGCACACCGACCTGCACGAGTGCCTGGGCCACGGTTCGGGCCAGCTGGCTCCGGGTGTCAAGGGCGGCGAGCTGAAGAGTTACGGCTCGACGCTCGAGGAGGCCCGCGCCGACCTGTTCGGGCTTTACTACCTGGGCGATCCGAAACTGGTCGAACTGGGGCTGATTCCCTCGCTCGACGTCGCCAAGGCGGGTTATGCCAAGTATATCCTCAACGGCATGATGACCCAGCTGGCGCGCATCGAGCCGGGCAAGAACGTCGAGGAGTCGCACATGCGCAACCGCAAGCTGATCTGCGAATGGTGCTACGAGCGCGGCAAGGCCGGCAATGTGATCGAGCTGGTGAAGGAGAACGGCAAAACCTACGCCGTGGTCAACGACTTCGGCAAGCTGCGCGAACTGTTCGGCGAGATGCTCCGCGAGGTGCAGCGCATCAAGTCCGAGGGCGACTACGAAGCCGGCAAGGCGCTCGTCGAGCGGTATGCCGTCACGGTCGATCCCGAACTGCACGAGGAGGTCCGCGACCGCTACTATGCGCTCAGCATCGAGCCTTACGGCGGTTTCGTCAATCCCGAATACGAACTGGTGGAGAAGGACGGCAGGATCGTCGACGTGAAAATTTCCTACCCGGCCAATTATGTGGAGCAGATGCTCGGCTATTCGAAGAATTATTCGTTCCTGCCCAACATCAATTAGTTTTCGATGATTGCGGCGCACCTGCCGCACATCCCTCGAATCCCCGAATGGGACGTCCGCCGAGGACTACCCATCCGGGGATTCTTCACGATGCACGACATTTGCACCGCACTGACCGAAAACGTTTCGATTCTCACGGGCATCTTTACCTGTTCCGCGATAATCGAAAACGGTGCAGAATCGCTCTGCACCGTACTGTTCGGAACTGTGCGGTTCCGGTCTTACTCTTTCGCCCCGGCTCCGCCGTCGATGGCGAACGTCGAGACGATCACCATCTTCTCGTCCACGTTGTTGGGGTTCGAGACGATGATGCCGTATTCGCCTGCGGGGCGTTCGTCGAAGGTCAGACGGTAGGAGCTTTCGCCGTATTTCTCGGCCGAGAACCGCAGGTAGTCCATCGTGTTGGAGTTCACCGAGAACGACCCGACGGCCGAGATCACCGCCGACCGGTTCTTCTTGGCGCTCTTCATGCGGAAGACGCGCACGATGGACATGGGATCGGCCTTGTTGTCCTTGGCGCGGACGATGAGTGCGATCGGTTGCGCAGCGTCGAACCGCACGCTGGCCGAGCCGCCTTCCACGAGTACTTTTGTTTTGGATTTGCTGGCTGCGAATCCGGCGATGTAGACGCCGGCGCCCGTTCGCATCCGCACATTGTGTTTTTCGAGCTTCTTGGCCGAGCCGTCGGGGAATACGCCGACGACCTCTCCCTCGAATTCGGGTTCGAGGGTCTGCGCCGTTACTGCATCACCCCCCCCCACATCATGGCTGTTACAGCCATCAGGAATAGGATTTTTTTCATCATTGTATTGGTTTGAGTTTGTTGCGCACCGTGCGCGACAGACAAAAATAGCAAAAATCGGCGAAGATCGTATACCCCCCCCCGATTTTTTTGAAACGACTCTACGAAATGCCGCGGGGCGCTCCTTTCGGGGATGCGCCTCGGTTTCCGGGCTGCTCCTCGACCTCTTCGAAATTGCTCTTGCCGACGCCGCAAACCGGGCATGTCCGGTCGTCGGGAATCTCCTCGGACGGCGTTCCGGGCGCGGCGGAAATCCGGCCGACGTCCTATACCGATAATATATATAGGCGAAATCATTCGTCCGCTCTTTTCGCAAAGCGGTTCCGGGGCCGTTTTTGTTGTCGTCCGGGCCGTTTCGGCCGTTCCGTATCGGAAAACTATTTCGCAGCAAACTGCTCAATTATCACTTTTATTGCTATCTTTGTCGATGATAGGAACCACCGGCGGTTTCCTGTCCGACAAAAGCATCCGGGAAATTGAATAATTCGGTAAATACAACATTATCAATGACTCCCGATCCGATTTTTATCGGGGGGGGATTTTTGTAATGGGCGAATCCTGAATCGGGGTCGCCGGTATTTTCGTGTATCGGACAGACGGGACTTCAAATGGCAGACGTCAAGACATGCAGCATCTCCTCCACGGAATTCGGGAAGTTATTTTTCGAATTCAAGCCCCGTTTTATCGCCCTGGCATACCGTTATGTCCGCGATCGGGAGACCGCCGAAGACCTGGTGTCGGACAGTTTCATGACCTTTTGGGAAATGCACGAAAACCTGCCGGCGGACATCAATGTGCCGGCCTATATCCTCACCTCGGTCAAAAACCGCTGCCTGAACCATCTCAACGCTCAAATCCGCCACCGCAGGGCGGAACGGGACATGCATTCGACGCTGACGCGCCGGCTGCATGCCGACGTGCGCTCGCTGTCGGCATGCGATCCCGACCTGCTCTTTTCCGAGGAGATCCGCACCATCCTGAAACAGGCCGTCCGCAAGATGCCGAAAATGACCCGCAACGTATTCCTGTTGAGCCGGGTCAGGAATATGACATACAGCGAGATCGCCGCCGAACTGGGAATTTCCGTCAGCCATGTCAATTTCGAAATCCGCCGGGCGCTCAGCCTGATGCGCACCGAACTGAAGGATTACCTCCCGGCCGTACTGATCACCCTGCTGCTTTCGTCCAGGTGGTAGGATAGCGCCCGCAGGGCCACCCGGAGCTCGTTCCGATCTTTTTTCAAAAAAACAGCATTTTTTACTACTTACCCCGTCCATGTGTTTGTTATTACTATATAACACGAACACATGGACGATCTTTTATTGCAGAAATACTTGAGAAACGAGACCTCGGAAGAGGAACTCATCGAGGTGCTCGACTGGTTGGATGCGTCAGCGGAAAATCAGCGGTATCTCGATCGGCTCGATTATATTTCCAATCTCAATATCCTGGCCGGAGAGGCGCAGCCCCGTGTCCGCAGACGCACCGTTTCGCTCTGGAAGAGGGCGGCTCAATGGAGTGCCGGAGCCGCCGCCGTGCTGCTCGTGTGTGCCGGGTTGAGCCACTATCTGGCCGACAGGGTCCTCGAACACCGTGCCCAGGACATGATGGCCATTACCGCGCCCAACGGACAGAGCATGTCCGTCACCTTGAGCGACGGGACGAGAGTATGGCTCAATTCGGGCGCCAAGCTGGAATACCCTTCGATTTTTTCCAGAAAGACACGCCGGGTCAAGATTTCGGGCGAGGCCATGTTCGAGGTGGAGCACGATGCCGCCCGTCCGTTCATCGTGGAAACCTTCGCCTGCGATGCCGAGGTGCTGGGTACGAAATTCAACATCCTGGCCGATGCCCGGACCGCCGACTTCTCGGCGGCGCTGCTCGAAGGGCGGCTGAAAATCTCGAACCGCCTCATCGGCGGCGAATCCTTCATTCTCTCCCCCAACGAACAGATCGACCTGGTCGACGGCCATCTCAAACTCAACCGGATAACCGATCCGGACGACTTCCGCTGGGTCGACGGACTGATGAACCTGAACACGCTGTCGTTCGGAGAGGTGATCCGCAAATTCGAGAGCTATTACGGAGTCCGGATCACGATCGACAATCCCGAGGATATACCCGAACTCAAATATCACGGTAAAATCCGCGTGTCGGACGGTGTGGACCATGCGCTGAAGCTGCTCCAGATCACCAATAATTTCGCCTATACGCGCGACGACGAAACCAATACGATACACATAAAAATAATCAAAATCTAAAACGACTCTATGGACTGAACCGACCTCTGCCTCAAGACACTTTTATGCTGCACCGCCGAATGCTCGCGGACATGACCGGGTCCGCCGGCGGGAGATAAACAGTGATTCGATTGCTAACCTATTGATCTTAAATCAACTAACTTATGAAAAATTTAAGTATTAGGCAGATGAAATGCCTGATTACTCTAATTCTTGCCGTGTTCCTGTGCAGCGCGCCCGCTGTGGCCCAAACGCAGAAAATCACGGTGAAGCTCGACATGACGAAGGTTCCGATGAAGGCCGTCATGAACGAAATCGAAAAGCAGACCAAGTATCTTTTCCTTTATACGGACGAAATCGACACGAAACGCATCGTCTCGATTAAGGCCGATTCCAAGCCTCTCAACGAGGTGCTGCCGCTGTTGTTCAAGGACACGGACATCACCTATGAGATCACGGTTCCCAACATCGTGCTGTCGAAGCGCGTTGCCGCAGCGAGGCCGACGGCCATCTCGGGCGTGGTGAAGGATTCCGGCGGCCTGGGCATTATCGGAGCCACCGTTCTGATCAAGGGCACGACCGTCGGAACGACCACCGGCATCGACGGAGACTTCGCCCTGACGGTCCCCGCCTCGGTCGACAACCCCGAACTTTCGGTCAGCTTCGTCGGTTACGAAACCCGTGTCGTGCCCATCGGCTCGCGCACGACTTTCGACATCACGCTGTCCAACTCGTCCATCGAAGTCGAGCAGGTCGTCGTTACGGCCCTGGGCATCAAACGCGCCGAGAAAGCCCTGTCGTACAACGTGCAGCAGGTGAATTCCGATGCCATCACGGCCAACAAGGACGCCAACTTCATCAACTCGCTCAACGGCAAGGTCGCAGGTGTGAACATCAACGCCTCGTCGGCGGGCGTCGGCGGCGCTTCGAAGGTCATCATGCGCGGTATGAAGTCCATTTCGCAGACCTCCAATGCGCTTTACGTGATCGATGGCGTGCCGATGTTCACCAAGGCTCAGGAGGGCGGTACGGAGTTCAGTTCGCAGGGCACGACCGATCCCATCGCGGACATCAACCCCGAGGACATCGAGTCGATCTCCGTGCTGACGGGCGCTGCGGCAGCTGCACTGTACGGTTCGGACGCAGCCAACGGCGCCATCGTCGTGACGACCAAAAAGGGACAGGCCGGGCAGCTCTCCGTCACCGTGACGAGCGGCATCGAGATCATGACTCCGTTCGTCCTTCCCGAGTTCCAGAACCGCTACGGCACGGGCAACCTCCGCGTGCCGGACGGGGCCGAGCATCTGAGCTGGGGCAAGGCGCTCAACAGCGCCAACAAAATGGGGTACGACCCCCGTCACGACTACTTCCGCACCAGCACGGCCAATAACGAGAGCTTCTCGCTTTCCGCCGGTACGGAGCGCAATCAGACCTACTTTTCGGCCGCGGCGATCAACTCCCGCGGCATCGTGCCCAACAACAGCTACGATCGCTACAACTTCACCTTCCGCAACACGACCTCTTTCCTGAACGAAAAGATGCGGCTGGACGTAGGAGCCAGCTACGTGCTGCAGGAAGACTGCAACATGGTCAATCAGGGTACCTACAACAACCCCATCGTGGGCGCCTACCTCTTTCCCCGCGGCAACGACTGGGAGGAGATCAAGATGTACGAACGATACGATCCCGTGGACAAGATTTCCACGCAGTACTGGCCCATCGGCGCTGCCGGAATGACCATGCAGAACCCCTACTGGGTCAACTACCGCAACCTGCGCGAGAACCGCAAGGACCGTTACATGCTCAATGCGGCACTCTCCTACGACATCTTCGACTGGCTGAATGTCTCGGGGCGTATCCGCGTCGACAACTCGCACAACACCTACACCGAGAAAGCCTATGCCTCGACGAATACGCAGCTGACCGAATTGTCGGAGAACGGCCTTTTCGGCATTACGAAAAGCATGGACCGCCAGGTTTACGGCGACGCCCTCGTCAATATCAACAAGACGTTCGGCGACGACTGGTCGTTGCAGGCCAACGTCGGCGCGTCCTTCTCGGACATGAAGAACGACGCCATGAAGATCCGCGGACCCATTTCCGACGGCAAGTCGGGCGAAAAGGCCGGACTGGCCAACGTGTTCAACATCCAGAACCTGAGCAATTCGACCCGGACCACCCGGTTGCAGGAGGGTTGGCGCGAACAGACCCAGTCGGTCTTCGCGTCGGCCGAAATCGGCTACAAGGGCACGTACTACCTGACGCTGACGGGCCGTAACGACTGGCCTTCGCAGCTGGCAGGTCCGCATTCGAACGCCAAGTCGTTCTTCTATCCGTCGATCGGCGCTTCGGTCGTGCTGTCGCAAATCATCGGCAACATGCCCGAAAACCTCTCCTACATCAAACTCCGCGGTTCGTTCGCTTCGGTCGGCGTATCGTTCGCGCGTTACGTCGCCAATCCGCTTTACGGATGGGACGAGAGCGGTCTGGGCTGGAACCTCCAGACGCAATATCCGGCTTTCCACCTTCAGCCCGAGCGCACCAAATCGTTCGAGGCCGGCCTCACCATGCGTTTTCTCAAACACTTCAACCTCGATCTGACCTACTACAATTCGCGCACGCAGAACCAGACCTTCGACCCGCAGATTCCGGGCGGTTCGGGTTACTCCTCCATCATCATCCAGTCAGGTAACGTCCGCAACCGCGGTATCGAGCTGGCGCTGGGTTACAAGAACACCTGGAGGGACTTCTCGTGGGACACGAATTACACGTTCTCGACCAATAAGAACAAGATCACCTCGCTGGCCAACAACTGCATCAACCCGGCGACCGGCGAACAGTTCAGCATCGACCTGCTCGACATGGGCGGTCTGGGCGACGCCCGTTTCCTGCTGATGGAAGGCGGCACGCTGGGCGACCTCTACTCGCTGGTCGATCTGAAATACGACAACAACAACGCCATCTACGTCGACGAGGAGGGCAACCTGCCCACCCAGTCGATCGAGGATGTGAAAAAGTTCATCAAACTGGGCTCCGTACTGCCCGACGCCAATATGTCGTGGCGCAATGACTTCCGCTGGAAGAACCTGAATTTCGGATTCATGGTATCGGCGCGTCTGGGCGGCATCGTCTTCTCCCGCACACAGGCCACGCTCGACTATTTCGGCGTGTCGGAAGCCACGGCGGCGGCGCGTGACAGGGGAGGTGTCCTGATCAACGGCCGCGACATGATAGACGCCAACGTCTGGTATTCGGCCGTGGCCGGCGGCAATTCCCTGCCCCAGTTCTACACCTACTCGGCGACCAACGTCCGTCTGCAGGAGGCTTCGATCGGTTACACGATCCCCCGCAAATGGCTGCGCAACGTCTGCGAGATCACCGTATCCCTCGTAGGCCGCAACCTCTGGATGATCTACAACAAAGCGCCGTTCGACCCCGAGTCGATCGCTACGACGGGCAACTACTATCAGGGAGTCGACTACTTCATGATGCCGTCGCTGCGGAACGTGGGATTCAACCTCAGACTCAAATTCTAAAGCTGCAACCGTTATGAAAAATACAGTTATCAAATCGGTATTTGTCCTGGCCCTCGCATGCAGCGGGGCATCGTGCACCGGCAATTACCTCGAAATAAACAGCAACCCCTACGAGGTCACCGAAGAGGAGATGCAGCGGAAAGGCTATGCCATCAGCTCCTACCTCAATGCCATCTTCGGAACGATCATTTCGCCCGACGTCAATACGACGCAGTTCACCGACGCCCTGCTGGGCGGTACGCAGGGCGGTTATTTCGCCGACTCGCAGAACGGTTGGAAGACGACTATCTCCAATTACAATCCGACGAACGACTGGACGCGCGTGTTCATGTACAGCGACCGCATCATCCCGGTGCTTTACAGCAACCTGATGAAACTGAACGGCATTTCGGAGGACCCGATCGTGCTCTCCATCGCCAAAATCGCGAAAGTCTGCGCCATGAACCGCGTAACGGACGCTTACGGCCCGATTCCCTACTCGGAAATCGGAATCAGCGGTAAGATTCAGGTTCCCTACGACACGCAGGCCGACGTTTACCGGCAGATGTTCGACGAGCTGGACGAAGCGATCGAGATGCTGACGGCGCACAGCAGCGAGGCCATCACGGCTTCGACCGACCCGGTTTACGAAGGCAGTGCCGAGAAGTGGTGCAAATTCGCCAACTCGATGAAACTGCGCCTGGCGATGCGTGTCGTCTACACCGACTTCACCAGTTCGAAGGGCAAGACGCCCCGGCAGCTGGCCGAGGAGGCCGTCAGCAACAAGGTCGGCGTTTTCACGTCGAACAGCGACAACGCCAAACTGCCCTCCGTCGCCTTCGGCAAGGACGGCAACCCGCTGCGGGCCGCCTGTCTGTATAACCAGCCGGAGGGGTCGAATACGGGCGGTGACACCCACGCGGCAGCCGACATCATCTGCTACATGAACGGCTACGACGATC
Organism: uncultured Alistipes sp.; assembly: GCA_900541585.1. GTDB lineage: Bacteria > Bacteroidota > Bacteroidia > Bacteroidales > Rikenellaceae > Alistipes. The sequence continues at coordinate 110,414 of UQKD01000003.1, forward strand.
CGCGCCGCGACAAGTACTTCATCAAGTCCGAATGGGAGGGCATCGACTATGTGGGCATACGCCGCGGTATCGAGATTCCTTCGCTGAACACGATCGGACGCAAATATTCGGGTGTGAAGTTCGAGAACGACGCCGAGACGCCGCTCTACTGGATGAACGCCGCCGAAGTCGCATTCCTGAAGGCCGAGGCCAAGGCCGTCTTCGACATGAACATGGGCCCCGGAACGGCCAGGGACTTCTACGAGGAGGGCGTTCGCCTCTCGTTCGAGCAGTGGGGTGTCACGGGTGTCGCCGAATACCTCGCCGGCACGACGCTCCCGCAGACCTACATCGACCCGAACGGCGGTGCGAACAGCGACAAGAACAACAGCCTCTCCCGGCTCGGCGTCGCCTGGGACGACAGTGCGTCGAAAGCCCAGATGCAGGAACGCATCATCACCCAGAAGTGGATCGCCAACTGGCAGCTGGGCAACGAGGCATGGGCCGACTACCGCCGCACGGGTTTCCCGCGCCTGCTTCCCGCCACGGCGAACAAGAGCAGCGTCGTCGATTCGAAACTCGGCGCCCGCCGCATGCCCTATCCCACCGAAGAGAGGACCAGCAATGCCGAGAACTACGCCAAGGCCGTGGCCTTGCTGGGCGGCAGCGACAACATGGCGACCCGCATTTGGTGGGACTGCAACCCCGACGTCAAATAACCGCTCATGCAGTTTAAAACGTATAAAATGAAATTTGACATGAAAAACATACTCATTCCGGCTCTTGCCGCAGCGGCCCTTCTGGCCTCCTGCAGCGAGTGGACCGAAGCCGAAAACAAGGACTACCTGCCCCAGATACGGCAGGACGACCCGGCCTACCTGGCCGCGCTCCGGGATTTCAAGGCCGACGAAAGCGGGCACAAGGTGGTGATGATGACAATTCAGGGAACCTCCGCGACGCCGAACCGGCAGAACCAGCATCCGACGGCCATGCCCGACAGTGTCGACTACCTGCTGATGACCGATGTCGACGACCTGCATCCGGAGATCGTGGCCGAGATCGCCGAAGTCCGCTCGACGAAAGGCACGCATTCGCTCAACATTGTGGACTACGCGGCGATCCAGAGTGTGTGGAACGCCTTGAAAGAAGCCGCCGCGGATACGGAGCACGAGAGCGACTACACCGACGAGAAATTCCCGGCCTATTGCAAAGCGCAGACCGAAACGCAGCTCTCGAATTGCAACCGGTACGGTTTCGACGGCGTCGTGATCTCCTATACGACCACTCCCGGGGACGAGATCGCCGACGGGCAGGCAACCTTCATGGCGTGCGTCAGGACGTGGCGCCAAAGCAATCCCGATCTGCTGCTTTTCATGCGAGCCGCCTATATCCCCAACCTGCTGAACCCGGAGTTGCTGCCCGACAGCAAATTCATCATTCTCGTCGCCGACGCGAGCCGGAAGACCGCTTCGGACCTGACGCTGTGGGCCCGCAACCACCTGCGCGACACCAGGGACAAACTCGGAGAGGCGAAGTTCAGCGAGTTCTCCGACCGTTTCGTCATGGAAGCCTCCGTTCCGTCGCTTGAGACCGGCGAACAGACCGGCGCGTCGGTTCAGGTTGCGGCGGCATGGGTCGCAGATCCGGCGAAAGACACGAAAGTCGACTACGACAAGGTGGGCCTCTGCGTGCTGGACGCTGCGAACGACTACTTCAACAACCTGACGAATTACAAAAACATCCGCGAGGCCATCGGTATTCTGAACCCCGAAAACGACAACGACAATGAAAACGATCATCAATAAATCAGGATTTGCCTGGTGCATCCTTCTGGCTCTGGCGTTTACCGGCTGCCAGGGCGACCAGGAGGGCAAACACCACTTCGACAACAAGGTATTCATTTCGGCCGCGAGCTATACTCCCGAGGTACGCGTCATGCGCGACGCGCTCGACGTGACCGAGGAGCAGACCTGCGAGATCACCGTCGCCATGGCGCAGCCCGTCGCCCAGGACATCACCGTTTCGTTCGCCGAGGCTCCCGAACTGCTCGACCGCTACCGGACGTTCTACGACGATCCGACGGCGCAGCTGCTTCCTTCGGACGGGGGATATTACGACTTCTCGCAGGTTTCGGCCGTCATCCGGACGGGATTGGTCGAGAGCGAGCCGCTTGCCTTTACGTTCAAAAAGCTCGACAAACTGCCTATCGAAAACAAGGAGCGTTACGTGCTTCCGATGACGATCGTTTCGGCCGACGGCATGGAGGTCCTCGCAAGTGCCCGGACGGTCTATTTCGTCTTCATGAAAGCTGCTTTGGTCAACGTCGTGGTCGACATGAACGAAAACTGCGCGTGGCCCAACTGGACGAGCGACACCGAAGCGGTGAAGGACATGGAACGCTTCTCGTTCGAGGCGCTCGTTTACGGCAACTCGTTCAAAAAGGAGGTTTCGACGATCATGGGCATCGAGGATGTTTTCCTGCTGCGCGTGGGTGACGCCGACATCCCCATGAACCAGGTGCAGGTCGCGTTCTGCACCAAGGACGAGGGTTCGACCTACCGCGGTTACATAACGTCGTCCTCGCTCAAGTTGCAGCTCTACCGCTGGTATCATATCGCCGTGACGTTCGATAAGGGCAATATATGTGTCTACCTCGACGGCAAGCTGAAGGCATCGGGACAGACCGTCACGGACAAGAAGGACGAGCAGGGCAATCCCGTGCTGATCGACAAGATCAACTTTGCGGTTCCCCACTCCGACGAGAGCGACGGCAAGCCCCGCTGCTTCTGGATCGGCTACTCCTACGACGACAAGCGCAGTTTCGACGGTATGATGGGCGAGATCCGCGTCTGGAACAAGGTGCTCACCGCCGAGGAGATCAATGCCAAAGATCACTTCTACAAGATCGACCCCGCATCCCCGGGTCTGGTTTCCTATTGGAAATTCAACGACAACAACACCAAGGACAAGGTCATTAAGGACTATTCGGGAAACGGCTTCCACCTGGAAACGAAGAACAACGCCAACTGGCAGAACGTATCGGTTCCCGCGGAGGATTAGGCAATCACGACAATACGATACTATTCACTAACCTTTTAATTACTAAAACATGAAAAAAAGATCATTTTTGATGTTTCTTGCAGGGATGTTCGCCATCTCCGGGGCCTTCGTCTCCTGCGACGACTCTGACGACACGGACGGCGTAAACAAACTGGAAGTCACGCCTTCGGCCGACATTTCGTTCAAGGCCGACGGAAACGAGGACGTAGTCCTGACCGTCGTTACCGATGCCGAAAAATGGAGTGTCGAGAAAACCGACTGGATCACGGTCAAGCAGAACGGCAACAAGCTGACCGTGAACGCCGAAGCCAATACGACGGAATCGGTGCGTCCCGGACGCATCACGATTTCGGCAGGAACCGCCGAGCCTGTCAAGATCAACGTGCTGCAGGAAGCCGTCGAAGTCGGTGAAACCGTCCTGAGCGTAACGCCTTCGGACCCCATCGCTTTCGAAGCCAAGGGCAACGAAGCCGTCGTGCTGACCGTTACGACCAACGCCGCCGAGTGGACCTACACCTGCCCGGAGGAGTGGATGACCGCGACGAAGGAGGGCGACAAGCTGACGGTCAATGCCAAGGACAACACGGGCGATGCCCATGTGGGCCAGATCGTCATCACCGCCGAGCAGAAGACGGTGAAGATCTCCGTGACGCAGAAGGCCGCCTCGACCGAGCCTGATCCGACCGACAAGATCGCCGGTTCGCTGACGACCGCCGACGCGCTGAGCCACACGTTCCCCTACAAAGAGCCTCAAGCGGTCAAGAAAACCCTCACCTTCGAACTGGAGAAGGCCGCCGAAGCCGAAACCCGGGTGAAGATCAACTTCGACGAGGCCTATGTTGCGGAGTTCAACTATCTCAACGGGACCAAGCACGTCGCTTTCCCCAAAGCGAGCGTTGCCATGTCCAATAACAACATCGTGACGATCGCAGCCGGTGCTACGAGCGCCACGATCGAGGTTACGCTCTCCCCGAGCGCAGAACTCAACACCAAGGACACCTATATGGTTCCCCTGCAGGCCGTGGCCGAATCGGACAATGTGACCGTGAAAACGGACGCTGCCCGCGTGAACTTCATCGTCAAGCAGCAGGGTTCGAAAACGGTCCGGAACTTCCTCTATTTCGAGGTGAACGACACCAACCCGCTCAATGCGCTGGAATATGTACTGGCGGACGGTCAGTTGTTCTTCGACGCCGTCGTGCTTTTCTCGGGCAACATCCACTGGGATACGCAGAGCGGCAAGCCCTACATGCACTATAACGACAACGTCACGGCGCTGCTCAAGGACAAGGATCTGTACATCCAGCCGCTGCGCGACCGGGGCATCAAGGTGCTGATGGGCGTTCTGGGCGACCACGACGGCAGCGGTCCGGCCAACCTGACGGAAAAGGGCGCCGAGGTGTTCGCCGAGCATATCGCCGAGATGTGCGTCGAATACGGTCTCGACGGTATCTGCATGGACGACGAGTACTCGGAGTACTACAAGGCTCCCACGAACGAGTATTTCACGGGCAGCAGCACCTCGCTGAAGCAGGCGACCTACTTCCTGGAGCGTGCGAACTATTACATGAAGAAGGACGTACCCTGGGAGACGATGACCGCGGTATTCTACTGGGGCGTTTACGGCTCGGGCATGCCGGCGATCAACGGCCGCCAGCCGGCGGAGTTCGTCGATATGGTCAATGCCAACTACGGCGGCAGCGCTTCGCCGGTAGCCGGAGGCGACAAGTCGATGTGTTCGTTCATGTCCGTCGAGTGCAACCTCGGAGGCGGTTGGGTCAGCGAAGATTCGGCCCGTCAGGCCAAAGAGGCCGGCTACGGCTGGTGCATGTGGTTCGCACTCGATCCCGTACTGGGCCGCGAGCCTTGGAGCAAGTTGTCGGCTGCTGCCAAAGGCCTCTACGACCAGGAACTGATGCCGCGGACCGGTTACTACAAAAAGACCGGTGCAGGCAGGTATGATCCTACCCGTTACGAAGAATAGCAATCCAACCAGTTTATGGCGGCGGTATGAAAAACGCACGCGCTTGCATACCGCCGCTTTTTCCCACAAAAACCAAAACCAACCGATACCATGAAAATAGCAAAATGGTTTCTCTTCGCTGCAACCGCGCTCGTATTGTGCGGCGCCTGCGACGATAAAGACAACGAGGAGCCGGCTCCGGCTCCGGACAAGATCGCCATCACCCCGAAAACGGCCAACGTCAGCAGCAAGGGCGGCGAGGCGTCCGTAATGGTCACCAGCTCGGGTCAGTGGACGCTCTCCGACAACACGAACGATTACGTGACGCCTTCGGCCCTGAAGGGCAAGGACGGCGACATCGTGAAGTTTACGGTAAAAGCCAACGACAAGGAGGAAGACCAGACCTTCAACTATACGTTCACCTGCGGCAAGGAGACGGCTTCCTATGCGATCACCCTCAAGAAGAGAGCCTCGCAGACCGAGGAGCAGCTCGAAATCGCGTTCGTGCCCGAATCGAACATCATGCCCCGCGAGGGCGGAAACGTCTCGGTGCTGGTAACCAGTTCGGACGAATGGACGCTCGAAGGCTCCTATACCTTCGTGCATCCGTCGGCCACCAGCGGCAGCGACGGCGCCGAGGTGACCTTCGCGGTCGATCCCAACGAGACCGAAGAGGACAAGGTCGCCGACTACGTTTTCAAGATGGGCAGCAAGAGCGTGCCTTTCCGGATCACGGTGAAGGGCGGTGTCATCTACACCCTGGAGATCGTCGGGGAGAAGGAGCTGAAGTTCGCCTATACGAAGCAGGACAAAATCGCCGTGACGCTGAACACGAATGTCCCGTACCGCGATCTGGCAGCCGAAATTACCTCGACCGAGGAGGGCTGGCTGACAAAGGGCGTGACGGTTCAGGGCGCGACCGAGACCGAAGTCATCATGTATTTCGACATGACGCAGAACGACGGGCTTGGCCCGCGCGAGGCTTCGGTGAAGATCACCGGTCCCAAAGGCGGTGAGGATATTCTGAAAGTCAAGCAGATGCCCCAGTCCAGGATCGAAGTGGCCGAGACATCCTACTATCTGGAGGTCAAGGGTTCGACGATCGAGATTCCCGTAACGGCCAACGTCGGATTCGACGTGACGCTCTCCGAGTCGGCCGGTGACTGGTTCAAATACAACAGCTTCGCCGACGGCAAACTGAAATTCACCTATCAGGATCTGCCCGAAGGAACCATCCGCTCCTGCACGGCGACCCTCACCGAGAAGGAGCCCGCTGCGGGCACGCAGCCGCTGACCGTCGTTCTGATGTTCTCGCAGAAAACCAAAGGCATGATCAGCACGGCCGTCAATATGACGGGAACCCGCGCATGGCCCGCATGGACCGATCCCGCGCCGGTGACCAACATGTCGGCGTTCACGCTCGAAGCGCTGGTGAACCCGACTGTTTCCAGAACCAGCGGCAGCCTGTCGACGATCATGGGCATCGAGGGCAAGTTCCTCGTTCGTCTGGGCGATGTCGGTATTCCCTGGAACCAGGTTCAGGTATGCTGGGATTCCGGCAAACAGGGCACTTGGGGTAATATCGAGGGCAAGTTGAGCAACAGCAATATGAAGGTCAATCTCAACGAATGGACGCATATCGCCGTCACCTTCGGAGAAGGAACGGTCAAAGTGTTCATCAACGGCGAGGAGAAAGGCTCGACGACGACGGATGTTCCCGCGTCGGTGAACTTCGGCATAACGCACAACGACGAGCAGGCTCCCCAGGGACAGCCGATCACCCGTTGCTTCTGGGTGGGCTACTCGTATGAGAGCGTGCGTGACTTCCGGGGCATGATGTCCGAACTTCGCATCTGGAACCGGGCGCTGACCGCCTCCGAACTTGCCGAGGAGGCCCGTCGCTACGACGTGGACCCCAAAGCGGACGGTCTGGTCACCTACTGGAAGTGTGACGAAGGTCAGGGCGATGTCATCAAGGACTACACCTCCTACCGCAACGATCTGGCATCCGACGGCCTGAAATGGGAACCCGTCAGCCTGCCTTAACGCACAACGACACTAACCGAGCAGAACAGCTCCGAATCGGCTGGTTCGGAGCTGTTCCTTTTTCCGGCGGACGCGCCGTATCCGACCCGGCCGGGAAAAATATCCTTCAACTCAAACCAACCTCTAACATGAAATTTATGTCCCGTTTTCTCATTCCGGTCTGTACGCTGCTTGCAGGCCTGATGTTCGGAGCCTGCTCCGATAAAGACAAGCAGATCGAAGACTTGCCGGAGGCTCCCTATCTCACAGTCGCCCAAACGGAATTCAACGACGTCGATGTCGACGACATAACGCTTTACACGACGGTAACTTCCAGTCGGACCGTGACGGTCGGATCGTCCGACGAATGGTGCGAAGCGGAACTTCTCGCCGACACCGAGAAGAATAATCTCCGCCTGACTGTCATGGCCAATCCCGACGAAAAAGAGCGCACGGCGACCGTCACGGTAAGTGCTCCGGAGTGCGAATCGGTGGCAATCACCGTGACGCAGGCCGCCCGTGCGCCGGAACCGTTCCTCACGGTCTCCGTGAACGAGTTCCCCGAAGTCGGCAGTGCGGGCGACAAACTCACGGCGACGGTCACGACCAACCAGCCGGGCGTTCGGGTCGCGTCGAGCGAAAAGTGGTGCGAGGCTTCCTACAACCCCTCGGCCGCCAAAAACAACCTCGCGCTGACCGTTGCCGCCAACACCGGTGCGCAGCGTACGGCTACGGTTACGGTAAGCGTTCCGGCGTGCGAACCCAGGCAGATCGTCGTCACGCAGCTCAAAAAACTCGATACGGGCTGCGACCTGCTGACCTTCGGCATCACGAAATCGAAGAATCCCGCGCTGACGGGCGACCTCGCGTTCACGTTCGACAAAAACGCGCGCACGCTCAAGGCCATGTACCTGAAATGGATCGAGGGCGCCAACCCGGAGATGATGATTCCGACATTCACGCACAACGGCGAAAAGGTGCTCGTCGACGGCGTGCCGGTCGTCTCCGGCGAGACGAAGATTTCGCTGGCCGAAGACGTGGAGTTGGAGGTGGTGGCCGAAAGCGGAGACCGGAAAGTCTACACCGTGACGCTGAACTGCCCGCAGATCAACACCGAACTGGCGGTGCTCCACATGCAGCCCGCCTCCGAGATCGTCGGCAAGGAGAACTACGTGGACACCCGGATCGAGCTTTTCGACAAGACGTCCGGAGCGACCGGAGAGGGATGGTGGAATACGGACGAGAACGGCAAGACGATCCAGATGCGCGGACGCGGCAATTCGACGTGGGGGCTTCCGAAAAAGCCTTTCCGCATGAAGTTCCCCGAAAAGTTCAGCCCGATCGGACTCGACCATGCCAAGGAAAAAAGCTGGGTGCTGCTGTCGCAGGATATGGACAAGTCGCTGATCCGTACGCATATCGCCTTCTCCTATTCGCGCATTCTCTACAACAGGGCGGATAATTACCACGACGATGCCGCCGTGCTGTTCACCGCCTGCTCGAAGTATGTCAACGTCTATTTCACGGGTACTTATTACGACAGTTCGACGGGCCGTCGCGAACGGAAGGACGGCGACTATCTGGGCGTTTACCAGATGAGCGACCAGATGGAGCGCGCCCCCGGCCGCATCGAGGTCGACAAACTCAACGAAAAGTCTCCCACCGAAGACATCGAGGGCGGTTACATCATCGAAACCGACCTCCACGAAGGCAATTTCTATTCGGCTCTGAAGCGGATCAAGATGAGTTACAAATACCCCAAGGACGACGAGTGCAAACCCGAGCAGTACGAGTATATCACCGCATTCATCAACCGGGCCGAGCAGGCGCTTTACGCCTCCGGTTACAAGGACCGCGAGAACGGCTGGCGCAAATACTTCGACGAAAAGACCCTTGCGGATTTCATCATCATCAAGGAGCTGGCCGGCGATTTGGACGGTTATACGAGCACCTACATGTACAAACGCCGCGGAGTCGACAAACTTTTCTTCGGTCCGATCTGGGATTGCGACAAGGGTTGGAACAACGACAAGCGCATACCTCATCCGAGTTATCAGCCGCTGTCGAGCCTGATGATCCATGCCGGATTCTGGATGCCCTCCTATGTCGAGAACGACTGGTTCTGGCGTCTGTGGGAGGACGAGAGCTTCCGGGCCTTCGTCGCAAAGCGCTGGGCGGACAAGAAGGCCGAACTGCTCGCCGTGACCAATCGAATCCTGGACGAAGTCCCCGTCGACATGGCCAAGGCCATCGAAGCGAACTTCTCGGTCTGGAAATTCTATTACCAGTACAGCGACGAAGCCAACATGCCGGCCAGGACCTACTCCGAAGAGATCGCACGCATCCGCACCCTGACCCAGCAGCGTGCCGCCCTGCTCGACAAACTCTTCAGCAAATAGTCGAATCCACAAGTAAGATCCTCTTGCGACATGAGATTCTTTCATTGCATCATTCCGTATTTCAAAAAATGTAAAACCCGATGACGGATCAATTGCGTTCACCCCTCCGCTGGGTCCCGAGTTTGTATTTTGCGATGGGCCTGCCGTTTGTGGTGCTGAACATGGTCTCTGCGGTCTTGTTCAAGGACCTCGGCATCTCGGACGCGCAAATTGCGTTCTGGACGTCGCTGATCATGTGGCCTTGGACGATCAAGTTTCTGTGGAGCCCTTTTCTGGAGTTGTACCGCACGAAGAAGTTCTGGGTCGTTGCGACGCAGCTTCTGAGCGGCGTTTTGTTCGGCTTAGCGGCCTTGTCGTTGCACCTTCCGTCGTTCTTCTCCGTCACGGTTGCGGTCTTTGCCGTGGTTGCTTTCAGCGGAGCCACGCACGACATCGCCGCCGACGGAGTCTATATGGCAGAACTCTCGACGGCGTCTCAGGCGAAGTATATCGGCTGGCAGGGAGCGTTCTACAACTTGGCCAAACTGGTTGCCACGGGCGGCCTGGTGTGGCTGGCAGGGTGGCTCTACGAGGGCTTCTCGGCGGATGGCACGGCGACGTTCGACGCTTCTGTTCGTTCGTGGACGGTTGTGCTGATGATCCTGTGCGCCACGCTCGTGGCTCTGGGGGGCTACCACCTGCGCGCACTTCCTTCGGGCGGCAGCGCTGCCGAACACCATTCGCTGCGGGAGGGCCTTTCGGGCCTGAAAGAGGTTATCGCGGCATTTTTCACGAAGAAACATATCGGATACTATATCGCCTTTATCATCCTGTACCGGTTGGGCGAAGGCTTCGTGATGAAGATCGTGCCTCTGTTCCTCAAGGCGGATACCGCATCCGGGGGCCTGGGTCTCACGAACCAGCAGATCGGGCTTTATTACGGGACGTTCGGTGCGGGAGCCTTTTTGCTGGGTTCGCTGCTGGCGGGGTACTACATCGCCCGGCGGGGCCTTCGGCGTACGCTGTTCACGCTTTGCTGCATCTTCAACCTTCCGTTCGCGGTCTACGCTTTGCTGGCGTGGTTCCAGCCTTCGAGCATGTGGCTGGTAGGCGGTGGCATCGTTGTGGAGTACTTCGGCTACGGCTTCGGATTCGTGGGACTTACACTCTTCATGATGCAGCAGGTTGCTCCGGGGCGTCACCAGATGGCGCACTACGCCTTCGCCTCGGGGATCATGAACCTTTCGGTGATGCTCACGGGCATGGCCTCGGGATTTTTGAGCGATCTGCTGAGCTACCGGTTCTTCTTCATCGCCGTGATGCTGGCCACCGTTCCGGCCTTCGTGATCACGAAGCTGGTTCCCTTTACCTATGACGACAAACCAAAAGACAAATAGTATGAATACACTGAAAATTGCGGGCGGCAATCTGCCCGATATGCCGTGGGAGGACCGCCCCGCGGGGAGTAAAGAGGTTTTATGGCGTTACACGCAGAACCCGATTATCGGGCGCGATGCGCTGTCGACCTCGAACTCGATCTTCAACTCGGCGGTCGTTCCGTTTAAAAAAGGCAAGTATAACTATGCGGGTGTTTTCCGCTGCGACGACACGAATCGCCGTATGCGCATCCATGTAGGATTTTCGGTCGACGGTCTGAAATGGGATATCGACGAGGCCGACTTCCGCCTGACGGGCGCGGACCCCGAGATCGGACAATGGGTCTACGGCTACGACCCGCGCGTGGCGAAGATCGAAGACAAATACTACGTCACATGGTGCAACGGCTACCACGGTCCTACAATCGGCATCGCGTGGACGGATGATTTCGCGACGTTCCACCAGCTGGAGAACGCCTTTATCCCGTTCAACCGCAACGGGGTGCTGTTCCCGCGTAAGATCGGCGGGAATTTCGCCATGCTCTCGCGTCCGAGCGACAACGGCCATACGGCTTTCGGGGATATATTTTACAGCGAAAGCCCCGACATGGAGTTCTGGGGCCGCCATCGTCATGTGATGTCGCCCGCGGCGTTCGAAGTGTCGGCGTGGCAGTGCATGAAGATCGGTGCGGGCCCCGTTCCGATTGAGACTTCGGAGGGCTGGCTGCTGTTCTACCACGGTGTTCTTCGCTCGTGCAACGGCTATGTCTACGCCTTCGGCTCGGCGCTGCTGGATTTGGACGAGCCGTGGAAGGTCGCGGCCCGGAGCGGCCCCTACCTGATCTCGCCGCGCGAACAGTACGAACTGACGGGCGACGTGCCGAACGTGACGTTCCCGTGCGCTGCGTTGCACGACCCCGCGACGGGGCGCGTTGCGGTCTACTACGGCTGCGCCGACACGGTGACGGGCCTTGCGTTCGGCTATATCCCTGAAATCATCGAATTCACGAAGAAAAACTCGATTCTCTGATGCGACTGCGACGAACGCTTCTTCTGACAGCGCTCGCCGCAGCCGTTTTCGGCGCTGCGGCTTCGGCGCAGACCCCTGCCGATAAGGTCGACCCGTTTATCGGGACGACCAACTTCGGGACGACGAATCCCGGGGCCGTCACGCCGAACGGGATGATGTCGGTTGTTCCGTTCAACGTGATGGGCTCTGCGGAGAATGTCTATGACAAGGACGCCCGCTGGTGGTCGACGCCTTACGAGTACCATAACAAGTTTTTCACGGGCTTTGCGCACGGCTCCCTGAGCGGCGTGGGGTGCCCGGATATGGGGTCGCTGCTGACGATGGCCACGACCGGACCGCTGACTGTGGATTACAAGGAGCACGGCACGGCCTACCGGGACGAAAAGGCCACTCCGGGCTATTATTCGGTGCACCTCGACAAGTACGACATCCTCGCCGAGGCCACGGCCACGGCGCGCACCTCGGCCGAACGGTATACGTTTCCTGTCGGACAAGGACATATCCTGCTCAACTTGGGCGAAGGGCTTACGAACGAGTCGGGCGCGATGGTGCGGCGCGTGAGCGCGACGGAGATCGAGGGCACGAAACTGCTGGGGACGTTCTGCTATAACCCGCAGAAGGTGTTTCCGGTCTATTTCGTTTTGCGGGTATCGAAAGTCCCGTCGTCGTCGGGCTACTGGAAGAAACAGCGGCCGATGACGGGCGTGGAGGCCGAGTGGACCCCGGACAACGGCAAATACAAACTCTATACGGAATACGGCCGCGAGCTGGCGGGCGACGACGTGGGCTACTGGTTCACGTTCGACGACCTGCGGGCGGGCGAGCAGGTCGAGGTGCGCATGGGTATTTCTTACGTCAGCACGGAGAATGCCCGCCGGAACCTCGACGCCGAACAGCCGGCGGGTACGACGTTCGACGCTATCCGGGAACAGGCCCGTGCACGCTGGAACGAGGATCTGGGCCGCATCCGCGTGGAGGGCGGCACCGAGCAGCAGCAGACGGTGTTCTATATGGCGCTGTACCACGCGCTGCTCCACCCGAACCTCCTGAGCGATGTCAACGGGGAATATCCGCTGATGGAGCGCTCGGGGGAGGTCGGCGTTACCGACGGCGAGCGCTATACGGTCTTTTCGCTGTGGGACACCTGCCGCAACGTCCACCAGCTGCTGACGCTGGTCTACCCGGAGCGGCAACTGGATATGGTGCGCTCGATGGTGGACATGTCGCGGGAGTGGGGCTGGCTGCCCAAGTGGGAACTGTACGGCCGCGAGACCTTCACGATGGAGGGCGACCCGGCGATTCCCGTGATTGTCGACAGTTGGATGAAAGGTCTTCGGGATTTCGACATCGCGACGGCCTACGAGGCGATGCGCAAGTCTGCCACGACGCCCGGGGCGCAGAACCCCCTGCGTCCGGACATCGACCCCTATATCGAGCGGGGCTATATCCCGCTGGGGTTCTACGCGCAGGACCTTGCGGGCGACGTTTCGGTGTCGCATGCTCTGGAATACTACATGGCCGACGCGGCGCTGTCGCTGCTGGCCGACTCGCTGGGCAAAAAGGAGGATGCCGTCCTGTTCCGGGAACGCTCATTGGGATACAAACATTACTACTGCCCGGAATTCGGGACTTTTCGCCCTATTACTCATAAAGGGGGCTTCTTAAGCCCCTTCGATCCGCAGGCGGGCGAGAACTTCACGGCGGCCCCGGGCTTCCACGAGGGCTCGGCGTGGAACTACACGTTCTATGTGCCGCACGACGTGGAGGGGCTGACACGGCTGATGGGCGGTAAAAGGAAATTCGTAGACAAGCTGCAAATGGTCTTCGACGAGGGTTTGTACGACCCTGCGAACGAACCCGACATCGCCTATGCGTACCTGTTCAGCCGCTTCCGGGGCGAGGAGTGGCGCACACAGCTTCAGACGCGTCGTCTTTTGGACAAGTACTTCACGACGGCGGCCGACGGTATCCCGGGCAACGACGACACGGGCACGATGTCGGCGTGGGCGGTCTTCACGATGCTGGGCCTCTACCCGGACTGCCCGGGCGAGCCTTACTATACGCTCACGGCCCCCGTGTTCGACCGCGCCGAGATCGACACCGGCGGCGGTACGCTGGTGATCGAGAGACACGGCGAGGGGTATGTCCGGAAAATGGCGCTGGGCGATAAACCGTTGAAAAATTATCGTATCTTGCATGGCGAACTGCTCAAGGGCGGTAAACTTACTTTTGAACTTCAAACTGACAAATAGATGAAACTTACCGGATTTTTATTTGCCGCGGTTCTGCTGACATCCTGCGCGCAACCCGCCGCAGAGGATAACTACACGCGCCTTGTGGACCCGAAGATCGGCACGGGCGGCCACGGGCACGTCTTCGTGGGGGCCAACGTTCCTTTCGGACTGGTGCAATTAGGCCCCACGAGCATCCCGCAGGCGTGGGACTGGACGTCGGGCTACCATGAGTCGGACTCGACGGTGATCGGCTTCTCGCATACGCACCTTTCCGGAACGGGCATCGGGGACCTGTTCGACATCACCGTCATGCCCGTTACGGGCGAGGTGACCTATGCCCGCGGGGAGGAGAAAGACCCTGCTTCGGGGATGTGGTCCTACGCCGATCGGACAAAAGAGATCACGAAGCCGGGCTACTACTCGGTGCCGCTGACCCGCTACGGCATCACGGCCGAAATGACCGCCACGGAACGTGTGGGGCTGCATAGATATACCTTCCCGGCCTCGACGGAAGCAGCCGTGGTTTTCGATCTGGAGAACGGCGGTTGCTGGGACAAAGCGACGCAGACGCATCTGGAGAAAGAGAGTGACAACCGTATTACGGGTTACCGCTACTCGACGGGCTGGGCCAAGGATCAGCGGGTCTATTTCGTGGCGGAGTTCTCGAAACCCTTTGCGAAGTTCGAAACCGTCGGGGACAAATATGCCCGGGCGTCGTTCGCAACGACTGACGGCGAACAGGTGCTCGTGAAAGTGGCCCTTTCGCCCGTGAGCATCGAGGGTGCCAAGGCGAATCTCGTGGCGGAACTCCCCGGCTGGGATTTCGACGCCACGGTAAAAGCCGCCGACGCGAAATGGAATGCCGAACTGTCGAAGGTGAAGGTCACGACGACGGACGAGACCGCCCGGCGGATTTTCTATACGGCGCTTTATCACACGATGGTCGCCCCGTCGCTCTTCTGCGACGTGAACGGCGACTACTACGGCTCGGACCACAAGATCCACCGCTCGGCTGACTTTACGAACTACACGACCTTTTCGCTCTGGGATACCTACCGGGCCGCGATGCCGCTGATGACGATTCTCCACCCGGAGAAGATGCCCGACATCATCCGGACGATGCTGGCGATTGCCGACGAGCAGGGACGGCTCCCGGTATGGCACCTGTGGGGCAACGAGACCGACTGCATGGTGGGCAACCCGGGTATCCCGGTCGTTGCGGACGCCATCGTGAAGGGCATCGGCGGGTTCGACCGGGAAAAGGCTTTCGAAGCCATTAAAAAGACGGCGATGAACCCCGACCGCGGCAACGGCCTGCGGATGAAATACGGCTATATTCCGTGCGACCTCTTTAACGAAGCGGTGGCCTACGACATGGAATATGCTTTGGCCGACGGTGCCGCAGCCCGGGCCGCCGAGGCGCTGGGTAAGACCGGGGACGCAAACTATTTCACGGATCGCAGCCACTCTTACCGCAATTACTTCGACCCCTCGACGCACTTTATGCGGGGCCGGGACTCGAAGGGAGGGTGGCGCACGCCGTTCAGCCCCTTCGCTTCGACCCACCGCGCCGACGACTACTGCGAGGGCAACGGCTGGCAGTATACATGGCTCGCGCCGCACGACGTTGCGGGATTGGAGGCCTGCTTCGGCAGCCGGGAGAAGATGATCGAAAAACTGGACTCGCTGTTTACGGTAAGTTCGGTGATTGAGGGCGGCGAGACCTCGCCCGACATCTCGGGACTGATCGGCCAGTACGCCCACGGCAACGAGCCGAGCCATCATGTGCTCTACCTCTACACGATGCTGGGGCGGCCGTGGAAGACGGCGGATAAAGTAAGGGAGGTGCTGACGACGCTCTACCACGACGCGCCCGACGGGCTTTCGGGCAATGAGGACGTGGGGCAGATGTCGGCGTGGTACGTCCTCTCGGCGCTGGGCATGTACGAGGTGGAGCCTGCGGGCGGACGCTACTGGTTCGGATCGCCCCTGTTCGACAGGGCGGAAGTGAAGATTCCGGGCGGGACGTTCACCATCGTCGCAGAAAACAACTCCGCGGAGAATAGATACATCCAACGGGTATGGCTCGACGGACAGCCCTATACGAAGCCCTACCTGTGGCACGAAGAGTTGATGAAGGGCGGGGAGCTGCGCTTCGAGATGGGTGCCGAGCCCAAGGTGTGGTATTGTCCCGACGAACCCGAAACGTATGCAGACCAGCGCCCGGCCGAAGACAAGCGGCTTTTCACTTCCGAAGCGGTCGAAAAGGAGATCGAGCGCGTGTGCGGTCTTCTGACCAATGAACGCCTGCGGTGGATGTTCGCCAACTGCTTTCCCAATACGCTCGATACCACGGTTCACTACCGTGAGGATGAAGCCGGAAATCCCGACACCTACGTCTACACGGGCGACATCCCGGCCATGTGGCTGCGCGATTCGGGGGCCCAGGTGTGGCCCTATGTGCAGTTGTGCGGCAAGGACGAGCAGTTACAGCGGATGATCGCGGGGGTTATCCGGCGCCAGCTGAAACTCATCAACATCGACCCCTATGCCAATGCCTTCAACGTCGCGCCGACGGGGGCCCACAACAAGACGGATTTACCCGAGGCCGACCCGATGGTCTTCGAGCGCAAATGGGAGATCGACTCGCACTGCTATCCCATCCGCTTGGCACACCACTACTGGAAAACGACGGGTGATGAGTCGATTTTCGACGGGACGTGGACCTCGGCGGTGCGCAACATGCTGAAAACCCTCAAAGAACAGCAGATGAAGGAGGGCCCCGGGGACTACATCTTCCTGCGCACGACCGACCGCCAGCTGGACACCCGCTGCCATGTGGGGCGCGGCAATCCCGTGAAGCCCGTGGGGTTGATTGTCTCGGCATTCCGACCCTCGGACGACGCCACGACTTTCGGGTTCCTCGTGCCCTCGAACTTTATGGCCGTCACGTCGCTGCGCAAAGCCGCTGAAATTCTGACGGCTGTAAACGACGAAAAGGAGCTTGCAAACGAGTGTACGGCGCTGGCCGACGAAGTGGCGGAGGCATTGCAGAAATACGCCGTTGTCGAACATCCGGAGTTCGGGAAGATCTATGCCTTCGAGGTCGACGGTTTCGGCGGACAGCAACTGATGGACGACGCCAATGTGCCGTCGCTGCTGGCGATGGCCTATCTGGGCGATGTGGAACGCACGGACCCCGTGTATGAAAACACGCGCCGCTTTGTCTGGAGCGAAAATAATCCGTATTTTTGGTGCGGCGCGGCGGGCGAAGGCATCGGCGGTCCGCATATCGGGGTCGAGATGATTTGGCCCATGAGCATTATGATGCGGGCCTTTACCTCGACCGACGATGCCGAGATCCGCGACTGCCTGCTGCAACTGATCACCACCGACGCCGGAACGGGCTTCATGCATGAGTCGTTCTCGCGTCACGACGCCTCGAACTACACCCGGGCGTGGTTCGCCTGGCAGAACACCCTGTTCGGGGAGTTGATCCTCAAGCTCGTAAACGACGGTAAAACAGATTTGTTAAATTCCATCCGGTAATGAAAAACTGCGCATTCATCATTCGGGCGGTCCTCTCCTCGGACTGTTGCGAAGCCCCGAAACTCGAAACATCGTTGCGCCCTATTCGATAAGCAACGGGAAATGGAAGCCGGAAAAGCCATTCTTTTTCCACGCCTGCCAATCCACTATGGATTGGCAGTTTTTTTATGAATCGGTCAGCCGAAGGGGGGGGGGAGGGGACGAAAAAATGCGCCCCATCGGGGGCGCATCCTTCGTTTCTCCGAAGCGCGGGCTTACTCCTCAACCTCTTCGAAATTGCTCTTGTCGACGCCGCAAACCGGGCATGCCCAGTCGTCGGGAATCTCCTCGAACGGCGTTCCGGGGGCGATGCCTCCGTCGGGATCGCCGACTGCGGGATCGTAAATCCATTCGCAGACTACACAACGATACTTTTTCATCTTTAACTGTATTTTATAAGGTGAATAATGGTATGCAAATTAGCTGCCGCTATCTTCCTCCTCCGCGTCTTCGTCGGGGCGGTTGCCGCCCGGCGGGGTGAGTTCGGCCACCAGACGGTCGGCGTCGGCGCACGAGACGTAGAGCCGGTCTTCGTAGATGTCCGTGATCTCGACGAAATTCCGCCACTCCGAGGCGTATAGCCGCACGCGGTCCAGCCTCCGCAGGTCGATGAAGTGTCCGTAGTAGCCGAAGAACCCGCATCCGCCGAAGATCGGCAGGAACCATTTCATGTGTTTGGGGTCCACCCGGCGCACCGAGGCGATTTCATCGCGGCGTATTTCGGTGATGTCCAGCAGACAGCGCACCTCGACCTTCTCGTCCGACACGACGATCTTGCGGGGAATCGACAGCGACATCAGGGCCACCAGCGCCACGATGAACGAGGTGAACCACGCCGAAAGGTAACCTCCTTCGTAGAGGTGGTACAGCAGGCCGCCCAGCAGGATGAAGACGATGATGTAAACCAGCGTCCAGTAGATCGTGCTGTGATCGAAGCGGTATTTATACGTGCTCTGCATCGGTCGTCTCTTCTTCGTTTTCGGCCTCTTCGCGTGCGGCGATCAGCGCTTCGGCGACGACGAAATCCCCGGGGGTCGTGAGTTTGAGGTTTTCGCGCTCGCCCTCCGCGAGGCAGACTGCCTGCCCGATGGCCTCGACCACCGACGCGTCGTCGGTGAACTCCGCACGGTATTCGGCCTCGTAGGCCCGGCGCAGGACGTCTGCGCGGAAGATTTGCGGGGTCTGCACGATGCGCAGAAACCGGCGGTCGACGATGTGCGACGCAACGTTCCCCGCCTCGTCCGCGTCCGTTTCGCGGAACGAATCCACCGGCTCCACGACCGGAACCGCGGCCCCGTGCCTTGCGGCAGCTTCGGCCACACGGCGGATCATCGCGATGCTCCCCAGCGGGCGCACGCCGTCCTGCACGGCTATCAGGCCGGGATCGGACGTCAGCGCCGCCAATCCGTTCCTCACCGAGTGGAACCGCTCCGCGCCTCCCGCGACGATTTTGTGTTCGGCGACGTCGAAACGTGCCGAGAGGTTTTTCCAGAACCCGATGTGCTGTTCGGGGAGCACCGCCACGATCTCCGCACCGGGCAGCGCCGCAGCGAACGTGTTGATCGTGCGCGCCAGTACGGGCATGCCGCCCAGAAACCGGAACTGCTTGGGCCGTGCGCCGCCCGCGCGGCTTCCGCTGCCCCCTGCTACGATGATGATTCCCGTGCTTTCCATCGGCTTATCGGTTTTCGGGTGTCTGTGCGGCTGCGGGCAGGACGAGCGAATCGAGCTGCGTGATCTGCTCCCCGGGCTTCACCTCGCCGTTGAGTTCGGCCGAGATACGGTCGCGGACGAATTCGAACAGTGCGCGGTTCTCGCTGGCGATCGGCTCGGCGGGTTCCGACGGAATCTTCAGCGGGTCGATCGGCGTGCCGTTCTTCCAGACGCGGTAATCGAGGTGCGGGCCGGTCGATGCGCCCGTCGAACCGACGTAGCCGATCAGCTGGCCCTGCGACACGCGCGAACCCTTGGCGATGCCTTTGGCATAGCCGCTCAAGTGGAGGTAACCCGTCATCAGGTTGCCGGCATGCTTGATCTTGAGCGTGTTGCCGCCGCCTCCGCCCCAGCCCTTGAACGTCACTGTGCCGTCGGCTACGGCATGCACGGGCGTACCTTTCGGCGCGGCGTAGTCGACACCTGTGTGCGGGCGGTAGACCTTGTAGATCGGGTGCTTGCGGGCGTAGGAGAATTTCGAACTGATGCGCGAGTATTTCAGCGGCGCCTTGAGCATCTGTTTGCGCAGGCTCGCTCCGTCCGCCTCCCAGTACTGGATTTTGCCGCCCTGGCGGAACGGGATGGCGTAATATTCCTTGCCGCCCTGCGAGAACTTCGCGCCCCAGATGCGGCCGATGCCCACCGACACCGTGTCGTCGATGAACCGCTCGTCGTAGATCACCGTGAAGTTGTCGCCCTTCTGGATGCCGAAGAAATCCACCGTCCACTGATAAATGTCCTCCAATTCTGCGGCCAGCGCGTAGGGCAGGTCCTGTTCCATGATCGCACCCCAGAGCGAGGAGTTGATCACGGCGCTTTTCTTCGTGCGGCGCAGCGTGTAGGCCTTGGCGTCCTTGCGCACGGAGACCGAGTCGTCGTGAAATCCGAAGACCACGTAGTCGGTGACCGATATTTCATAGGCGAGGTAGTCGAGATGGGGCGCGTAGAGCGAATCCTCGTGGATAAAGGCCGTGTATTTGTGCCCGGCGCGGATGTTGCGCAGCGGGAACACCTCCTTCGAGGCTTTGTCCAGCCGGTCGACCGCGAGGGCCGACACGCCGAATCCGTTGAGTATTTTTCCCAGCGTTTCGCCGCTTCCGACCTCCCCGGTCTCGGTGCGGTAATCGTCGGCATTGATGCCGTAAAGCATGTTGTGAGGCTCCTCTGCGTCCTCCACTTCCACCACCGGACCCTGGGTCCGGTTGCAGGCGCCTGCCGCCGCGAGCAGCAGGGCGCATATCGTTATTTTCAGACCGTTCATAGATGAAGACAAAGATAGTGCAAGGCGAGCGCAAATGCAAACTTGTTTGCAATTTGCCGAGCCGCCGCCTGTTTAAGGCACTGCCAAAGATAGTGCAAGCCGGGCGCAATCCCAAATTTTTTTGCGGATTGCTTGCCGTCGTGCGGCGCGGGCCGCAGGGTTTTCTGTACTTTTTGCGGCCAAAAAGTACAGAAGATTCCGCAGCACTCGCCGCGGTTCGTTTTTTTGCGGCTGAAAAACACATGAGACTCCCGCAGCAAGAGGCGGTATCCGGAAATCCGTTTCCGCAAATCAGTCGCTATTTTCCGCTCTGGAACCAGATTTGCGGATTTTGGTTTGGTGGTCCCGGGAAAAATCGTTACCTTTGAAAGTTATCTGTTCAAACCGATAGAAAGATGCTCAAATGCCTGCTCGCACCTGCGGCCTTCCTCTATAAAGCGGGGGTGACGTTTCGTCACCGCCTCTTCGACTGGGGCATCCTCAAGAGCGAGAAGTTCGACATTCCGATCATCTGCATCGGCAACATCACCGTCGGCGGCACGGGCAAGACCCCGATGGCCGAAATGGTAATTGCCTACATGTCCCAGATGCACGACGTGGCGCTGCTCTCGCGCGGTTACGGACGCCGTACGAAAGGGTATCTGGAGGTTCGTGCCGACTCGCATTACCGCGACGTGGGCGACGAGCCGCTGCAAATCAAGCTCAAGTTTCCCGATACGGTGGTCGCCGTCTGCGAGAAGCGTTCCGAAGGCATCCGCCGCATCCGCGCCGAGCATCCCGAGGTCGACCTGATCGTTATGGACGACGGTTTCCAGCACCGCTACGTGGAGCCGAAAATCAATGTCGTGATGATCGACGCCACGCGGCCCGTTCAGCACGACCGGATGCTGCCCGTGGGAACGCTGCGCGACCTTCCGGAGGAGTTGCACCGCGCCCACTATTTCGTGGTCACGAAATGCCCCGAGCGGATGGCCCCGATCGACCGCCGCATCCTGCGCAAGGTGCTGATCCAGGTGGCCTACCAGCGGGTCTATTTCACGCGTTTCGAGAGTTTCATGCCCCAGCCGCTCTACGCCGAGGAGGCGTCCGGCGAGCCGCTGGCGCAGGGGCGGCCGGTGATCGCCCTCTCGGGCATCGGCAACCCGAAGCCCTTCCTGCAGACGCTCCGCGAACGTTACGAAGTCGTAGCCGAGATGACGCTCGACGACCACCATGTCTACAAGGTCCGCGACATGAACGCCCTCGTGGCGCTTCTGGAGAAGCATCCGGGCGCGGTAATTGTTACCACGGAGAAGGATGCCGTCAAGATGACCAACCGGGCGAAAATCCCCGCCCGGGTCCGCAGCAACCTGTACTATTTACCGATAAATATTTCATTCATAGAGGATTCGGCAACGGATTTTCTGCAAAAATTAGAAGAAGATGTTAGAGGAAATTAAGAAAACCGCCGCTTTCGTCAAGAGCCGGACCGAGGATTTCTCGCCCGAAGTGGGGATCATACTGGGCACCGGGCTGGGCGATTTCGCCGATAAGATCGACGCACGGTTCATCATCGAATACAAGGACGTTCCCGGATTCCCCGTTTCGACGGTCGAAGGCCACAAGGGCCGCATGATTTTCGGTCTGATCGAGGGCCGCCGGGTCGTCGCCATGCAGGGCCGTTTCCACTACTACGAGGGTTACACGATGCAGCAGGTGACCTTCCCGGTGCGCGTGATGCAGCAGCTCGGCATCAAGTACCTCTTCGTGTCGAACGCTTCGGGCGGCATCAACACCTCGTTCCGCGTGGGCGACCTGATGGTCATTACCGACCACATCAACCTGATGCCCAATCCGCTGATCGGTCCCAACATGGCCCAGCTCGGGCCGCGCTTCCCCGACATGCACAACTGCTACGACAAGTCCCTGATCGCTGCGGCCACGAAGATCGCCGAAGAGGAGTCGATCAAGCTCCAGTACGGCGTCTATGTCGGCGGCACGGGACCCACGTTCGAGACGCAGGCCGAATACCGCTATTTCAAGGC
The DNA here is from genome assembly GCA_900541585.1 of uncultured Alistipes sp. Taxonomy (GTDB): domain Bacteria; phylum Bacteroidota; class Bacteroidia; order Bacteroidales; family Rikenellaceae; genus Alistipes. Next base: position 133,045 of record UQKD01000003.1, read on the forward strand.
CATCGGCGGCGATGCTGCGGGCATGTCGACCGTCCCCGAGGTGATCGTGGCGCGCCACATGTCGATTCCCGTCTTCGGCGTGTCGGTCATCACCAACTGCGGTCTTTCGGACGAGGTGGGCGATCACGAGGACGTGCAGCGGCAGGGCAAAAAGGCCGGCGTGCGCATGGAGGTTCTTTTCCGTCGAATGATTAAAAACCTGTAAGCAAATGGTAAACAAAGTCATATTGATCGGCAACGTGGGCATCGACCCCGAGGTGCGTACGACCGAAGGCGGCGTGAAGGTCGCCCGTGTCCGTCTGGCGACGACGGAGCGTCTGTTCGACCGGGCGTCGAACGAGACGAAGGAACACACCGAATGGCATACGATCACCTTGTGGCGCGGTCTTGCCGACGTGGTGGACCGTTTTGTCCGCAAAGGTTCGCAAATCTATATCGAGGGGCGCCTGCGCACCCGCGAATGGATGGACAAGGATAACAACAAACGCTATACGACCGAAATTCTGGCCGACACGATGAACCTGCTGGGCCGCCGCTCGGACAATCCCGCTTCGGACGGTGCTCCGGCTCCCGCCTACGGCGCACAGCCGCAGGGCGCTTCCTACGGGCAGCAGGGCGGTTACCAGCAGCAGACACCTCGTCCGGCAGCGGCTCCGCAGCCCCAGCCGGCAGCTCCTTCGGTTCCGGCCGACGATCCGGACGATCTTCCTTTTTGATTTGTAAGCGGCTTTTCCGTATATCCCTCGAACGGGACGAATGGAATGTACTTGTGTACGATCCATCCGTCCCGTTTTCACGATGCCCGAAATTCGCTCGCCTAAAATCAAAAATCGCAGGGATATTCCGAAAAATCCGTTCTCGGGACAGCCTATGATCGTATGGTCCGGAACATTATCTGTTCAGCCACTGCCGAAAATCGGGCACACGGTCGGTGCTGACGAACGCCTCCTCCCCTTCGGCGAGGGGCGGGTGGAGCACCACCTTGATCCGGCTGCCCGAGTAGCGTATCATCTCCCGGATGGCGTCGAAGGCGACGATGAAGCGGCGGTTGATCCGGAAAAAGAGGTTCGGCGGCAGTTTTTCGCCCACCTCGGTCAGCGTGCGGTCGACGATGTAGTCTTTTCCGTCGTGGGTCACGAGGTGGAGGTACTTGCCGTCGGCCATGAAATAGGCGATCTCGGCCGTGGTGACCGATTTCATCCGGGCGCCCATGTGTACCAGGAACCGTTCCTGGTAAACCGGTGGCGTCTGCGTCGGGGCTCCGTGCTCCGCAGACGCGCTTCCCCCCCCCGATAAAAGCCCCAGCTTATCGATCGCCCGCTGCAAATCCTCGCGTCCGAAGGGTTTCAGCAGGTAGTCGATGCCCTTGTTTTCGAAGGCTTTCAGGGCATAGGAGTCGTAGGCCGTGATGAAGATGACCGGCACGGTGATCTCCGTGCGTTCGAAGATGTCGAACCCGCTGCCGTCTCCGAGGTGGATGTCCATGAAAATCAGGTCGTGAACGACGCCGGCGATGACCGCGGCAGCCTCCGCGACCGACGATGCCGTGGCGACGACCTCGATCTGCGGTGCGATCTCCGCGAGCGTCGTGCGCAGTTCCGCGACCGACAGCGGTTCGTCCTCTATGATAATGGCTCTCATGACGTGTAAAATTACAAAAAAAACAGTCCGGTGCAAAAACCGGACTGTTTTTCATCGGGACTCCGAAGGTTTCCGGATCGTTCCCGCGGTTCAGTTGTTCAGCTCGGGGTTGCTGTCGATGGCCGACTGCGGGAAAGGCAGCGTGTAACGCGCGTCGTTCGCATTGAGCGTGTAGGTCCGGTCCTTGTAGGTCTTGGTGATGGCCGGCCGGGTCGTTCGGCGGAGGTCCATCCAACGGTGTCCCTCTCCGAGCAGTTCGCGGGCGCGCTCGTCGGCGACCTCTGCGCGCAGCTGCTCCGCATCCATCGCTCCGACCTTCGTGCGCTGGGCCTCCATCGCCTCGGGTTTCAGCCGCTTGGCCTTCAGGTCGAGCAGGTATCCCTTGGCCTTTTCCAGTTCCGCGGGCAGGTACGAGCCGGCCTCGGCGGCGATGAGGTACATCTCGGCGATGCGGATCGACACGCGGTCCGACGACGAACGGTTCACGCAGTATCCCAGCAGCGTCGGCGTCCAGTTTTCGTCGTAGGCATTCACCGGGTTGAGGTAGTTGCGGCGGTTGTCCGTCGCTTCGTCCAGCAGCCCGAGGATCTTGTCCGACAGGATGCTGGCGCCCCGCAGGTCGCCGTTTCCGCCGCCGAACGGGCGTTCCCAGGCCAATATGGCCTCGGGAGAGGTCGCCTTCCAGGGCAGGTCGGCGCTTTCGGGAGAGGCGTTGAAATCCACCAGTTCGTATTTGGGCAGCAGGCTCGTCGCTGCATCGTAAGCCGCTTGCCAGTTGCGCATGTAGAGCATGACGCGTGCCTTGAAGGCGGCGAGGGCATCGAGCGAGAACCGGTAGTTGAGTGTCGGACTCTCCTGTTTCTCCAGGGTCATCGCCTCTTCGGCCGCTTCGATGTCTTCGACGATCTGTTCGTAGACGGCCGCGACGTTCGTCGGTCGGTATTTCTGTTCGATGTCGATGTAGGTGGACAGGGGTACGCCCCGGTCGGTCGGAGCGGTCTGCGGATCGTAGGGCTTTCCGTAGAGGTTCACCAGGTCGAAGTGGGCGTAAGCGCGCATGGCGTATGCCTCGCCGAGAATCTGACTTTTCGATTCTCCCGACGCGTCGTCGTCCGCGTCCGCCACGCCGTCGATCACGGCATTGGCCTGGAAGGCGGCGCGGTAATAGTATTGGTAGGGATACTCCCACATCTGCGTTTCGTATTGCCAGGTGTAGTTGTAGGAGAGGGCTATGGCGTCGCTGCTGTCGAAGAAGTTGCCTTCGTGGAACGTGCCGACTTCATCGGACAGCAGTCCGGTGTAAGCCTTCGAACTGGTGTAGGGAAACCGGCTGTAACCTTCGGTGAGCAGTGCCCGGTATTCCGAGGTCTTGTGGGGAATCACCTTTCCGACAGGCTCGATTTCCAGGTAGTTGCACGAGGCGAGACCCAGTGCGGCAAGCAGGATATATGCGTTTTTTCTCATTTTTTCAACGTATTAGAAGGTAATGTTCAGTCCGACCGAGTAGGTGCGTGCCATCGGCTGCGCATAGATGTTGCCGTAGGTCTCGGGATCGAAATAGCCGTCGTAGTTCGTGGCGATCACCAGCGGGTTGCGGGCTTCGAAGTGCACGCGCAATCCGGCCATGTGGAGTTTGCGCGTGATTCGCTGCGGGAAGGAGTATCCCAGCCGGATGCTGTTCACGCGGAAGTAGTTGACCTTCTGGTTCCAGATGTCGAGGCTGTTGAACAGGTTGACGTTTGTCGGGAAATTATCCATGATCCAGTAATAGACCCTGTACGGGTCGGGGTTTTCGTCCCAGTCGCCCCAGGCCGAACCGTCGGCCTGCAGGTTGCCCGTGAGCGAAGGGTAGGTTCCCGAGGTGTTGGACGGCGACCACACCTTGTTCATTTCGGTGGTGTAGTTTTGTCCGGGGTTGGTCTGCGCGGGGTTGTAGAAGGGTGAGCGCGTCATGAGCTGTCCCAAAACGAAGTTGCACGAGATCGCCAGGTCGAAATTCTTGTAGTAGAACCGGTTGTTGAAACCTCCCGTCACATCCGGGTTGCGGGAGCCGGCGTAGGTCAGGTAGCTGCGCACGTCCTTCTGCGATACATTCATCGCCGGTCCGTATTCGAAGTATTCCGGAATTCCCAGTCCCCAGGGGTCGCTGGCTTCCACGCGGAAGCCGACGAACTCCTGGAGCGAGATCTTCTCCCCGTCGCGCCAGAACATCGGAATGCCGTTTTCGTCCAGCCCAGCGGTTTTGATGGCGAACACGGCGCCCGACGAATAGCCTTGCAGCGAGGGGCTCCAGCTGTTGTCGTCGATACGCACCTTTTCGACCTTGTCGGTGTTGTGGGCGATGTTGATCGAGGTCTCCCAGCGGAAGTCGCGCGTGCGGATGTTCACCGTGTTGAGCGTGAATTCGATACCTTTGCTTGAGATTTCGCCGTAGTTGCTCGATGTCGAGATGAATCCCGTTTCCGAGGGAATCGTGCGCGTGGTGATCAGGTCTTTGCTCCGGCGTCCGTAGAGTTCGAACGTGAAGCCGAGACGGTGTTCGAACGCAGCGAAATCGAGAGCCGTGTTCCACGAATAGGTCGTCTCCCAGCGCAGGTTCTGGTTGGGCGGCGACGTTACGTCGATGCGGTCTTCGCTCGCCCCGCCGAGCGAGGTGCTGTTCCACGTGCCGAGGATGTAGGGCGAGGTGGTGCGGTCGATATTGCCCTGGGCGCCGTAGGATACCCGCAGGCGCAGGTTGTCGAGCCACCGGGCGTCGCGCAGGAAACGTTCGCGGTTGATGCTCCATGCGCCCGAGATGGACCACATCGGGTTGAATTTGTATTTGGGATCCACGCCGAAGAGGTTCGTGCCGTCGTAGCGCATCGAACCGAAAACGGTGTAGCGGTTGTCGTAGGTGTACGACCCGGTGAAGAAGTACGACAGATAGCGGTTTTCGTAGAAGCTTTTCGTATACTGCCTGAAGCTCTCGTCGTCCAGCAGGTCGCTGTCCTCGGGGACGTTGATCGGTTTGCTCGTCATCGTTTTGTGGTCGTATCCGAAGCCCTTGGTATGTACGGTCGTGTTGGTTACGCCGCGCATTTCCAGACCGGCCATCAGGTCCAGTTCGTGCTTTCCGCCGAACGTGCCCGCATACTCGGCCTGCGCTTTCCAGTTGTACTGCGAGAGGTCGCCGTTCCAGTTCTGGATTACGCCGCCCTTCGGCAGGCGCACCACCTGATCCACCATCGATTTGAGCTGATATTTGCGGGTGAAGTAGGTGTTTTCCTGCGCCATTTTCTCGGTCGCGGAGTTATCGATCTGCAGGCCGAACTGCGTGTAGAGTTTCAGTCCCTTCACCGGACGGTAATCCAGGTCGAAGATCGTCTTGATCGAACGAGTCTTGAGCGTGTACTCCGTGCGGGCGCGCTCCTCCAGGAAGTTGAAATCGAGCACGTCGGCATTGCCCGTGTTGACCGTCATGTCGGGGTCGTACACGTAGCTGCCGTCGGGGTTGTAGGCGTTCAGGTAGGGGTTCACCGTGCGGGTGTAGCGCGACGGGTTGGTGAATACGTCCGTGTCGGAGAGGTAGGAGTCGTTCTTGTTCTGCCCTACGAACACCGAGGCGCCGAAGCGCAGGTTCTGCAGCAGGTCGTAGTCGGTCTTCATCGTGAGGTTCAGACGCTCGAATCCCGTTCCGACGGTCGTTCCCTGCTCGTTGTAGTAGCCGCCCGAGAAGTAGTAGCCGGTCTTGCCGCTGCCGCCCGAAATGCTGACGCTGTACTGCTGGTTGAGCGCGGTCCGGTAGATTTCGCGGCCCCAGTCGGTGCCGTTGCTGCGCAGGGCGTCGATCACGCTCCGCGTCTCGGGGGAGAGCGATGCGGGGCCTCCGCCGCCGACGAGCGCCGGACGCTCCCCGGCCTTGTCCAGGATGCGGGCGACGCCGCCCATGCCCGGCAGGAAGTTGAGCCGGCCGTTCGCCGCCAGCCCCAGCTCCAGGTCGACCTTCTGCGAGGCGTTCATCAGGTTGAGGCGCGAGAGGTCGGGACGGTCGGTCACGAACAGCGAGGCCGAAACGTTGACGCGCATCGCCTGGTTGCGGACGCCTTTCTTGGTGGTGATGATGATCACGCCGTTCGCCGCGCGTGCGCCGTAGATGGCCGTCGCGGCGGCGTCTTTCAGCACGGTGATGTCCTCGATGTCCGACGGGTTGAGTCCCGCGATCGACATGTTGTAGAGGTTGTCGACGCTCTCCTTCGACGACCAGTCCTTCGGGATATCGTTGCCTTCGAGCGGCATGCCGTCGAGCACCCACAGCGGGTCGGTGTTGCCGTTCAGCGTCACGGTGCTTCGGATCTTGATCTTGCTGGCCGCGCCCGGTCCGCCCGTGGTGGGGGTCGACACGAGACCTGCGATCGACCCCGAGAGCATTTCGTCGACGCTCGCCACGCCGTCGCGCGAGATGTCCGACATCTTGACCGAAGAGATCGACGAGGTCAGCTTGCGCTTCTCGATGCGCTGGTATCCGGTCACCACCACGGCGTCCACCTTGTTGTCCGACGCCGAGAGGTAGATCGTGAAGTCGCTCTTGCCCGAAATATCGAGGGTCCGGGCTTCGTAGCCGAGGTAGCTGACCACGACTTTCCGGACGCTCGCGGGCAGTTTGAAGGCGAAGCGTCCCTGCTCGTAGGCGATTGTTCCCTGCGGGTTGTAGTCTTTGGCCTGGGTCTCTTCGGGTGCGATGAAGACGGTTGCTCCCACGAGCGGCGTTCCGTCGGCGCGGTCGAGCACCTGGCCCGTGATCTGTCGGGTCTGCTGCGCCATTGCCAGCAGGGGACAGATCAGAACGAATAGCGTAAGGAATTTTTTCATGTTACAAATATGGATGTGTTTGAGTTGTTTTTCTGTTGAATCGAAGTCGTTTTCCGGATATTGATTCGAGATTGTAACCTCGTTGAATCTCCTTTCAGTTGCCGCAAAGCCGTCTTTCCGGGGTGGAAGACGGCTTTGCAGCGTTGGGGTTTATAACATTCGCAGGGCTTCTTTCAGCCTCAGTTCGAGATCGCGGTAATGGTTCCGGGTCGCCGGGTCGCCGCTTTGGAAGCGGCCCTGCACGACGGTCAGCAGCCTCCGCATTTCGGCCCGCTTGGCCGACGTGGTTTCGCTCACACGCTGCATCATGTCGTAGTTGCGTGCCGTGCGCAAGCCGATGTCCTCGGGTCTCGGCAGCGGTTCGAGGTTCAGCTCGGGGGCCTCCTGCATCAGCGAGCAGGCGCACCCGCGCCCGTCGTGCGCATGGTCGCGGAGCGTCGATCCCATCTTGGTGGTCTTCACCATCGTGATGTTCGACGAGACGATCAGCGCGTCGACGTAGTTTTTCTGGCTCATCCGCTCCCAGATCGAGAGCGAGCGGCCCCCGGGGCGGATGAAGACGGCGCGCGTGATGTCGTCCAGCATCTGCTCGGGCGTGTAGGTCTTCGCCCCGCGTCCCTGCCGCGCCTCGACCTCGTACATGCGCACCAGCCGCTGGTCGGCCAGCAGTTCGTAGTAGGTCTTGTACTGGAGTTCGCGCGCGAAGTTGTAGGGGGCGTACTCCATCTGTCCCACGGGCGACGAACGCTGCGCATAGGCCTTGTCCCACGCCTTGGCGCCGAACAGCCATTCGGGGGTGGTGAACACCTCGTCGATGAGGTATTTGACGCTTCGGCGCTGGTAGTCGGCCGGAACGGGTACGTAGCGGTCGATGTCGTGCCCCGCCACGACGTTGTTGAGGTAGAAACCGCCGACGTTGGTCTTCACGTGGTCGGCATAGGCCAGCCACTGGAAGACGATGGCCATCAGCAGCCGGCCGCCTTCGTATTGCAGTTTGCCTTCCTCCGAGGTCCAGTCCGTCACGTGGGGAATGATGCGCTGAAGGTTCTTCGTGCCGTATATGCCGGCCTGCACGGCGTCGTTGCTCAAGTCTTCCGACTGCGACCGGGGGTCGATGCCTTCGCGCGACTGCTCGCCGTACCAGTATTCGGGATCGTTCTCGTGCTCGCGCAGCCAGGCGTTGAGCGTCGGCAGCTCCTCGTGCGGGTCCTTCACGTCGAGCCAGCGGTAGCCCCAGTTGATGGCGTGTTTGTCGTAGGTCCCGATCTTGGGCGTCAGCTGCGTGATGCCGTCCTCGGGCTGTGCCACGTAGTTGAAGCGGGCGTAGTCCATGATCGAGCTGGCTGTACCGTTCGTTGCGGTGTAGGTCTTCGAGCGGAGCGAATCCACCGGCACGGAGTAGGAAGCCCCGAAGTTGTGCTTCAGTCCGAGGCTGTGGCCCAGTTCGTGCGACGATACGAAGCGCACGGCGTTGCCCATCACCTCCGTCGGCAGCGTATTGCCGCGGGCCGCGGGGTCCACGGCGCCGGTCTGAAGACGGATCCAGGCGTGGAGAATGCTCATCACGTTGTGCCACCAGATGATGTCGGCCTCGATGATCTCGCCGCTGCGGGGGTCGATCACCGAGGGTCCCATGGCGTTGGCCATCTCCGAAGCGGCGTAGGTCACCACCGAGTAGCGCACGTCGTCGATGTCGAACTCCCGGTCGTCGGGTGTGACCTCCCGGGCCACGATGGCGTTTTTAAAGCCCGCGGCCTCGAAGGCCTCCTGCCATTCGACGATGCCTTTCTTGATGTAGGGAACCCATACGGGCGGGGTCGCCGGGTCGATCCAGAACACGATGGGCTTCTGCGGTTCGACCAGTTCGCCGCGCTTGTAACGCTCCACGTCCTCGGGTTTCGGCTCCAGCCGCCAGCGGTTGATGAACGCGCGTTCCTCAGCTTTCTGCTGTTCGTCGTTGAAGTAGAGGTGTCCGATCTCGAAATAACCCACGCGGTCGTCGGAGAAACGCGGGCGCATCGGCTCCCTGTCGAGCAGCACCAGGTTCGAGGTGATGTCCACGGTCAGGGGCACCGTCTTGCCCTCCTCGGTGTGCGAGGTCGAGAGGAGCGATTTGACGATGATGTTTTCGGGGAACGACTTGACGGATTCGATCTTCGAAAGGTCTTTCTTGGGGGATCCGGGCAGCCCGATGGAGCCGAAAACGTTGTTGAAACTCTTTTCGCTGCCGTCGAAGACCTTGTTGACCTTGATGACCACCGATACCGAATCCTTGCCGTAGGCTTCGATCGGGAATTGTTCGATCGCCGTTTCGCGGTAGTTGTCCTTCACGGAGCGGGTGATGCGGTCGCCTTCGGACGAGGTGATGCGCGGGTCGTAGGTCATGACCCATACCTTTTTATAAAGGGTGTCCTTGCGGAAACGCACGATCTTCTCGCCGTATCCCATGCCCTTGTTGACACCCGCATCGTTCAGGGCGTAGGGGACGCCCGAGATCTTGTTGACGATCAGTATTTCGCGGCCCATCAGCGAGTCGGGTATCTCGAACAGGAAGTCGGTTCCCTTGCGGTGCACGTCGAACATGCCCTTGTCGGTCACGGCGCCTTTCAGCAGTTCTTCGTACCCTTTTTTCTCCTTTTTGGTCGTGTCGGCCTTCACGGCCGCGGCTTCGGTTTTCTTCGACTTGCGGCCCGGCTTTCCCTTCGCTTCGGCCGTCGGGGCCGTCAGCAGCAGGAGTGCCGTCAGGGCAAGCATCGCTCCGGTCAATCGTCTTTTATTCATCGTTTATTAGTGCAGTTATCGCGCGAATCGGTAAAATCCGCACGATGCAATAATAAAATTTATATTTTTCAGAGAAAAACGATCGGGGGCGAATGCCCGGATCGGGGGAGTGAATGCCGCAATCAGGCGGATTGTTTTTCGGGCGGCAGCAGCGGCAGGCGGCATCGGAAGGTTCCGTCGGCGACCGAAATCGAGATGTTCTCTTCGGTGTAGAACCGGTATACCGAGCGGATTCGTTCCAGTCCCACGCCGAGCGACTCCTTGTCGCCGTCGCTGCGCGGCGTGTAGTTGTTCTCGATTAGGAGGCTTTCGCCCTCGGTGCGGATGCGGATGTGCAGCGGGTTGCCGTCCGTGATGCGGTTGTGCTTCACGGCGTTCTCGACCAGCGTCTGGAGGCTCATCGAGGGAATCCGCCAGTTGCGCAGCGCGGGGTCGATGGCCGTGGTGAGCTCGATGCGGTTGTCGAAGCGGATTTTCTGAAGCGTGTAGTACTGCCACGTGAAGTCGATCTCCTCGGAAAGCGTCGAGAGTATCTGTTTGCGGCGCTCCAGCACCCGGCGGTAGACGCGCGAGAGGGTGAGCGTGAACTCCCGGGCCTGGTCGGGGCTGCGGCGGATCAGCGCGTAGAGCGAATTGAGCGAGTTGAACAGGAAGTGGGGGTCGATCTGCTCCAGTACCTGTTGCAGGTGGAGCTGTGCCGACTCCCGTTCCGAATGGCGGCGCAGGTCGTATTCGCGGCGCCAGCGGCGCTGGGCCAGGACGAGCAGCACGGCGAAGAACAGCACCGAGATCACGGCGGCGAAAACCGTGTAGAAGTGGAAATCGTCGATCTCCTGCTCGATGACCAGCCGGGGGATGCCGATGCCCGCCACCCAGCGGCGCCCGCCCAGTTGAATGGGGTAGTAGATGCGCTCCTCGTCGATGCCTAGATAGTCCGAGATCGCATGAACGGTGACGCGCTGTCCGGTTGCCGCGACCTTCCGGAACGCCGCCAGTCCCGTCGGGTCGCTCGCCGGACGGCCCAGTTTGAGGCTGTCGGGATGGTAGACGATCACCCCTTCGGGATCGAACAGCGTGGCGTATCCGCTGCTGGCCGGGCTCTGCGTCATGCAGGTATAGATTTCGGGCAGCGGAAAGTCGACGCCGCAGACGTGCCTGCACCCCGCCCGGTCCGTCACCGGGCAGGCCATGCTCCAGACCTGAACCCGCCCCGAATTGGCCACATGGCTGCGGACCGAGTCGCCGTCCGTTGCGGCGATGAGCCGCTGCCGGAAATCCCCGGCTGCCTCCGTGGTGCGGGGCGCTGCTCCGCGCGGGTAGCTGCGGATCGTGCGGCTCCCGGCTTCCGCGAACCAGACGCACCCGGCTTTGGGGTCCATCCGCATCAGCGTCGCCGCGAGCGCGTGCAGTTCGCCGTCCGTCGGCGCGGCGTGCTCGCGCATGAATTGCACCGAGGCGTCCAGCACCCCCTCCGAGCGCTCGAATTCGACCTGCAAGAGCCTGTAATGGTATTCGCTGATGTGCGTGACGATACGGCCGCTCATCTGCACGGCCACGCCGTTGATCGTGCGTCCGGCGATCAGGATGCCTGCCACGAGCAGGACCAGCAGAGCCGTTCCCGTTATCAGAAGCCGTCCTTTTGGGGTATGTCGCCGTCGTGCCATGCGGAACAAATGTAGTGATTTTTTCGCCCCTGCGAAGCAAAACCCCGCGGAAATCTTTCCGCGGGGCCTTGTCTAATCGTCTTTGCGTATTTTCAGCCGTTCCCAGAGCCATTCCGGAATCAGTTTCCAGAAGAAGACCATGAGGGCATAGCGGCGGTCGATGACCACACGGCGGCGGGGATGCCGCAGTACGTGCATGATGCGTGCCGCGACCTTTTCCGTGCGCATCAGCATCGGGTAGCGGCCGTCGCCGGAGAGCAGCGGCGTTGCGACGAATCCCGGGCGGATGTCCGTAAAGCGGATGTCGTAACCTTCCATTCGGGCGAGTTGCGCCAGTGCGTCGATGTAGGTGTTCTGCATCCGTTTGGTCGCCGAGTAGGCCGGGGCCGACCCGAGCCCCTTCGTGCCGGCGATCGAGCTGATGACGGCGATCCGTCCGCCGCCGTGGCTGCGGAAATAGCCGAAGGCGGCCGTGACCATCCTGACGAAGCCTTCGCCGTTGGTGCGCAGGGTGTTCAGTTCGATGTCGGGCCGCAGCGCGGTGTTGCGGCTGCCGATCCCCGATGCGTGGAAATAGATGTCCATGCCGCCCAGCCGTTCGATCAACTGTCCGAGGCGTTCGGGAGCGTCGTCGCGGGTGATGTCGATGGTTTGGGTCTCGACCTGCCCGGGGGCTTCGGCGCGGAGCGCTTCGAGGGCTTCCTGACGGCGTCCCGCCGCCCCGACCCGCCATCCTGCGCGGATGCAGAGCCGGGCGACTTCGAGTCCGATGCCCGACGTGGCGCCTGCGATGACGATCCGTTTCATAACGGATACTGTACGCACTCGATGCCCACGCGGCGCAGCAGGTCCAGGCCCTCTTCCGAACGGTAATCGTCCGAGTAGACCACCCGCCGGATTCCGGCCTGGATGATCAGCTTCGAACATTCGATGCAGGGTGCGGCGGTGATGTAGAGCGTCGACCCGTCGCAGTTGTTGGCCGACTTGGCGACCTTGGTGATGGCGTTGGCCTCAGCGTGGAGCACGTAGGGCTTGGTGCGGCCCTCGTCGTCCTCGCAGACGTTTTCGAAGCCCGACGGCGTGCCGTTGTAGCCGTCCGAAATGATCATCTTGTCCTTGACGATCAGCGCCCCGACTTTGCGGCGTACGCAGTATGAATTTTCGGCCCAGATACTCGCCATGCGCAGGTAACGCATGTCCAGCTGGCGCTGTTTCTCCTCCTGGTAACCCATACTTTTGAATTCTTGGTTATGAATTGGAATTGTCACGGAAAAGGGTTAAAGCCCTTTGCCGTGACAGTTCTTGTACTTCTTGCCCGATCCGCAGGGACACGGGTCGTTGCGTCCGGCCTTCTTCTCGGCGTGCAGGGGCATGGGTTTCTGCCGTTCCTGCTGCCCGGCCTGTGCCGCAGCCTGCATGCGCGAAGCCTGCAGCTTGTTGACGTCGACCTTGGCGCGCTCCTGCTGCTGGCGCTGCACCGCTTCGGCATTCTGGTCGCGCACGGGAATATAGGCCTTGTTCAGGATGGCCAGCACGTCGCGGTTGACCTTGATGATCATTTTCGAGAACAGTCCGAACGACTCGAACTTGTAGATCAGCAGCGGGTCTTTCTGTTCGTAGGTGGCGTTCTGCACGCTCTGGCGCAGGTCGTCCATCTCGCGCAGGTGTTCGCGCCAGGCGTCGTCGATGGTGGTGAACATCACCACTTTCGAGAATACCTTGTAAATCTCCGCGCCGTCCGTGCTCTGGCATTTCAGCAGGTTGACCGGCACGTTGTAGCCCAGGTGTCCGTCGGTCAGCGGGAAGTAAATATTCGAATCCAGCTGGTCCTTGCGGTCTTCGTAGATGCGCTCCATCACCGGACGCACCGTGTCGGCCACGGCCTTTGCGCGGCGTGCGTAGGCCTCCTTGAGGGCCTTGACGATCGCCTCGACCAGTTCGCCGGGCTTCGCGTCCTTGTAGGCCGCCTCGTCGATCTCCGGTTCGACGGCCACCTCGCGGATCAGTTCCATGCGGAAATCCTCGAACTCGATGCCGCGGTTCTCCTCCACGAAATTGTCGGCGTAGTCGTACATGATGTTGTTCAGGTCGATCTCGATGCGCTCGCCGTAGAGTGCGTGGCGGCGGCGGGTGTAGATCACCTCGCGCTGCGAGTTCATCACGTCGTCGTACTCCAGCAGACGCTTGCGGATGCCGAAGTTGTTCTCCTCGACCTTCTTCTGGGCGCGCTCGATGGCCTTGGTCATCATGCCGGCCTGAATCACCTCGCCCTCCTTCAGACCCATGCGGTCCATCATCGAGGCGATGCGGCCCGAACCGAACAGACGCATCAGGTCGTCTTCGAGCGATACGAAGAACTGCGACGATCCGGGGTCTCCCTGGCGTCCGGCGCGTCCGCGCAGCTGGCGGTCGACACGGCGGCTCTCGTGGCGCTCGGTACCGATGATCGCCAGACCTCCCGCGGCCTTCACCTCGGGCGTCAGTTTGATGTCGGTACCACGGCCGGCCATGTTGGTCGCGATGGTCACCTGCCCCGAACGCCCTGCCTCGGCCACGACCTGTGCTTCCAGTGCGTGCTGCTTGGCGTTCAGTACGTTGTGCTTGATGCCGCGCAATTTGAGCATGCGGCTCAACAGCTCCGAAATCTCGACCGACGTGGTTCCGACCAGCACCGGACGACCCGCTTCGACGAGCTTGACGATCTCCTCGATCACGGCGTTGTATTTCTCGCGCTTGGTTTTGTAGATCAGGTCCTGGCGGTCGTCACGGACCACCTTGCGGTTGGTCGGGATCACCACGACGTCCAGTTTGTAGATGCTCCAGAACTCCGAAGCCTCCGTTTCGGCCGTACCGGTCATGCCGCCCAGCTTGTGGTACATGCGGAAGTAGTTCTGCAGTGTGATGGTGGCGAAGGTCTGCGTCGCGGCCTCGACCTTCACGTGCTCCTTGGCTTCGATGGCCTGATGCAGTCCGTCCGAGTAGCGGCGTCCTTCGAGGATACGGCCCGTCTGCTCGTCGACGATCTTCACCTTGTTGTCCATCACGACGTATTCGATGTCCTTTTCGAACATGGCGAACGCCTTCAGCAGCTGGATCACCGTGTGCACGCGCTCCGACTTGATCGAGTAGTCGTTGATCACCTCGTCGCGTTTCTGCGCCTTCTCCTCGGGGGTCAGTCCGGCCTTCTCCAGTTCGGCGACTTCGGCGCCGATGTCGGGCATCACGAAAAAGCCGTCCTCGTTGAAGTATTTCGACAGCGCCTCGTGCCCCTTGTCCGTGAGTTCCACCGAGTTGAGTTTCTCGTCGATGACGAAGTAGAGGTCGTCGGTGATCTCGGGCATGCGGCGGTTGTTGTCCTGCATGTAGGTGTTCTCGGTCTTCTGCATCAGCGCCTTGACGCCCTGCTCCGAGAGGTATTTGATCAGCGGTTTGTACTTCGGCAAACCCTTGTGGGCACGGTAGAGCTTCACGCCGCCCTCGTCGTTCTTGCCCTCCGAGATCAGCTGGCGGGCCTCGGCCAGCAGGGCCGTCACGAGGTTCTTCTGCAGGTTGTAGAGGTTCTCGATGGCCGGGCGGTACTGTTCGAACATCTGGTCGTCGCCCTTGGGCACGGGACCCGAGATGATGAGCGGCGTCCGGGCGTCGTCGATCAGCACGGAGTCGACCTCGTCGACGATGGCGAAGTGGTGCTTGCGCTGCACGAGGTCCTTGGGCGACGAAGCCATGTTGTCGCGCAGGTAGTCGAAGCCGTATTCGTTGTTGGTACCGAACGTGATGTCGGCCATGTAGGCCTCGCGGCGGGCGTCGGAGTTGGGCTGCGTGTCGTCGATGCAAGCCACCGACAGGCCGTGGAACTGGTACATCGGCCCCATCCACTCGGAGTCGCGCTTGGCCAGGTAATTGTTCACCGTCACCATGTGCACACCCTTCTTGGCCAGCGCGTTGAGGAATACGGGGAGCGTTGCCACGAGGGTCTTTCCCTCGCCCGTCGCCATCTCGGCGATCTTGCCCTGGTGGAGCACCACGCCGCCGAACAGCTGCACGTCGTAGTGGATCATGTCCCATTTCATGTCGTTGCCGCCGGCCATCCAGTGATTCGCGTAAACGGCCTTGTCGCCCTCGATGGTGACGAAATCCTTCGTCGCCGCCAGGTTGCGGTCGAAGTCGTTTGCCGTCACCACGACCGTGTCGTTCTGGGCGAAACGGCGCGCCGTGTCCTTCATGATGGCGAATGCCTCGGGGAGGATCTTGTCGAGCACCTCCTCGATCTTCTCGTCGATGCGCTTGGTCGTTTCGTCGATCTCCTTCGAAATTTTCTCCTTCTCTTCGAGCTGCGTCTCGGGCTTTTCGAGGATGGCCTTCAGCTCGACGATGCGGGCCTCGTCCGCGGCGATGAAGTCGGCGATCTGCTTTTTGAGCGCTTCGCTGTGCGCTCGCAGTTCGTCGTTGGAGAGTTTTTCGATCGAAGGGTAGACGGCCTTGATCTTCTCCAGATAAGGCTCGATCTGCTTGCGGTCCTTGTCGGCTTTCGAGCCGAAGAGGGCTTTGATTATACTTGCAACTATATCCATAATGCGTTTGTTGTTTTCTCGGTTCGGATTCTAAATCTTACAAAGATACTTATTTTTTGCGATTTGTCAATCTTCGGGGAGGCTTTTTGCGATCCGCCGCCCGACGGGACATTCCGCGCAGCGGCGCGCGGCGCAGTATTCGGTGGCCAGTTGCAGCAGGGCCTGCGATTCGAAGGCGTTGTGCGGCCGCACGCCGGCGGACTGCCATGCGCGCATGTAGCGGTTGTCTTCGGCCGGCAGGCGTTCGAGGAGTGTCAGGGCGCTGTCGCGCAAACGCTCGCTGGCGGTGTAGCTTCCGTAGGCGAACTGAAGGACGGCGACAAGGTTTATTCCGATGATGTTGGCCTTGAACGCCCCGATGCGCTTGGGGCTTTCGTCGCTCTCGGCGCCGGGGACGTGGTGCGTGCGCCAGTAGGAGGGCGCTTCGATGCAGAAAAGCCGCCGGACATCCTCTTCCGTGCGGCATGCCATGGCGCGTTCCATGACGAACTCGTCCTGTGCGAAGAACTCCGCGGCCTGCGCCAGCCGCAGCACGGGGTGGTTGGCCGGACGAATCTCCGTGAGCGTCCACTCCGAGGCGTCCATCGCCTCGATCCCGTATTTGGCCGCGAGGTACTCGAAACTGCGCCGCAGATCGAGCGTGTAGGCGTCGCTGCGGTAGAGTTCCAGAAGCCCCGAGGCGCCGAAAAGCATCGCTTCGACGGCATGCGGAGCCAGCCGTTCGCGCAGCACGGTTTTGTAGGGGACCTTCCGGGCCAGCCGCAGGAAGGCTTCCTGATTCTGACGGTCGCCCAGCGTGCGGAAATAGAGCAGGTAGAAAGTCTGGTTCCAGTTTCCGTCGGCTTCGCCGTGCAGGGCCTCGACCGTGCGCATTTTCCGTTGCAGGCGGTCGAAGATCAGCGCCGTGCCGATTTCGGTGCGTTGCAGTCCGTCGAGTGCGGCCAGATAGCCGCCGCAGGCGTAAGTCCCGGCTCCGGCCCGCAGCCGCTCGATCGTCCGTGCCTCCGCCTCCGTCATATCAGAACAGGTTGAGTTCCAGCAGGGCCTCTTCGGACATCATGCTCTTGTCCCACACGGGGTCGAACGTGAGGATGACGTTCACCGATTTCACGCCCTTGACCTTGCCGACCTGTATGTTCACGTCCTCGACGAGCATGTCGGCCATCGGGCAGTTGGGGGCCGTGAGCGTCATGCGGATCGTCGCCACGCCGTCGGGCGTGTAGTCGATTTCGTAGATCAGCCCCAGGTCGTAGATGTTGACCGGGATTTCCGGGTCGTATATGTTCTTGAGGGTCGCGACGATGTCCTTCTCGACTTGAAGTATCTCTTCAGGTGTCATACCCTAAATTTTAATTTTTGTTTTTCAATCTTTAATCGGCCTTGGCCTGAAACGCCAGCGCGTAGAGCCGCATCTGCTTGACCATCGCCGCCAGCCCGTTGGCCCGCGTGGGCGAGAGGTTGGCCGAAAGCCCGATGGCGTCGATGAAGTAGAGCTGCGTGTCGAGAATCTCCTGCGGCGTGCGCCCGTTCAGTACGCGGATCAATAACGCGATAATGCCCTTGGTTATTATGGCGTCGCTGTCGGCCGCGTAGTACACCCGGCCCTCCTCCAGTTTCGCATCCACCCACACCCGCGACTGGCAGCCCTCGATCAGGTACTGTTCGGTGCGGTGTTCCGGAGCGATCGGGGGGAGCGTCTCGCTCAGGCCGATCAGGTAGTCGTATTTGTCGAGCCAGTCGTCGAATACGGAGAACTCTTCGATGATCTCGTCTTGTATCTTGTCCATGGTATTTTAACTTTCAACTCTCAAGTTTCAATTCTCAACTATTTCTTCCAGCACCCCGCCCTCCGATGCCGCCGGTTCGCGGATGCCCGCCAGGCGCGCCAGCGTCGGGGCCACCGACGTCATGTCCACGCGGCGGTTGACCCGCTGCATGCCTGCGCCCTTGCCGTAGAAGACCAGCGGCACTTCGGTGTCGTAGCCGTACATCGACCCCGACATCGACCAGCAGCGCTCCTGCTCCTCGATCCAGCCGGGCATCAGGTTCAGGATCACGTCGCCCGAACGGCGGGGATAGAAACTGTTCTGCATCCGGCGCGCATAGCCGCTGCCGAAATAGCTCGTGCGCATGGCCGTGGCGGCCAGCGCGTGGGAGATGCCGCTGAACTGCATGGCGAAGATGGCTACCTCGTTCTGCACCTCGGCGAGATTCAATCCCCGTTCGTAGATCAGGTTGTGGTTGAGCCACAAGCACTTGTCGCTGTAATCCACCACCCAGTCGCCCACGCCGTAGCGGACGTTCAGGAATCCGTTGACGATCACTTCGAACTGCCGCGGGTTGAAGCGGTCGGCCTCCGCCGCCCCGGCGTCGAACGCAGGGCTGGTTCCGTGGTCGGAGGTGAGCACTACCGTCACGCTGCCGTCCTTGACCTGTGCGAATACGAAGGTCAGGAAGTCGGCCAGGTCGCGGTCCAGGCGGTAGTACATGTCCTCGACCTCGACCGATTCGGGTCCGTAGGCCTCGCTGATGCGGCGCGGCGAGTCGAGGCAGACGTTCAGCAGGTCGGGAATCTTGTCGTCCCCGAGGCGGTATTGCGCGATGGCCTGCTTGGCCAGTCCCAGTACGGCCGTGTTGCCCGCCGGGGTGTAGAGCATGCGTTCGAAATCGCTCCGCAGGCGGAGGCGTCCCGCGCCGTTCTGATCCTGTTCCTTCCTGCTCTTTCCGGCCAGCGCGATGTCGTAGTTGCGGGTGTTGAGGTAGCGGCCGCGTTCGTGGAGCGTACGCCATTCATTGGCGATGTACGAAAGGTTGTAGCGTTCGCGGTTGCTGCGGGCGATCCATTCGGGCACTTCGGCGGCATAGTAGGGCGAGGTCACCCAGTCGCAGCGCGCCGAGTCGAGCCAGAACACCTCCCCGCCGTGCCCGGCCATCACCACGGCCGAAACGGCCTCCGGGGCGATCGTGACGGCGCGGCTGCCCGGGGCGTGCTGCAACAGCGTCTCCGCGAGCGTCGGGGCGATCAGGTGGTAGGCGCCGGGGCCTTTGCGGCCTGCGGTCAGCTCGACGGTCCGGTTGGTGGTGTAGTCCACCCAGCGCGAGCCGATCACGCCGTGGGTCGAGGGCATGGCTCCCGTGGTGAGCGTGGCCAGCGAGACGGGCGTGGTGGTCTGCAAATAGTCGTAGCGGCTGTCGGCATAGACCGTGCCGCTCTCCGTAAGGCGGCGGAAGCCGCCTTCGCCGAAGTTTGCGGCGTAGCGGTCGAGGTCCTCGCCGCGCATCGAGCCGACGACGATCTGCACGATCAGCCGGGGCTGTGCCGCGACGCTTTGGAGCGCCGCGAGAGCGGCTATGGCGTATAGGAAGAATTTTTTTGTCATCTGTGTCGTGAGTTGGCCGCAAATTTACGAATTTATTTCGAGACATCGGCGGAAATGGGCCGTTTCCGATTGAAAATCCATCTCCGGAAGTGCGGCGATCCGTTCCAGACAGCGGCGGCAGAAGGCGCGGTGCGCTTCGCCCTGCGGGTTGCGGGGGCGGTGGGCCGCCGCCGCGACGATGGCTTCGGCCTCCGGAAGCAGGCGCAGGGCCTCGTCCGTCAGGACTGCCGGGGCGAATTTCTCCCAGACGTAGTCCACGGCCTGCGGCGCGGGGTGCACCAGGTCGTCGGCGTAGAAGCGGTAGTCGCGCAGGTCGTCGGTAAGTATTTCGTACGTAGGGAAATACGCCGTGCACTTAAACCTTTCGGTCAGCTGCTCGGCGGCCAGCCGCAGCGTCGCCTTGCTCACGGCGTTGCCCGCCAGGGAGTCGCCGATGTGCCGTACCGGGCTGACCGTCAGGATGATCTGCTTTCCGGCGAGCGGCCCTTCGATCAGTTCCGCGAATGTCTCCGCGATCTCCTCCACCGAAAGCCGCCTTCTGGCAAATTCCGCGGCGGGCCGGCGGTGGCAGTTGGCGACCGCCTCGCCCGCATGCTCGTAGACCCATGCCGTGCCGAAGGTGAGGACGACGCGGTCGGCCGTGCGGAGCGCGTCGGCCCCGGCCTGCCGTGCGGCGTTCATCCGCCCGAGGGCCTCCTCGGCCGTCGGGGCCGAGAAGTCGCCGTGGAACCCGAAATGGTACCACACTTCGCCGTCGAAGCCCAGCTCCCCGCGCGTCACGGGCGCCGGGTCGGCGTAACTGCGGATCGCCGCGGCGATCGAGAGCGGGTTGAACAGAATGCCCGAGGGGTTTTCCGTGACGCGGAATTTGGCGCCGGCGAGTTTTCGGGCGATGTGCGCGGCGAAGCACGACCCGAGCGCGAGTACCCGGTTTTCGTAGCCGATCTGCACCCCGAGGGGCGCTGTTTCGATTTCGGTGCGGAATTTCATGGCGTACAAATGTACAAAATTTCTTACCTTTGTTCCATGATTCTGAAAGCGAATTGCAAAATAAATCTGGGTCTCGACATCCTGCGCCGCCGTGCGGACGGGTTTCACGATCTGGAAACCGTCATGTTTCCCGTCGCGGGTCTTTACGACGAGGTGGAGGTGGTGCGCACCGCTGCGCCCGGCGCGGCGTTCCGCACCGACGGGCTGGCCGTGGACTGCCCTCCCGAGGAGAATATCTGTCTGCGGGCCTTCCGGCTGATGCAGCGGCATTACGGCGTGGACGGGGTGGCGATCCGTCTCGACAAGCGCGTGCCGTTCGGCGCGGGGCTGGGCGGGGGATCGGCCGACGGTACGGCGGTGTTGTTGGCTGTCAACGAGTTGTTTGCGCTGGGGCTGTCCGAAGCGGAACTGATCGCGCGGGCCGCAGAGCTGGGCAGCGACACGGCGTTTTTCGTGCGCAACACGCCGCAGCTATGTAAAGGAAGAGGTGAGGTGATGGAGCCTTTCGCGCTGAACCTGAAAGGGATGACACTCGTCATTGTCAAACCCGGAGAGGGGGTTTCGACCCGCGAGGCCTATGCCGGGGTGCGGCCGCGGATTCCGGAGGTGCCGCTCGCGGAGCGTCTCGGGCGGCCCGTCGCCGAGTGGCAGGGGCTGGTGACCAACGATTTCGAAGAGCATATCTTTGCCGCGCATCCGGCCATCCGTGACGCCAAAGAGCGTCTGCTGGCCGAAGGGGCCGTTTACGCCTCGATGTCGGGCAGCGGCTCGGCGGTTTTCGGGCTGTTCGAGGGGCATGAAAAAGGCGAAAGGCTGAGCAGCCTTTCGCCTTTCGTATTCGGATTGTAAACCGTCGTTCCGGAGTTTCCGGCGGCGGTTCCTCTCATTTCGCTGGGAGCGAATCCGCGGGCTGCCGTGCCGTTTCCGTCCCGTCCGCTTCGTCCTCCTCGTTGAAGACGTCGACGATGCCGTCGATAATGTCCTGAAAGGCGGTCGTTTCCGCGGCGTCCGGCTGTCCGGCGCGGGCGCCCCGGTCGAAGGAGAACTCCTTTTTGAACTGCTCGGGTGCGATGATGTAGTAACAGCCGACGGCGCACGATGCGATCGTCAGCGTGATCAGGAACATGTAAACGTATTGGAGCAGGTCGGTCAGCAGTGTGCGCAGCAGGGCCGACCGCTTCTTTTTCAGCCCGAAGATATTCCGGAAAACGAACGCCGTGTAAAGGAACAGCGGCAGCGTCATCATGTAGAAACTGCTGTACCACGGAAGGAGCAGTTCGGCCGGCAGGGCCGCGATCATCAGCGTGATTTCGAAGATCGCGAGGAAAATCCCGACGTAGAGGTATTCGACGTAGCGCAGGTCGGCTTTCCGGCGGAAGACCGTCTTCATGGCCAGCGCGAAAAACGGCAGCATCAGCAGCAGGTAGCCCGCGGGGTGGAGCGTGGCGTAGTCGATGTAGGTGCTCACGAGCCACCGGAACATCGGCTGGCCGTCGGAGGCCAGCGGCGTGTATTCTTTGCCCACGAGCAGGAAAACCACGGCGTAGAAGGTCGACAGCAGCAACAGGATGGCGACCGGGTTGAAGTACTTGCGGCGGCGGCCGGCGATGAACTCCGGGATCACCCGGTGGGGCCGGAACAGGATCGAAAGCCAGGTCGTCGCGGCTCCCTTGCGCATGTCGATGCCCCGCAGCCCGTAGGCTTCGTCGCCGATGAAGGTCGAGGTGACGCTCTCCGCGAGCGATGCCCATCCCAGGCGGCGTGTCGAGGTGCGTTGTCCGCAGACCGGACAATAGTTGCTGTCGACCGTATGGCCGCAGTTGCGGCAGAGCTGGTGTTTGGGCATTCGGCGGAGGTTCTTTGTGCGAGCGGCTCTATTTGCAGCCCGCCACGGGCATCTTGGCGATGCGCGCGATATGGCGTCCGCCCTCGAACTCGGCGGCAAAATAGGCGTCGAGCATCTTGACGGCTTCGTCGTTGGTGATGAAGCGCGCCGGGAAGACGATGATGTTCGCGTCGTTGTGGCGGCGGATCAGCGAGGCGATCTCCGGTTCCCAGCTCAGACCGGCGCGGATGCCCTGGTGCTTGTTGAGCGTCATGGTCATCCCTTCGCCCGAGCCGCAGAGTGCGACGCCGCGTTCCAGTTCGCCGTTTTCGATCGCCTCGGCCAGCGGATGGGCGAAGTCGGCGTAGTCGACGCTTTCGGGCGAGTGTGCGCCGAAGTCGAGCACCTCGTAGCCCATGGCGCTGAGGTAGCCCACCAGGAATTCTTTCATTTCGTAGCCGGCGTGGTCGCTGGCGATACCTATTTTTTTCATCGTATTTCGGTTTTATAGTGTTCCGTACAACAAAGGTAGTGAAAATTGCGGTTTGGCAGTGCGGTGCGGCTCCGAATTTGTGTTATTTTTGCACCGTGAAAATTTTTCTCGCCATACTGGGCTGCGCGGCGCTTGCGCTGGGTGTCGTCGGTATCTTCGTGCCGCTCCTGCCCACGACGCCGTTCCTGCTGCTGGCCGCAGCCCTCTGGGTCCGCTCCTCGCCGCGGCTCTACGAGTGGCTGCTGGCACACCGCTGTTTCGGCGAGTATATACGCAACTTCCGCGAAAACCGCGCCATACCCATGCGCGCCAAGGTCGTTTCCATCGCCCTGATGTGGGGCACGATGCTTTACTGCATCTTCGGGCCGCTCGCCGGATGGCGGTGGGCGCAGGCCGGCCTGCTGGCCGTGGCCGTCGGGGTCACGTGGCACATCCTTTCGTTCGCAACCCTGCGGAAGTGATTCGCAAGGTTATTCCGGTATATCTTCGGAGGCCTTTTCCTCGCTGGAAATCAGCTCCGTCTGGTAGTATTTTACCTCGTAGTCGCTCTTTGTATCGTCGTATTCGGCGACGGGCCGTATCCGGATGCGGGCTTCGAAGCCGGGCTTAAAGCCGAAGCCTTCGATCTCCCACGGGAACGGCTCCCAACGCGGATCGGGATAGCGCATGTCCTTGAACCAATAACCGCTCGTCGCCGGACTGTCGGCGCGCCGGGAGGCGATGGTGACGTCGAACTCTGGGCTGAATTGCAGCGGGTCGACGGCCGACTGCATCTGCGTGCGCGAGATCAGCTGTTCCATCGTGTAGCGGCGTCCGGGGCCGTCGGCCGGAGGATCGGCGATCGGGTCGATGCGGACGCGGATCGTCGATTCGTATCCTTTTTCGAAGGTGAAGCCCACGACGCTGCCCGAGAATATTTCCCAAGCGGCGGCGGAACCTTTTTTTACGATATAGGCCGGAGTGTGGCCGAAGTCCATCGCGATACCTGCGACGCCCTTTTCGGAGGCCACGGTCCAGATTTCGGTGTGCGATTCGTCTTCGTCGCCCAATTCACAGCCGCCGAAGAGAAGCGGCAGAAGCAGTAAGGTAAGGAGTTTTTTCATAGGAGCCGGAGGTTTCTCTTTAAACGGCGGCAATGGCCTGATACTGCACCGACTATACGAAAAAAACGGACCGGAGTCCGTTTTTTTCGTTCAGGCCAGGTAACGTTCTGCGCAGCGGGGTTGCCGAAGCGGAACTATACGGGGATTCGGTATACGTACAGGCAGTCCTCGTTCAGCGGATCGTGTCCGTAGATAACTCCGTTTTTTTCGTCGACAACAATGTCGGTCAGGTAGCGGTCGGACGACAGGATGCAGCGTGTTTCGCCGTTTTCGATATCAATAATTTCGATGCAGGACACTTTTTTCCCGAGATCGCCGGTCGGAACTCCTTGCCAAAGCGCATAGACGCATCGTTGGCCGCAGACGACGTCCGAATAGTAGAAATACATTTCATTGTCGCGTTCTTGGGCGTATAGCTCTTCTTGGGTGGCACCGCTTCCCAGTACGTGCGTCAGACGAAATCCTTCAGGTGAGAGGTCGTATAATTCAATGCGGTTTATGTAACGGTATGCCACCACCATCCGGTCCGCACCGAGTGCGGCCTTGCATTCGAAGGGGGCGGAGTAGCCGCCTTCGGTTGGTTGCAGTTGAAAATCGACGACATCGATAATCTGCTCGTTCTGTATATCGAGCAGTTCCACGGCGATTTGACGTGGCAAAAAACTTGTCCCGACGAATAGTGTGTCGTTATACTGCACGAGACGGGTATAAGGTTTGGGTAGACTGCGCTGCCTTTTTATCCAGATCGGGAAGTGAAAGGTCGACAGATAGGCCAAACTGTCCGCACGCAGTTCGAATAGTTCTATTTGGTTCAGACTGTTCGAATAGATGGCTACACGGTTCTTGTCGCGCATCTCGCCGAGCGAAGGGATCGGAACCTCATGCGGTCCGCGTCCTATATTTCCCCATTGTACCCGCACCCTTCGTTCCGGGAGGGAGTATACGGTTAGAAAAGGTGCTGCCCGGCTGTTGAGCACATAAAGATCTCCCTGCGAGAGAAACCAACGTTCGGAATAGAACAGGAACGGCAGGGTGATCGAATCGGCCTTGCAGACGACGGGCGGAAGATCTGCCTTCTCGCGGAAAACGATTCCGGTTCCACTTTTTTTAGTACAACCTGTCAACGTCGACAGCAGGAGCAGCCACGCAATGATTCCCGGTTTGGAAAACCTGCTTACCATCGTTTGCGGTCTTCTCTGCCTCTGCCGGTTTTTTCGGCATAGCAACAATCGTATATACGCTCATTTCCGTTCAGTATCCTTCGATGGCCATTGAAATTATCACAGGGACTTTCTTCGCGGGATAGCGCTTCGACGTTGGCCTCGATTAAATCAGATAAGGAGTTGCTGTGTTGAGATTGGTAAAGAATGAATCCGCTTGTCAGGAATAAAGCGGAGATAGCTGACCCGATAAAGAGTTTTTTCATAGGAGAGAGGTGTTTAGGTCGGTTATTCGAGTACTAATATATATAGAACAATAATCTGTATTGTGCGATTTTTTATTTATGATTTTAAATAATATTGCTGTTGCGCGAATATTGATATGGCTCGTTCTGGATAAAAAAACGGGCTTTTAGCCCGTTTTTATGGATGGTTTTTGCCTTGGCTTTCAGCCCCGGGAATTTCGGTTCAGGCCAGGTAACGTTCCGCGACGCTGATCAGAAAACCTACCAGGAGGGCGTTCAGAAGCGTCGGCACGGGGCGGCTCTCCTTGCCCGAACCGACGGTGGCCGCAGGAATGGCGGTCATCAGCGCGACGCCCATGCCGTCGGCCCACCAGGGGAGGTAGGGCAGGTCGCTGTAAAAGGTGATGACTGCGGCGAACAGGTAGGTGCAGAATGCCGCACTGCAACTTCGGAACGACGCTTTCTGGGCGATCATCGGAATCGCTACCAGCGCCCCGGCAGCGGCGCCCACGGCAAGTGAAAGGGTAAAGCGGTCCATCGCTATTTCGCCGCGCGCTTGCGGTCGTTCTCGTCGAGCAGGATTTTGCGCAGGCGCATCGAGTGCGGCGTAACCTCGACATACTCGTCGCCCTGGATGTATTCGAGCGCCTCTTCGAGCGTGAAGACCTTCGGGGGTGCGATCGACGTCTTGTCGTCCGACCCCGAAGCGCGCATGTTCGTGAGCTGCTTGGCCTTGGTGACGTTGACCGTGATGTCGTTCTGGCGCGTGTGCTCGCCGATGACCTGCCCGGCGTAGACCTGCTCCATCGGGCTGATGAAGAAGCGGCCGCGGTCCTGCAGCTTGTCGATCGAGTAGGCATAGGCCGTGCCGGTCTCGCCCGAGATGATCGAGCCGTTGGTGCGCATCTCGATCTCGCCGACCCACGGTTCGAAGCCCTTGAGGCGGTGGGTCATGATCGCTTCGCCGGCCGTGGCCGTCAGCATGTTAGACCGCAGGCCGATGATGCCGCGCGAGGGGATGTCGAATTCCAGGCGCGTGCGCTCGCCGTCGGAGGACATGTTCGTCAGCGTGCCCTTGCGGCGCGTCGTGAGGTCGATCACCGTGCCCGAATACTCCTCGGGGCAGTCGACGGTCATCTCCTCGATCGGCTCGCACTTCTTGCCGCCGATCTCCTTGACGATGACGTGGGGCTGGCCCACCTGCAGCTCGTAGCCCTCGCGGCGCATGGTCTCGATCAGCACCGAGAGGTGCAGCACGCCGCGCCCGAAGACGTTGAACGAGTCGGCCGAAGGACCGGGCGTCACGCGCAGGGCGAGGTTCTTCTCCAGCTCGCGGTCGAGACGCTCCTTGATGTGGCGCGAGGTGACGTATTTGCCGTCCTTGCCGAAGAAGGGCGAGTTGTTGATCGTGAAGAGCATCGACATCGTAGGCTCGTCGATGGCGATGGGGGGCAGCGGTTCGGGATTCTCGTAGTCGCAGACCGTGTCGCCGATTTCGAAACCGTCGATGCCCATGATGGCGCAGATCTCCCCGCAGGGAACCTCCTCGACCTTCTTCTTGCCGAGGCCCTCGAAGATCATCAGCTCCTTGATCCGGGTTTTCTGCATCGTCACCCCGTCGCGCTTGGCGAGCGTAACCATCTGGCCCGCCTTGAGCGAACCGCGCGTGACCTTGCCCACGGCGATACGGCCCGTGTAGGCCGAATATTCGAGCGACGTGATGAGCATCTGGGGCGTACCCTCGACGATCTTCGGCTCGGGAATCTCGTCGATGATGGCGTCGAGCAGCGGAACGATCGAGTCGGTCGGTTCGTTCCACTTGTGCGACATCCAGCCCTGCTTGGCCGAGCCGTAGATGGTCTTGTAGTCGAGCTGCTCCTCGGTGGCGTCCAGGGAAAACATCAGGTCGAAAACCTGCTCGTTGACCACCTCGGGCCGGCAGTTGGGCTTGTCGACCTTGTTGATTACGACGATGGGCTTCTTGCCCAGCGCCAAGGCTTTCTGAAGCACGAAACGCGTCTGCGGCATCGTGCCCTCGAAGGCGTCGACCAGCAGCAGCACGCCGTCGCACATGTTCAGCACACGCTCGACCTCGCCGCCGAAGTCGGCGTGGCCCGGGGTGTCGATGATGTTGATTTTGTAGTCCTTGTAGATGACCGAAACGTTTTTCGAGAGGATCGTGATGCCGCGTTCGCGTTCCAGGTCGTTGTTGTCCAGTATGAGTTCGCCGGCCGGCTTGGCGTTGTCGCGGAGGATGTGTCCCGCCAGGATCATTTTGTCGACGAGTGTCGTCTTGCCGTGGTCGACGTGGGCAATAATCGCAATATTGCGCAGTTTTCGCATAAAAGTATATTTTGTGGTGCAAAGGTAACAAATTCTCGGGAAATTATACTAAATTTGCTCGTTTCTTAAAAAGTTAAATAATGAAACCTGCCTTCAACGTTCGCCAGCAGAGCGAAATTTTCATAGGTCCGGTGGCCGACATTCTCCCCGGGGCGCTCCCCGAGGGGCGCGTGGTGGTGGTCTCCGACTCCACGATCGACCGGCTGTACCATTCGGTGCTGGCGCAGTACGACACCGTGCTGATCGGCCTGGGCGAGAGCATCAAGACGATGCAGACCGTCGAGATGATCTACCGCCGTTTCATCGAGCTGGGCGTGGACCGCTCGACTTTCGTGCTGGCGGTCGGAGGCGGTATCGTTACCGATGTGGCGGGATTCGCCGCATCGACCTACATGCGCGGTGTGAAATTCGGATTCGTCTCGACGACGCTGCTGGGGCAGGTGGACGCTTCGGTGGGCGGCAAGAACGGCGTGAATGTCGACGGCTACAAGAACATGGCCGGAACCTTCACCCAGCCGCAGTTCGTCATCTGCGACCCCGCGCTGCTGCGCACGCTTCCCGAGCGGGAGTTCCGGGCCGGGCTGGCCGAGGTGGTCAAGGCGGCGATCATCGCCGATGCCGACCTGTTCGGACGCATCGAGCGGGCGACATTCGGGGCGCTGCGAACGGACACCGACCTGCTGTCGGATGCCGTTTCGGCGGCGATCCGCGTCAAGGCCGACATCGTCGAGCGCGACGAACGCGAGTCGGGCGACCGCCGCAAACTGAACCTCGGGCACACGCTGGCGCATGCCATCGAGAAATGTTCGAACCGCATGAACCACGGCGAAGCCGTGGCGGTGGGAACGGCGCTGATCGCCGGGGCGGCCGTGAAGCTGGGTGTGCTGGCCCAGGCCGACTGCGACCGGATCGTGCATGTGCTGACGGCGCTGGGCTTCGACCTGACGCCGCCCGTGGAGGTGAAGCGTCTGCTGAAAGAGGTCGGCAAGGACAAGAAAAACGAAGACGGCATGCTGCGGATCGTTCTGCCGGTGGGCATCGGCGACTGCGAGGTGCGGCCGATGAAGATGGAGACCTTCGCGGCGTTGTTTTAGAGACGGCTCCGGCGCTTCCGGCAAAAAGGGCCGAAGCGGCGGTCAATACGATAAAAATCCGGTCGAACCGACCGGATTTTTTTATTCCTGATAGCGTTTCCGGAGGCTCTCCGCGTAGGCCTCCCAGTCCGTGATGGGCTTTTTGGCGACGCCCGATTCGACGGCGGCCCTCGCAACGGCGGGGGCGACGGTGCACAGCAGGCGCGGATCGAGCGGTTTGGGAATCAGGTAGGTGCGCCCGAATTCGAGCTTCTCGACCCCGTAGGCGCGCAGGACCATGGCCGGAACCGGTTGGCGCGTCAGTTCGGCCAGCGCGTGCGCCGCGGCGAGTTTCATCTCCTCGTTGATCTTCGTGGCCCGCACGTCGAGCGCACCCCGGAAGATATAGGGGAAGCCCAGTACGTTGTTGACCTGGTTGGGGTAGTCCGAGCGGCCCGTGGCGAAGATGATGTCGGGACGCGAGACGATCGCCGTGTCGTAGGCGATTTCGGGATCGGGGTTGGCGAGGGCCATGACGATCGGATTGCCGGACATCGTGCGCAGCATCTCGGGCGTCAGCGTGTCGGCCTTCGAGACGCCCAGGAACACGTCGGCGCCGTGCAGCGCCTCGGCCAGCGTCGTGATGCGCCGCGTGGTGGCGAATTCGCGCTTCATCGGGTTGATGTCCTCGCGGTAGACCGTGACGGCTCCATGGCTGTCGCAAAGCACCACGTTTTCGCGGCGGATGCCGAGTTCCACGAACAGGCGCGCGCAGGCGATGGCGGCGGCTCCCGCGCCGTTGACCACGACGCGCATTTTGTCCAGCTCCTTGCCGGCGATTTTCGCGCCGTTCAGAAGTGCCGCCGAGGAGATGATCGCCGTGCCGTGCTGGTCGTCGTGCATCAGGGGGATGTCCAGTTCCTCGCGCAGGCGGCTCTCGATCTCGAAGCACTCCGGAGCCTTGATGTCTTCGAGATTGATGCCCCCGAAGGTGGGGGCAATGGCTTTCACCGTGCGGATGAACTCCTCGGGATCGGTCGTGTCGACCTCGATATCGAAGGCGTCGATGCCCGCATAGGTCTTGAAAAGCATGCTCTTGCCCTCCATGACGGGCTTGGCCGCCAGCGGACCGATGTTACCCAGTCCGAGCACGGCCGTGCCGTTCGAGATCACGGCTACGAGGTTGCCCTTGCCCGTGTACTTGTAAACGTCGTCCGGCTCTTCGGCGATGGCCAGCGACGGGGCTGCCACGCCGGGTGAGTAGGCCAGCGACAGATCGTATTGCGTGTGATAGGGTTTGGTCGGTACGATCCCGATTTTTCCGGGACGACCTTCGCTGTGGTAGCGCAGCGCCGCGTCGTCGAGTTGCGTTTTTGTGTTCATCTCTCTCATTTTCCGTTAGTAACCTATTAACCTGTAACGGCAAATATAACACAAAAATTGCTCCGATCTTAACAAATTTTAGAATTTTCGGAAATTTTTTTAGAAATAAAGCCGCAGGCCGCAGTCAGCGCTCGACCGGGTGCGGGTTTGATGCCCGGGAGTCGGTAGGAGCCGGCGTAGAACGTGTAACTGACGCCGACGCGGTAGGAGTGCGGGATTCGCGGCCGATGTCGAGATGCACGCCGAAGTCGCCGATGGAGAGTTTGTCGTAATTGTCCGTATAATGCAGGCAGCCGAATCCGGTCACGAGCGGCACGATCAGCCGTTCGTTCACCGTCAGGCTGCCGCCTGCCTCCGGACCGATGCAATCGCCGCGGACCCGGCAGTCTTTGCCTTCGCTTTTGAACGAGGCGAACGATTTCACACAGTGTGCGCCGGCGATGAACTGCGTGGCGGGCGGGGTATTCCAGGCGCGCTGGCAGTCTCCCTGCGTTCAGAAGAGCGAGGCCTCCCCGTCGCGCGGACGGGTGAATCCGAGGTGTTCGTAGGCCAGCGGCGTCGCTTCGCGGCCGCGGGGCGTGCGTTTGAGAAAACCCTCCTTGATCAGGAACGGCTCGTAGACCTCTTCGATCGTCCCGGCTTCTTCGCCCACGGCCGTGGCCACGGTGTTCAGACCCACGGGACCGCCGTTGAATTTCTCGATGATCGTTCCGAGGATCTTGTTGTCCATCTGGTCCAGGCCGCGCGAGTCGATGTTCAGCGCCTTGAGGGCGATGCGGGTGATTTCGAGGTCGATGTGCCCTTCGCCCTTGACCATCGCGAAGTCGCGCACGCGGCGCAGCAGGGCGTTGGCGATGCGCGGCGTGCCGCGCGAGCGCAGGGCCACTTCGTGGGCCGCGTCGTCGTCGATCGAGACGTCGAGGATGCGCGCCGAACGCCGTACGATGCCAGCGAGCACCGGAGCGTCGTAGTATTCGAGGTGGCACTGGATGCCGAAGCGTGCCCTGAGGGGCGAGGTCAGCAGGCCGCTGCGCGTTGTGGCGCCGATGAGCGTGAAGGGCGCCAGCTCGATCTGGATCGAACGGGCCGAGGGGCCTTTGTCCAGCACGATGTCGATTTTATAGTCCTCCATCGCCGAGTAGAGGTACTCCTCGACGATCGGGCTGAGGCGGTGGATCTCGTCGATGAAAAGCACGTCGCCCGGGTTGAGGTTGGTCAGCAGGCCCGCCAGGTCGCCCGGCTTGTCGAGCACGGGACCCGACGTGACGCGCAATTGCGCCCCCATTTCGTTGGCGATGATGTTCGCCAGCGTCGTCTTGCCCAGTCCCGGGGGGCCGTGCAGCAGGACGTGGTCGAGCGAGTCGCCGCGCATGAGCGCCGCCTTGATGAAAATATGGAGGTTATCGACGATCTTGTCCTGCCCGGAGAAGGTTTCCAGCTCCTGCGGACGGATTTTGTTTTCGAATTCGAGATCGCTCTCCGTGTTGCGTACGATTGACATGATGCAAAGATAGCGATTTTCGGCAAATCCGCGCCCTTCGGGCGAAAAAACAATGTGCCGGGAGGCGGGCCGGGGCGGAACGGTTCGTGTGTCGAAGCGGCGATCCGGCGCATGGTCCGGGAGCGGCGGTTCCGCTTCGCCCGGGGGCATGTCGCGGCAGGGCGAAAAAAATCCGGCCCGCAGAGTGGCGGACCGGAACAGCTGCCGTGAGGGAGTGGCTACTTCTCCTGCGGCAGGTCGAGTTCGATCTCCTGGGAGCCGTTTTCGTAGGTTTCGATATGCAGGACGACGCCTTTCTTGCCTTCGAGCAACTCGGCGAGCGGCGTGAGGTCGAACGAAACGTAGTAGCCGTCGGTATAGCCCTGCGTGTCGCCGCCGGGGTTGTGGCGCAACTCCAGTTGCAGGTAATCCGCATCGGCCGCTTCGGCCTGTTCGGCACCTTCGTCCCCGTCTTTCACCTCGTTGACGATCACCGTGAACGTGTGTTTCGAATTGTCCGATACGGGATAGAGCGCATAGAAGGTCAGCCACTCTTTCGTGAGGTTGAACGTATTGCTCTGGAAGCCCGTTTTGGCGCTGCCCAGCTCTTCGAGCCGCGCTGCGTCGGTCACGACCTCCGAAGTGCCGGTGTAGATGTTCTCGACGGCGTAAAGGTCGATGTTGTAATCGTAATTGGCAATGCCGTTCTCCAATGTGAACAAGATGATGACCCGCTGTGTTTTGTCGGGATCGGGCTTGTAGCCCGGGACGCGGGACTTGTTGCCGGGGTAGAGCGTCTCCCCGTTGTCGCGTT
The DNA here is from genome assembly GCA_900541585.1 of uncultured Alistipes sp. GTDB lineage: Bacteria > Bacteroidota > Bacteroidia > Bacteroidales > Rikenellaceae > Alistipes. The sequence continues at coordinate 164,842 of UQKD01000003.1, forward strand.
GGAAATAGTAGTCTCCGCCGTCGAGCGTGCGGACGGTGGTGATGAGTGTACGGAGTGGTTTGCTGTCGTCGTCATTGCATGAAACAAAGGCCATGACGAGTGTCGCTGCGATAAGGAATAAACCGAATTTTTTCATAATATCCATATTTTATGTTACCTTTCGCTCTTAAAACGTCCGGCAGGGCGGAATACTGCATGTGAAATAAATTTTTTTCATGCCATGCAGTCTTTTGCCTTCCGCCGCATTTATAGAGTGTAGTGTGTAATGCAAATGGAGGAACAGATACTGGCCGAAGGGTGCAGGAAGGGGGACGATACGGCCCGCAAGGAGCTGTACGACCGCTATGCAGGCCGTCTGTTATCGATTTGCATGCGTTATGCCGGAGACCGCGCGACGGCCGAGGACCTGCTCCACGACGCTTTCCTGAAGATCTACGGGGCGTTCGACCGCTTCACCTACCGGGGACCCGGTTCGCTGCGCGCCTGGATCGAGCGGGTCACGGTCAACGTGGCGCTGGAGTGGATCCGCAGCCGCAGCAAGCTGGGAAGCGTGACGCTCGACGAGGGAAAGGCCGCGGCGGAGGTGGCGGAGCCGGACGTGTCGGAGATGGCCCGCGTTCCGCGCGACGTGCTGATGCGGTTCATCGGTGAGCTGCCCGAGGGTTACCGGGCGGTATTCAACCTCTACTGCATCGAGGAGTATTCCCACCGCGACATCGCCAGGATGTTGGGAATCAACGAGAAAAGCTCCTCTTCGCAGTTGTTCCGCGCCCGGGCCATGCTGGCCCGCAGGGTCAGGGCTTATTTGGAGACGCATTAGAAATTTGGCAGGGTGCGGCTCCGGGATAATTAATAAAGGTGAATCATCCGGTGCTGCCGGACTCACATAGGATTATGAAACAAGACAAGGATTGGATCGATGCCATGCGGAACGCGCTTCGCGACGCCGAACTCCCGCCTCCGGCGGGGGGATGGGAGCGTCTGCAACGCGAGTTGGGCGGTGCGGTTCCGGGGGCGGTGGCTCCCGAGGCCAAACCCCGCGAGTCCGTATGGCGGATCTACTGGCCGCGGATTGCCGCCGCAGCCGCTGCCGTGCTGATCTGTGTCGTTGCGGGTGAATTCCTGCTTCGGCCGGACAAGGCGTTGGAGAATGATGGGACTGTTATCGCATCGGTGGCGGAAGACGGGGCAGCCGCGGTTGCCATACCGCAGCCCGCGGAGCCGGAAACCGTGCGGGACGCCCTTGCAAAGGCGGTGGGACTGCCTCGGGAGCAGGCCGCCGGGGACGTATCCTCCGCGGGGCGGCGGACACTTCTCGCTGCGGCCGCAGGGCAGTCTGCGCGGAAGGCGGACCTGGAAAATGTCCGGGCGGACGGTGAGCCTGCAGTCCGGGCCGGAGAGGCGGCGGAAGGTTCCGGGCAGACAGCGGAGGCGGTGGCCGGAGAAACAGCAAAGGCGGCTTCCGGCGAAAGGGCAAGGACGGTCTCCGGAGAGACCGCGGAGGCGGCCTCCGGCGGAAAGGCGCCGCAACAGGCTGCCCGGCAGCCCGCGACGCGGTCGGCGGCAGGTTCGGTCAGCCGTACGGCACTCTCCGGCGAGCCGTTCGTGGCCTACACCAAACCGCATAAGAAGGCGTCGTTCTCGCTTTTCGCCGGCGGCGGCGTGGCAGGCGGAAACGGCGAAGGGCTGGCTCCCCGGCTGCGTTACAATTCGATAGCGAACGACGCTTCGTCGGTGGTCGGCAACGGCAACAACCTGGCGCCCCTGCGCAGCAATGAATACGGCGAGAGTTCGTTCCGCCACCACCAGCCGTTGAGTTTCGGCATCGCCGTACGCAAGGAGTTCGCGCACGGGGTGTCGTTGGAGAGCGGCGTGAACTACACCCTGCTGCGTTCGGACGTAAGGATGCAGTACTCTTCGGACGACGTGAGCCAAAAGCTCCATTTCATAGGGGTTCCCCTCCGGTTCAACTGGCAGTTCCTCGAACGCGGCCGCTTCTCGTTATATATGGGTGCGGGGGGCATGGTCGAGAAATGCGTCTCGGCCAAACTCGGCTCCAAGACCGTCGACGAACCCGGCGTGCAGTGGTCGGCGCTTGCCGCCGTGGGAGCACAGTACCGTGTCGGCGGTATGGTGGGACTCTATTTCGAACCCGAAGGATCGTATTACTTCACAGAAACCGGATTGCGTACGTCGCGTACGGATTCACCCCTGACGCTAACCCTGAGACTGGGCGTGCGCCTCTCTTTTTAAAGTCTGATTTTATAAATCGCACATTTATTGTATAGGAGGAGTTCGCACCGGACGTGCGGATTCCTTTTGTCCTATTATAAATAGGTGTGCCCAAAAGTGGTATTCAAGCGATCAAAAGTGCTATTTTTTGTTGTATGATCGAAATTTGTTACTATTTTTGTTGAATAAATTAAGTGACGCCCGACCTTGCATTCGCCCAGATACGATAAAAAAAAGCACAAGTGCGCTTGTTGCGCACCTGTGCCTGGTAGTCCCGACGGGAATCGAACCCATATCGTAAGAACCGGAATCTTATATTCTATCCATTGAACTACGGGACCGGGTGTGCAAAGATGCAAAAAAAATTTTAATATTCGAAAAAAAATGCGAGAAAAGCAGAATAATTGGCAAAGAATCGAGGCCGTAATCAAGTGGGCGAATATGTCGACCAACTATTTTGCGCGATATATCGGCCTGGCGCGCGGTGAGAACCTCTATCAGATAAAGCGGGGCAACAACGGTATTTCGCTGGATGTTGCCGACCGTATCGTCAGCAAATTCCCCCAGGTGGACAAACTCTGGCTGCTGACCGGCGAAGGACAGATGTTCTCCGAGGAGCGGACACGCGGCGCGCAGATACCTTATTATAATGTGGATGTCGAACAGGGCATCGCGCACCTGGAACACCTCGACGCCGAGAGCAACCTCGTCGTGCCTCCGGTGGGGGTGTGCGACCTGGCGATGTGCTATACGGGGCGTGCGATGGGAAGCATCGTGCCGCCCGGAACGGTCGTACTGCTGAAAGCCGTGGACCGCGATGCAATTATTCCCGGGGGTGAATATGTGATTGTCTGCCGAAAAATTGTAACTTTGCGGATAGTTCGGGCCGCCGACGAGGAGGGCAAAGTCCGCCTGGTGGCCGGAGATCGGGAGAATTACGATGACATCGTTTTGAATGTCAGCGATATAGTCTCGGTCTACAACGTGAAGGGCAAATTGATCATAAACAGTTGAAGAGTATGTTTTCAGGCATCGTGGAACGTACGGCGGAAGTGGTTTCGATCCGTACGGACCGTCAGAACAAGGATTTCACGCTTCGGGCGGATTTCTGCAAGGAGTTGAAAATCGACCAGAGCATAGCACATAACGGCGTATGTTTGACAGTTGTGGACATCACGGAGGACACCTACACCGTGACGGCCATGAAGGAGACGCTCGACAGGAGCAACCTCGGGCTGCTGCGCGAAGGCGATCTGGTCAACCTCGAACGGTCGATGAAACCCGATGCCCTGCTCGACGGGCACATCGTGCAGGGGCACGTCGACCAGACGGCGGTCTGCACGGCGAAGGAGGATGCCGACGGAAGCTGGTACTTCACCTTCGAGTACGAGCCGCAGGGAGCCGGACTCTGTACGGTCGAGAAAGGTTCGGTGACGGTCAACGGCGTGAGCCTCACGGTCTGCGACTCGAAGGAGAGCAGTTTCCGGGTGGCGATCATTCCCTACACCTTCGAGCACACGAATTTCTGCCGCATCGAAGTCGGCTCGGTCGTGAACCTCGAATTCGACATCGTCGGCAAATACATCGCCCGGCTGATGCAAAACTACATGAAGTAAGCCTATGGTGCACATCAAGACAAAGGAGGGGGCGTCGCTGTGGATCGCCCTGCTCGCCGCGGCGATCGTCGCCGTAGGCATGACGCTGCTCGACGTGGCGTGGTGGATCACGCTCTGCACGTCGGCCGGAGTGTTCGTCGTGGTGGCGCTCGCGGCGCTGTTCATTATCCGCAAGTACGTGGCTTACAAACTCAAGCCGATCTATTCGATCGTGCTTTCGCGCGACGTGCACACCAACGAGATCTTCTCGGAACTGAAGGGCAAGCGCGTCGAGAACATCGGCGAGGAACTGACGGCCTGGGCCGACACCAACGACAAGGAGATCGCCCGGCTGAAGGAGGCCGAGTGCTTCCGCAAGCAGTATCTGGGCAACGTGGCCCACGAACTGAAAACCCCGATATTCAATATCCAGGGGTATATTTCGACGCTGCTGGACGGCGGGCTGGAGGACGAGCTGATCAACCGCAAATACCTCGAACGCGCCGAGAAGAGCATCGACCGCCTGATCAACATCGTCAATGACCTCGACACCATTTCGAAGCTCGAAAGCAGCATGAACAAGCTCAATCTGGAGCGATTCGACGTGGTGGCGCTGGCCAGGGAGATCGCCGAGCAGGCCGAGATGGAGGCCGACAGGAAGGAGATCCGGATTTCGGTCAAGGGGGCCGACAACCTGCCTTCGCCCTTCTGGGTGCTGGCCGACAAACACTACATCGGGCAGGTGTTCGTCAACCTGATCATCAACTCGATCCGCTACGGCAAGGAGGGCGGGCAGACCCGCATCCGGTTCCGCGACATGCTGGACAAAATTCTGGTCGAGGTCGAGGACAACGGTTCGGGCATCGCCAAGGAGGATCTGCCGCGCGTGTTCGAGCGCTTCTACCGTACGGACAAGGGGCGGTCGCGGGAGCAGGGCGGCACGGGACTCGGGCTGGCCATCGTCAAACATATCGTCGAGGCGCACGGCGAACGGATCACGGTCCGCAGCGAACTCGGCGTGGGCAGCACGTTCTCCTTCACGCTGAAGAAGGTGAATTTGCAGGAGGTAAAATAAAAGCGTTGTTCGGCCGTTCCTTATCGTAAGAACCGGTTCCTACGATGATGTGCGGAACGCAGGCCGCCTCCCTCCCTGAAGGAGGGTCGGGGCGGGGCAGATTTGAATACGGCACCGAAGGCGGCGACTGCGGCCGGGCGAAAGGGAATCGGGGCCGAATGGAGTAACAACTTGAATAAATGATATTACTGTCACAACCGCTATCCATTGTCTGGAATTTCGATCCGGTGCTGTTCAGCATCGGGTCGCTCGACATCCGTTACTATGGGCTGATGTGGGCGCTGGCCATCCTGATCGGCGCGAAATTCTTCGACAACTTCGTCAGACGCGAAGGACTTCCCGCAAAGGTCTCGGAGTCGATCTTCATTTACGGAACGCTCGCCACGATCCTCGGAGCGCGGCTCGGCCACTGTCTGTTCTACGACACGATGGAATACCTTTCGAAGCCGTGGACCATCATCACGGGATTCCGCGACGGAGGAATGGCCAGCCACGGCGCGGCCATCGGCCTGCTGATCGGGCTGTGGTTCTTCTCGCGCCGCAACAGACTGCCTTACATCTGGTCGCTGGACCGCATCATGATTCCGGTGGGCATCGGCGGCGCGATCGTGCGGCTGGGCAACCTCTTCAACTCGGAGATTTTCGGCCAGGCGACGACCCTGCCGTGGGGCTTCGAGTTCGTCCGTTCGCACAAGTGGGTGGCCGAGTTCGCCCCTGCGGCGGTGCACCCGACGCAGATTTACGAGGCGCTCTGCTATCTGGCGACTTTCGGCATCCTCTGCTGGCTCTATTACAAGAAGGACACCGCGCGCCGCCGTCCGGGCATCCTGTTCGGAATCGGCCTGATCGGCACCTTCCTCACGCGCTTTTTCATCGAGTACATCAAAACCGAGCAGGAGCCTTTCGAACTGGGCTGGGCCCTCGACATGGGCCAGTGGCTCAGCATTCCCTTCATCCTGCTGGGAATCTATATGATCTGGCGGGGCGCCACCCGGCCCGAGACGGTTCCGGCCCCGGCTCCGAAAGCCCCGGCCGCAACGCCTAAAAAGAAGAAAAAATGAACGGTAATCCGATGGAAGAGCAGATCGGCAGGCTTATAGGCAATCTGCTGGCCGGCGGCGGGGAGGTTTTTCTGCCCGGCGTAGGTTCGCTCTACACCGAGCGGCAGGGAGCCAGGCGGCTCAACCGGCGCTCTGTGCTGCCGCCGAGCCGCACGGTGGCCTTCACCTCGCAGCAGCAGGGCGTGTCGCTGGTCGACGAGATCGCCCGCGTCATGCGCGAGGACGGCGGATACGAGAATCCCGAAGCCGAGGCGCAGGCCGTCTACGACCGTTGGATCGCCCGGGTGCACCGGGCCAACCTGCTGACCGTCGAGGGCGTCGGGGAGCTGAAATTCAAGAATTTTATCCTCGACGAGGCGTTCGACCTCCGGCTGAATCCGCAGGGGCACGAACCCGTGCGGATTCGTGTGCAGCGCCGTTTCGACTGGCCGCTGTGGGTCGGCGTCGCGGCAATCGGGATCGCGGTGGTTTACGGCGGGCGGGAGTTCCTGCTGCTCTATCCGGAGGCGTCGGAGACACCGGAAGCGGCGGCCGTGACGGAAATTCCCGTTGCCCCCGACAGCCTCGGGACCGTCGAGGCGCCCGATGCTTCGGTCGGGGTTCCCCCGGCGGTGCAGCCCGTGGCCGGGGAATCCGCCGCGCAGGCGGGGAGCGCAGTTCCGGAGACGTCCGCCGCCGCACCGGAACCGGAGACCGCTGAAACGCATCGGGCCGAAGAACAGGGCGCTCCGATGGCGTTGCTTTCGGGCCGCCACTATGTCGTGCTGGGGGTTTTCAGCACCGAAGAGAACGCCCGGCGCGCCGTGCGGGAGACCGCGGGCAAAGAGTCGGCGTTCCGTTGCCGGATTTACCGTTTCGGGGAGAAATTCATGGTTTCGCCCTTCTCGTCGGACGATGCCGGGGTCTGTGCGCAGTTCATCCGCGCACAGGGCGGGCGTTTCCCCGACATGTGGACCTATACCGCCCGCTGATGGCCCTTGCGGAGTTGATAACCCGGGCGGTCGACTGGTTTTACATCCGGCCCGTCGCCGCGGTCCTGCCCCGGCAGGTGTTCCGTTACGCGGTCTGCGGGGGTGTGACCTACATCCTGTTCGACCCCTTCTGTTACTTCCTCTTTTACAATTTCATCGTAGCCCACCGCTATTTCGACCTGGGATTCGTGGTCGTCTCCCCGCATATCGCGGCGATGATCCTCGTCTTTCCGTTCACCTTCTTCGTGGGCTTCTGGCTCAACCGTTACGTGGCGTTCCGCCGGTCGCCGATCGGCGCCGGGACGCAGCTCCTGCGCTACCTGCTTTCGGTGGCGGGATCGGTCCTGCTGACCTATGCGGGTCTGAAATTCTTCGTGGAGGTCTGCGGCGTGTGGCCTACGCCGGCGAAGATGATGACCACGCTGCTGACGACGGTTTACAGTTTCCTCGCGGCCAAATACTTCACCTTCCGGCACGCCGAAAAGCCGTAGGGCCGCCGGATGCGCAAAACGGAAAGGGACCGGTGACGGTCCCTTTTTCTATTTCTTGCGGTTCTCCTCCCGCAGTTTCTGGAGTTCGTACATCCGGTCGCGGAATTTCGCCGCGGCGAGGAAGTCCAGCGATTTGGCCGCGCGTTCCATGTCCTCGCGGGCCTTGTCGATCAGCGCGTCGATGTTTTCGCTGGCCGTGTAGCTCTTCTGCACGTCGGCGGCCGTGGCGTAGTGGTCTTCGGCGATGGGGTAGGCCGTCATGCCGACCTCCGGCGTGTCGACGCGGCCCGCCAGCAGGGCGCTCTGTCCCGAGCCGCTCTTCTGCGCCTGCCGAGGCAGCATTTCGTGCTCCATGTTGTAGCGCACCTGCTTCTCGCGGCGGCGGTTGCTCTGCTCGATGGCGTAGCGCATCGAATCGGTGCAGGTGTCGGCGTAGAGGATCACGTTGCCCTGCGAGTGGCGCGCGGCGCGCCCGGCGATCTGCGTGAGCGACCGGACGTTGCGCAGGAAACCCTCCTTGTCGGCGTCGAGGATCGCCACGAGCGCCACCTCCGGCAGGTCGAGTCCCTCGCGCAGCAGGTTCACGCCCACCAGCACGTCGAACATGCCGGCGCGCAGGTCCTCGAGAATCTGGATGCGTTCCAGTGTGTCGACGTCCGAGTGGATGTAGCGGTTGCGCACGCCCACGCGGTCGAAGTATTTCGAAAGCTCCTCGGCCATGCGTTTGGTGATGGTCGTCACGAGCACCTTGTCGTCGTTCTTCACGCGTTTGTCGATCTCCCCGATCAGGTCGTCGATCTGGTTCAGCGTCACGCGCACCTCCAGCGGCGGGTCCACGAGGCCCGTGGGGCGGATCAGCTGTTCGACGATCACGCCCTCGCTCTTCATCAGCTCGTAGTCCGCGGGCGTGGCGCTCACGTAGATCGACGTGCCCTGCAACTGTTCGAACTCCGAGAAGGTCACCGGGCGGTTGTCCTTGGCGGCCGGGAGGCGGAAGCCGTACTCCACGAGGTTCTCCTTGCGGGCGCGGTCGCCGCCGAACATGGCGTGGACCTGCGGCAGGGTGACGTGGCTCTCGTCCACGACCATCAGGTAGTCCTTCGGAAAATAGTCGATCAGGCAGAAGGGGCGCGTCCCGGCGGCGCGGCCGTCGAAATAACGCGAATAGTTCTCGATGCCCGGGCAGTAGCCCAACTCCTTGATCATTTCAAGGTCGTACTCCACGCGCTGCTTGATGCGCTGCGCCTCCATCGGACGCCCGGCGCGTTCGAAAAACTCGATCTGCTTGCCCAGATCGAGGTAGATCTGCTGCACGGCGGCGTTGATGCGCTCTTTGGTCGTCACGAACAGGTTCGTGGCGTAGAGCGTGATGCTGTCGAGCGAGGCGATGCGCTGTCCCGTTACGGGGTCGATCGACTGGATGGCCTCGACCTCGTTGTCGAAGAACATCACGCGGAAGCACTGGTTGCCGAACTCGCCGAAGGGCGCCATGATGTCCACCGTGTCGCCGTTGACGCGGAACGTCGCAGGCTCCAGTTCGCGTTCGGTGCGGGTGTAGAGCGCCTCGACGAGCTTGTAGAGGAAATGCTTGTAGCTGACGACCTGGCCGACCTTGATGTTGATGGCCGTGGCGTGGAAGTCCGCCGGGTTGCCCGCGCCGTAGAGGCACGAGACGCTCGACACGACGACGACGTCGCGGCGCCCCGAGAGCAGCGTGGCGACCGTGCCGAGGCGCATCTTCTCGATCTCGGCGTTGATCTGGAGGTCTTTCTCGATATAGGTGTCCGTCGAAGGCAGGTAGGCCTCCGGCTGGTAGTAGTCGTAATAGGAGACGAAATACTCCACGGCGTTCTCCGGGAAGAAGTTGCGGAACTCCCCGTACAACTGCGCCGCGAGGGTCTTGTTGTGGCTCAGGACCAGCGTCGGACGGTTCAGCCGCGCGATGACGTTGGCCACCGTGAAAGTCTTTCCCGAACCCGTGACGCCCAGCAGCGTGTTGTGTTTGGAACCGTGTTCGATCGAGCTGACGAGCTGCCCGATCGCCTCCGGCTGGTCGCCCATCGGGGCGTAGTCCGATACGAGTTTGAAATCCATGGGGCAAAGTTACATATTTTTATCGGATATAGAACGGAAATCACGGGCTGCGGCGTATGTCCTGCAACATTCTTGATATTTTTCCGTATCTTTGTACGCTATGATCGACCGGGAAACAGTAGACCGCATTTACGCCGCCGCCAATATCGTGGATATTGTCGGCGACTACGTCACGCTCAAACGCAAGGGCGTGAATTATCAGGCGTGCTGTCCGTTCCACAACGAGAAAACCCCGTCGTTCGTCGTGTCGCCCTCGAAGGGCGTCTACAAGTGTTTCGGATGCGGCAAGGGCGGCAACGCCGTGACCTTCCTGATGGAACACGAGAACATCACCTATCCCGAGGCCCTGAAGATGGTGGCCAAGCGCTACGGCATCGAGGTCAAGGAGAAGGAGATGACCGAGGAGGAGGTGCGCCGCAACGACGATCGCGAGTCGATGTTCGCCCTGAACGGCTGGGCCGCGGAGTACTTCGCCAACTACCTCCACCGCGAGACCGAAGGGCAGAGCGTGGGACTCGCCTATTTCCGCCAGAAGCGCGGAATGACCGACGCCACGATCCGGAAATTCGGCCTCGGGTTCTGCCCGGCGAAGGGCGACCGGATGTCGAAGGATGCGCTGGCGGCGGGTTACAAGCAGGAGTTTCTCGTCTCGACGGGACTTTCGCTGCAACGCGAGAGCGACGGGTCGCTCTACGACCGCTTCCGCGACCGGGTGATCTTCCCCGTGCACAACATTTCGGGGCGCATCGTGGCGTTCGGAGGCCGCACGCTGCGCACGGACAAGCAGGTGGCCAAGTACCAGAACTCCCCCGAAAGCGAGATATACAGCAAGAAACGCGAGCTTTACGGTCTCTATTTCGCCAAGAAGGCCATTCAGCAGCAGGACTTCGCCATCATGGTCGAGGGCTATACCGACGTGATTTCAATGCACCAGGCGGGGGTGGAGAACGTCGTGTCGTCGTCCGGCACGTCGCTCACGACGGAGCAGATACGCCTGCTGAACCGCTTTACGAAGAATATCACGGTGATCTACGACGGCGACTCGGCGGGTATTCACGCTTCGCTGCGCGGTATCGACATGATCTTGAAGGAGGGCATGAACGTGCGCGTGGTGCTGCTGCCCGAGCCGGAGGACCCCGATTCGTTCGCGCGCAGCCATACGGCATCCGAGTTGCAGGAGTATATCCGCGCCAACGAACAGGATTTCCTGGAGTTCAAGGCCAAACTGCTGTTGCAGGACGCGCAGGGCGATCCGATCCGGAAAGCGGCGCTGATCGCTGACATGGTGCAGTCGGTGTCGCAGATTCCCGACCCGATCCAGCGCTCGGTCTACATCAAGGAGTGCGCGCGGATCATGGACATCGACGAGCAGATCCTCATTTCGGAGGTGGCGCGCAAGCGCATGACCACGTCGGGCGACCGCGAGACGGACGAGTTCCTGCGCCGGCAGACGACCCTCCGGCAGCGGGAGGTGAAACAGCCCGAGGTGGAGTTCGTCAAACAGGTCGAGGCGGGGAGCAGCTTCGAGACGCTGGAGCGCGAGATCGTGAAGTACCTGCTCAAGTACGGGCACTGCTCGTTCGACTTCAAGGAGGGGCGGACGATGGTGGCGTGCAATGTGGCGGAGGTGATTTTCTCGGAGCTGAGCGACGACAACATCGTCTTTCGCAATCCGGTCTACAACAAGATCATGGCCGCCTACCGCGAGCAGTGGGCGCAGCTGGGGACGGGGGTGGAGGTTCCGGCGCACGTCTTCCTGAACCACATCGACCCCGAGGTGTGCAACATGTCGGTGGACATCCTCACCTCGGACGACAACTACGTGGCCAGCGAGCTGTGGCGGCGCAAGGAGATACACATCGACACCGACGCCGAGATGCTGGCCGTGGGAGTTCCGAAGGCCGTGACGCTCTACAAGTCGAAGGTGATCGAGACGCTGATCAAGGAGTTGCAGGGCCGGCTGGGCGATGAACTTCCGGACGATGAGGAGAAGGAAATCATGCAGCGGCTGGCGGGCTATAACAAGGTGAAAGTAACCATTGCAAAGAAAATACAACGACTGATCCTATGACCCGTATTTGACGGGCCGCATTGAAGGGAGACTTCGGGATAAGGATTTTTAAAGAAAAAGGGGGCGGGTCTCGGGTCGTACACGCATCACTGCGCATACCGTGTGCAAACAGAAAATAAACAGAAAGATGTGTAAAACATATCAAAGATAAAAGAATTAGTTACCTTGACCGATTCCCACCCCCGCAATTAAAATCGCAATTTGTGTGCCGTTTTTGAGTATTATGAGTGAACAGAAAAAGATAAATATCCGGAACAAGCGCGCGACGTTCGACTATGAGATTCTGGAAGAATACGTTGCGGGCATCGTGCTCGTCGGAACGGAGATCAAGTCGATCCGTGCCGGCAAGGCCTCGATGGTCGATACGTTCTGTTATTTCGACAAGGGCGAACTGTGGGTGCGCGGCATCAACATCGCCGAATACGCCTGGGGAACGTGCAACAACCACGTGCCGCGCCGCGACCGCAAGCTGCTGCTCACGGCCCGCGAACTGGACAAGCTCCGGCGCGCCTCGCAGGACAAGGGCCTCACGATCGTGGGCCTGCGGCTGTTCCTGAACGAGCGCGGCCTGGCAAAGGTCGTCGTGGGGCTGGCCCGCGGCCGCAAGTCGTACGACAAGCGCGAGTATCTGAAGGAGAACGACGCCAAGCGCGAGATGGACAAGGCCCTAAAGACTTATAGGCGATGAAAAAAGCCCTGTTTCTGGACGTCGACGGGACGTTGATCAGTTTCAAGACCCACGAAGTGCCCGTCTCGGCGCTCGCTGCGCTGCGTGAGGCCCACGCACGGGGTGTGCGGCTTTTTATCGCCACGGGGCGCGCGGCTGCCGACCTGGACGAGCTGGGCGAAATTCCTTACGACGGCGTGGCGGCGCTCAACGGCGCCGACTGCCTGATGCGCGACGGCCGCGTCGTGGCCCGGCATCCGATTCCGCGGTCCGATTTCGAGCGCGCCATGCAGCTTGCCGACCGTTACGGGTTCTCGCTGGCCTTCGAGCTGAACGAGGGGCTGTTCGTCAACCGTCTGTCGCCCGGCGCCGAGGAGTGGGCGCGGATGGTGGCGCATCCGATGCCGGTCGAAACGAATCTCTACGAGCTGTTCGACAATGCAGAGTGCTGCCAGATGTGCTTCTTCTTCGACCCCGAAACCCAGCGCCGGGTGATGGCCGAGCTGCCGTCGCTCGTGGCGACGCGCTGGTGTCCGGTTTTCGCCGACATCAACGTGAGGGGTGTCGACAAGGCGACAGGCATGGCCGAGTTCGCCGCGCATTTCGGCTTTGCGCACGACGAGACGATGGCTTTCGGCGACGGCGGCAACGACGTGGCAATGCTGCGGGCCGCAGGCGTGGGCGTGGCGATGGGCAACGCGTGCGACGAGGCGCTCGCCGCCGCGGACTACATAACGGCTTCGGTCGACGACGACGGGATTCGCCGTGCGCTGGAGCATTTCGGGGTGATTGATAAACGATAAGGAATATGTCTTTGATTCTATGTATTGAGACCGGAACGGATGTCTGTTCCGTGGGGATCGCCAAGGACGGCGAACTGCTGTCGCTGCGCGAGAGCGACGAGGGGCGCGACCACGCCCGCAAGGTTGGCGTGTTCGTCGACGAACTGCTGCGCGAGACGGACATTGCGCCCGACGATCTCGACGCCGTGGCTGTGGGTAAAGGTCCCGGATCGTATACGGGGCTGCGCATCGGTGTGTCGTTCGCCAAGGGACTTTGCTACGGCCTACGGAAACCGCTGGTGGCCGTCGGGTCGCTGGACGCGCTGGCCGAGGTGGCCCGCGAGGACTACGAGGCGGGGATTCTCGCGGTCGACGGTTGGGACGGAGCTTACCTCTGTCCGATGGTCGATGCCCGGCGCATGGAGGTCTACGCGCAGGTTTTCGATGCCGAAGGGCGTCCGCAGAGCGAGGTCTCGGCCGAGGTGGTCGATGCTGGAAGTTTCCCGGCGTTCCGCGGTCAGGGGCGTCCGTTCGTGATCTTCGGCAGCGGAGCGCGCAAGTGTGCTGACATCCTTCCCGACGCGGTATGCGTGGAGGTGACTCCGTCGGCCCGCGGGCTTGCCCGTCTCGCCCAGCAGGCCCTCGACGAAGGACGCACGGAGGACATCGCCTATTTCGAGCCGTTCTACCTGAAGGATTTCGTCGTTACGACATCCCGCAAGAAACTGTTTTGAGCGGTTGTATGACCGAAGCGGACCTCGTGAAACTCCTGTCGGAACGGTTCTATGGCAATTTCGCCGACGAGACGGCCCGGCGGGTGCGCGATGCCGGGGCCGTGGACCTGTTGTACGGGGTGGCGACCGCGCCGCATCCGGAGTTGCCGAAGCCCGTCCGGCAGAAGGTGCTGTTTCGCAGCGCCTATGTGCTCGAACGGATCTGGTTCGGCGTCCCCGAGGCGTTTATGCCCCATGCGGAGGAGTTTTGCCGGCAGGATTTCGCGGCGTGCGCCAATGCCAGCGCGCGGCGTCATTTCGGCAAGATCATGGCCGACCTGCTGGGACGTTATACACCCGAATCGGGCGACCTGGAGCGGATCGCCGAGGCGGCCGCCGAATGGGCCGTGTCGCCGGAGTCCAAAGTCGCCGTGAAGGTCTGGGCCGTGGAGGTTCTGAAGCGCTGCCGGGAGCGTGTCGGCTGGGTCGCCGAATCGTGGGACGACATCGTGGAGGCGATGGCTCTCGACGCGACGCCGGGCATCGAAAGCCGGATGCGCAAAAGCTGGAAGGCGAGGCCGTAACCGGACCGGAATGAAATGAAAACCCCGCTGGTATCAGCGGGGTTTTTCATTTCGGGCGGGCGGCTATTTCACGCCGCCGATCTGCGCGCGGAGGCGTTTCTTGAAATTGTCGCCGATGATCGTCATTCGGTCCGAGGTCTCGAACAGCGCGGCCTTGTTCCTCTCGTAGGCTGCGAGGTAGTCGGCGATACGGCCCGGGTCTTCGAGGATGAAGTTGGGGCATTGCGACACGTTGAGGTATTCGACGGGCAGCATCAGGTAGGGTTCCGTCTTGCCCTGCTCGGTCTTGAATTCGACGGTCAGGCCGACGCAGCGATTGAAGACGCCGCTTTTGCCGTAGAGGTCGGACTGGTGTGCCGCGGCATGGTCGTCGAAGGTCAGCACGACCTCCAGCGGACGGTCGCAGGCGGCCTCGCCCGTGTAGACGACCGGGGCGAGCGTATAGGCGTCGTAGGTCCACTCGCCGGCCTTGGGGAAGCGGGCGTAGGGAATCTCGCGTCCGTCGACCGTCACCGAGCGGGGCGGGAAGGTGGCGGGGAAGCGCAGTTCATAACTGCGGCTGCCGGGAGCGCCCGCGTAGGAGCCTTCGCGGGGCGCGATGACGGCGCGCAGGGTGTTGCCCGCCTGCGTCTTGGTGACCTTCGTGGTGGCGTAGGCCGTGGCGTACTGCTGGCTGACGCCGTCGTCCTCGTAGTGGACAAGTTCGCCGTCGGCCCCGGGGATGAAGGTCAGCACCAGCGTGTCGCACGGCTGCTGGAGGTTTTTCACCGTCTGCGGGTTCATCGGAAGGATGGCTCCGGCCCGGGCGTACCAGGGGTTTTCCGAGAGGGTGTAGTGCAGTTCTTCGGTGCGGCCGCCCTCGTACATCGCTCCCGTGGCGCAGTCGTACCACCGCCCTTCGGGGAACCAGATGCGGCGTGCGGCGAGCCCCGTGACGCTGTCGACCGGCTCCACGACGGCCGTGGCGAGGATGTCGCCGCCGAACATGAACTGCTCGGGGACGTTGTAGGCCTCGTCCTGCTCGGGATGGTCGTAGTACATCGGGCGGCACATGCCGACGCCCGTGTCGTAGTTCTCGCGGGCCGCGGCATAGATATAGGGTGCGAGCGTGTAGCGCAGGCGGATGGCGTCGCGCATGACGAACAGGTGGTCGGGGAAGAACCAGAGGTAGCGCTCGATGCGCGGGTCCTTGGTCGAGTGGGTCTTGAAGATCGGGGTGAAGACGCCGTATTGCAGCCAGCGGGTGTAAAGCTCGGGGTCGGTCTCGCGGGTCTCCTTCTTGAACATGTGGCCCCCGATGTCGTGGCCCCAGTAGCCGTAGTTGACATTGGACGAGGTGGACGTGAAGTAGGGCAGGAAGGCCAGCGTCTCCCACTTGGCGTAGGTGTCGCCCGAGAAGGCCAGCGGATAGCGGTGCGACCCGAGACCGCCCCAGCGGTGGTAGATGAAGGGCCGCAGCGCGGGGTTTTGCTGCTCGGCGTGGTGGAAGAAGGTGTAGTTGAGCCAGAAGGTGTTCGAAAGTCCAGGGGTGAATTTCGACTCCATCCACTGCTGCCAGTCGAGCCACCAGAAATCGACGCCCTGGCGCTCCATCGGGTTCAGCACGGTCTTGAAATAGGCGTCGGCCCATTTCCGGTCGTCGATATGGAACGGCACGCCCTTGCCTTTCTCCTGCCAGCCGTACTCCGCGGTGAAGGCGTCGTAGACGGCTTCATAGGGCTGGATGCCCGAAGCGGGGTGGAGGTTGAGCGCCACTTTGAGGTCCTGGGTTTCGGTCCACTTCAGGAAATTTGCGGGCGAGGGGAACAGCTCCTTCTGCCAGGTGTAGCCCGTCCAGCCGATGCGCTGTCCGTACTCGTCCTTGGCGGGATTTTTCTTGCGCAGGCCCCAGGTCTCGTGCCAGTCCATGTCGACGATCAGCACGTCGATCGGAATGTCGACCGACTTGAGTTTCTGCACCAGGTCGACGAACTCGTTGTCGGAATACTGCCAGTAGCGGCTCCACCAATAGCCGAAGGTGTACTTCGGGGGCAGCGGCGCACGGCCTGCGACGAGCTGGAAGTCGGCGAGCGCCTGCTTGTAGTCGTGTCCGTAGGCGAAGAGGTACAAATCCTGCCGGTCGCCCGCGGGGCGCGCTTCGACCCACTCCTTCCATTTCGAACCGTCGGGCGTCAGCACGTGGCGCGGGCTGTCGTCGACCACCGACCAGCCCGCGCGCGACAGGAGTCCCTGCTCCATCGGTTCGCGGCCCAGTTTCCGGCCGTCGCATCCGTCGAGCGTGCGGGTCGTGCCCATGAGGTTCTGCGGGTCCTCCGTGCCGGGGGTCCAGACGACCTTGCGGCCGTTGAGCCTGAAGACGGCTTTCAGGTTCGCGGCGGAGAACTTCTCGCCTTTGGTATAGGTCAGCGTCAGGGCCGGGGTGGTGATCGTCAGGCGGGATTTTGTGTCGCGGACCCTGAACTCGGGAACGGGGGTCCGGCGGTTGACGAACGTCAGCGTGGCGCGGTCCTCGAAGCGTCCGTCGGCGCTCCACTCCATGCGGATCAGCTGCGGGGTGAGCACCGTGAAGCGTGCGTTGCCCGCCTCGACCACGGCCCGGGGATCGGCTTGGGGATTCCCGGCTGCGGCCGCGCCCAGCGCCAGCCACAGGGCCGTAAAAAGAATTGTCGCTCTTTTCATCTGTTTATGGGGTTAGTTTGCTGAATAGACACCTCCCGCAGGCAAAACGATGAGCCTGCGGCGCGATTTTTTTGCGGAGGGGCTACACGCCGCTGTCCGGCAGGGCGGCGGGGTCTTCGGACCGGTCGTCCGAATCCGCATCGTCGCCGGCGATTTCGAGCGTGCGCGCGGCATGCTGCCGCTTGGTTTGCAGGCGGGCAGTCTTGCGCAGGCGTTCGCCGACGCGGATGATGTTGTCGTTGCCCGTGCAGAGGCGTTTGTGGGCGTCTTCGTAGGCGTCGCGGGCTTTGTCCAGCGCCGTGCCGACCCCTTCGAGCGAGGCGGTGAAGGCCACCAGCTGTTCGTAGAGTTTCAGCCCGCAGGCGGCGATCTCCCGGGTGTTCTTGTCCTGGTCGTTGTATTTCCAGAGGTCGGCGACGAGTTTCAGCAGGGCGAAAAGGTTCGTCGGCGACGAGATGATCACCTTTTTGTCGTAGGCGTCGGACCAGATGGCCGTGTCGTTCTGCAGCGCCGCGAGGAACGCCGGTTCGTTGGGGACGAACATGATGACGAAGTCGGGCGAGTTCAGTCGCCGCTGGTACTCCTTGCGCCCCAGTTCGGTGACGTGCTGCCGCACCGAGGCGACGTGCGCTGCGAGGTAACGCCGCCGCTCCTCCTCCGTGTCGGCCGAGGAGTAACCCACGAAGGCCGTGAGCGAGACCTTCGAGTCGATGACGATGTCCTTCTTCTCGGGCAGGTGCAGCACCACGTCGGGCCGCAGGTTGCGCCCCTCCTCGTCCTTGATGTTGTACTGCGTTTGGTAGTGGATGCCCTTCGAGAGGGCCGAACTGTCGAGGATCGTTTCGAGCAGCATCTCGCCCCAGTCGCCCTGCACCTTCGAATTGCCTTTCAGGGCGTCGGTCAGGTTCCGGGCCTCGGTGGAGATCGTCTGGTTGAGTTCCATCAGGCGCTTGAGTTCCGATTTCAGTTCGCCGCGCTGGGAGGTCTGCGTGGTGTAGATCTCCTCGACGCGCTTGCGGAAATCGACGATATTCTCCCTGAACGGCTTCAAAAGGATATCGATCGACTCCTTGTTCGTCTCCTTGAACCGCTGCGACTGCTCGCCCAGAATCTCCGTGGCGAGGTTCTTGAACTGCTGGCGGAAACGTTCTTCGAGCTGTTCGCGCTCGGCTTTCTCGGCGGCGCGTTCCTCGGCGTTCTTTTGTTTCAGACCGGCGATTTCCGTCTGGGACGAGGCGCGCAGGGCGGCCAGTTCGGTTTCGGTGCGCAGCCGGTTTTCGATCTGCACGCGGATGTCCGCTTCGGCTTGCAGGCGGGCCTGCTCGGCGGCGGTCTTTTCGGCACGCAGGTGGCCGGCTTCGCGGCGGGCGGCGGCGAGCATGGCCCCGAGCGCCGCCGAGAGGGCGCCGAGCACGATGATTGCAAGAATGAATGCGGTATTCATGATGACAAAGGTAGAATTTTCCGTGGAATTTTTCGTATCTTTGACCGACAAACTCTTTGATTCATGCAACGTATAGTAGCCCCTTCGATGCTCTCGGCCGACTTCGGCCATCTGGAGCGCGATACCCGGATGGTCGACGCCAGTGCGGCCGAATGGGTGCATATCGACGTGATGGACGGCGTTTTCGTCCCCAACATTTCATTCGGGTTCCCCGTGCTGAAAGCCATCCGCAAGGCGACGGCGAAATTCCTCGACGTGCACCTGATGATCGTCAGCCCGGAAAAATACGTCGCGCGCTTCGCCGAGGCGGGCGCCGACCTGGTGACCTTCCACCTCGAAGCGACGGACGACCCCGCGGGGTGCGTCGCGCTGATCCGCCGGGCCGGGGCCAAAGCGGGTGTGTCGATCAAGCCGGCGACGCCGGTGGAGGCGTTGCGCGAGGTGCTGCCGCTGGTCGATCTGGTGCTGGTGATGAGCGTCGAGCCGGGATTCGGCGGACAGTCGTTCATCCCGGGGTCGCTGGAGAAGATCCGGGAACTGCGCGCCATGGCCCGTGAAATGGGTCTCGAAACGATCATTGAGGTCGACGGCGGCCTTTCATCGCACAATGCCGGCGAGGTTTACGGGGCGGGCGCCGACGTGCTTGTGGCCGGCAACGCCGTCTTCGGCGCCGCGGACCCCGCGGCCGAGGTCGTGAAGATGCTCAACGCCTGACCGGGCGGTTCGTCCGGAGCCGCCCGGAGGATTTCATTTCGGAAAAAATACTCCGTCAACGCCCGGCGTGCCAGGCCGTCTCGGCATCGAGCAGGCGGCGCAGTTGGCGCAGGAGCGCATCGTCGCGGAACCACTCCGCACCGTAGGTCAGGTTGAATTCGTAATCGAAATCGGCGGGATTGGCCCCCTGGTTGTGCTGGAGGATGGTTTCGGCCTTGTCGAGCGCCTTGACCCAGCGGGCTTCGGGCGTGGCGCAGGCTTCGTACTCCTCCCAGAGCGTCCGGATGCGTGCTGCGGCTTCATCGGGCAGCAGGGGCGTGAGCCGCTCCATGGCCGACTGTTCCGCAGCGGCTTTGGCGGCGGGGTCGCACTGCGCGACAGCCGGGATGTCGCCTTCGTAAGCCTCCCCGAGGTCGTGGACCAGGCACATCGCGAGGACCCGCTGCAGGTCGAGTTCCGGCTTTTCGTCCGCAAGGACGAGGGCCAGCAGGGCCAGCCGCCACGTGTGTTCGGCAGTGCTTTCGTGCCGTCCGGCCGAGGTGCGGGCCGAGCGCAGGACGTTTTTCAGCCGTTCGGTTTCGCGCATGAATTGCAGGTATCGTTCCAGTTTTTCCATATCCGGGATTCTGTTTCGGGACCGTAAAGATACGATATGTCGGATTAAATCGCTAACTTTGCTGCAATTATCCGGATATGGGATTTGCCGGCGGTGAAATGGTTTGACGACTGGAAAGCCTCCCTTTGTCAAAGGAAGGCTTGGAGGGAATGTCGGGACCGAATCGTGAATTCGCCGTGGAGACCTTCCGGAAGAAATGATACGTGCGTTTACGAATTTATGATTTCACTCGACAACCTTACCGTAAGCTATGGGGGCTGGACCCTCTTCGACAATATTTCGTTCCTGATCAACCCGAAGGACCGCATCGGCCTGGTGGGCAGGAACGGCGCAGGTAAAACCACGCTCCTGCGCATCATCACGGGCGAACAGCAGCCCACGTCGGGCGCCGTGACGCTCAACGGCGACTGCACGATCGGCTACCTGCCGCAGACGATGCGCGTGGCGGACACCACGACACTCGCCGAAGAGACCGCCAAGGCCTTCGAGGAGGTGCTGCGGCTCGAAGCCCGGATCGAGTACCTGACGCGCGAGATCGCCGAGCGCACCGACTACGAAAGCCCCGAATACGAACAGCTCCTGCACCGTCTGAACGACGCGCAGGACCACTACCATATCCTCGGCGGCGAGACCCGCGACGCGGACATCGAGAAGACGCTGCTGGGCCTCGGGTTCAAGCGCGAGGACTTCGGGCGCGCCACGAGCGAGTTCTCGGGCGGCTGGCGCATGCGTATCGAACTGGCGAAGCTGCTGCTCAGGCGGCCCTCGATCTTCCTGCTGGACGAGCCGACGAACCACCTCGACATCGAGTCGATTCAGTGGCTCGAAGAGTATCTCCGGAATTACAACGGCGCGGTGCTGCTCATTTCGCACGACCGTGCCTTCCTGGACAACGTCACCAACCGCACGGTCGAACTGTCGCTGGGCAAGATCACCGATTACAAGGTCTCCTATTCGAAATACGTCGTCCTGCGCGCCGAGCGCCGGGCGCAGCAGGTGGCGGCCTACGAGAACCAGCAGCGGATGATCGAGAAGACCGAGGAGTTCATCGAGAAGTTCCGCTACAAGCCCACCAAGTCGAACCAGGTGCAGTCGCGTATCAAGCAGCTGGAGCGGCTGGACCGTCTCGAGATCGAGGAGGAGGACCTCGCCACGCTCAACATCAAGTTCCCGCCCGCGCCCCGCTCGGGGCAGATCGTCGCGGAGATCAGCGAGGCCGGCATGTCGTTCGGAGCGAAACATGTTTTCAGCGGAGCGAATTTCGTGATCGGGAAGGGCGACAAGATCGCGCTGGTGGGCCGCAACGGCGAGGGCAAGACGACCCTCGCGCGCATGCTGATCGGCCAGCTGACGCCGACCGAAGGGTCGGTGCGCCTCGGGGCGAACGTCAATATCGGGTATTACGCCCAGAATCAGGACGATTTGATGGACGGCGATTTCACGGTCTACGACACGCTGGACCGTGTGGCTGTGGGTGACATCCGCACCCGCCTGCGCGACATTCTGGGGGCGTTCCTGTTCCGCGGCGAGGACATCGACAAGAAGGTCAAGGTCCTCTCCGGCGGTGAACGGGCGCGTCTGGCGATGGCCCGCATGATGCTCGAACCGCGCAACCTGCTGGTGCTGGACGAGCCGACGAACCACATGGACATGCGTTCGAAGGACATCCTCAAGAACGCCATCATGAAATACGACGGGACGGTGGTCGTGGTGTCGCACGACCGCGAATTCCTCGACGGCATGGTCGAGAAGGTCTACGAATTCCGCGACGGCGGGGTGAAGGAGTACCTGGGCGGCATCTACTATTTCCTCGAAAAGCGCAAGCTGGAGTCGCTGCAGGAGATCGAGCGGAAGGACGCTCCGGCCAAGACCGCGGCGAAGGGCGACGAGCCGGCTGTCTCCGGAAAACTCTCCTACGAGCAGCGGAAGGAGCAGGAGAGGCAGGTCCGCAAGTTGCGGAAAGCCGTCGAAGCCGTGGAGGCCGACCTGGCGGAGATCGAGAAGCGGATCGCGGAGTACGATGCGCGGTTCGCCGCCGCGACCGAATACAACGAGGCCGACTACAAGGCCTACAACGAACTGAAAACCCGCTACGACCACCAGATGCACGAGTGGGAGAAGGCGTCGTACGAGCTGGAACTCGTCGAAGAACAGTGATTTTCGATTTTATGCGGCTCTTTTCGTCCATCCCTCGTCCGTCCCGAATGGGAAATACGTCTTGTATGTCCCATCCGCGCCGGACTTTACGATGAACAGATAATAATTTTGCACAATGGATAATATCATTTTCGGGATTCGTCCCGTGGCCGAAGCGATCGAGGCCGGAAAGCAGATCGAAAAACTCTACATCCGCAAGGGCGCCGAAGGGCAGCTGATGCAGGAGCTGAAAGACCTTTGCATGCGCCACCGCCTGCATTATCAGGAGGTTCCGGTCGAGAAGCTTAACCGCCTGACGCGCGGCAACCACCAGGGAGTCGTGGCGCAGACCGCGGCTATCGAGTATGTGCAGCTGGCCGACATTCTGGAACGTGTGCCCGAAGACGAGACGCCGCTCGTGGTGTTGTTCGACGGGGTGACCGACGTGCGGAATTTCGGGGCCATCGCCCGCTCGGCCGAGTGCGCCGGGGCGCACGGGCTGATCACGCCGCTGAAGAACTCTGCGCCCGTGAACGCCGAGGCGATCCGTTCGTCGGCCGGGGCGCTGACGACGATTCCGGTGTGCCGTGTCGGCTCGGTCCGCAACACGCTCAAGGCTTTGCAGACGGAGGGCTTCCAGGTCGTAGCCGCCACGGAGAAGAGCCGCAAGCTGCTCTACGACGCCGATTTCCGCCGTCCTACGGTGATCGTGATGGGCGCCGAGGATACGGGCATCTCGAAAGAGGTGCTCAAACTCTGCGACGAGCAGCTGGCCATCCCGCTGATCGGCCACATCGAGTCGCTCAACGTCTCGGCCGCGGCGGCCGTGATGCTGTTCGAGGTCGTACGCCAACGCATCGGCGAAGGCGGTGAATAGCCGTTTCCCGGAACCGATTCTCCGGAATGCCGGCCTGCCGCCGTGCGGGACGCCGCTTTTGCGGGAAGAAGGGCGGGGCAAATACATCCGCGGGCTGTGATTGCGGTCCGCGGAATCCGATAAACCAGACAGACACTGATAAACCTATGAAAAAGAAACTCGAATCCTGCCTGCGCTGGCTCCGCGAAGGGGCCGTGCGGGTCGTGCGGTCGTACCCGGTCGAAATGCTCCTGGCGCTTTATGCCTGCGTGGGATGTCTCGCGACCTATGAACTGCAATGGGACGACGACCTGCTTCTCGTGAAGCTGGCCCTTGTGCCGCTCTTCTTCGCGCTGGCCCTTGCGCTCAACGTGCTGGCGGGCCGCGGACCGTGGCGGAGGGTTTACTGGGTTTCGTGGGTCCCGCTCGTGCCGCTGTCGCTCTGGGGCGGGCTGGAGGCGTGGGTCGGAAGCGCACCTTTTCACATCTCGCTCGGCATACTGGCTCCGTTGCTGCTGCTGTTGAGCCTGCGGACCGTGCGGAACGACCTTTTCGTGAGCGGAACGGTCATCTGGCTGCGCTCGGGTGCGCTGGCCCTGCTGTTCGCCAATGTCGCGCTGGGACTGTTTTACGCCATACTTTACTCGACGACCTATATTTTCGGGCTTGAAGGCGAATGGATCGGGGACGTCGCGGTCTGGGCCGTGACGATCTGCGAGACACTGGCCGTGCCGCTGCTGTTCCTGATGATGGCCGACCGTTGGCGGGGCGCCGAACTGCGCGGCAACCGCATCCTCGAAGTGCTGCTGAACTACATCGTGACGCCCGCGCTGCTGATCTATGCCGTGATCCTTTACCTTTACATGGTCAAAATCCTCGTCACGTGGTCGCTGCCCGAGGGCGGCGTGGCCTACATGGTCTTCGGATTCACGATGACGGCGCTGGCCGTGAAGGCGCTGGGGCAACTGCTTGAAAAGCGGATTTACGACTGGTTCTTCAATCGTTTCAGCCTGGTGTCGCTGCCCGTGCTGGTGCTGTTCTGGATCGGTGTGGTGCGCCGTACGAACGAATACGGGCTGACCGAACCGCGCGTCTACCTCGTGGTGTGCGGCGGCCTGATGACCTTCTGCGTACTGCTGTTTCTGTCGCGGCGCGCGGGCCGCTACCTGTGGGTGTGCCTTGCGGCGTGGGTGAGCTTCGCCGCGGTCGCCTATGTGCCGGCTTTCGAGCCGGAGAGGGTCGCCGTGCGGTCGCAGCTGCATCGCGCCGAGCGGATCGCGCGGTCGCTCGATCGTCTCGACGCCGGGGGACGGCTTCTGCTGACGCCGTTTCCGCTTGCCGATACGGTATATAAAAAGCAGTACCGCCACTTGTACGAGTCGCTCGACTACATCCGCCGCGACAGCGCGGCTTTCGCACGGTTCGGTGTGAAGGACCTCGACGATCTGGCCGCGATCTTCCCCGAAGGGATGCGCGATTACGTGAGGTGGGGCTATGATTGGTGTTGTGTCGATACATGTGTCGATACCAATATCATTGAACTGGAGGCACCCATTAATGTCCGGTTCGAGGTAAATGCGGAATATCCGCATTATTATACGAATCTCCGGAACTGGTACAACGATAATAGTTATGATATCAGTAACGATACGCTTCGTCTGTTTTTGGGGGAGGAGCGAGCCGTATACGGGATTCCCTGTCGGGATTTGCTGGAACGCCAATTGGAAAGGAGTGGATTCGATCCGGCCGAAGCGTGCGAGCCTACGCCGGAGCAGTTGCTGCGGCTGTTGGATTACCGCGATGACCGTTGCCGGATTCTGTTCGAAAATATTAAGTTGGAACGTACGGACTCTGCCGTTGTAATACAGGGAATGTCGATCAATGCTGTGCTGATGCGATGATCTCGGTCTATGTGCATCCCCGGCTGGGCGAGGTGACCCTCTCGCAGACCGTGCGCGCCCGCCGCATTTCCATTTCGGTGCGCGCCACGGGGGCCGTGCGGTTGGCGTTTCCCTGCGGGGTGTCGCAAAAACGGGCTTTGGGATTTCTGGAGCAAAAAGAGGCATGGATCGGGGCGGCGCGCGAACGGCTGGCCCGCAAACGGGCATCCCTGCCTCCGCAGCTGCCGCCCGAGGAGCAGGAGGCCCGTATCGAAGAACTGCGCCGCGCGGCGAAAGCCGATCTGCCGGGGCGTATTGCGCGGCTGTCGGAGGCGACGGGGCTGAAGTACGGGAAACTTTCGATCCGCGCCTCGCGCACGAAGTGGGGGAGCTGTTCGGGGTGCAACAACATCTCGTTGAGCCTCTTTCTGATGACCCTTCCGGAGCACCTGCGCGACTATGTGATCGTCCACGAACTCTGCCACACGGTTCACCACGACCATTCGCCCCGTTTCCATGCCTTGGTCGATCGTCTGGTCGGAGGGTGCGAAAAACCCCTTAACCGGGAGTTAAGGGGTTTCGCAATTCGTTGAGCCGCTTCGGGCGGTCGTGCTATTTCTGACCGAGAACTTCCTTTTCCCCCTTGTATGTGAAGGCCATGAAGAGGATCGAGAGGAAGCAGGCTGCGATGAGCAGGATGAATGTCCAGTCCCAGCCGGCCTTTTCGGCCACGGAGCCGATCACGATATTGGCCAGGATGGCCGTTCCGAGGAAATAGCCGAAGAATCCGGTCAGTCCGGCCGCCGTTCCGGCCGCGTTTTTCGGGGCCAGGTCGAGCGCCTGCACGCCGATGAGCATGACCGGGCCGTAGATGAAGAACCCGATGGCGATCAGCGACATGGTGACGATGACGTAGTTCGACGAGAACTGCCAGTAGAGGAAGATGAAGACCGCGACGATCGCCATGAAAAGAATGGTGGGGACGGCGCGGCGTCCGTGGAACACCTTGTCGCTCAACCAGCCGCAGACCAGCGTGCCGGGAATGGCGGCGAACTCGTAAGCGAAGTAGGCCCAGCCAGCCTGCTTGATGTCGTAGCCCTGTGCGTCGCGGAGAAAGGTCGGCGCCCAGTCGAGGCATCCGTAGCGCACCATGTAGACGAAGGCGTTGGCGATGGCGATGAACCACAGCAGTTTGTTGTTCAGAACGTACTTGAAGAAAATTTCGCGCGTCGAAAGCACCTCTTCCTGCTTGGCGCTGTAATTCTTCGGATAGTCGTTGCGCCACTTCTCCACCGAAGGTAGGCTGCACGACTGCGGCGTGTCGCGGATCAGCACGTAGGCCAGGATGGCGATGAAGATGGCGACGACCGCCGGGAAGAGGTAAGTGCCTATCAGGAAGTAGAATTCCGAGTGGCTTCCGTAGAACCAGGAGCCGAACCAGATGGCGCCGTAAACGGCCATCGGGCCTACCAGCGCCCCGCCCACATTGTGGGCGCAGTTCCAGATCGACATCTTCGTGCCGCGTTCCTTGATCGAGAACCAGTGGGTCATGACGCGGCCGCACGGAGGCCAGCCCATCCCGTTGAACCAGCCCACCAGGAAGTTCAGGACCGCCATGAGGATGATGGCCAGCCGCTTGTGCTCCGGGCCGAGCAGCGTTACCGGGACGATCATGAACATCATCGCCACGGCGGCCAGGACCAGTCCCAGCGGCAGGAATACACGCGCATTGCTGCGGTCGGAGACGCTTCCCATCAGGAATTTGGAAAGGGCGTAGGCCACGGCGTTCATCGAGAGGACGATGCTCAACTCGCTCTGGTCGAAGCCGAGCAGCGTGAGCTCGGGAATCGCCATCGAGAAATTCTTCCGGACGATGTAGAAGCCGGCATATCCGATGAAGATGCCGAGGAATACCTGCAGACGCATGCGTTTGTACTTCGCATCGACCTTGTCGGCCTCCATTTCCGGTCTATACGCAGGGGGTTGTAGTAATTTCCACATGTTCAAGTTGTTATAGTTTTGGCTTTTACCTCCAAAGCCCCTCCTTTGCAGGACGGGGCTTCGGGGATATTCGGGTTTCGGGGATTCAGGCGGTTTTAATTTTCCTCAAAGATATAATTTTTTGCCATCTTCGTGAAACTTTCGACCTGCGCATCGATCCATGCCTGGTCGCGGCCCAGTTCGCGGGCCATCGTTTCGGCGACCTTCGGGGCGGCGGCCATCGCCTCGCGGGCGTCGACGAACAGCAGCCGCACGCGGCGCGCCAGCACGTCCTCGACCGAAAGGGCCATCTCTTCGCGCACGGCCCATACCACCTCGGCCAGCGTATAGCCGAACTTCGGCGAGAGTTTTTCGCCCAGCGCCGGGTTCTCCTTGATCAGGTTCAGGATCTTCGGCTCGTCCGAACCGTAAACGTACATATGGTCGGCGAGGTTGGGATTCTTGCGGTAGCCGTGGATATGGAATTTCTTGGTCACGCACTTGCGCTCGGGAAGGCCCGCTACCTCGATGGCCTTGTCCACCGTGTCCTCGGCCATCAGGCGGTAGGAGGTCCACTTGCCGCCGGTGATCGTCACCAGGCCGTTGTCCGAGGTGATGACCTTGTGGCTGCGCGAAATCTCCTTCGTGTTCTTGCCCTCTTTCTTGGGCGCCGCC